>NZ_LT607752.1:2047500-2730000 GCF_900090265.1 Micromonospora rifamycinica
GAGCCTGATGATCGGCGACACCGACACGCTCCTGGTCGACGGCGCCGGCACGCTCTTCGAGATCGACGACGACGACAAGAATCTCGTGCCCGGTAGTGCACTCATCGGCCGCGACCTCAGCGGTGTCACCTGGCGGGTCTCCCGCATCCGGGTAGCCACCGACGGCACCCGCGAGGACGCCCTGCGCATCGTCGCGGCCATCGAGGAGGACGGCGACTTCTCCGAAGAACACGAGCGGCACGAGTACAACTCGGTCCCGGTCGGCGAGGTCGTCACCCTCTGGGAAGACGATCACGGACAGTGGACGATGGCCCTGGTCGAACTCTGAGACAGCCCGTGTCCGTCCGGGCCGACCGGTGCCGGGCGCATGGCCCCTTCGTCCAGAATGGAGCGGTAGTGCCCGCCGACGGGGAGGCCGGACATGGTGCACCGCACAGTCATCGACACGCAGCGACTACCGCCGGCGGAACGGTTCGGGATGTGGCTCGACCTGGTGGCCCGCACCTCGACGCCGCTGCGGATCCGCTCCGACCACCAGCACGACTTCCGGGCCAGCGCCGAGATCATCGACCTGGGTCCGGTCCGGTTGCTGCGCTACCGCTACCCGTCGCTGGAGGCGGTCCGTACCGCGAAGCTGGTCCGCCGCTCCGAGGTGGACTACCACCTGCTCGCCCTCACCCTCAACGGCACCGGCGTCGTCGGGCAGGCCGGCCGGCAGAGCCGGCTGGACGCCGGGGAGTTCACCTTCTACGACGGCTCGCGCCCGCACGAGGTCAGCCACTTCGGTGAGGAGGGCGACCAGCGGTACGCCGCCTCCGTGGTCGCCCTGATCCCGTACGGCGCGCTGCCGGTCCCGCCGGAACGGCTCAGTCCGCTGCTGGCGGGCCGGATGTCGGCCAGCGAAGGGCTGGGCGCGCTGGTCGCCCAGTACCTGACCCGGATCACCGCGTTTCCGGAGCAGTACCGACAGGCCGACGCCGAGCGCCTCGGCGGGGTGGCACTCGACCTGATCTCCACCATGCTCGGCCGGCACCTGGTCGCCGAGGACGACGTGCCCCGCGAGGTACGCCGTCGGGCGCTGCTCGCCCAGGTGCGCGACCACGTCCAGCGACGGCTGGGGGACGCCGGCCTGACCCCGGGCTCGATCGCCGAGGCGCACCACGTCTCGGTCCGGAGCCTGCACCGGCTCTTCGAACAGGAGCAGACCACCGTCGCCTCCTACATCCGTGAGCTGCGCCTGGCGCGGTGCCGGCGGGACCTGGCCGATCCGGCGCTGGCGCACCGACCGGTCCAGGCCATCGCCACCCGCTGGGGATTCCGGGACAAGGCGCACTTCAGCCGGGTCTTCCGCGCCGCCCATCAGCTGACACCCCAGGAGTACCGGACGCTCCACCTCCAACAGGCACGGATGGTCAACAACCCGGCGTCCGGAGTCAACCCGGGCTCGCCATACTGACGGTGGGCCGAGGGTCACCCGACCGGACGGCCCGACGGCAACGGGGGACCGCGGCGTGGCGTCCGTGACCCAACCTCACGGGCGGCCCGCCCCGGTGCCGTCCCCGGAACCGGGGCGCGGGTGGCCCGCCCCGGTGCCCCGACCGCCCGGCGGGCGGGCGCTCAGGCCTCCGCCAACAGCTCCAGCACCGCTCGTTCGACCTGCTCACGGGGGGCTTCAGGGTGCACCGGCAGCAGCACACCGTCGTGGTAGAGGTCGACCACCCGGGGATCCACGTAGGACGTCCGGGCCACCGTGGGTGTGTTGCCGAGCAGTTCGGCCACCGCCCGCATCACCCCGGCCACCGCACGGCGACGGGCCGTGGCGGAACGCTGCGTCCCCACGGTGGCCAGTTCGGTGGCGGCCCGTACGGTGGCGTGCCAGGTCCGGAAGTCCTTGGCGGTCATCTCGCCGCCGCTGGCGTCCCGCAGGTAGCCGTTCACCTCGTCGCTGCGCACGTCCCGCCAGGCCCGGCCGTCCCAGTAGCCGAAGAGCCGCTCCTCGGCCCGCCGCCGCCGACGCAGGTTGGTCAGTACCCGGCACAGCTCCGGGTCCTCGATCCGACGGACCTGCTCGACGCCGCCCTTGGCGGGGAACTCGAAGACCACGCAGCCGCCCCGGGACCGGGCGTGCTCCGGGCGCAGGGTGGAGACGCCGAAGGTGGCGTCCTCCCCGACCGCATACTGCTCGTTGCCGACCCGGAACGCGCCCATGTCGAGCAGCCGGGCGACGGTGGCGAGCACCCGGTCCCGGTTCAGCCCCCGGCCGGTGAGGTCGCCGGCGATGCGCTCGCGCAGGGCCGGCAGCCGTCGGGCCACCTCCAGCACGTGGTCGAACTTCGCCTCGTCCCGCTTGCGCCGCCACTGCGGGTGGTAGAGGTACTGCCGGCGACCGGCCGCGTCGGTCCCGGTGGCCAGGATGTGCC
Source organism: Micromonospora rifamycinica (assembly GCF_900090265.1). NCBI lineage: Bacteria > Bacillati > Actinomycetota > Actinomycetes > Micromonosporales > Micromonosporaceae > Micromonospora > Micromonospora rifamycinica. The sequence continues at coordinate 2,049,921 of NZ_LT607752.1, forward strand.
CGTTCGGGTACGGCGCGATCCAGACGTCGGCCCAGGCGGGCGGGATCACCAGCTCGCCCAGCCAACCCAGCACCTCCGGATCCCGCACGGGCGTACCGTGCCGGTCCAGGAAGGTCCAGCCCTTGCCGCGTCGGCGACGCCCGTACCCCGCCCGACCCGGATCACTGCGCCGTAGTCGCACCTCAGACCCGTACCGTTTCCTCGACCTCGTCCACGGCGGCCAGCACCCGGTCGACCGGGAGCGCCGCCCATCCCGACGCTGTTGCTACCCCGGACGAACCACCGCAGTCCTCCCCCGACGCCCAGAGCGCGCGGTGCCACGGCCGGTCCGGTGGCGGCCCCCAGCGGGCCGGCGGGACCGGGCCGAAGATCAGCACCGACGGGGTGCGGTAGGCGGTGGCGAGGTGGCCGACCCCGGTGTCCCCGCTGACCACCAGTCGGGCGGCGGCCACCAGCGCGGCCAGCTCACCCAGGTCGGTCCGCCCGGCCAGCACCGCCGACGCGGGCAGCCCCGCCCCGGCCGCCACCCGGGCGGCCAGCTCCCGCTCGCCGGTCGAGCCGGTCACCACCACCCGGTGCCCCCGCCCGGCCAGCCGCCCGGCCAGCGTGGCGAACCGGTCCGCCGGCCACCGCTTCGCCTCGACCTTGCTGCCCGGATGCACCACTGTCACCCCCGCCGGCATCCGCCCCGACGCCGGCCGCCGCAACGCCAGGTCGGTGCGGTCCGCCGGGATGCCGTACCAGTCGAGCAGCCGGCACCAGCGGTCCACCTCGTGCTCGTCGTCGCGCCAGTCGGGGCCGTCGAGGTGCCCGGCCGGCGGGCACCTGAAGGCCAGCAGCCGGCCCGCGCCGGCCAGCGTCCGGTGCGACTGCGGCCCCCGCCCGTGCAGGTTGACCGCCAGCTCCGGCGGCGGACCGGGCCAGGGCGGCGGGCCGGGGCCGTCGGTGGCCAGCAGCCGGTCGACGCCGCCGACCAGCCCCACCAGCGGCCCCAGCCAGGCCGGCGCGGCCAGCACCAACTCCTCGTCGGGGTAACCGGCCCGCACGGCACGCAGGGCGGGCACCGCGGTGGCCAGATCCCCCACGCCGAGCGCCCGCAACACCAGGATCACGGGTAGGAGGTCTCCTGTTCGGCACAGACCACCAGCTCCCGTACCGCACAGCCGGGTGGTTGGGACAGCGCGAACATGACCGCGGCGGCGGTGTCGGCCGGATCGTTGAGCTTGGCGTCCGGACCCGGCCGGTACTGGGGGTCGCGGTCGTCGAAGAAGGCGGTCCGCATCCCGCCGGGGACCAGCAGGGTCACCCCGACGCTGCCGGCCAGCTCGGCGGCGAGCGACCGGGTGAAGCCGACCACCCCGAACTTCGCCGCACAGTACGCGGTGGCGTCACCGACGGCCTTGACGCCCAGGGTGGAGGCGACCGTGACGACGTTGCCCCGGGACGTCTCCAGGTAGGGCAGCGCGGCCCGGACCACCGCCACCGTGGCGAGCAGGTCCACCGTGACGATCCGCTCCCAGGTCTCGCGGGGCACGTCGGCCAGCCGGCCCGGCACGTCCATGCCGGCGGCGGTCACCACCGCGTCCAACCCGCCGGAGCGCCCGGCCAGCTCCCGGGTGGCCTCCTCGGCGGCCCGGGTGTCGGCCAGGTCGCACTCGACCCACGGCACCCCGTCGCCGGGAGGTTGCCGGTCGAGCACCAGCGGTCGCCCGCCGGCCCGGGTGACGGCGGTTACCACCGCCGCGCCGAGCCCGCTCGACCCGCCGGTGACCAGGACGGTCCGGCCTGCGCCGGACGGACTGCTGTTGCTGCTGCTGCTCATCGTGCCCCCTCCGCTGTCGGATCGGCCGTACCCGCCGACGAGCCGGCCGACGTGACCGGACCCGCCGTCGCGCGGGCCGGTCCCGGTGGCGGGCCACCGGTCGGCGCGGGGCTCCGGCGGCCACCACGGGCCGCGGCGATCATGTCGGTGGTGGAGCGCCCGTCCAGGTACGGCACCACCACGCTGTCCCCGCCCCACCGGCGGAGCAGGTCGGCCTCGGGCAGGCCGGGTGCCTCGCCGACGCCGGTGGCGTAGTCCCCACCCTTGACCCAGACGTCGGGTCGCAGCCAGCCCAACGCCGCGTGCGGGGTGGACTCGTCGAAGACCACCACCGCGTCGACGCAGCTCAGCGCGGCGAGCAGCCGGGCCCGGTCGCCCTGCGGGGTCACCGGCCGGTCCGGACCCTTCAGCGCGGTGACGCTCGCGTCGGAGTTCAGGCAGACCACCAGGCAGTCGCCGAGTTGCCGGGCGGCCTGGAGGGTCGCCACGTGTCCGGCGTGCAGCAGGTCGAAGCAGCCGCCGGTGGCCACCACCGTCCCGCCGGCCGCCCGTACCTCGGCCACCACCGCACCGGCGGCGGCGGCCCCGATCCGCTCGCCACCGCCGACCAGCACCGGCGGGCAGGCGCGCACCGGCACCGGCAGGGCGGCGGCCACTCCCCCGTCCGCCACGTACGCCGACGCCGCGCCGACCGCCGCCTGGACCGCCTCGGAGACCACCGCGCCCCCGGCCAGCGCCAGCCCGGCCGCCGAGGCGAACCGGTCCCCCGCCCCACAGGTGTCCCCCTGCGCGGAGACCGGCGCGGAGACCATCAACGGGGTCGCCCCCGCGGAACAGAGCAACGCGCCGTCGCCGCCGAGGGTGACCACCACCGCGCCGGCCCGCCAGCGGTCCCGCAGCCCCTGCGCGGCCCGCGCGGCGACCGCCAGCCGGGATCCGCCCGGCGGCACCTTGGCCAGCTCCCGGGCCTCCGACTCGTTCGGCGTCACCAACTGCACCCCGGGTACGGCCACCGGGCCGCGCGGATGCGGATCCCAGACCACCGGCGCGACGGTCGCGGCCAGCGCCGCCCGCACCGCCGGCTGCCGGGCCACTCCCCGCCCGTAGTCGCTGACCACCACCGCCGACGCCCCGGCGATCAGCCGGAGCACCGCGTCGCCGGGTGGCCCGGGTTCCCCCGCCGCGCCACCCCGGTCGTGGCGCAGCAGCACCCGCCCGTGTGCCCGCAGCCGGATCTTCTCCGGGGTGGCACCGCTCAACGGCAGGGCGTACACCTGCACGCCGGCGGCGGTGAGCAGCGAGCTGAGCCGGGCCGCCCCGGCGTCGTCGGCGAGCGCGGTCACCAGCGCCACCTCGGTGCCCCCGGCGGCGGCGAAGACCGCGGCCAGACCGGCCCCGCCGGGCCGGTCGGTGGACGCCGTCTCGTCCAGCACCGGCACCGGCGAGTCGGGGCAGAGCCGGTTCACCACCCCCTCGACGTCCCGGTCCAGCAGGGTGTCGCCGATGACCACCAGGGGACCTCTCACGCCGCTCCTCCCCGTCGCCCGTCGGTCGTCGGGTCCACCCCGTCGACCACCACCTCCACCCCGGTCCGCACCGGCGGGCCGTCGGCCGGCACCACGGACCGGTCGGCCACCGGCGGGCCGTCCGCCGGCACCACCGACCCGTCGGCCACCGGCCGGCCGGGGGCGTCGACCGGTGCCTGCGCCGCTCCGCCACCGCGGCCGGCGGCGACGGCGGCCGCCTGCCCGGCCAGGGCGGCCAGCGCGGTGGGCAGCGCCCGGTCGACGTACTCGCAGAGCACGTGCGTGGAGACCAGGTGCAGTTCCTGCACCACCTGGCTGTCCGGACAGGCGACGGCGAGCGCCTCGTGGCAGGCCCCGGCCAGCGGATTCGGCGCGGGACCGGTGAACGCCCAGCAGCGCAGCCCGGCCTCCCGGGCGGCGGCCACGGCGGCGAGCAGGTTGCCACTGGCCCCGCTGGTGGACATCAGCAGCAGGACGTCACCCGGCCGGCCGTGGGCGCGCACCTGGCGGGCGAAGACCTCGTCGTAGCCGTAGTCGTTGCCGATCGCGGTCAACGCCGAGGTCTCGGCGTGCAGGGCGATCGCCGACAGCGGTTGCCGGTCGTCGCGCAGCCGGCCGACCAGTTCGGCGGTGAGGTGCTGGGCCTCGGCGGCGCTGCCCCCGTTGCCGGCGACCAGCAACCGGCCACCACCGACCAGGATTCCGGCCAGGTCGGTGCCCCACCGGGCCAGCAGCGGCTCCGCCGTGCGGTACGACAGCAGCGCCTCGGTCAGCAGGTCGAGGTGCGCGCCCAGCAGCCCGGCCCGCGCCGCCCGGTTCGACGTCGTCATCAGGCGACCACCCGACTCGGCCGATGCACGGCGGCGACCTCGGCGTACACCTCGGTCATCCGGTCGGCGGCCGTGGCCCACGAGTAGTTGCGGCGGGCCCGCTGCAACGCGGCGGTGGCGTAGCCGAACCGACGGATCCGGTCGTCGAGCAGGCCGGCCAGCGCGGCGCCCAGGGCCTGCGGGTCGCGGGCCGGGACCAGGTCACCGGTCACCCCGTCGACCACGGTGTCCCGGATCCCGCCGACCGCCGTGCCGACGACCGGCACGCCACAGGCCATCGCCTCCAGCGGGGTCAGCCCGAACGGCTCGTACCAGGGGGCGGCGACCAGCACGTCGGCCGACCGGTACCAGCGGCCCATCTCCTCCCGGGGCACCGCCCCGACCAGCCGGACCCGGTCGGCGACCCCGCAGGTGCCGGCGAGCGCCCGCAGCCGCCGGGCGTACGGGTCGGTCTCCAGCAGCCCGGCGGGTGGACCGCCCACCACCAGGCACTCGGCGTCGGGCACCAGGGCCATCGCCCGGATCACCGTCTGGAATCCCTTGCGCTCCACCAGCCGACCGACGGTGAGCACCCGGGGCCGGTCGGCGTCCCGCTCGACGGCGGGGCCGAGCGGGGCGAAGGTGTCGAGGTTCACCCCGGACGGCACGACGGTCATCCGGGACCGGGGGACGCCGAGCCGGACCAGCTCCCCCACCTCGTCGCGGCACTGGGCGACGACCCGGTCGACCGAGCGGCCCAGCTCCCGTTCGTAGCCGATCCGGCGGGCCGGGCTGGTGTCCTGCACCCCCTGGTGGCGCTTCTTGACCGTGCCCAGCGCGTGGTAGGTCTGCACCACCGGCACCCCGTTGCGCCGGCCGGCGGCCAGCGCGGCCAGCCCGCTCATCCAGAAGTGCGCGTGCACCACCTCGGGCGTCCAGTCCCCACCCCGCCAACGGGCGGTGAGCCAGTGGCTGAACTCCGTCATGTGCGGCAGCAGGTCGTCCTTGGCGACCGGTTCGGCCGGCCCGGCGGGCACGTGCACCACCTCGTACCCGTCGGGGGCGCGGACGGCGACCGGCAGGTCGACCGCGTCACGCCGGGTGTAGACCCGGACGTCGTGCCCGGCCGCCACCAGCGCGGCGGAGAGCTCCGCGACGTGGGTGTTCTGCCCACCGGCGTCCGCACCGCCCAGCACGGCGAGCGGACTGGCGTGCTCGGAGATCATCGCGACGCGCATACTTCCTCCTCCAGCAGGCGGTCCCAGTCGGCGAGGAAACGGTCCAGTCCGTAGCGGTCCAGGGCGGCGGCACGCGCCGCCGCGCCGGCCCGGCGGGCCTCGGCGGGGTCGGCGACGAGGCGGGCGGCGGCGGCCAGCAGGGTGTCGACCCGGGTGGCGAGCGCCCCAGCCCCGGGCGGCACCGCCTCCACGGCCTCGGTGCTGGCCAGTGCGACCACGGGCATGCCGATCGTCATCGCCTCGATCAGGCTCAACCCCAGCGACGTCCACCGGCACAGGTGCAGGTAGGCCCGCCGTCGGGCCAGCTCCGCGTGCATCCGGTGCTGGGGGACGTCCTCGTGGCTGGTCAGCCGGTCGGCCGGCAGGCCCAGGTGGTCGGCGAGTCCGGCCACCCGCATGCCGAACACGTCCAGCGGGGCGATCTCGGCGAACCGGGCGAGCAGGTCGGTGCCGGTGACCCGCCCCCGGCGGACCGGCTCGTTGATCACCACGGCGAGCCGGTCGAGTTCACCGGTCCAGGTCACGGTGGGTGGCACCACGCCGTGCTCGACCACGCCGGTACGGGTGGTGCCGTTGTCCCAGAACAGTTCGTTGAAGTGGGTCACGTGGGTGAGCAGCAGGTCGTCCCGGTCGGCCATCGGGTGCCGGGTGTTCGGCACGTCGCCCTTCGGGGTGTTGTGCTCGACGTAGATCGCCGGCACCGCCCGGCCCACCGGCCGCCCGAGCCACTCGCACGCCAGGTCGAACTCCTCGGGGCGTTGCAGCAGCACCACGTCGACGGTCTCCCCGCCCAGTTGCCGCGGGGTCACCTCGACGGCGCTGTCCGGCCACGGGTAGGTGCGCGCCCGGCCCAGCCCGTACGGTCCCCGGTCCGGGGTGACCGGGACCAGGTAGCGGTGCCGGCCGTGCACGAACGACGTGGTCCACGAGCCGTGCACGTGCCAGAGCAGGATGTTCATCGGGTCCTCCCGCGCCCGGCGCTGACCGGCGTCACCCCGCCGCGCGGCACTCCGCCCGCACCGGCCGGCGACCCGGCCCGCACCGTCGACGGCGGCACGACGGGGACGCCCAGCAGGCGTACCGCGTCGAGGACCCGGCCCGGCTCGACGGCCGCCAGGCAGGGGTGGCCGGGAACCGGGCAGACCGTGGCCCGGCTGTCCCGGCAGGGCGCGGCGGCGTCGCCGAGCCGGACCGTCGGCACCCGGTACGGCCCCCACTGTCCGTACCGGACGGTCGGGGCGAACAGGCTGACCACCGGTACGCCCAGCGCGGCGGCCAGGTGGGCCGGGCCGGTGTTGCCGACCACCAGCGCGCCGGCCCCGGCGAGCACGGCGGCCAGCTCGGCCAGGCCGGTCCGGCCGCCCAGGTCGATGCCGGTGTCACCGGCCACCCGGGCGGTCAGCGCGGTCTCCCCGGGTCCGCCGGTGACCGCCACCCGGTGCCCGGCGGCGGTGAGCGTCCGGACGATCCGGGCGGCCAGCTCGGGCGGGACGGCCCGGCTCGGCACCGCCGAACCGGGATGCAGCACCAGGTAGCCGGGGCCGCCGAGCCCGGCCGGGGCGGCCGGCACCCGGTCGGTGCGTACCCGCAGCCGGGGGTCGTCGCCGTCGGGCAACGCGAAGCCGGCGGCGGCGGCCAGCGACAGCGCCCGTTCCGGCTCGGGCAGCCCGTCGGGTGTCCGGTGCCGGACGTCGAGCAGGGAACCGGGGTAGTCGTCGCTGATCGCGCTGACCCGCGGCGTGCCGGCCAGCCGCAGCAGCAGCGCCAACGGCAGGGGCGACTGGTGGAAGGAGGTGAAGACGACCGCCTCGTCGGCGCGGACGGCGCGCAGCCGTTCGACGAGCCGGCCGATGTCCCGTGGGTCGACCGGGGCGGGTGCGCCGTCGATCCAGGGCAGCGGCCACTCGACGATCTCGTCGACGCCGGGCAGCAGAGCGGCGGCGTCGCGGCCCCGGGGGCCGCAGAGCAGCACGACCCGCTCGGCGTTCGCGGCGACGGCGCGGACGGCCGGGCCGGTGACCAGGACGTCCCCGGCGGAGTCGCTGCGGGCCACCAGCACGGTGCCGGTCCGCCGCGGCGACGGGCCGGTGGCCAGGGTGGCCCGGTGCAGGATCAGCTCCACGGCGGCGGTCAGGTCGACGGCCACCTGCCCGGCGGCGGCCACCTCGGCGGCCCGGGTGGTCGGGGTGGGCACCAGCACCCCGCTCGCGCCGGCCGCCTCGGCGGCGGCCACGTCGGCGCCGATGTCGCCGACCAGCACACAGCGGTCGGCGCTGGTGCCGAGCGCCCGCGCGGCGGCGTGCACCATGCCCGGGGCCGGTTTGCGGCAGGCGCAGCCGGCCCGTTCGTCGTGCGGGCAGCACTGCCAGGTGTCGAAGGGGCCGAGCAGCTCCTCGACCCGGGCGTTGACGGCCCGCAGCTGCGCGGCGGTGAACAGCCCCCGGGCCAGCCCCGACTGGTTGGAGACCACCCCGAGCCGCAGGCCGGCGGCGCGCAGCCGGTCCAGCGCCGCCCGGACCCCGGGCAGCGGCCGGACCTTGTCGGGGTCGCCGTTGTAGGGCACGTCCTCGACCAGGGTTCCGTCACGGTCGAGCAGCACCGCGTCGAACAGCGCGGAGCGGCCCCGGCCGGGCACCGGGTCAACCCGGCCTGACCTGCGCTGATACGGCTCCGCGTCCCGTCGCACGGCCGGCGGGTTCCCGGGGCCCCGGGGAGTAAACCTGGCCCTACCGGCCGGTACGCCGGGCCGCCGCGGGTCCACCACGTCACCCGTCGCCGCCGGCCGGTCGCGCACCCGTCACCGTCAGGCAGCGTTACCCGTCGGCCCGGAGCGGCTAACCCGTCGGGTTAGCCGGTGCCGCCCCGGGTACTGCTCAGCGGTGGCGATAGTGGAGAAAGTGATCGATGCACCCCCGCAGCAGGTCTTCGACGTGCTGGCCGACGGCTGGACGTACAGCGACTGGGTGGTCGGCACGGTGCACGTGCGGGACGTCGACGCGCAGTGGCCCCGGGTGGGCACCCGGCTGCACCACCGGGCCGGGCCGTGGCCGTTCTCCCTGGAGGACGCCTCCACGGTGCTGGTCTGCGAGCCGCCGCACCGGCTGGTGCTGCGGGCCGGGTTGTGGCCGGCCGGCGAGGCGATCGTGGTGTTCACCCTGACCCCGGAGGGCGACGGCGCGACCCGGGTACGGATCGGCGAGGACTTCGCCGCCGGCCCGCTGCGCTGGTTCCGCACCAGGCTCAACGACCTGGTGCTGCACCAGCGCAACCGGGAGACCCTGCGCCGGCTCGCCGACATCGCCACCCGGCAGAAGGCCGACGAGCGCGCCGAACGGTGACCCGGACGCCCGCGGGTGCCACGGCGGGCTCCCGGCCGGGCTTTGGCTACCCTGTGGGGGAATGCCGTCCGCCGACTGAGGATGTCCGAAATGATCGAACCCGTGGAGCTGCCGTCACCGTGGCGGGACGCACGCCTGACCGTCGTGGTCCCCACCTACAACGAGGCGGGCAACCTCCCGGTGCTGGTCGACCGCTTGCTGGCCCTTCCGCTGCCCGGCCTGAAGGTGCTCGTCGCCGACGACAACTCGCCCGACGGCACCGGTGAGGTGGCCGACAAGCTGGCCCTGGAGCACCCGGACCGGGTGCAGGTGGTGCACCGGGCCGGCAAGGAAGGCCTGGGTCGGGCGTACGTGGACGGCATCGGCCGGGCACTGGACGGCGGCGCGGAGTACGTGGCGCAGATGGACGCCGACCTGTCGCACCCGCCGGAGGCGCTGCCCGGGATGCTCGGCGCGTTGCTCTCCACCCAGGCCGGCGTGGTGATCGGCTCCCGCTACGTGCCCGGCGGCCAGCTCGACGAGGCGTGGCCGCTCTACCGCCGCGCGCTCAGCGGCTGGGCCAACCTCTACGTGCACACCCTGCTGCGGGTTCGGATCCGGGACCTGACCGCCGGCTTCAAGATCTGGCAGGCCGACGCGCTGCGCGACATCGACCTGAACCGGGTGCAGTCGAACGGCTACAGCTTCCAGGTGGAGATGCACTATCTGGCCACCAAGCTGGGGCACACCATCCTGGAGGTGCCGATCCGGTTCGAGGAGCGCCGCGACGGCGCGTCCAAGATGACCACCGCGACCAAGGTGGAGAGTGCGCTGATGCCGTTCAAGCTGCGCACCCGGCACCGCAACCTGGACTCCTGATCCGCCGGTGCCGGCCCGGTCTCCGTGACCCGGGCCGGCACTCGCGGCGGACCCGGCCGGCTGGTGGGAGCCGCAGGGCGACCCCCGCCCGAGCACCGCCGGCTGCCCCGGCCCGAGCACCGCCGCTGCTACCGGCCGGAGCGCGGGTCAGCGGTAGACCGACCGGTGCACGGCGTCGATCAGCCCCGCGTACAGGCCGCCGGTGACGGCGCGGTCGCGGGCCAGGGCCGCCCGGGCGGCGTTCGCCCCGGGCGCGCCGTGCACCCCGCCGCCGGGGTGCGCCGAGGCGCTGGCCAGGTAGAGCCGGTCGACCGGGGTGTCGGCCCGGCCCAGGCCGGGGATCGGGCGCAGGAACAGCTGCTGGTACGCCGCGGCGGTGCCGCCGCCCAACGCCCCACCGACCAGGCTCGGGTCGCCCTTCTCCAACTCGGCCGGCCCGGCCACGTGCCGACCGACGATCCGGCTGCGGAAACCCGGGGCGGCGGCCTCCAGCACGTCCTCCATCCGTTCCACCTGCCGGGCGATGTCCTCGGCCCGCCAGTCCCGCCGGAACGGCAGGTGGGTGTACGCCCACAGCGATTCGGTGCCGGCCGGCGAGTGCGTCGGGTCGGCGGTGGTCATCTGCCCGACCAGCAGGAACGGCGACGCCGGGATCTCGCCCCGGGCCAGCGCGGCGGAGTACGTGGTGAGCCCGTCGAGATCGGCGCCCAGGTGTACGGTGCCCGCGCCGGCCACCGCCGGGTTGGTCCACGGTACCGGGGCGGACAGCGCCCAGTCGACCTTGAGGGTGGAGCCGTCCCACCGGAAGTGGGCCAGGTCCTCCACCAGCCGGGGCGGCAGCAGCGCCGCACCCACCAGGTCCAGGTAGAGGGCGGGGGCGGGCACGTCGGCGAGCACCGCCCGGCGGGCCCGGAAGGTCGCCCCGCCGACGGTGCGGACCCCCATCGCCCGGCCCCGGGCGGTGAGCACCCGGTCGACCCGCGCCCGGTAGGTGATCCGGCCACCCCGTGCGGTGAGCCGGGCGACCAGCGCGTCGGTGATCCGCTGCGCGCCGCCCACCGGCACCGGCCAGCCGACCTGCTGCCCCAGCATGGCCAGCAGCCAGCCGTACACGCCGGAGCCGGCCTCCTCGGGGGACAGGTCGGTGTGCAGGGCGCAGCCGGCCAGCAGCGCCGGTCCGCCCTCGCCGGTGAACAGCTCCGCGCCGAGTTTGCGGACCGGCAGCACCAGTCGGCGGCCCAGCCGCAGCGCGCCACCGACCCGCAGCCGGCGCAGCAGGCCCACCCCGCCGCGGACCGGGGGGAACGGGGTGGTGATCGCGTCGAGCATCGGCCCGGACACCTGCGCCCAGTCGGCGTACGCGTGCCGCCAGCGGTCGCCGTCGCCGGGGGCGAACTCCTCCAGCGAGGCGGCGGTCCGGTCGAGGTCCCGGTTGATCACGGCGGCCCGGCCGTCGGGCAGCAGGTGGGCCAGCACGTCGGGGGCGTGCGTCCAGTCCAGCCCGTACCGGGGCAGGTCGAGACCGCCGAGCACCGGGGAGGCGTATCCGAGGGGGTAGAAGGAGCTGTAGAGGTCGCTGAGGTAGCCGGGGGCGGTGACCTCGGCGGAGCGGACCGCCCCGCCGGGCGCGGCGGTCGCCTCCAGCACCAGGACGTCCCAGCCGGCGTCGGCGAGCAGGTTGGCGGCCACCAGGCCGTTGTGTCCGGCGCCGATGACGACGGCGTCCGTGGTGTCCGTGCCGGGCGGGATCATCGGATCCGGCTACCCGGCCGGCAACCGGGCGAAACGCGTTTGCTTCGCCGGGATCCGGGCATCCCGCCGCATGTACCGGGTGGAGCAACTCATCGGTGGGGTATGGGGTGCCGGCGGCACGGGCGGCGAGCTGACCGTCCACGATCCGGCCGACGGCAGCCCGGTCGGCACGGTGCCGGTGGCGACGGCCGACGAGGTGGCCAAGGCGGTCGGGGCGGCCCGTGAGGTGGCGGACGCGTGGGCGGCCACCCCGGCCGCGCAGCGGGCGCAGCTGCTGCACGAGGCGGCGGACGCGGTGGCGGCGTCGGCCCACGAGCTGGCCGCCGCGACGACGGCGGAGATGGGCAAGCCGCTGGGCGACGCCCGGGGCGGGGTGGCGGCCGGTGTCGGCACCCTGCGCCAGTACGCCGAACTGGCCCCGGTGCGTGGCGGCCGGACGCTGCACGGCGACGCCGACGCGCTCGATTTCATGACGCCGCAGCCGCGCGGGGTGGTCGCCGCGATCACCCCGTGGAACGACCCGGTGGCGGTCTCCTGCGGCCTGCTCGGCGCGGCCCTGGTCACCGGCAACGTGGTGCTGTACAAGCCGAGCGAGCGCACCCCGGTCACCGGCTGGCTGCTGGCCCGGCTCCTCGACGGGGCGCTCCCGGCGGGGGTGCTCTCCCTGCTGACCGGGGGCGCGGAGGTGGGTGCGGCGCTGGCCGCACAGCCGGTGGACGTGGTCGCGCACGTCGGGTCCACGGCGACCGGCCGGACGATCGCGGCGGCCTGCGCCCGCACCGGGGCCAAGGCGCTGCTGGAGAACGGTGGCAGCGACCCGCTGGTGGTCGACGCCGGGGTGGATCCGGGCTGGGCGGCGGCCCAGGCGGCCCAGGGCGCGTTCGCCAACGCCGGGCAGCTCTGCGTGGCGGTCGAGCGGATCTACGCGCACCGGGACGTCGCCGAGGACTTCCTCGACGCGCTGGTGCAGCGGGCCGGGGCGCTGGTCGTCGGGCCGGGGCGCGACCCGGCCACCGAGCTGGGTCCGTTGGTCGACCGGCGGCACCGCGACCGGGTGCACGGCCAGGTCACGGCGGCGGTGGCGCAGGGGGCGACGCTGCGCGTCGGCGGGGTGCTGCCGGAGGGGCCGGGGGCGTTCTATCCGGCGACGGTGGTCGCCGACTGCCGCCAGGAGATGCCCCTGGTCCGGGAGGAGACGTTCGGCCCGGTGGCGGCGGTGGTGACGGTGGACTCGTTCAGCGAGGCGCTGCGGTGCGCCGCCGACTCGCCGTACGGGCTGGCCGCGACGGTGCTGACCGGATCGATGAGCCACGCCCAGCGGGCCTGGCGGGAGCTGCCGGTGGGCACCGTGAAGGTCAACGCGGTGTTCGGGGGCGCCCCGGGCGGTGCCGCGCAGCCGCGTCGGGGCAGCGGCCAGGGCTTCGGGTACGGCCCGGAGCTGCTGGACGAGTTCAGCACGGTCAAGGCGGTGCACCTGGAGGCACCGGGCGGCGGCCACTGGTGAGCCGGGGCGACCCCCGGGTGGTGACCGGGGCCGCCCCGCAACGGAGCGGCCCCGGTCTGCGGCCCGGGTTCCGCGTACCCCCGGTCAGTCGCCGCGGGCCTTGCGGGTGGCCCGGTCGTTGGCCTTCTCGATCGCCTTGACCAGTTCCGGCTTGCTCATCCGGCTACGGCCGGGCACGTCCAACTTCTTCGCCACCTGCATCAGGTGGTCCTTGGTGGCGTTGGCGTCCACGCCGCCGGCGGTGGGTGCCCGCCGGGACGGGCCGCCGCCGGCCGCCTGCCGGTCGCTGGGGCCCTTGCGGCCCTTCGGCTCCCAGTGGTCGCCGACCTTCTCGAAACCGTGCTTGACGGCGGCGAAGGCGGCGCGGTGCGCCCGCTCCCCCTCACCGTAGGTCTCGACCGCCGAGTCGTGCGTCTTCGCCCAGGTGCGTTGCGCCTTCTCCGGGGAGCGTCGCAGCGTGCTGGGCAGTACCTCGCGTCCGGGCATCTCGTCCTCCTCCGCACCGATTGTCGGGCTGCCTGACTGCACGGTTCCCTGCGCCCGCACCGGCAAACACCGGCGTCGGGTTTGTCGATTTCGGCCGTCGGGTACCGCCCGGCCCAGACGCGCGCCGGACGTCGGGTCCGCCGGGGTCGTCGGGTGGACGAGGAGCCGAGCATGGCAGCGACGACGGATCCGGCCCCGGTCGCCGGTGACGGGCCGGGGGTCCGGGTGCCCCGCCGGATACGTCAGTTGAGCTGGAGCACCTGGCGGGGCGTGCTGCTCCGCAGCGGGCAGGGTTTCGTCAAGGACAACTGCGCCGACTGGGCGGCGGCGCTGACCTACTACGGGGTGCTCGCCCTCTTTCCGTCCACGGTCGTGGTGGTGGCCCTGGTCGGTCTGGTCTCGGACGGCGAACGGACCGTGGACACGGTGCTGGACCTGGCCCGGGACATCGGGGCCGGTTCGGTGGTCGGCAACGAGGGTTTCGTCTCGGTGGTACGCACCGTGGTCGAACAGCAGAGCGGGACGAAGGTGCTGCTCAGCTTCGGGTTGGCGGGCGCGCTGTGGTCGGCGTCCGGGTTCATCGGCGCGTTCACCCGGGCCTCGAACGCGATCTACGGGGTCGAGGAGGGCCGCCCGTTCTACCGGCTGCGCCCGTTGCAGATCGGGATGGCCGCGCTGTCGCTGCTGCTGCTGGCGGTGGTGGCGCTGGGTCTGATCGTCAGCGGCCCGGTCACCGACGCGGTGGGCGACCTGGTGGGTGCGGGCGGACTGGCCCGGACGGCGTGGAGCGTCGTGAAGTGGCCGGTACTGGCCCTGGTGATGATGGCGCTGTTGTCGCTGATGTTCTGGATCGCGCCGAACGTCCGGCAGCCCCGGTTCCGCTGGCTCACCCCGGGCGGGGCGGTGGCCCTGCTCTCCTGGATCGTCGTCTCCTTCGGCTTCGGGCTCTACGTGGCCAACTTCGGCTCGTACGACGTCACCTACGGCAGTCTGGGCGCGGTGATCGCCTTCCTGGTGTGGCTGTACCTGTCCAACTCGGCGCTCATGTTCGGGGTGCAGATCAACGCGGAGTTGCAGCGGGGGCGGCAGCTACAGGCGGGCCGGGAGGACCCGGGTCAGCCGGTGCTGCCACCGAAGGCCACCGCCGGTTCGTGACCGGTTGCCGGGTCCGGTGTCCGGTTCGGCGTTTCCCCGGGTCGGCTGCGGGTAGCACACCAGACATGGACCGTGGCAGCAGCAAGCACGCACCGAGGGTCGACGACCAGATGAGCCAGGAGGTCAGCGGCCTCGTCCAGGGGCCGGGCACCGGGGGCTCACGGGTCGAGGAGTTCCGGGAGGCGGAGCCGGCCGGCGAGGACCAGCCGGGTGCCACCACGGCCCCGGCGGGCGACCTGCGGACCGGCACCCCGCAGGGGATGACCTCGGAGGACGTCGAGGCACGCAGCCGGCTGGGTCGGTTCATCACGATGGCGGCCCTGCCCGGGGACCGGCTGGCGCTGATCGCCAACGCCCGGGAGAACGACGCCCCCGACGACCTGGTGGCCGCCCTGGAGCGGCTGCCGGAGGACACCCGGTACCAGACGATTTCCGAGGTGTGGGCCGCACTCGGGCACCGCAACGAGACGACGCGCTGGTGACCGGATCGGCCCACGATCCGGACGAACACCAGCGGGCAGAGGAGGATGTGGCATGAGCGGCGTTATCGAGCACGTGGACGTGTCCGTACCGGTACGGACGGCCTACGACCAGTGGACCCAGTTCGAGGAGTTCCCGCACTTCATGGAGGGGGTCCAGGAGGTCCGGCAGTTGTCGGAGACGATGACCCACTGGACGGTGGAGATCGCCGGGGTCAAGCGCGAGTTCGACGCCGAGATCACCGAGCAGCTGCCCGACGAGCGGGTGGCCTGGAAGTCGACCGGCGGCACCCAGCAGGCCGGCGTGGTGACGTTCCACCGCCTCGACGAGAGCAACACCCGGGTCACCCTCCAGATGGACTTCGAGCCGCACGGCGTGGTCGAGCAGGCGGGCGACAAGTTGGGCGTGGTCGACCGCCGGGCCAAGGGTGACCTGGAGCGTTTCAAGCAGTTCATCGAGCGTCGCGGTCAGGAGACCGGGGCGTGGCGCGGGTCGGTCGACCGCCCGCAGCCCTGATCCCCACCCGCACACCGACCCGGATCCGACCGGATTCCGGTAGATCCACCGACGGCCGCCGGCTCCCCCGGCGGCCGTCAGCGTTTCCCGGCAGTCGTCAGCGTCTCCCGCAAGCCGTCAGCGTCTCCCGCTGCCGTCGACGGTCCCGGCGCCCGTCGACGCCGCCGGTTGCGGCGGCGCGGTGCCGGAATCGGCGGCGCGGCCGGCGAACCGGCCGTTTGCGATCATCGGGTCCGGGTACCGCGATGACATGACGGACGACGACGGCAGGATCTGGCGGGACGAGCGGAAGACGCCGCTGGAGGAGCTGGACCGGGCCATCGCCCGGTCCACCATCGACGGGCAGGCCGACGACGCGACCGGCAACGACGCGGGCGAGGAGGCCGCCTTCGGGCACGGTCCCGAGCCGGTGGACCGGGGAGCCGGCCCGGCGGCCGAGCGGCGGGAGATGACCGACACCGAGCGCGCCTACCGCCCCTCCACGACCGGGCGGACCGGCCCCGACACGATGTGACCCCGGCGTCGCGTGCCGACCGCCGCACGGCCCCGGCGGCAGGCGGCAGGCGGCAGGCGGCAGGCGGCAGGCGGCAGGCGGCAGGCGGCAGGCGGCAGGCGGCAGGCGGCCGACCGTGGATCAGCCGGCGGGCGACGGGACGGCGGGCGGGTCAGACCGGGAGCGACGGGACGGTGCGGCGGTTGGCCGCCGCGTGCGCCGCCAGCAGCGCCACCGCCAGGACCGTCAGCGCCGGCCCGAGCAGCCGCGACGAGGTGACGCCGAGCAGCACCCCGAGCCCTCCCGGGATGAGGGCCGCCCCGAGCCCGGCGGCACCGATCTGCACACCGATCACCCGGTCGGCGTGCTCCCGGCCGACCCGCTCGGCGGTGCTGAGGGTGAGCAGCGGGAACACCGGCGCGGCGGCGAAGCCGAGGATCAGCAGACCGGCCACCGTCACCGCGCCCGGGGCGGGCAGCGCGATCAGCGCCGCCCCGGCCGCCATCCCCAGCAGGCTGCCCCGCAGCACCCGCGCGGTGCCGAGCCGCTCGGCGACCAGCCCCTGCACCACCCGGCCCACGAAGAGGCTGCCCCAGTAGCCGGAGACGCACACCCCGGCGGTCACGTCGGGCAGCCCTCGCCCCTCGGTGAGCAGCAGGAACGAGTAGAGCCCGGCGGACACCTCGATGGACACGTAGACGGCGAAGGCGAGCGCGCCGAACCACACGGCGGGCAGCCGCAGCGTCTCCCGGATCCGGACCGCGGCCTGCACCGGTTCTCCCGGCCGGGCGGCGGGGTCGTCCCCGGAGGCCGGGACCGCCGACCCGCCCGTGCGGTCCCGCCAGGCCCGGACGGTGAGCGCGAACGCGGTGGCCAGGGCGAGCTGGGCGGCGGCGGTGACCCCGTACGCCCAGCGCCAACCCGCGCCGGTGGTCAGCATCGCGGTCATCACCAGCGGACCGATCGCCACGCCGAGGCCGAAGAAGGCGTGGATCCAGTTCATGTGCCGGGGGCCGAACGCACCGGCGGCGTAGGCGTTGAGACCGGAGTCGACAGCCCCCGAACCGAGGCCGAGCACCAGCGCGCAGCAGATCAGCACGGTGAGGGTCGGCGCGGAGGCGTACCCGGTCAGGGCCAGGCTGGCCAGCAGGGTGCTGCCGGCGAGCAGCCGGCCCACGCCGAGCCGGGCGAGGGTGAACCCGGCGAGCACGCTGGAGGTGAGGTACCCGATCGTGCCGGTGGTGAGGATCAGGCCGACCGCTCCGGTCGGTACGCCGAGTTCGGCGCTGATCGAGGGCCAGCCGACCCCGAGCAGACCGTCGGGCAGGCCGAGGCTGACGAAGGCGAGGTAGGCGAGTACGAGCAGTGAGGTGCGGGGCGGGGCGACGGACACAACAGCTCATCCTGCCGCATCATCGCTAACAGGTCGAGGTGACGGTCACCTCCCCCGAATCGGCACAATGGGACGTCCTGACGGGCGGGAAGCCGGACAGGACGTCCAGAATCCACCGCTCGGCTGACCGCAATCCGAAGCGGTCGCGCAAGACTTTCGGGATGCAACAGGGCTCCGGTTTCCTCACCCCTCGTCAGCGCCGCCTGGCTTGGCTCGGCTTCCTGCTCGCCGCCGTCCAGGCTCCGGTCGCCGCCAGGTTCGCCTCCGACGACTCGTGGTTGTTCAGCCTCTGCGTCGCGCTCATGGTGGCCACCGTGATCATCGCCGACGACGCCGGCCGTCGCCGCCCGGCCGACGCCGCCTCCACGGACTGACCCGGCCGGCGTCACCTGTTCACGGGGTGGGGCCGGGGAACTCCCGCTGCGGGCAACTGAGCGGCCGGGCCGGGTCGACCCGGTGCAGGGCGTACCCGATGCCCTGGGTCGGCACGTGCGTGCTCGGCGGCCGGTCGCCGAGCTGGACCAGCGCGTGCCAACCGGTGCGCTGCGCGGTATAGAGCGTGCAGCCGTCGAGGACCTGGGTATGCTGCCGGGCCGCGACGGTGGCCCGGCTCTGCACGAAGGTCGCCGGATCGGCCGGGTCGCTCTCCGCCAGCAGCAGCGAGGAGGCGGCGGTCGTGGTGTTGGCCCAGAACGACTCCCCCGCCGTCAGGTGGAGGTCGGCGACGGTCACCACATCGTGGTCGACCAGGCTGGAGAAGGCCAGGTCGGGGTCGGCGGCTCCGGTGGTGCCGGAGTGGGTCACCGGCGGCAGGGTGAGCGTCGTGGTGTCGGTGCGCTGCTGCACCCAGTACGGGCCGGGCGTGTACGCGTTGACCGAGGCGGTGTATCCGCCGAACGGCCGGTGTCCGGCGGTGGAGTCGACCACCACGAAGTCGGTCCGTCCGACGCCCAACCAGCTCGTGGCCAGGGTGACGCCACCGGCGTCCCGCAGGGTCAGGTCCCAGTCGGCGGTCGCGGCGGGCTGCACGGCGACCACCGACCAGCGCCGTTGGTAGGTGCGGTAGGTGTAGTCCTGCGCGGTGCGGGCGACCAGCACGTCGCCGTCGCCGAGCGCGGTGCCGGCGACCGCCGCCCCGGCATGCGGCAGCGGCGCGGCGAGCGCCACCACGACGGCGCCGGCAAGGCGCACGCCCCACCACCGGCGAACGGTACGAGAGATTGCCATCGGCGGGATTCCTTCCAGGCGGGACCTGGACTGTAGCGACGACAGGCCGTCCCGGGGACGGTCGCGCACTGTCGGATATCGGCCCCGCCACGCCGGGCGTGCCTGTGCGACCTTGTCGTCATGCCGTCCGGATCTGCACACCGCCGGCCCGACCGCCGAGGAGCGCCCACCATGACCAGACGACCGACGGTGTGGCTGTGGCTGCCGACCCTGCTGGCGGTCGTGCTGTCCGCCCCGGCACCGGCCTCGGCCGCCCCGGCCGGCGGTGAACGCGACGCCCGGGACCGGGCCGTCACCCGCAGCGCCGCGCAGCAGGCGTCCTGGTCCACCGGCACGGTCGCCGCCGGTGCCAGCCAGGGCTGGGTGTGGAACAACGCCAACCCGCTCGACGCCGCATACCAGGTGGGCTTCTCCCCGACCGGGGCCGGGTGCGAGTTCGAGGTGACCCGGAGCTGGTACTCCCGGCAGCCCGGCGGCGAGCGGCGCTTCCACTTCGTGGTGCGCAACAGCGGTACGACCGGCTGCGCGGCCACCGTCCTGCTGTCCTGGCTGACCCCGACCCACACCTGGTCGACCGGCGCGTTGGCACCCGGGGCCAGCGGCAACTACGGCTGGGTGGAGCAGATCGCCCCCACGGTGTCGTACCTGCTGGGGCTGACGCCGACCGGGGCCACCGCGACCGCCCCCTGCCAGCTGGAGGTCACCCGCAGCTGGTACCGGCAGGAACCGGACGGGGTACGGAAGTTCTACTTCGTGCTCCGCAACGTCGGCACGGTCACCTGCTCCGGGCAGTTCCAGCTCGCCCAGACCGGCCCGTCGGCCTCGTGGTCCACCGGCACCCTGGCCGTCGGTGCCTCGGCGAGCTGGACCTGGAACAACGCCAATCCGCTGAACACGGTCTACCTGCCCGGGTTGTCCCCGACGGGGGCCGCCGGCGGCACCGCCTGCCAGTTGGAGGTGACCCGCAGCCGGTACGTCCAGCGGATCAACCCGGACGGCACCGCCCAGCGGCAGTACCTCCTGACCGTCGGCAACGTCGGCCAACTGCCCTGCGCGGGCACCGTCCTGCTCGGGTCGCTGACCCCCTGAGCGCGGCCGGTGCCCGCCCACGCCGACCCGTGGCCGGGTGCCGCCCGACCGGCTGCGGGGTCCGGGGGCCGGGTGTCCGGTGCCGGCCCGCGCCGACCCGGCCGCCCGTCCGGTCCACGCCCGGGTGGCGGGGTCGTCCCGATGGTGCCCGCCCCGGCCGCGAAGGCTTCCGCTGCGTGCGGATGCCGCTCTGTCCGTCGGGGACCGGGTCGGTCCACCCGGTGGAGGTCGGTCGGCCGGAGGGGGCGTCGGTACCGGCCGAGCGACCGACTCCGCGCCGGTTACCCGGTGGTTAACCTCGGTCCCCATGCGAGTGCCGTACCCCCAGGTCGCGACCCGGACCGCCGTGAGCGCGGCGCGCTCCCGGCTGGCCCTGCTCACCGCCTCGGTCGGCGCTCCCGGCCTCGCCGCAGCGGCGGCCCGGCCGGGCCTGCTCGCGCTGGTCGACCAGCACGCCGCGGCGGTCCGGGACAGCCTCGACGGTGACCGCCGGCCGCTGACCGTGGCGGCCCTGGCCGGCTACGCCGAAGGGATCCACGACACCGCCCGCGCCCACGGCCTGCTGCCCGTCGGCGCGGCCGACTTCACCGCCCCCGACTGGGCACTGACCCGCCTGGTCGCGGTCTGCCTGCTGGCCCGCACCCTCGACCCCCGGCACCTCGCCACGACCTGAGCCGCCGGGCCGGATCCGCCCGGCCCGAGCGGGCCGCCGCCTGCCCGGCCGGGACGGCACGGGAGGGCGTCCGCACCGCGGACACCCTCCCGGTGGTACGTGCCGAGTCAGCTACCCGGCCGACCGAACTGCTGGGTCTCGTCACCCGGGCCGCCCGACTGGTAGGTGCCCCGACCACCGGCCATCGTCCGGGCCTCCTCGACGCGCGGCATGCCCTGCGTCCGCTCGCCGGCCCGGTCGGCCATCTGCCGGTTCATGTCGCCCTGCCCGGCCGTACGCGCCCGCCGGTGCTCCTGGACCGCCCGCGACTCCTCGGCCGCCCGGTCGAGCCAGCCGTCCCAGCGGGACTGCATCGGCTTGACCAGACCACCGCCGACGCCGACGATCAGGATGCCGGCCACGGTGGCGAGCACCGCGATCAGGACCGGCGTGGTGACCGTGGTGGCGATGCCGACCTGGTTCAGCGCGGCGATCACCCCGAGGGCCAGGATGAAGATCGCCGTCAGGTCGGCCAGCACCTTGCCGTACGACAGGCCGCCGAGCGCCCCGGAGACCAGGTCCCGGACGGCGTTGGCGATCGCGGCGGCGACGACCACGATGACGATCGCGACGAACGCCCGCGGCAGCCAGGCCACCACCCCCCGGATCAGGTCGCTGATCGCGTTGGGCCCCCACACCCCGAAGGCGAACTGCAGGGTGAACAGCAGCACCGCGTAGTACGCCAGCCGGGCCAGGATGTCACTGGCGTCGTACCTGGTGCGTTCCAACGCGCGTCTGATCCCGCCCCGTTCGACCGCCCGGTCGAAGCCCACCCGTTCCAGCGCCGCGTCGACGACCTTGAGTACCGCGCGGGCGATGAGCCAGCCCACCACGAGGATGACGATGAACGCGATGGCCCTCGGCACGAAGAGCAGCACCGACCGCCACATGTCGGTCAAGGCGCTACCGATGTCGACCTGCCTGACCGCAAGGGTTTCCGGCATGATGTCCCTCCTGTCCAATGGACTGCGCCGCCCGGTTACCCGTCCGCCGCAGCGGCACGCCGCAGAACCCGTACGGATTTTCCCGACATGTCACAGGAAAGGACCCTTGAACCGCACGAACAACTCCGGGCAGCGGCGTCGCCGGTTCCCACGGGACACGATCGGTTCACCCCGGGGCGGCTCCGGATAGGCTGCGGACATGCCAGGCACGGTCGGGCGGACCCCGACGTCATCAGCCCCCGTACCGGGATCCGCCGGGGTCTCACCGGCGGTGGCGGCCGTGCGTGCCCACCCGTGGGCGGAAACCCCGCTGGGTCCGCCACAGGGCTGGGACGTGACGGTCCGCGTGCTGGTCGACGTGATCCTGTCCTCCCCCGTGCCGATGGCGCTGTACTACGGCGACGACCTCGTCCTGCTCTACAACCAGGCGTACGCGGAGGTGATCGGCGACCGGCACCCCGACGCGCTGGGCCGACCGGCCCCCGAGGTGTACGCCGACCTGTGGCACTCCCCCGACGTCGGCGAGGTGATCGAACGGGCCTACCGGCACGGGGAGTCGTTCCTCCAGAAGGAATCGGTACTCCCGGTCCAGCAGCACGCCGCCGGCGACCACGCGGTCTTCACCCGGGGCCACTCCCCGGTACGCGACAGCACCGGCCGGATCGTCGGCGTGCTCACCGTCGCCGCCCAGACCAGCCAGCTCACCCAGCAGTTGCAGAGCCTGTCCGACTTCGCCGCGGCGCTGTCGGGCACGCTCACCCTGGACGACGTGGCCCGGGTGACGTTGCGCTACGCGCTGCACTCCTTCGACGCCGACCAGGTGTCCTTCGCGGTCGACGACGGCCCCGCCTGGCGGCTGGTCCGCCGGATCCGGGGCGAGCTGCTCGACGAGGCCGACGAGCGGCTGCCACCGCTGTGGCGGCCCGTCCCACCGGACACCACCGCGCCCGTGGTGGTCGCCGCCCGCAGCGGGGTGCCCTTCTTCGCCGGGGACGGCCAACCGCTGCGGGACACCGCGGTCGACCGGCACGACCAGAAGATCCGGTCGCTGGCCGCGCTGCCGCTGCGCTCGTCGGTCATCCGGGGCGGCCTGGCCGTGGGCTACCAGGCCCCGCACGGCTGGTCGGCGGCGGAGCGGGCGCTGCTGACCGCCTCCGCCGAGCTGGTCGGCCAGGCGGCCGAGCGGGCCCGCCGGTTCGAGACCCAGCACGGCACGGCGCAGCTGTTGCAGCGCAGCATGCTCCCCGAGCAGTTGCCGGCGCTGCCCCGGCTGCGCATCGCCGCCCGGTACGACCCGGGGGTCGACGGCAACGCCGCCGGTGGCGACTTCTACGACGCCTTCCTGCTGCCCTCCGGCGACCTGGGCGTGGTGCTCGGCGACGTCGCCGGCCACGACGTGCAGGCCGCGGCCCGGATGGGACAGGTGCGCGCGGCCCTGCGGGCGCTGGCGCTGGCCGACCCCCGACCGGACGCGGTGCTCGCCGGCCTGGACCGGCTGGTGGCGAGCCTGGGCACCGAGACCGGCACCCACGAACTCTTCGTGACGGTGGCCTTCGGGGTGGTCGACGCCGACCGGGCGGAGATCACCCTGGCCAGCGCCGGGCACCCCCCACCGTTGATCCGGCGCAGCGGGCCGGACGGCGTCGCCACCGCCAGCTTCGTCGAGTTGCCGACCGGCGCGCCGCTGGGCCTGGGCTGCCGGCCCCGCACCGCCACCGTGCCGTTCGCCCCCGGTGACACCCTGCTGCTCTACAGCGACGGGGTGGTCGAGCGGCGCCGGCAGAGCCTCACCGCCGGAATGGCCGGGCTGGTGGCGGCGGTGGCCGGCGCGACCAGTGGTGACCCCCGGGCGCTCTGTGCGGTCGCCACCGGCGCGGTGGGCGGCACCACCGAGGACGACGTGGCGGTGCTCGCGGTCGAACACGCGCTCCGGCCGAGCCGTTCCGCCGGGATGGAGATGCCGGCCGAGCCGACCGCGCCGAGCCGGGTCCGGCACTGGATGACCGCGCAGCTCGCCGAGTGGCAGGTGCCCGAGGCGGTGATCGGCGCGGCGGTGCTGTGCACCAGCGAGCTGACCACCAACGCGCTGCTGCACGCCGGCACCGCCGCCCGGGTGGAGATCGACCTCAGCCCGGAACGGCTGCTGGTGTCGGTGGCCGACTCCGGCACCCGGGGCACCGTGACCCGCGCTCAGACCGACACGCTGAGCAGCCGGGGCCGGGGGCTCGGGCTGATCGAGCAGCTCTCCGACGCCTGGGGCACCGACCCGACCGTACGCGGCTCGACCGTCTGGTTCGAGATCCTCCTGCCCCCGGCCTGATCGGGACTCCCCGCCGGCGCACCCGGTCGGCCCCTGGCTGCGGACCGATCCCTCGCCGGCAGCGTCGGCCGTCCCCGCCGGAGTCCGTACGAGGTCACGCTCGAACAATGGTGTAGTGGCCTCGCTACGGCCGTAGACCACTACAACCTGGAAGTAGCGCGATCTTGCCTGCCTGGGCACCGGTCGGGGACAAGCCGGACACCCAGGCTTAGCCCGACCATCGACGGGGCACAGTCCCACCCCCGACCGCACCCGTGGCCGGGGGTGAGAGGTGGTCGGGGTGGAACTGGTCGATGTCGAGTTCGCGCTGGTGGGGGCGGGTGCCCTGCTGGCCGGGGTGCTCCCCCGACTGCTGGAGCGCCGCCCGCTGTCCATGCCGATAGCGTTCCTCGGCCTCGGGATGCTGGTCTTCGCCCTGCCCATCGGCCTGCCCGCGCCGGATCCGCTGCGCTACCCGCAGGTCGCCACCCACCTGACCGAGATCGGCGTGATCGTGGCGCTGATGGGTGCCGGTTTGAAGATCGACCGACCGTTGAGCTGGAAACGCTGGTCGTCCACCTGGCGGCTGCTGGCCATCGCCATGCCGATCTGCATCGCGGCGGTGGCGCTGCTGGGCTGGTGGTGGGCCGGTCTGGTGCCGGCCGCGGCGCTGCTGCTCGGCGCGGCCCTCGCCCCGACCGACCCGGTGCTCGCCTCGGACGTCCAGGTCGGCGAACCCACCGACGCCGAGGACTCCGAGGACGAGGTGCGCTTCGCGCTGACCTCCGAGGCCGGCCTCAACGACGGCCTCGCCTTCCCGTTCGTCTACGCGGCCATCGCGATCGCCACCGCCGGGCTGGCCCCGGCCGGCTGGTTCGCCGAGTGGTTCACCGTCGACGTGCTCTACAAGCTGGCCGTCGGCGTCGGCGGTGGGCTGCTGATCGGCTGGCTGCTCGGCAAGCTGTTCTTCCGCGCCCCGAGCGAGCTGCGGCTGGCCCGGCACGCCGAGGGCTTCCTCGCGCTGGCCGCCACCTTCCTGGCGTACGGGCTGGTGGAGGTGGTCGGCGGCTACGGCTTCCTGGCCGTCTTCGTCGCCGCGCGGGCGATCCGGGCCGCCGAGCGGACCCACGAGTTCCACGCCGTGCTGCACGACTTCGCCGAGCAGACCGAGCGGCTGCTGACCGTCCTGCTGCTGCTGCTCTTCGGCGGGGCGGTGATCACCGGCCTACTCGCCCCGCTCACCTGGCAGGCGGCGACCGTCGGGCTGGCCCTGGTCTTCGTCATCCGGCCGCTGGTCGGCTGGCTGTCGCTGCGCGGCGCACCGGGTCGACCGGCCGAGCACTGGGTGATCGCCTCGTTCGGCATCCGGGGCGTCGGCTCGTTCTACTACCTGGCGTACGCCACCACCAAGGCGGACTTCGCCCAGGCGGACCTGATCTGGGCGACGGTCGGCCTGGTGGTGGTGGTCTCGGTCGTGGTGCACGGGATGGCGGCCACGCCGGTGATGCAGTTGCTGGACCGGGCCGGCGAGCGCACCGCCGACCCGTCCGAGCGGGATCGGCACGACGAGCCGGCACTGGACGGCGCCCGCGGCTGACCGGCAGAGCCGACCACCCAGGGTTGACCGGCCGGTTCAGCCGCCCGCCCGGGGCTGACCAGCCGGCTCAGCCGGGGTTGTCGGCTAGTCGCCGGGCGAGTTCCCGGCCCAGGTCGCGGCCGGACCGCCAGGCGCTCTGCACCCGGGGCCGGCCGAAGGCGTCCCCGGCCAGCCCGACCCGGTCGTCGTCGAGGAAGAAGCCCTCGTCGGCGACCGGCTCGACCGGCCGGGCGTACGTCCACCGGTGGACGTGCACCTGCGCGGCCGGTTCCGGCAGGCCGAGCAGGTCGCGGACGGCCTGTTCGATCGCCGGCCCGGCGTCGCTGGGCTGGGCCAGGTGCCCGGCGGCGAACTCCGGCGTGGTGTGCGCGACCAGCACCGGGCCGGCGTCCCCACGCCGGTCGCCGTCGTCGCAGACCAGGGCGAGCACCGGATGGTCGTTGACGAAGGCGCCCCGGAAGTCGGCCCACCGCCGCGCCGGGAAGTGCAGCACCCCGGCGAGCACCGGTGACCACCGCTGCCGTACCGCGGCCCGGGTGACGCCGGTCAGCGCCGGGTCGACCAGCAGGGCGGCCTGCGGGCCGGGCATGCACAGCGCCACCGCGGCGGCGGGCCGACCGTCCACCACCGGCCCCGGCTCGACCGTCGACACCCACCGGTCGACGGTCACCGGCACCTCCCGGGCCAGCGCCTCGACCAGCGAACGCAGGCCGCGCGGGGCGGCCCAGCGGACCGGTCCGGGCACCTCCCGCCGGCCGTCCGGGCCGTACGCGACGAAGGTGTCGGTCCACTCCCGCACCAGCCCGGCGGCCTGCCAGCGCCGGACGACCTCGACGAAGTCCGGGTCGTCGGCGGTCAGGTACGCCGCCCCCAGGTCGGCGGGGCGACCGTCGAAGCGTCTGCTGGCCATCCGGCCCCCGGCCACCCGGCCGCGTTCCCGGATCTCCACCGGTACGCCCGCCCGGACCAGCTCACCGGCACACGCCACGCCGGCGATGCCGGCACCCACCACGATCACATCCGACTCCACGGGTCGATCGTATGCACCGCGACCGGCATGACCGGGCGACCCTCGGGGTATTGGCACGGCTGTTCGAGGAGAGGTGACGTGATGACCGACCGCAACAGTCAGCAGCCCGACCCACGTGGGGCGATCAAGGACCCGGAGGAGTGGGTGACCGGCGACGAGCCGCCCACCGCCGCCCAGGAGTCGTACCTGCACACCCTCGCCCGGGAGGCCGGCGAGGAGGTGCCGGACGACCTCACCAAGGCGGAGGCGTCCCGGCGGATCGACGAGTTGCAGGAGGAGACCGGCCGGGGCCGGTGACCTCAGCGGCGTGGCAGGCGGTGCAGCACGACCCGGTCGAGCTGCCCCGCCGCCACCTCCGCGGTCAGGTACGTGGCGTGCGGCTGTGCCCGCCGGTCGGTGGGTGAGCCCGGGTTGAGCAGCCGCAGTCCGCCCGGGGCGACGCTGTCCCACGGGATGTGCGAGTGACCGAAGACGAGCAGGTCCCGGTCGGGGAACCGGGCCGCGCAGCGCTGTTCCCGCCCGGTCTTCGGCCCGGTCTCGTGCACCACGGCCACCCGCAGCCCGGCCAGCTCCACCTCGGCCACCTCGGGCAGCCGGGCCCGCAGGTCGGGGCCGTCGTTGTTCCCGTACACGGCGACCAGTCGACGCGCCCGGTCGGCCAACCGGTCGAGCAGCGCCACCTCCACCCAGTCACCGGCGTGCAGCACCACGTCGGCGGCGTCCACCGCCGCCCAGACCTGGTCCGGCAGGTCCCGGGCGCGACGGGGCAGGTGGGTGTCCGCGATCATGAGCAGCCGCATCGGGCGGGCCTTCCGGTGCCGGGGGCAGGGGCCGGGCGCGGCCGTCCGGCTCAGGCGCCCTGGCCCCGATTCTGCATCAGGCCGCCGTCCATGACGTCGACGCCAACTGTCACGTCGACGCCGGTGGTCACGTCGACGTCGCCACGACGTCCGTGCCGGTCGCCAGGAAGTGCGGGCGGTCCGCCGTGACGTCGCGCCGCCGCTCGGCGATGTCGGTGAGCAGCCCGGCCGCGTTGATCAGGCCGATGTGCGAGAAGGCCTGCGGGAAGTTGCCCACCTGCTCGCCGGTGACCTGGTCGATCTGCTCGGCGTACAGGCCGAGGTCGTTGACCCGGCCGGCGAGCTGCTCGAACAGCCGCACGGCCCGCTCCTGCTCGCCGGCCAGGGCCAGGCAGCTGGTCAGCCAGAACGAGCAGATCAGGAAGCCGGCGGGGTCACCGTCGAAGCGGAGCAGCAGGCCGTCACGCGACAGCCGACGCTCCACCACGTCGATGGTGGAGCGCATCCGCGGGTCGGCCGCCGGCAGGAAACCGACCAGCGGCATGAGCAGCACCGAGGCGTCCAACCGGTCGGAGTCGAAGGCCCCGGTGTACGCGCCGAGCCGGTCGTTCCAGCCCCGCTCCAGCACCGCCGCGCGGATCTCGTCCCTGGCCCGCGCCCACCGCCGTACGTCGGCCGGGTCGCCCAGCCGGGAACCGAAGCGCACCGCCCGGTCCAACGCCGTCCAGCACTGGACCTTCGACGACAGGTAGTGCCGTTGGGCGTCGCGGGCCTCCCACATCCCGGAGTCCGGCAGGCGCCAGCTGCGGGCCGCCTGGTCGGCCAGGTCGCACAGCAGGTGCCGAACGTCGGGTGACATCGGGTCCAGGTAGTGCCGCATCAGCCAGGCGGCGTCGATGATCTCGCCGAGCACGTCGTTCTGCCGCTGCTTCCACGCGTCGTTGCCGACCAGCACCGGGCGGCTGCCGGCGTACCCGCGCAGGTGGTCGAGGGCGTGCTCGGTGAGGTCCCGTTCCCCCTCGACGCCGTACATGATCGGCACCCGGCCGCCGCCGATCCGACCCATCGCCCGCGCCACCCAGGAGAACTGCCGGTCGGCCTCGTCGGGGCAGGCCGACCGCCACAGCGCCCGGAGGGTGAGGCTGAAGTCGCGGACCCAGACGAACCGGTAGTCGTAGTTGCGGTCCCCGCCCGGCCGCTCCGGCAGCGAGGTGGTCGCCGCCGCGACGACGGCGCCGCTGGGCTGGTAGGTCATGCCCTGCACCACCATCGCGCTGTGCCGCACCTGATCGCGGTAGCGGCCCTGGTAGTCGTGCAGGTCGGCCCAGGAACGCCAACCGGACACCGTGTCGGCCACCGCACGGTCGGCGTCGGGCAGGGCCGGATCACCCCCGTCGTAGGTCGGGGCGTACCCGAGGGTGAACCGCAGGGTGTCCCCGGCCCGGACCGGCACCCGACCGGTCGCATTGCCGTCGCGGCAGGCCAGCGGCACGTCGGAGCGCAGGCTGAGTCGGCACGCGCCGGCCACCGCGTCGATCAGCCCGCCCGACTGTTTCAGGTACGCGGTGACCCGGCCGTACTCGAATCGGGGTACGAACTCGACGCGCACCGGCACCACGCCGGACAGCCCCTCGACCACCCGGACGAGCGCCCGGGGCGAACGCAGGCCGATGTCGTGCCCCCGCGCGCCCGGCTCCAACGCCAGGGCGTCGGTGACCGCCACCGAGCCG
Source organism: Micromonospora rifamycinica (assembly GCF_900090265.1). Taxonomy (NCBI): domain Bacteria; kingdom Bacillati; phylum Actinomycetota; class Actinomycetes; order Micromonosporales; family Micromonosporaceae; genus Micromonospora; species Micromonospora rifamycinica. The sequence goes on from NZ_LT607752.1 coordinate 2,078,719, forward strand.
GTGCCGGTGTGGAAGACGGTCCGCAGCACCAGCGAGTCGTCCAGATAGGAGCGGGACACCGTGACGTCGTCGCCCTCGGGCGCGATCGACCAGTGACCGGCCCGGTCGTCGAGAATCCGCCCGAACACCGACGGGCTGTCGAACCGGGCGGGGCACCACCAGTTGACCGAGCCGTGCCGGTCCACCAGCGCCGCGCTGCGGCCATCGGCCAGGAAGCCGTGCTCGCTGATCCGTCCGCTGTCCACGTGCCGGGTTACCCGGGTACCTCGTGCCGCATGCCTCGGCCCCACAGGTTCTCCCGGGTCGGGCCGTCGGCGCACCGGCCCCGGATCGCCGCGCCACGGGTCGCCGCCGAGGCGGCGGCCCGGATCGCCGCGCCACAGGTCGCCGCCGGGGCGTCGGCCCGGATTGCCGCGCCGCCCGGTGTTAGGCCGCCGGGCGCCCGGGAACGCCGGTCGTTGACGAAGGAGGATGCCATGACCAGAGCAGCGAACCCGAGCGCCACCTGGCGACCCGGGATGCCGGGCGGCGACCACCTCCCGTCCGGTCCGGCCGGACGACCGGCGACGCCCCCGGGGGACGGACACGGCCCGCAGGCCAGCCCGCCCACGGTGACGATCGGCGCGTACCCGGACTATCCGTCCGCCCAACGGGTGGTGGACTACCTGGCGGACAACCGGTTCCCGGTGGAGCACACCGCGATCGTCGGGACCAACCTCACCCTGGTGGAGACGGTGCTCGGCCGGCTCACCACGGGACGGGCCGCCCTGTTGGGCGCGGGCACCGGCGCGTGGTTCGGTCTCTTCATCGGCCTGTTGTTCGGCATCTTCACCGTCGGCAACTGGCTCGCGGTGATCCTGGTCGGGCTGGTGATCGGCGCGATCTGGGGAGCCGTGTTCGGCGCGGTGGCGCACGCCATGTCCGGCGGCCAGCGTGACTTCACCTCGGCCAGCTCATTGCGCGCCGGCCAGTACGCGGTCACCGTGGACGCCGCACTGGCCGACCAGGCGCGGCAGTCGCTCGGCCGGATGCACCTGACCCCGACCGGAGCCACCGCCCGCTGACCGACCGGGCACTCTCCGCCGGGGCCGCGTCGGCGGCGGCCCGGGCGGCGACGGTCCACCGCCGCCCCGACGCGCCCAGCGCCGGGGCGGCGGTCGCGTCGTCAGTGACGGGCACCGGCCGGACCGTCCTGGTGTCCCATCCGCCCACCAGCCATGATCGTGCTCGAACCACGATGTAGTGGCCTCGTAACGCTTGGATGCCACTACATCGTGGATAGAGCACGATCTTGCGGCGAGCAACGCCCGCGGCAGGGCCTCGCCGACCATGCGAGCCCACCGACGTTCCAGGCTGGCGATCTCTGCCGCGTCGTCGGTGATGTGCGCCCTGGCCGGACCGTCCTGGTGCGCCAGCCGCGCACCGTCCGGTAGCTCGGCCAGGAGGCGACGTCGACCCGTGGACGACGCCACGCCACCGGTCGGCGGCAACACCCCGCCGGCCGCGCGGCGCGGAGGGCCACCTCCGGCGCGGAGGGCAGCCCCTTGTGCGGAGGACCACCCCTGGCGCGGGGAGGGCCGTCTTTCGCGGGGAGGCAGGCGGATCCGAGGATGCGGAAGGGTCAGCGGTCGTGGCGAGAGTAGGCCCGTTCACCGGCCCGGATCGGGGTGTCGACCCGGTTCTCCGGCGGGGCGAGCGGGCAGGCCCAGGTGTCGTCGTAGGCGCAGCTCGGGTTGTAGAGATAGTTGGCGTCGAGGCGGACCCGCCGGCCGGGCAGCAGGGTCAGGCCCCGCCCGAAGGTGCCCTTGACCGTGTCGGTGAGATACCGCCCGCCGCCGTACGTCTCCCGGCCGCTGGTGCCGTCGCGGACGGGCACGAACAGCCCCCCGCCGTACGCCTCGATCCACCACAGGGTCAGCGGTCCCCACGGCGTGTCGGCGACCGCCAGGCGGCGGTAGCGCACCACCCCGTCCGGGCCGCCGGTGTCGATGCTCTCGGTGCCGGACGCGGGGAGCAGGGAAGCCTCGACCACCGCCGCCGGATCCGGAGGGAACCAGTCCAGCCCGGGGAAGCCGGCCCGGTCGTCGCCGGGGATCGGGCTGGCCGGATGGGTCCGGAACAGCTCGTCGCGGGCCGCCCGGAACCCGGCCAGGTCGTCGTCGGACAGGTACAGCGCGGCGGTGCGTTCCCGCCAGTCGAGCACGTCCAGATCGTCCACCCGTCGACCCTAACCAGCCGCCCCGGCAACCCTCCCCGATCCCGCCGACCAACAGGTCCAGACCACCCGGTAACCCCTCACCCGTCCTCGGTGATCAAGAGATTCAGGCCACCCGACAGCCCCCGCCCCCCGGTGATCAAGAAGTTCAGGTCACCCCCGGCCCGCCGTCCCGGTCGATCAAGAGGTTTAGGCCATCCGACAGTCCTCACCCCCGGTCGATCAAGAGGTTTAGGCCATCCGACAGTCCTCATCCCCGGTGATCAAGAGGTTTGGGCCGGTGATCAAGAGGTTTAGGTCAACATATGGCGGAATGCTGGCCTAAACCTCTTGATCACCGAAGGAGCGGCAGGGCGCGGCACGGAGCGGAGCGGCGCGGCGCGGCGCGGCGCGGGGGGTAAGGGCGGGCAGGCCGGGGCAGGGCCGTGGGGTTACGGGTCGGTGGCGAGGCGGGCGTGCAGGTGTTCATCGTGGCGGTGGCCGTCGCCGTAGCGGTGGGACTCGCGCAGCGTCCCCTCCAGCGGGTAGCCGGCCCGTTCGGCGACCCGGCAGGAGGCGGTGTTGGCCACCGCGTGGCACAGCTCGATCCGGTGCAGGTCGAGGTGGGTGAAGGCCCAGTCGGTGAGCGCACGGAGTGCCCGGCCGGCGACGCCACGACCCCGGGCCGGGGCGGTGGTCCAGTAGCCGACGGCGGCGTTGTCGTGCCGGATCTGGTGCACCGACACCGACCCGAGCAGTGTCGAGTCGGTGTCGTCGGCCACCGCCAGCGACACGTGACTGCCGTCGCTCCAGTCGGCCCGCCGGGCGATCCACGCGTCGGCCTGGGCCGGGTCGGTCACCCCCTGCCCGTTCCAGCGGACGATCTCGGGGTCGCGCAGGGCGGTCAGCACGGCCGACGCGTCGGTCACCCGCCAGGGGCGCAGCAGCAGGCCGGGGGCGGTGATCTCCACGGGTTCCACCGGGGCAGTCTCGCAGGTCAACCGGCGATCATCGCCAACCACCTTCTTCAAATACTAAATTTCCGCACCTCAAGAAGAGCTGTCGCACTGCTCACAGCAGCACAGCGAGTCTTGTTTAAATTTTAAATAGTGCTACTGTTCGGGGCGTGACGGAGAGCCTGGACAGCGAGCGGATGGCCTGCTGGCGCGCGTACATCGAGGCGAGCCAGCGGCTGTTCACGCAGCTCGAAGAGGATCTGCGCGCCGAGGGGGAGCTGAGCTTCGCCGACTACCACGTGCTGGTCCTGCTCTCCGAGGCGCCGGGCCAGCGGCTGCGGATGGGCGAGCTGGCCAGCCGGCTGGTCTTCTCCCCCAGCCGGCTCACCTACCAGATCTCCACCATGCAACGGCGGGGTCTGGTCGCCAGGCAGTCCTGCCCCGGGGACCGCCGGGGCAGCGAGGCGGTGCTCACCGCCACCGGGTTGCTGACCCTGCGCGAGGCCGCGCCGGGGCACCTCGCCTCGGTCCGCCGGCACCTGATGGACGACCTCGACGACGCCGAGGTCACCACCCTGACCCGGGTCTTCGATCGGCTCGGCCGGCGGTTGCGCGCCGACCGGGACGCGTCGTCCACCCACCGCGACACCTGAGGAGCCCGAGATGCCCGCGATCACCGTCGACGACGTTCTCGTCCTGCCCCGCCTGCCCCGGCTCGACGAGACCACCAGCTACCGGCCGGTCCGCCGGCTGACCACCGCCCCCAGCGGCTACGAGGGGGAGGGCTTCCCGGTCCGCCGGGCCTTCGCCGGGGTGCCGATGTCCGATCTCGACCCGTTCATCCACCTCGACCAGATGGGCGAGGTGGACTACGCGCCGGGTGAGCCCAAGGGCACCCCGTGGCACCCGCACCGGGGCTTCGAGACGGTCACCTACATGATCGACGGGATCATGGACCACCAGGATTCCCAGGGCGGCGGCGGCACCATCACCGACGGCGACACCCAGTGGATGACCGCCGGCAGCGGCCTGCTGCACATCGAGGCCCCGCCGGAGCACCTGGTGGCCAGCGGGGGTCTGTTCCACGGCCTCCAGCTCTGGGTCAACCTGCCCCGGGTGGCCAAGATGATGCCACCGCGCTACCAGGACATCCGGGGCCGGGAGTCGGCGCTGCTGACCACGCCGGACGGCGGCGCGCTGATCCGGGTCATCGCCGGTGAGGTGGCCGGGCACCGGGGGCCGGGGTCGACGCACACCCCGATCACCATCGCCCACGTCACCCTCCAGCCCGGTGCCCAGCTGAGCCTGCCCTGGCGGGCCGACTTCAACGCCCTGGTCTACGCGCTCTCCGGCCGGGGCACCGTCGGCACCGACCGGCGACCGTTGCAGAGCGGCCAACTGGCCGTGCACGGGCCGGGTGACGCGCTGCGGGTGACCGCGGACGGCACGCAGGACGGCAACGCGCCGGCCCTGGACCTGTACATCATGGGCGGAAAGCCGCTCCGGGAGCCGGTGGCGCACTACGGGCCGTTCGTGATGAACACCCGTGCCGAGCTGATGCAGGCCTTCGAGGACTTCCAGGCCGGCAAGCTGGGCGTCGTGCCGGCGGAGCGGCTGCCGCACACCGGCGGCCAGGGCGACCGCCCCTGAGCGCCACCCGCACACCGGGGTCGGGCGACCGCCGCCGAACGGCACGCGCGCACACCGGCAGCCAGGGCCGACCGCCCTGAGCTGCACACCCGGCCGATCCGACGGGCGTCCCGGGACAACCCGGGACGCCCGTCGCGGCGCGGGCGGCGCGACGGCCCGTCCGTCTGGTCCGGCACCTGACCGGGGCCGCGCCGGCCGCCAACGTGGGCGCCTGCCGTCAGGAGACCGCGAAGATCCCGGCCACCCCGAGGATCACCATGAGCAGCACCGCGAGGATCGCGCCGCGTTCGCTCTCGACCGCCTGCGGGCGGTGCTCGGTCGCGGAGTTCGTCGTCTCGGCGGGCATTGCGGTGCCTCCTCGGCGTTCGCGGTCTGCGGGCGCGGTAGGCCATCCACCGGACGGTTCCGGGTGACCCGGAGTGGGTACCGACGGCAGAGGTCCTACCGGTGTGAGGACGTCGTCGACCTCGGGAGGCTGGAACGTGGCGATCGAGGAATGGTTCCTGACCGCTGAGGAACGCGCCAACCCGGCCTCGGGGTTACCCGTCTGGACGACCGGAAACCTCGCCGAGCCGCTGATCCACGGCGCGGCGTACTTCGACCGCCTGGTCAGCGAGGTGGAGGCGCTCGGAGCGGGCGACCATCTCTTCTTCACCGACTGGCGGGGCGACCCGGACGAGCGGATGCGCCCGGACGGCCCGACCGTCGCCCAGATCTTCGCCCGGGCCGCCCAGCGGGGCGTGGTGGTCAAGGGGCTGCTCTGGCGCTCGCACCTCGACGCGTTGTCCTACAGCGAGGCCGAGAACCGCAGCCTCAGTGAGGCGGTCGGGGCCGCCGGCGGCGAGGTGCTGCTCGACCAGCGCGTCCGGCGCGGCGGGTCGCACCACCAGAAGCTGGTGGTGCTGCGCCATCCCGACGCGCCGGAGCGGGACATCGCCTTCGCCGGCGGGATCGACCTGTGCCACAGCCGACGCGACGACGCCGAGCATCTCGGCGACCCGCAGCCCCTGGCCATGTCGCCGAAGTACGGCCCGCGCCCACCCTGGCACGACGTGCAGCTCGCCATCCGGGGGCCGGCGGTCGGCGCGCTGGACACCACGTTCCGCGAGCGGTGGACCGACCCGATGCCGCTGGACTCGGAGAACCCGCTGGCCTACCTGCGGGACCGGTTCCGGGGTTCCGATCTCAGCCCCGATCCGCTGCCCGACCAGCCGGCCGACCCGCCGCCCTGCGGCCCGCACCGCATCCAGGTGTTGCGCACCTACCCCGCGGTCCGCCCCCGGTACTCCTTCGCCCCCGACGGCGAGCGGACGGTGGCCCGGGGCTACACCAAGGCGGTCCGCCGGGCCCGCCGCCTGATCTACCTGGAGGACCAGTACCTCTGGTCGACCGAGGTGGCCGAGTTGTTCGCCGAGGCGCTGCGGGACAACCCGGATCTGCACCTGGTCGCCGTGGTCCCCCGCCACCCGGACGTGGACGGCGCGTTGGCGCTGCCGCCGAACATGGTGGGCCGGGAGCAGGCGCTCTCGCTGTGCGAGCGGGCCGCCCCGGAGCGGGTGCACGTCTTCGACGTGGAGAACCGGACGGGTGGGCCGGTCTACGTGCACGCCAAGATCTGCGTGGTCGACGACGTCTGGGCGAGCGTGGGCAGCGACAACTTCAACCGGCGGTCCTGGACGCACGACAGCGAGCTGTCCTGCGCGGTGCTCGACGAGACCCGCGACGAGCGGTCCCCCGTCGATCCGGCCGGTCAGGGCGACGGTGCCCGGGTGTTCGCCCGGGACCTGCGGCTGCGGCTGTGGCGCGAGCATCTGGACCGGGATCCGGACGGCGCGGACGACGCCGACCTGCTCGACCCGGCCAGCGCGGTCGAGGCGATCATCTCGGCCGCCGACGCCCTCCAGCGGTGGTACGACGACGGCCAGGTCGGCCCCCGGCCGCCGGGCCGGCTGCGCCCGCACCGGCCCGAGCGGCTGCCCTGGTACACCCGGCTCTGGGCGCTGCCGGCGTACCGGCTGGTCTACGACCCCGACGGCCGCCCGCTGCACGCCCGGCGCAAGGGCACCTGGTGAGGGTGCGGCGCGTCCCGGCCCGGGGACGGACGACCCGGGACCGTCCGTACGGCGGTGCGGATGATCACAAATCAAACACGACCTGTCTGATTTATACTTTTAATGAGCGAAAATCACTTAAGTACATCAGCCGTTCGGCTAGATTTCGGTTCACCGATCAGGCTATGGTGGCTTCCGAACGGCCCATCTGAAGCTAAACCACAGCGTCGCGTCTTTTTGTCCGCGGACGAGGTGCAGGGAGGACCACCAATGACCGCGCCCACCATGAGCGAGCAGGCGAGCACAGCGCCGTCCAGCACTGAAAAGCTGGACCCCCGCGCCCTCACCGACAGCGCCGCCGACCTGCTGAACGCGATGGCCGCGCTGCCCGCCAACCACCCGTCCCGGGCCGCGCTGCGGGACCGGGCGATCGAGGCCTGGCTGCCGCTGGCCAACCACCTGGCCCACCGCTACAGCGGCCGGGGCGAGCCCACCGACGACCTCGCCCAGACCGCCGCGGTCGGCCTGATCAAGGCGATCGACAAGTTCGACCCGTCGCGCGGCGTCGACTTCGCCGGTTACGCCATCCCGACCATCATCGGTGAGCTGAAGCGGCACTTCCGGGACCGCACCTGGGACATCCGGGTGCCGCGTCGGCTCCAGGAGCTGCGGCTGGCCATCTCCGACGCCAACAGCTCGCTGTTGCAGACCCTGGGCCGCTCGCCCACGGTCGCCGACATCGCCGCCCACCTCAAGCTCACCGAGGAAGAGGTCCTGGAGGGCCTGGAAGGCGCCCGCGCGTACAACGCGGTGTCGCTGTCCACCCCGACCGGTGACGGCGACCGCGCCACCGAGCTGGGCGACATGCTCGGCGGCGAGGACAACGAGTTCGAGCTGGCCGAGCTGCGGGTCGCCCTCGGCCCGGCGCTGGCCACCCTCGACGAGCGCGAGCAGAAGATCCTCACGCTGCGCTTCTACGGCAACCTGACCCAGTCGCAGATCGCCGACCAGATCGGCGTCTCGCAGATGCACGTGTCCCGGCTGCTCGCCCGCGCGCTGACCAAGCTGCGCGGTCAGCTCGACGGCACCTACTAGGGGTGGTGCGGTCACCGGGCCTACGGGTTCGGTGACGGCGACGACCACAGGGCCCGGTCGGCGGTTCGCCGGCCGGGCCTTCCCTGTCCCCGGAAGCCGGCGGAACCGGCCCGCCCCGACGCAGGGCCGGAGGCGGAACCGGCCACCGGACCGCGAGGAGGCTCCGACCCGAGCGGGTCGGAGCCTCCTCGTCGTCGGTGCGGTCAGCCGCTCACCGGATCACGCCACATGGGGAAGAACGGCGTGCCGTCCGGCAGCCGGAAGACCTCCCGGGGGCGGTAGCCGTGCCGGGCGTAGAGATCACGGCTGGCCTCGCTGCTCGCCTCCAGGTAGCCGGGCACCCCCTGGGCGTCCAGCCAGGCGTGGTGGTGCTCCAGCAGCGCGGTGCCCAACCCCTGCCCCTGCCGCGCCGGCCGGACGGCGAGCAGGGCCAGGTGGTGGTGGTCGGGGTGCGGATGGTTGGCGGCGAACAACTCGTCGAGGTGCCGGAACCGGGGGGTCCACTCCCCGCAGGCGGCGGCCAGCCGGTCGTCGTAGTCCACCGGTGCCGGCGACTCGTCACCGACCTGGGGGAACCAGACCGCCACCGCGTCCCGGTCGACAGTGCCGAAGACCAGCCCGTGCCGCATCGCGTGGTCGACCAGGATCTCGAAGTTGTCGGCGAACACGGCCTCCCGCTTCGCCTTGTCCGGCACCAGCCAGTGGGTCGCCGGCAGCACCAGGAACGCCTCGGCGATCCGCTCGGCGACGAGCCTGGTGTCGGCGGCACCGAGCCGCTCGACGGGCACCGGGCTCACCGCCGGGCCTCCACCGGCACCGGAGCGTCCACCGGCGGTGCGAACAGGGTGGTGGAGACGCTCTCCGCGCCCCGCCCGATGCGGGCGTAGACGTCGGGCCGGCGGGAGCGCAGCACCAGGCCCCAGAGCAGGCCGATCAGCGCGGCGACCGGGTAGACCCCGGGGATGATCCAGCGCAGCGGCGAGTCCGGTGCGACGCCGAGCAGGGTGGCGAAGTTCGCCACCGCGACCGCCACCATGGCGGCCAGCGCGACGGTGGCCAGGGCCGGGGCGATCGCCCGCCGCCACAGCGACTCCGCGGTGTCGGACCGGGCGAAGTAGACGATCACCGCGACGCTCGTGCTGGCGATCAGCAGCAGCACCCCGAAGCCACCGCCGGTGCCGGCGTAGTAGAAGAGCTGCACCACCGGATCCCAGCCGTTGACCGCGTACAGCGTGATCACCAGCAGGCCGAGCAGGCTCTGCGCCAGCGACGCGACCCGGGGCGCCCCGGTGCGGGGCGAGGTCTGCCCGAAGGCGGCCGGCAGCACCCGCTCCCGGCCCAGCGCGAAGGCGTACCGAGCGGTGGTGTTGTGGAACGAGATCATCGCGGCCAGCACCGAGGTCATGAAGAGCGCCTGGCCGATGGTGACGGCGGTGTCACCGAAGTGGGCGGCGGCCAGGTTGAAGATCAACTCGATGCTCTGCTCACCGGCGGTGGCGGAGATGTTCTCCGGGCCGACGGCCACGGTCATCGACCACGAGGAGAGCGCGTAGAGCCCGGCGATGATCGCCACCGAGAGGTAGGTGGCCAGCGGGACCGTCCGCTTCGGGTCCTTGCTCTCCTCGCTGAAGACCACCGAGGACTCGAAGCCGACGAACCCGGTCATGGCGAGGACCAGCAGCGCGCCCGCACCGGGCACCAGCAGGTTCGACGGGGCCAGCGCGGCGAAGCTGGTCGAGCCGCCCACCGGGTGGCTGAGCTGACCCAGGTCGAACACGAGGATCACCACGATCTCGGCGATCAGCAGCACGGCGAGGACCAGGCCGTTGACGTCCACCCGCAGCAGGCCGAGGACGGCGACCAGCGCCCAGGCGGCGAGGGCCACCACGGCCCAGTGCGGTTCGACGCCGAAGACGGTGCCGAGCACCGGGGCGGCGGCGGCGCCGATCGCGCCGTAGAGGCCGACCTGGAGCGCGTTGTACGCGATGAGCGCGACCCAGGCCGCGCCGACGCCGGCCGGCCGGCCGATGCCGCGCGAGACGTAGGCGTAGAACGCGCCGGCGTTTTCCACCCGGCGGGCCATCGCCACGTAGCCGACGGAGAAGAGCGCCAGGACGGCGCCCACCGCGAGGAAGGCCAGCGGCATGCCGGTGATGCCGGTGACCGCGTAGCCGGTGGTGACCACGCCGGCCACCACGGTCAGCGGCGCGGCGGCGGAGAGGACGAAGAAGATGACCGACGGCACGCCGAGGCGGCCACGGGCCAGGGCGTCACTGACGTTACTGGGTCGTGCGACTGTCGGTTGGGGCATGGGGGCTGCTCCGGAAAGAGGGGAGAGGAGGGGGAAGGGGGGGTGGCGCGGCGAGATCAGGGGATTCCGCGCAGCACCGCGGCGCCGACCGCGGCCTCGGTGTGCACGACCAGTTCCTGCAGGGGGGCGGGCAGCGACTGGATGAGGGTGGACAGCCGGTGGTGGGCGCGCGGGCCGGCGCTCCACAGAACCTCGCGGGTCAGCCCGGCCGCGGCCACCAGCCCGAGCAGGGTGGTGTCCGACACCAGGGGCTGCTCCGGCCGCTCGATCAGGGCACGCAGCCGGGTCGCCGGCCAGGCGGCGGCGTTGAGGTCGATCGGCAGGTAGCTGACCGTGGTCCGCAGCAGCCGGCGGTTCTCCTGCCGGCGCAGCACCCCGGCGCGGGCCAACCGCTCCCCCACCGACGTGGTCGACGACTGGGACAGGAAGGCGAGCCAGGTCCGCACCGCCTGGTGCTGCGACTCGCCGATGAGCTGGTCGAGCACGGTGTGCGCCAGCGCGTCGGCCGGGGGACGCCGGTCGAGCACGGTGACGAGTCCACCCGAGACGGTAATCTGTCCGAACAGGATCAGCTCGGCCAGCAGACCGGCGGCGAGGCCGAGGCCGGTCGCGCTCGGGTGCAGCTTGGCCTTGCCCCGGCTGTCGTTGTGCGCGATCAGAAAGAACTCGTCGGCGACCAGCAAACGAGCCTCCCACGCATTGTCCACAGGTGATCCACGCCGGGTGACAGGATGCCTCCACAAAGGCCGCTTTGCAACTCCCGGATTCCATGGTTGCACTCCGTGCTCGGGTGACCTGCGGATCTTGCCGTGACAGACTCGGAGGGTGACCGTCAGCCCCACCGTTCGCCGCCGCCGCATCGCCCGTGAACTCCGCCAACTGCGGGAACGCGCCGGCATGACACTCGACGTGGCCGCCCGCCAGCTCGACATGTCCAAGAGCAACCTGTCCCGGATCGAGAACGCCCAGATCGGCATCAAACCCCGCGACGTGCGGGCCGCGTTGGCGCTCTACCAGGTGACCGGCGACGACGCCGAGGCGCTCATCGAGATAGCCCGGGGCGCCCAGCAGCGCGGCTGGTGGCAGAACTACAGCGACGTGCTGCCCGAGTGGTTCGAGTTCTACGTCGGCCTGGAGGCGGAGGCGGAGAGCCTGCGCACGTACGAGGCCGAGTCCGTTCCCGGCCTGTTGCAGACCGAGGCGTACGCCCGGGAGATGTTCCGCCGTACGGCCGGCGAGGAGGGGCTGGAGCGCAAGGTGGCCGCCCGGTTGCGCCGCCAGGAGGTGCTGCACCGGAAGTCTCCCCCGGTCGACCTGTCGGTGGTGCTCAACGAGGCGGTGCTGCTGCGACCGGTGGGAGGTCCGGCCGTCATGGCCGAGCAGTTGACCCGGATGGTCGAGGTAGCTCAGTTACCGAACGTGACGTGCCACGTACTTCCGTTCGCCTCCGGTGGCCACCCGGCGATGAGCACTCCCTATGTGATCCTCACGTTTGCCGACGCGGCCGACCATTCCGTGGTCTACCTGGACAATCTCACGCTGGGTCTGGCGCTGGAGGACGTGGGACACGTGCGCGGGTATAGGCTTGTACACGAGGAGCTGTGCCGGATGGCACTCGATCCGGCGGAGTCCCTGACCCGCATCGAGGAGGCTGCTCGTCACTTTGCGTGATCGCATCGCGGCACGCCCGGCTGAACGTGAGGTAAGGGATGCAGGCGCTGCCTCTGTCCACGATGGACTGGCGGACCAGCAGTCGCAGCAGCGGCAACGGCAACTGCGTGGAGGTCGCCACCACGGCCGACCGGATCGCGGTACGGGACAGCAAGGACCGGTGCGGTCCCGCGCTGGTCTTCCCCGCCGACGCCTGGACAGCCTTCGTCACCAGCATGGAGGCGGTGCGCCGGGGCTGACGTCCGCGCCGGGCGGCATCCGGCCCGGCGGGTCGGCGACGGTGGGCGCGGGCGGGGCGGGCGGCCCGGCGTGCCACAGTGGCAGTCGTGCTCTCCGACGTACCACTCGACCTGCCGGTCCGGCCGGCGCTGCCACCGCTGCTGCGGGCGCTGACCGGCACCGGCGGCGCGGTCCTGGTGGCCCCGCCCGGCACCGGCAAGACCACCCTCGCGCCGCTCGCGGTGGCCGAGGGGGTGGCCGGCACGGTGCTGGTGGCCCAGCCCCGCCGGGTGGCCGCCCGCGCGGCGGCCCGGCGGATGGCCGACCTGCTCGGCGAGCGGGTCGGCGACCGGGTCGGATACGCCGTCCGTGGCGACCGCCGGGTCGGCCCCGGCACCCGGATCGAGGTGGTCACCACCGGCCTGCTGGTCCGCCGGCTGCTGCGCGACCCGGAGCTGCCCGGGGTGGACGCGGTGCTGCTCGACGAGGTGCACGAGCGGCAGCTCGACGTCGATCTCGCGCTGGCCTTCACCGTGGAGGCCCGCGCGGCGCTGCGTCCCGAGCTGTGGCTGGTGGCGATGTCGGCGACCCCGGAGGCGGACCGGTTCGCCGCACTGCTCGGCGGCGACACCCCCGCCCCGGTGATCCGCGCCGAGGCGGCCCTGTACCCGGTCGAGCGGGTCTGGACGCCGCCACCGCGACCCGTCACCCCGCCGGGCGCGGGCCGGGTCGACCCGGCCCTGCTCGACCACGTGGCCGGCACGGTCCGGCGGGCCCTGCACGAGCAGGAGGGGGACCTGCTGGTCTTCCTGCCCGGAGCCGGGGAGATCGGGGCGGTGGCCCGCCGGCTGGCCGACCTGGCCGCATGGGTGGCCGTCCTGCCGCTGCACGGGCGGCTGCCCGCCGCCGCGCAGGACGCCGCGCTGCGCCCCGCCGGACGACGCCGGGTGGTGCTCGCCACCTCGGTCGCGGAGAGCAGCCTGACCGTGCCCGGGGTCCGGGTGGTCGTCGACGCCGGGCTGTCCCGGGTGGCCCGCACCGACCTGGCCCGCGGGCTCGGCGCGCTGGTGACCGTGCCGGTGTCCCGGGCCGCCGCCACCCAGCGGGCCGGCCGGGCCGGACGACAGGCCCCCGGCGTGGTCTACCGGTGCTGGTCCGAGGCCACCCACGGCCGGCTCGCCGCCCAGCCCGAACCGGAGATCGCCACCGCCGACCTGACCGGTTTCGCGCTGGACCTGGCCGCCTGGGGCAGCCCGGACGGCACCGGCCTGGCGCTGCCCGACCCGCCGCCGGACGCCGCGTTGACCGTGGCCCGGGAGACGCTGACCACCCTCGGCGCGATCGACGCCGACGGCCGGGTGACCACCCGGGGCCGGGCCATCGCCGCCACCGGCACCCCTCCCCGCCTGGGTCGGGCGCTGCTCGACGGCGCGGCCCGGGTCGGCCCGGACCGGGCCGCCGAACTGGTCGCCCTGCTCGCCGAGGACGGCCTGACCGGGCGGCACGACGACCTGACCGCCGGCTGGCGGCGGCTCCGTGACGGGGTGGACCCCGGTGCCAGTGCCCGCTGGCGTACCGAGGTGCGCCGGTTGCGTGCCGCCCTGCCCGCCGACACCGGGCGGGGCGGCGGCAGCGGCGGCGGGTGGCTGCCGGACGACCTGGCGGCTGGGCTGCTGGTGGGGCTGGCCTACCCGGAGCGGTTGGCCCGGCTGCGCCGGGCCGGTGGGACGTCGTACCTGATGGCCGGCGGGACCGGGGCGGAGCTGGCGGCGGGGTCGGCGCTGACCGGCACGGCCTGGCTGGCCGTGGCGGTCGCCGACCGGTCGCCCGGCGCACCGACCGCCCGGGTCCGGCTGGCCGCCCCGGTGGACGAGGCGACCGCCCGCGAGGCCGGTGGCCCCCTGCTGACCGAGGCCCAGGAGGTCGGCTGGAGCGACGGCGACGTGCTGGCCCGCCAGGTGTCCCGGCTCGGCGCGATCGAGCTGGTCAGCCGCCCGCTGGCCCGGCCGGCGCCGGAGCTGGTGGCGGCCGCGCTCGCCGAGGGGCTGCGCCAGGCGGGACTGGACCTGCTGACCTGGACCCCGGCAGCCCGGTCGCTGCGGCAGCGGCTGGCGTTCTGCCGGCAGGCGGGGGGCGACGGCTGGCCGGACGTCTCCGACGCCGCGCTGCTCGCCTCCGCCGACCGGTGGCTCGGACCGGAGCTGGCCGCCGCCCGCCGCCGCGCCGACCTGGCCCGGATCGACGTCGCCGGGGCGCTACGGCGGCTGCTGCCCTGGTCGCAGGCGGGCCGGCTGGACGAGCTGGCCCCGGAGCGGATCGCGGTGCCCAGCGGCTCGCGGGTCCGCGTCGACTACACCGACCCGGCCGCGCCGGTGCTGGCGGTGAAGCTCCAGGAGACGTTCGGCTGGGCCGACGCGCCCCGGCTGGCCGGCGGCCGGGTGCCGGTGCGGCTGCACCTGCTCTCCCCGGCCGGTCGGCCGGTCGCGGTCACCGCCGACCTGGCGTCCTTCTGGCGCACCGGGTATCCGCAGGTGCGCGGGGAGCTACGCGGGCGCTATCCGCGTCACCCCTGGCCCGAGGACCCGACCACGGCCGCCCCGACCCGGCACACCACGCACCGCCGACGCTGACGCCCCACCCGTCGAGCGGGCGCTCACCGGCCCCACCCGTCGAGCCGGCGCTGACCGGCCTCACTCGTCGACGACGTCGGCGATGAGCACGGTGATGTTGTCCGGACCACCGGCCCGCAGGGCCAGGTCGATCAGGCGGCGGGCGCAGTCCTCCCGCTCCGGGGTCTCCCGCAGCACCTCGGTGAGGGTGTCCGGGCGGACCACGTTGGAGAGGCCGTCGCTGCACAGCAGCCAGCGGTCACCGGCCCGGGGGACCATCGTCGCGTACGACGGGGAGACCTCCTCCCCCTGCAGCGCCTGGGTGACCACGGCCCGCCGGGGGTGGCTGGACGCCTCCTCGGGGCTGATCAGGCCCTGGTCGACCAGCATCTGGACGAAGGTGTCGTCGCGGGTCACCTGCTTGAGGGTGCCCTCGCGGAACAGGTAGGCCCGGGAATCGCCGACGTGCGCGAGCGCCAGGCAGCTCCCCGTCCGGGAGAAGAGCAGGGCGGTCAGTGTGGTGCCCATGCCCTGCCGCTCCCGGTCCTCCTGCACCGCCTGGTGGATCCGCGCGGTGGCCAGCTCGATGCCGGTCTGCAACGCCGCCACCAGAGCGTCCTCGGGGGTTTCGACGTCCAGCGGGGCGACCGCGTCGATGGCGATCCGGCTGGCCAGGTCGCCGGCCGCCATCCCACCCATGCCGTCGGCGACGGCGACGAGCCAGGCGCCGGAGTGCAGGGCGTCCTGGTTTCCGCTGCGGATCAGCCCGCGGTCGCTCGTCCCGACGGAACGAAGCTTCAGGGTCATGGGTGGCAGCCTGCCAGGCGGAGGGTGTTGTTGTCTCTAGGAGATCAGGACGACTGCGCGTGGCGCGGCGAATCTCACTGCCCCGGGCGTCGGTCCGGACCGTCCCGACCAGGCCGAAGGTCATCCAGTCGAATCGATTGACAGGGAGGAGACGCGCTGGAAACATCTGGCTGATACTGGGAGCGCTCCCATCGATGGATAGCGTTACCACACCTCCACCGCCCGGAAAGGAATCCCGTGATCCTGACCCGACGACGTCGGCGGCATCTCGCGGTACTGGCAACGACCACCCTGATCCTCACCGGCCTCGGCGCCGGCGTGGCCCACGCCGAGGTGCCCCCGGACGCCCCCGAGCAGATCACCAACGGCGACTTCAGCGAGGGCGTCTCGCCCTGGTTCTCCTACGGCACCGGCCCGCTCGACATCGTCGACGGCCGG
The DNA here is from genome assembly GCF_900090265.1 of Micromonospora rifamycinica. NCBI lineage: Bacteria > Bacillati > Actinomycetota > Actinomycetes > Micromonosporales > Micromonosporaceae > Micromonospora > Micromonospora rifamycinica. The sequence continues at coordinate 2,094,720 of NZ_LT607752.1, forward strand.
CTCTGCGTCACCGTCCCCGCCGGGTTGGCCAACCCGTGGGATGCCGGCATCGGCCACGACGGGGTCCGGCTCAACGCCGGCGCGGAATACAAGCTGGGCTTCGACATCTCGGCCACCCCCGGGCTCTCGGTCAACGCCGTGCTCCAGCTCGGCAGCGCCCCCTACACGTCGTACGCGAGCGTCCCGGCCGTCGCCAACCCGACGACCAAGCGGGTCGAGCAGACCTTCACCGTCCCGGAGGACAACCCCAACGCCCAGCTCATCTTCCAGGTCGGCGGGGCCGCCGCCGAGCAGCGCCTCTGCCTGGACAACGTCTCGCTGCGCGGTGGCGAGGCGGCACCGCCGTACGTGCCGGACACCGGCCCCCGGGTCCGGGTCAACCAGGTCGGCTACCTGCCCGGCGGCCCCAAGAACGCCACCGTGGTGACCGAGTCGACCGGGGCGCTGCCCTGGCAGCTCAAGTCGGCGGCCGGCACGGTCGTCGCCAGCGGCGCGGCCACCCCGCGCGGGGTGGACACCGCCTCCGGGCAGAACGTGCAGACCATCGACTTCTCGTCGTACCGCACGCCCGGCACCGGCTACACCCTCGTCGCCGACGGGGAGACCAGCCACCCGTTCGACATCTCCGGCGACCTCTACGACCGGCTGCGCGCCGACGCGATGCAGTTCTTCTACGCCCAGCGCAGCGGCATCGAGATCGACGGTGACCTGATCGGCGAGGAGTACGCCCGCCCGGCCGGCCACCTCGGGGTCGCCCCCAACCAGGGCGACACCCAGGTCCCGTGCCAGCCCGGCGTCTGCGACTACTCGCTGGACGTGCGCGGCGGCTGGTACGACGCGGGCGACCACGGCAAGTACGTGGTCAACGGCGGTATCGCCGCCTACCAGCTGCTGAGCACCTTCGAGCGGACCAAGACGGCGGAGACCGCCGCCGGTGGCGCCGCGCTGGGCGACTCGACGCTGCGGGTGCCCGAGCGCGGCAACGCCGTGCCGGACGTCCTCGACGAGGCCCGCTGGGAGATCGAGTTCCTGCTCCGGATGCAGGTGCCGACCGGCAAGCCGCTGGCCGGGATGGTCCACCACAAGATCCACGACAAGGCGTGGACCGGCCTGCCGCTCGCCCCGCAGGACGACGCGCAGCCGCGTGAGCTGCACCCGCCGTCGACCGCCGCCACCCTGAACCTGGCCGCCGTCGCCGCCCAGTGCCAGCGCCTCTTCGCCCCGTACGACGCGACGTTCGCCGCCCGCTGCGGCACCGCCGCGTCGAGCGCCTACGCCGCCGCCAAGGCCCACCCGGCCGTCTACGCCGACCCGGCCGACGGCATCGGCGGCGGGGCCTACGAGGACAACAACGTCACCGACGAGTTCTACTGGGCCGCCGCCGAGCTGTACCTGACCACCGGCAAGAAGGCGTACCTGGACGACCTGACCGCCTCGCCGCACCACACCGGCGACGTGTTCGCCACGGGCGGCGCGTTCAGCTGGCAGAGCGTGGCCGCGGTCGGCCGGCTCGACCTGGCCACCGTGCCGAACGGCCTGCCGGCCGCCGACAAGGCCCGGGTCCGCGCCTCGGTCACCGCCGCCGCCGACAAGTACCTGACCACCCTGCACGCCCAGGCGTACGGCCTACCGGTGCCGGGTGAGGCCGCCAGCTACGTCTGGGGCAGCAACAGCAACATCATCAACAACATGGTCGTGCTGGCCACCGCCTTCGACCTCAGCCGGGACGCGAAGTACCGGGACGGCGCGGTGCAGGCGAGCGACTACCTGCTCGGCCGCAACGCGCTGAACATCTCGTACGTGACCGGTTGGGGCGAGCAGAACGCACGCAACCAGCACAGCCGGATCTTCGGCAACCAGCTCAACCCGGCCATGCCGAACCCGCCGGCCGGCTCGCTCGCCGGTGGCCCGAACGCCGCCCTCCAGGACCCGTTCGTCGCCCAGCTGCTCAAGGGCTGTGCGCCGATGTTCTGCTACGTCGACGACATCAACTCGTACTCGACCAACGAGGTGGCGATCAACTGGAACTCGGCGCTGGCCTGGCTGGCGTCGTTCCTCGCCGACCAGGGTGACGCCAAGGCGGTGGCCCCGAGCACCTGCGCGGTCACCTACCAGGTGCACGGCACCTGGCCGGACGGCTCCAACACCCAGGTAGTCGTCCGCAACACCGGCGACACCGCGATCGACGGCTGGACCCTGCGGTACGCCTACAACGGCGACCAGAAGGTCACCCAGGCGTGGACGGCCAAGGTGACCCAGTCCGGGGCCACCGTGACCGTGAAGAACGAGTCGTACAACGCGAAGATCGCGCCGGGCGGCAGCGTCACCTTCGGCCTGCTCGCCAAGACCGGCACGCTGGCCAACCCGTCGCCGGACCTGATCACCGTCAACGGCACGGCCTGCGCCGTGTCCTGACCGGCACACACCTCGGGCCCCGGGTCACCACCCGGGGCCCGAGCGCGCCGGGCGGTCGTCCCCCGACCGCCCGGCGCACCCGCGCCCCCACACCCCGCGCACCCGCCTCCCGGCCCCGCACACCGCTGACCGCCGGCACGCCCGCCCCGCCCCGGCCGCCCGCCCGGCCCAGTAGTGGAGACGAGTCCCATGCCCGAGCTGACCACGATCTCCGACGCCGAACGTCGGCGCATCGTCCACGAGTTCGTCGACGAGACCGTCGGCGACGCCCACCCCGAGGTCGTGGCGATGGTCCGCGACCTCACCCACCGGGTGCACGACACCGTCGAGCTGGCCCGCGCCGCCGGCATTGCGCCGGAGTCGGCCCGCGCCGCCCACGTGGTGGCCGCCGTGGTGGCCGCGTACGGCGAGGTCTTCGACCGGGTCGACGACGCCGGTTACCGCAGCGCGCTGCTGGCCCGCCTGGAGATCGCGAACGACCCCCGCACCGAGCGGTACTTCGAGCTCCTGGCCACGGTCAACGGGTGGACCCCACCGCCCACCCTGACCCCCGTCCTGAACTGGCTCATCACCGCCCTGACCCACCACCCCACCCCCTGACCCCGCTCCCCCACCCCCCACCCCCACATCCGCCCCGGTGATCAAGAGGTTTACGCCAAAGTTGATCACTAACTTGACGTAAACCTCTTGATCACCGGGGCGCAGCGGTGGGGCGACAGCGGAGGCGGGGAGGCAGGGCGGAGACGGGGAGGCGGGGCGGAGACGGGTTCGGGTGGGGACGGGGACGGGGACGGGGGCGGGGTACGGGGTGCGGGGTGGGTCAGGGGGTGGGGGTGAGGGTGGGGGTCCAGGTGTGGGTGGTGGGGGTGGGGGCGGCGAGGGAGCCGGCGAACAGGGCGTTGACCCGGGCGGCCTCGGCGGCGCTGGGGTTGGCGTTGCGGCAGGAGACCGGGGCGCTGCTGCCGGACATCAGGTCGGTGCACAGGCCGGTCCGGTTGTCCGGCAGGCCGAGGATGTGGCCGATCTCGTGGGTGGCGATCCGGGTCCGGTCGTACCCCTGGTCGACGGCCTGGGTGCCCATCCAGACCCGCCCGTTGCCCAGGCTGGTGGTCTGCGCCCGGGGCCAGCCGGTGTCGACGTAGATGGTGATGTTGCCGGGGGTGCGGGCGGCCAGCCGGACGTTGGTCACCGAGCTGTTCCAGATCGTCGCGGCCTGGTCGAAGTTGGTGCGGAACTCCCCGGCCCGGCTGGCGTCGTAGTAGACGGTCCGCACGGCGACGGACGCGTCGGCGCCGGTCGCCGTGGTCGCGGCGGACGCGCCGGTGCCGGTCGCGGTGACCGCGCCGGTCGCCGCGAGCACCAGTGCCAGCAGGGTTCCGGCGGTACGCGAGAACTCTCGTCGTCGGAGCATCCGACCTCCCATCGATAGAAGTTCACCGATGTTAGATCGTCTGTCGACCCGGGGTCGAATAGCGGATGCGTCATACCGCGCCGCTGGCGGCGTCAGCCGATCTCCTCGTCGACGAAGCACCAGCGCCAGGACTCCCCCGGCTCGATCGAACGCATCACCGGGTGCCCGCTCGACTCGAAGTGCTTCGTCGCGTGCTGGTACGGCGACGAGTCGCAGCACCCCGTCCGGCCACACTCCACACAGGAGCGCAGATGCACCCAGTCGGCGTTGCCGACGGCGATGCACTCCGGGCAGCCGTCGGTGACGGTCGGCTCGGCGGTCCCCGCCCCGGTCAGGTGTACACAGCTCATCAGTCGTCCTCCCGTCGCAACAACGACTCCTCCAGGTCCAGGTCACGGTAGGCCCGCACCAGCACCTCCTCGGGAATCCGTCCCTCGTCGCGGGCGGTCCGGAAGACCTCCCGCTCGGCGTCGATCATCTCCTGCCGCAACCGACCGTACGCCTGGGACGGGGTTTCCCGGTCGGTGCCGCCGAGCCGTTCCCAGGCCAGGTTGGTACGACTCTGCACCAGCCCGCGCAGCCGCTCCACCACGGCCTCGGGAGCGCCCCCGGCCAACTCGTCCAGCCGCTCCCGGGCCGCCCGGCCCGCCTGCTGCTGCACCGTCGCGGCGGAGAGCGCGTCGGCCACCGGGTCGTCCGGGGGCAGTCTCAACCGGCGGGCCAGCCACGGCAGGGTCGCCCCCTGCCCGAGCAGGGTCGCCATGATCACTGCGAAGGCCAGCCAGATGAACAGCGCCCGCTGGTACGGCTGCTCCCCGGCCAGGGTCAGCGGCAGGCCCAGCGCGGCGGCCAGGGTCACCACCCCGCGCATCCCGGCCCAGCCGATGACGATGGGGAACTGCACCGGCGGGGCCGGATCCCGCTGCCGCAGCCGGGGTACCAGCCGGGCCAGGTAGGTGGCCGGGAAGACCCAGACGAACCGGGTCAGGAAGACCGCCGCCAGCACCGCCGCGGTGATCCCCACCAGCCGGCCGGTCGGCTCGTCGAGATCCTGCAACACCTCGGGCAGCTGCAGGCCGACCAGCAGGAAGACCAGCCCCTCCAGCAGGAACTGCACCAGTCGCCAGAACGCGCCGGTCTGCAGCCGGGAGGCGGCCGACAGCAGCAGCGGCATCTTGTGGCCGATCCCCAGTCCGGTGACCACCACCGCCACCACCCCGGAGGCGTGGATCTCCTCGGCCGCGAAGACCACCGCGAACGGCACGATCAGCGACAACGCGTTGTCCAGCAGCGGGTCGGTGGTCCGCTTGTGCAGGTATCCGAAGACCACCACGCCCAGCAGCCCGACCAGCACCCCGCCGCCGGTGGCGACCACCACCTCCTGGGCGACGTACCCGAAGCTGACCGAGCCGGCGCTGGCGGTGGCCGCCACGATCGCCACCCGCAGCAGCACCAGCGCGGTGGCGTCGTTGACCAGGCTCTCCCCCTCCAGGATGGTCACCAGCCGCCGGGGCAGGCCCACCCGCCGGGCCACCGCGGTGGCGGCGACCGCGTCCGGCGGCGCCACCACCGCGCCCAGCGCCACACAGATGGCGTACGGCAGGTCGGGCAGGAACAGGTGCACCACCGTGCCCACCACGAACGCGGTGAAGATCACCAGCCCCACCGCGAGCAGCAGGATCGGCCGCAGGTTGAGCCGGAAGGCCGGTACCGAGGTGCCCAGCGCCGCCACGTAGAGCAGCGGCGGCAGGATGCCCACCAGCACCAGGTCGGGATCGAGCCGGACGTGTGGGAATCCCGGCAGGAAGGACAGCCCGAGGCCGAGCACCACCAGCAGGATCGGCGCGAGCAGCCCCAGCTTGCGGGCCAGCGCGGCGCCGAAGGTCGCGATCGCCAGGAAGACCACGACCTCGAACAGAGCTTCCATGAGGTAGCAGCCTAGGGGTACCGGCGCGCGGTGATCAGCCGGCGGCGCGCAGTTTCGGCAGCACCTCCGCGCCGAACGTGTCGATGAAGGCGCGCTGCTCCTGCCCGACGTGGTGCAGGGCGATCTGGTCGAAGCCCAGCGACAGGTACTCCTCCAGCCAGCCGACGTGCCGGCCCAGGTCCGCCGACACGTTCACCACCTCGGCGACCTGCGCCATCGGCACCCGCTCGCTGACCACGTCGAAGTGCTCGGCGGTGTCCAGGTCCCAGCAGACCGGCGGCGGGAAGATGTTGCTGCGCCACTGCTCGTACGCGATCGACTCCGCCTCGGCCTGCTCCGGCGCCCAGCTCACGTGCACCTGCAGGTGCAGCGGGCCGCGCCCGCCCGCGTCCCGGTAGGCGTCGATCATCTCGCGCAGGTGCGCGGTCGGCGCGTTCACCGTGATCAGGCCGTCCGCCCATTCGGCGCACCAGCGGGCGGTGGCCACGCTGACCGCCGCCCCGATCAGCGCCGGCGGTTCCGCCGGCCGGGTCCACAGCTTCGCCCGGTCCACCCGGACCAGACCGTCGTGGCTGACCTCCTCGCCGGCCAGCAGCGCCCGGATCACCTCCACGCACTCCCGCAGCCGGGCGGTCCGCACGTCCTTGCGCGGCCAACCGTCGCCGGTGATGTGCTCGTTGCTCGCCTCGCCGGTGCCCAGCGCCGCCCAGAACCGCCCCGGGTACATCGCGCCGAGGGTGCCGATGGCCTGCGCGATGATCGCCGGGTGGTAGCGCTGGCCGGGCGCGTTGACCACGCCGAACGGCAGCCCGGTGGCCTGGAGCGCGGCCCCCAGCCAGGACCAGGCGAACCCGGACTGGCCCTGCCGGGTGCTCCACGGGGAGAAGTGGTCCGACGACATCGCGGCGTCGAAGCCGGCGCGTTCGGCGTGCACCACCGCCTCCAGCAGGCGGCTCGGATGGATCTGCTCGTGGGAGGCGTGGAAGCCGAACACCGTCATGGCGTCCTTCCGTACCCATGACGGTGTCCGGTTAAAGCTCGGCCGCGCCCGCCACCCGGCGGGGTGGCGGGCGGCGGCGGGCGGTCACTCGGCGTGCGCGCCGGCCCCGACGGTGGCCGCGCCCTCCCCGACCCAGACGGTCTTGGTGTTGCAGAACTCCCGCATCCCCAGCGCCGACAGCTCCCGGCCGTAGCCGGAGTTCTTCACCCCGCCGAAGGGCAGTTCGGGGTACGAGGTGGTCATGCCGTTGACGAAGACGTTGCCGGCCTCCAGGTCGGTGACGAACCGCTCCTGCTCGGCCGGGTCGGTGGTCCAGGCGTTCGCGCCCAGCCCGAAGGGGGTGCCGTTGGCCACCTCGATAGCCTCGTCGTACGACGACACCCGGTAGAGCCCGGCGACCGGCCCGAAGACCTCCTCGGCCCACATCCGCATCTGCGGGTTCAGGTCGGTCACCACGGTCGGCGGGTAGAACCAGCCGTCACCGGTCGGCTTCTCACCGCCGCAGAGCACCGTCGCGCCGTGCGCCACCGCGTCCTGCACCTGGGCGTGGATCTCGTCCCGGCCGCTCTCGCTGGCCAGCGGGCCGACGTCGGTGTCGGCGTCCATCGGGTCACCGACCCGCAGCGCGGCCATGTTCGCGGCGAACTTCCCGGCGAAGGCGTCGAAGACGTCGGTGTGCACGATGAACCGCTTGGCCGCGATGCACGACTGGCCGTTGTTCTGGCAGCGGGCGGTGGTGGCCACCTCGGCGGCCCGGTCCAGGTCGGCCGAGGGCATCACCACGAACGGGTCGCTGCCGCCCAGCTCGAGCACGGTCTTCTTCAGCTCCCGACCGGCGATCTGGGCGATCGAACGGCCCGCGCCCTCGCTGCCGGTCAGCGTGGCGGCCCGGACCCGGGGGTCGCTGAGGACCCGGTCGACCGCGTCCGAGCCGACCAGCAGGGTGGTGAACGCGCCCTCCGGGAAGCCGGCGCGGCGGAACACGTCCTCCAGGTAGAGCGCGGTCTGCGGCACGTTGGAGGCGTGCTTGAGCAGGCCGGTGTTCCCGGCCATCAGGGCCGGCGCGGCGAACCGCATCACCTGCCAGAGCGGAAAGTTCCACGGCATCACCGCGAGCACCGGCCCGATCGGCTGGTAGCGGACGTACGCCCGCTTCGCCTTGACCGCGGCGGCGTCGGCGGGCTCGTCGGCGAGCATCCGCTCCGCGTGGGCGGCGTAGAACCGGCAGGCCGTCGCGCACTTGGTGACCTCGGCCTTCGCCGCGGCGTACGTCTTGCCCATCTCGGTGGTCATCAGCCGGGCCGTCTCGTCGCGTTCGTCGTCGAGCAGTTCGGCCACGGTGGTCATCCACTGCGCCCGCTGGGCGACGGTGGTCCGGTGCAGGTCCCGGAACGCCAGGTCGGCCCGCTCGATGGCGGCGTCGATCTGCTCGGCCGACATCGGGTCGTACGACTTGAGCAGCTGACCGGTAGCGGGGTTGGTGGTGGCTATGGGCATCTCGTACTCCTGTCACTCGAAGAGTGAGTGCCGCGCGCCCGGCTGCTCGCGGCGGCGGGCGGCGCGACGGCGCTGGATGACGATCAGGTCGACCACCGCCACGACGACGAACAGTACGCAGAGCACGCCCAGCCAGGCCAGGCCGGCCCGGAACGCCCCGACGGCGAACACGCTCATGGTGACCAGGCCGAACAGGGCCAGTACCAGCCGGAGGTTCAACGCGCTGTAGGCATGGCCGACCGTGCCACGGGCGCGCCGGGGCTGCGATCTCGTCATTGTCCCGGGCTACCCCCGGACGGACCCCGCTAACCGGCAACGACGCCCGGATTGCCGCGCCCGACCCCATACTGCTATCAGATCCATGTTTCTACATGTTTAATCTGCCCGGAACCCGACACGAGCGGACCGTCCCACCCCACCCGGCCCGTAGAGTGACCGCGCTGTCGCTCTGCGCTGCCGGACCGGGGGAAGACGCATGCCTCGACGCTGGGTCGCCGCCGTGGCCTGCCTGTTGGCACTCGTCGCCCTCGGCTGCGAGGAGGGCGGTGACGCCTCGCCCCGGCCGACCAGAAGCGGGTCGCCCCCGACCGGCCTGCCCACCACGATGGCGGCCCTCGGCGACTCGATCACCACCGGCTTCGGCTCCTGCCTGGTGCTCACCTCGTGCCAACGCAACTCCTGGTCCACCGGGGACGGCATCCGGGTGGAGAGCCACTACCGACGGCTGCTCGACGCCGACGCGCCGATCCGCAACCGGGCCCGCAACCACGCCGTGCCGGGGGCCCGCGCCGAGGCGCTGGCCGGGCAGGCCGCCGCGGCCGTCCGGGACAGGGCCGACTACGTCACGGTGCTGATCGGCGCGAACGACGCCTGCCGGGACGACATCGACCGGATGACCACCCCGGCCACCTTCCGCGACCAGGTCGACCAGGCGCTCCAGGTGCTCCGGGAGGGCCGCCCCAAGGCCCGGGTCCTGGTGGCCAGCGTCCCCGACCTCAACCGGCTCTGGGAGATCGGGCACACCGACTCCCGGGCGGTGCGGATCTGGAAGACCGGCATCTGCCCGGCCCTGCTGGCGAACCCCACCTCGGACGCCGCGGCCGACCGGAGCCGACGGTCCCGCTTCGCCGAGCGGATCGACGACTACAACAGCCAGCTCAAGGCGGCCTGCCGGGCGTACGGGTCGAGGTGCCGCTACGACGGTGGGGCGGTGCACCGGGTGCGGTTCAGCCTGGACGAGGTCAACGGGCTGGACTGGTTCCACCCCAACGTGGCCGGACAGAACCGGCTCGCCGACGCGACCTTCCCGGCCGCCGGCTGGCGACTCTGACGTCACCGGCCGGGCGGCACGGGCGGCGGATCAGGGGCGGCGGGGTTGGGGCAGCCCGCTGCGGTGTTCCCGGTAGAGCGCCTGGGAGCGCTCGGCGAGATCCTTGGTGGCCGACGAGTTGGCCCAGGTGCCCAGGATGATCGCGGCCCCCGGCACGACCTTGGCGAAGACCCGCTTCGCCGCCCGCACCCCGGCCATCCGGGCCAGCCGGACCCCCAGCTGCAACATCACCCGCCCGAGCGGGTTCTGCGCCGCGTGGCCGAACAGCGCGCCGGCCCGCTCCCGACCGGCGGCGACGCCCAGGGCCAGCCGGGCCGTCTCGGCCACCTTGTGCACCTTCTGCAGGACGAGCAGGTCGGTGGCCCGGTCCGGGTGCTGCGGGTCCGCGCCGTACGCGGCAGCGACGTGCAGCACCAGCCGGGCCTGGGTCCAGGCGAGCACACCGACGTCGATGACCGCGCCCGGCAGCCCGGCGGCGCCGGAGACCGCGCCGGAGAGCCGTGCCCGGTTGACGAAGCGCCGGATCGCCTGGTCGGCCAGCTGGTCGGCGGTGGCGTCCGGGCGCTCCGCCCGGGCCCTGGCGACCCACTGGGCCGCCTCCGGGCCGAGCCGGCGGACCGCCTCCAGGGCCAGGTGCTCCGGGGCGTACTGCGGGTCGTCCCGCATCCGGTCCCAGAGCCGGGCCGGCGGCGCTTCGGGGGCGTCGCCCGGATCGCCGGCCGGCGCACCCGGTACCGCCGGGACCGGCGCCGACCCTGACGGGACCGGCACCGCCGGGACCGCGGCCGTGGGAACCGGAGCGGGCGGGACCGCGGCTGTGGCGACCGGCGCCGGCGGGACCGTGGCTGTCGACGCCGGGGCGGCCGGCGTCACTGGGACGGCCGGGCGGTCCGCCGTGGCCGGCGGCAGGGGGGCGGTCGGTTCGTCGTCGACGGGCACGGCATCGGTCACAGAGGCTCCCGGGAGTGTGTGCGGTCAGGGACGGTCAGCGGCGACGGCCCGACAGCTTGCTGGCCGCCTGCTTGAGCCGAGCCTGGTTCTCCGGCTTGGCCAGCTCGCGCCGGCCCCGGTCGACCAGTTGCTGCCCCTTGGGCGAGCGCAGGAAGGCGCTGATCCGCTGCATCAGTGCTGACATGTCGTCCTCCGATCGGGTGTCCTGGGTCATGTGTACCCGATCCGAGCAATCGCCAACCGTCCACTGTGTCCGGTGAGGGTAACCTCCGGGCCGGTCCGGCGCGAACCGGACCGGCCCGCCCGTTCGAGCACGGACGGACCGGTTCCGGCTGGTTCCGGGCGGGCGCATCGGACCAGGGACGTCAGACCAGGACGGCGGCGACCACCTCGGTCGCCCGCCACTCGTGCTGCGCGTAGAGGTCCGGGTAGGCGGAGATCTGCACGGCCTGGGCGGCGACGGTGAGCGGCAGGTCCTCCCAGCCGGGGATCGCCAGCAGCGCGGTGAGGAACGCCCGGGTGGCGAACGCCGGGTCCATCAGCTGGCCCACCTCGCCCCAACCGCTGCTGGGCCGCTGCTGGAACAGCCCGACCGAGTCGTGGTCCCAGCCGATCGCCTCGTGCGGGTAGTTCTGCGACTCGGGCAGCACGCCGCTGGCGTAGTTGTAGAGGTTGCTCTCCTGCATGGCGGTGGCCACCGCGATGACCAGCGCCCGGCGGGGCACGCCCATCGCCCGACCGGCCTTGACGATCTTCTGGGCGTTGTTCATCTGCGCCCGGTCGAGACCGGCCACCGGGACGATCCGCTTCGGGGTCGGCTTCGGCGTCGGCCTGGGCTTCGGTCGGGGCCGGATGGTCCTGGTCGCGGTGGGCGTCGGGGCGGCGGTGGTCGGGACGGCGGTGCTCGGGCTGGCGGCGGGGGTGGCGGGCACGGTGGGGGCGGGGGTCCGCGCCTCGCCACGGGAGGCGGCCTGCCGACCGCGCTCGGCGAGCGCGGCCTCGGTGCCGGCCCGGTCCTCGGCCCGCTCGTCCGGCAGGGTGGCCACGCCGGTCACGGCGACCGCGCCCAGGCAGCACAGCACGCCGGCGGCGATGGCCACCCGGGTGCCGGCCGGTCGCCGGCGCAGGGGGTTAAGGAGCCCGCCGAGGCGGGTACGGGGAGAACGGGGTTCACGGAGAACGCCGACCTGAACGGACGAGGGGGTGTCGTCCGAACGGCCAGTCATGCCCACGGGGGCGCTCTGGTCGTCGATGGTGTCGTCGTCACGCATCCGCCGAGGCTAGGCGGGCACCTCCCCGGTGACCCACCGTCACGGAGTGGGCCTCGCCACAATCACCCGTCACCGGCCGGGACGCGGACCCTGGACGGGTGGCCGGGCCGACAGACCTCCCGCAACGGGCATTGCGGTCAGGCTCTCCGGGCGGCGTCGCCACCGGTCGTCGGTGGGACAGACCACCGCGGTCCCTACCATGATCCACCATGTCCGCCTTTTGGCCGACAGGACGGAACCGTCCGGCCCAGCCACCCCGATCCACTCGACGAATTGGCAGCTTCCTCCGGGTTTGATAGCCGGATCGGTCACGTTGCGCCCAGTGATGGAATGGACAGCAGCGCCGGGTACGTTCCCCGAACCGGGTGCGGTCCGTGCGAGCCACCCGTACGCGCGTTTCCTCAGGAGGTCCGACCGGTGCTCGACCCACACGAGCTGTACCAGCTCACCGACGATCTGCCCGACCTCGGTCAGCCGGTGCTGATCCAGGCGCTCACCGGCTTCGTCGACGCCGGCAACGCCAGTCGACTGGCCCGCGAGCAGCTCCTCACCTCGCTGGACGCCCGCACCATCGCCACCTTCGACGTCGACCAGCTCTTCGACTACCGGTCCCGGCGACCGGTGATGACCTTCGTCGAGGACCACTGGGAGGAGTACGACGCCCCCGAGTTGGCGATGCACCTGCTCCAGGACGATGACGAGACGCCGTTCCTCCTGCTCACCGGCCCGGAACCCGACCTGCAATGGGAGCGTTTCGTGGCGGCGGTCGGCGCGGTGGCCGCCCGGCTCGACGTCCGGCTCACCGTGGGCCTCAACTCGATCCCGATGGCCGTCCCGCACACCCGGCCCACCGGGGTCACCGCCCACGCCACCCGGCGGGAGCTGATCGCCGGTTACGAACCGTGGTTGCAGCGGGTGCAGGTCCCCGGCAGCGTCGGGCACCTGCTCGAGTACCGGCTCGGCCAGCTCGGCCGGGACGCCCTCGGCTTCGCCGCCCACGTGCCGCACTACGTCGCCCAGACCGAGTACCCGGCCGCCGCCGAGGTGCTGCTCTCCTCGGTGTCGCGCAGCACCGGGCTGCTGCTGCCCAACGACAGCCTCCGCTCCGCCGCCGAGGTGGTCCGGATGGAGATCGACCGGCAGGTCGCCCAGACCGACGAGGCCGCCGCGCTGGTCAAGGCCCTGGAGGAGCAGTACGACGCGTTCGCCCGGGGGCGCGGCGAGAAGAATCTGCTCGCCGCCGAGACCGGTCCCCTGCCTACCGCCGACGAACTGGGGGCCGAGTTGGAGCGTTACCTCGCCGAGCAGACCCGGCCCGGGGACAACCCCACCCCCTGACCGGCCCGTGCCCCGACGGCGGCGACCCCGAGCGGGGACGCCGCCGCCCGTCCCGATGGCCGCCCGCCGTGATGGCCACCCGTCCCGGTGGCCGCCCGGCGGGCCGACCCGGCGCGGCCGGCGGTGATGCGGCAGGCTGGGCACATGCGCCTGGCGACCTGGAACGTGAACTCGGTGAAGGCCCGGCTGCCCCGGCTGCTGGACTGGCTCGCCGGCACCGCCCCCGACGTGGTCTGCCTCCAGGAGACCAAGTGCCCCGACGGGGCCTTCCCGGTCACCGAGGTCGGTGCGCTGGGCTACCAGGTGGCCAGCCACGGCGACGGCCGGTGGAACGGGGTGGCGATCCTGTCCCGCGTCGGCCTGACCGACGTCACCGTCGGCTTCCCCGGCGAACCCGGCTTTCCGCAGCCTGAGGCCCGCGCCGTCTCCGCCACCTGCGCCGGGGTCCGGGTCTGGTCGGTGTACGTCCCGAACGGCCGGGCGGTCGACGACCCGCACTACGCGTACAAGCTGGCCTGGTTCGCCGCGCTACGGGACGCCCTGGAACCCGAGGTGGCCGCCGGTGGGCCGGTCGCCGTCTGCGGGGACTTCAACGTCGCCCCGACCGACGCCGACGTCTGGGATCCGGCGCTCTTCGCCACCTCCACCCACGTCACCCCCGCCGAGCGGGCCGCCCTGGCCGCCCTGCGCGACCTCGGTCTCAGCGACGTGGTGCCCACCCCGATGAAGGGGCCGCACCCGTACACCTACTGGGACTACCGGGCCGGCATGTTCCACCAGAACAAGGGCATGCGGATCGACCTGGTGTACGCCTCCGCGCCGCTGGCCGTGAGGGTCCGCTCCGCGTACGTCGACCGGGAGGCCCGCAAGGGCAAGGGGCCCTCCGACCACGCCCCGATCGTGGTCGACACCGACCCACCGGAGGTCGCACCGGCCTGACCCGCCAAGCACCAGCGCCTGCGCCTGCACCGACGATCCCGGGTGCTCCTGCCTAGCGGCGGCGGGCGGCCCTGGCGAGGTCGACGAAGCCGCGCCACGCGCCCGGCGTGAAGGCCAGCGTCCCGCCTTCACGGTCTTTCGTGTCGCGCACCAGGACGACACCGGGCAGATTGTCCGCCACCTCGACGCAGTTGCCGCCGTTGTTGCCGCTCCGGGTGCTCTTGCGCCACCGCGCACCGGTCACGTTCATGACGTCGCCACCTTCCGAATGAGATCCAGGGACTGCGCCCGGGGCAGGGCCTCCCCCACTATGCGCGCCCACCGCTGTTCCAAGGTAGCGATATCCTGACGCTGGTCGATGATCTGCGCGCGCACCTGACCGTCCACATGCGTCACCCGCGTCCCGTCGTCGAGGTCGGCCACGATGAACGGCCCACCGAGACCGGCGTACATCCCGGTGTCCGCCGGGACCACGTGCACCTGCACGGTCGGCAGCTCGGCGCACTCGGCCAGGTGGGCGCACTGCTCGCGCATCAGCTCGGGCCGCCCCCGCACCGGCCGACGGAGCACCGCCTCGTCGATGACGGCGACCAGCAACGGCGGGCGGGCCCGGTGCAGCACCGACTGCCGGCCGAGCCGTGCCTTGGTGAGCTGGTCGACCTCCTCCTCGGTGAGCGCCTCACCCGCCAGGGTCGCCCGTGCGTAGGCTTCGGTCTGGAGCAGGCCGGGAATCCAGGCCAGCTCGAACCATCGCAACGCGATCGCCTCCCGCTCGATGTCGGCCCACCGGCGGAACCACACCGGCTCGCGCCGCCGCAGCGCCTCCGGCCAGAGCTCCAGGGCGAGTTTCGCCTCGCCGCACGGCCACGGGTTCGCGTCGACCCGGCAGAGCCAGATCGGGCGTACCGGGGTGTGCCGGCCCGGCAGCGGGGCGGTCACCCGGTCACCGGCGAGTCGCCCACCGGGTCCGGCCGGCTGGCGCGGGGCGGAGTCGCCACCGTCCTGCGGCGCGGCACCGCCGGCTCCGGCCGGGCGGCGTTCCGCCCCGCCCGCCGCGCCGCCGCCCGGGGCTGCGGAGCCGTCGTCCCGGGCTGAGCAGCTGTCCTCCCGGGCTGCGCGGCTGTCCTCCCGGGCTTGCTCTCCCGGTACGACGGGGACCGGCCCGGCCTGCTAGCCCTGCTCGCCGGGCTGTCGGCAGAGGCGACCGAGCACCTGACCCAACTCGACAACGGCCGCCGGACCGACGTGACCGACCGCTTCCTGGCCTGGGCTCGCCGGCCCACCGACTGACCCGCCGACGCCGGCCGCCGCCGTCCCCGCCGGCCACCGCTGCCCACGCGACCCGCCCGTCGTCACGCGTCCCCCGGTCGACGCGGCGCGGACGGCGGCGGTCGGGGTCGCGGTGGCGTCGGGAGCCCGGAGTCCGGGGGCGGGGGCGCGGCTAGGCTGGTGGGATGGCAGTCGTGAAGATCAACGCGATCGATGTCCCGCCCGGTGCGAGTGCGGAGCTGGAGAAGCGGTTCGCCGCCCGGGCCGGCGCGGTGGAGAACTCCCCGGGCTTCCTCGGCTTCGAGCTGCTGCGCCCGGTCGCCGGGGAGAGCCGCTACTTCGTCTACACCCGGTGGGAGAGCGAGGAGGCCTACCAGGCCTGGGCGGCCGGGCCGTCCCGGGCCGCGCACGCCGGTGGCTCCGGTGGCGAGCAGCAGCGACCGGTCGCCTCCGGCGCGTCGCTGCTGGAGTTCGAGGTCGTCCAGCAGGTGACCGGCAAGGGCTGAGCGACGCCGCCCCGGGCGGGCCGACCGCGCGGTCGGCCCGGGGCCGGCATCGTCGCCCGGTACGGGACAGGGCGGGTGCCGCCGGCCCGGGCCGGCGTCGTCCCCCGGGACGGCGAGGGGCCGCCGTCGTCCCGCCGGGGCGGGGCGGGTCAGGGTGAGCGGATGTCGGCCAGCGAGGCGAAGGCGATCACATTGTCGGCGTAGCCGGTGCGCCCGCCGACCCACTGGCCGCCGCAGGTGATCAACCGGAGGGCGGGTGCCCCGCTGTTGCCGTAGACCCGGTCGGCGGGCAGCGCCGACTTGTCGAAGAACTCCACCGAGTCGACCCGGAAGACCACCACCCGCCGGTCGTCCCGGGTCACCTCGATCGTGTCGCCGGTCTTGAGCCGGCGCAGGTCGTAGAAGACCGACGGGCCGTCCTTCGAGTCGACGTGCCCGACGATGATCGCCCGACCCGGCTCACCCGGGGTCGGACCACGGTCGTACCAGCCGGTCTCGTGGTGCCGGTCCAGCGGGGGGACGTCGATCGATCCGTCCCGGGCCTGACCGACCGGGGCCACCGGGGCGGCCACCCTGATCGCCGGGACGGTGAGCCGGAGGGGTCGGCTGGCCGGCAGGCTGCCCGGCACGGGGCTCTGCCCGGCACCGGCCGCCGCGCGCGGTGACGGCGTGCCAGACCGGTCCAGTGGCCCGACCGTCCGGCCCAACCCGGCACCGGTGGCGAAGACCCCGAGCAGCACCAGCAGCACGGCCAGCGGCACCGACCAGGGGCTCCGGGTCGACGCCGGAGGGCCACCGGACGACGCCGCCGGGCCGGCGACGCGGTGCTGCGGAGTCGGCGTACCGGGCGGCGGGAGCGGGCCACGATCCGGCGGCACCGGACGATCGGGCTGTCGGACCGGGTCGTGGTGCTGCGGGTCCGGGCTGGCCGGCGGCGGGAGCGGGCCGCTGCGGGAACCCGGAGAGGCGGGCGGCGGAAGTGGCCCGCTGCGGGGAGCCGAAGGGACGGGCGACGGGGGCACGGTCAGCTCCCGGCGACGCCACGCGGCCGGCGGGCCGCCACGATCCCGACGACGGCCCCGGCGATGGTCAGCGCCAGCCCGCCGGGCACCAGCAGCCCGCCGGGCAGCCCGCCGCCGGCCGTGCCGCCGAAGCCGGTGTGCGGCCCGGGGCTGGGCTTCACCTTCTTGACCACCTGGAGCGCCGTCGAGGCGGTCGCCCCGTCGGGGCATTCCAGCTTGACCCGGTAGCTGCCCGGGCGGGTCCGGTCCCGGACCATCGGGGCGGCCCTGAGCAGCCCCTGCTGCGGTTGGACCTGGACCCGGCCGAAGGCGTCCGACACGACGGTCGCCGGGATCGAGTTGTCGTGACAGCTCGCCCGGATGCCGACCAGGTAACCCGGCTCGACGGTGCCCGGGGTCACCTCGACGAAGACCACGCCGGGCGGCGGCTGGGGCTCCCCGCCCCCGTCGTCCGGCGCGGGTTGCCCCGGCCCGGGAACCGCAGCGACGACCGGCACGACAGCCACCGGCACAGCGGCGGCCGGCACGACGACGGCCGGCACGGCGGCGGGGAGCGGGGCGGCGGCCGGCACGACAGCCACCGGCGCGGCGGGGAGCGGGCCAGCTCCCAGCGGGGCGGCGGCCGAGGTCGGGGCGGCGTGCCACAGCGCGGGGACGAGGGCACCGAGGGCCACCGCCAGCGCGGCCCGGTGCAGCGTGATCGACACCATTCCCCCTCCGGCGTCCCGGGCAGCGCCCGACCGACCCGGGCGTCGACCTGCCGTATACAGGATGAATCGTCTCACCCTCCGACCGACGGCACATCCGATACGGCGGAACCGTCGCGTACGCTCGGGTCGCTGTGACCTCCCTCGACGCTGACCCCGCCGTTCCGGTGGCCCCGCCGGCCACCCGGATCCGCACCTTCCACCCCCGGCGCGGCCGGATGAGCAGCCGGCAGACCGACGCGCTGGCCCGGCTCCAGCCGGCGTACGGGATCGGGATCGCCGACCTCGACGGGCCGGTCGATCCGACCCGGTTCTTCGACCGGCGGGCACCGGTGGTGCTGGAGATCGGCTCCGGGATGGGTGACGCCACCGCGGCGATGGCCGCCGCCGACCCGGGCCGCGACTACCTGGCGGTCGAGGTGCACACCCCGGGCATCGCCAACCTGCTCGACCTGGTGCAGCGCCACGGCCTGCGTAACGTCCGGGTCGCCGAGGGCGACGCGCTGGACCTGGTCCGGGCCATGCCGGAGGGCTGCCTGGACGCGGTGCACGTCTTCTTTCCCGACCCGTGGCCCAAGCTGCGGCACCACAAGCGGCGGATCATCCAGCCGGAGCACGTGGCGTTGCTGCGTTCCCGGCTGGCCGTCGGCGGCACCCTGCACTGCGCCACCGACTGGGCCGAGTACGCCGCGTCGATGCGGTCGACGCTGACCGCCGATCCCGGGCTGGACGACGTGCACGGCGGTTACGCCCCCCGCCCCGCCCACCGCCCGGTGACCAAGTTCGAGCGCCGCGCCCTGACCGCCGGTCGCCCCGTCTTCGACCTGATCCACCGCCGCCGCTGAACTCCGCCGAAGTCCGGCCGCCCGGCCCCGCTCCGGCCGCCCGGCGGGGTCCGGACGGCCGGTCCGGATGGTCGCCCGCCGGGGCCGGGTGGGCGCGGGCGACGGCACGGCGGCCCGGGACGGTGGCCCGGTTGGCGTGGGGGGCGGTGGTGCGGGCACGATGGGGGCGCTATGACGCTGACTGCCGCGCTGCCTCGAAGCGCCGACCCCGACACCCTCTTCGACGCGTTCGCCGGCTGGGCGTCCGGGCGTGGGCTGGACCTCTACCCGCACCAGGAGGAGGCGGTCATCGAGATCGTCTCCGGCGCCAACGTGATCATGAATACGCCGACCGGTTCGGGCAAGAGCCTGGTCGCCATCGCGGCGCACTTCACCGCCCTGGCCGACGACCGGACGAGCTTCTACACCGCCCCGATCAAGGCCCTGGTGTCGGAGAAGTTCTTCGCGCTGTGCGAGGTGTTCGGCGCGGATAACGTCGGGATGCTCACCGGCGATGCCAGCGTCAACGCCGACGCCCCGATCATCTGCTGCACCGCCGAGATCCTGGCCAACCTGGCGCTGCGCGAGGGCGCCCGGGCCGACGTCGGCCAGGTGGTGATGGACGAGTTCCACTTCTATGCCGAGCCGGACCGGGGCTGGGCCTGGCAGGTGCCGATCATCGAGCTGCCGCAGGCGCAGTTCGTGCTGATGTCGGCCACCCTGGGGGACACCACCCGGTTCGTCGACGACCTGACCCGGCGCACCGGCCGGTCGACCGCCGTCGTCCGGTCGGCCGAGCGGCCGGTCCCGCTGATCTTCTCGTACGCGATGACGCCGCTGCACGAGACGCTGGAGGAGCTGCTGGAGACCAAGCAGGCCCCGGTGTACGTGGTGCACTTCACCCAGGCCGCCGCGCTGGAACGCGCCCAGGCGCTGATGAGCGTCAACGTCTGCACCCGGGCCGAGAAGGACATGATCGCCGCCGCGATCGGCAACTTCCGGTTCACCTCCGGCTTCGGCAAGACGCTGTCGAGGCTGGTGCGCCACGGCATCGGCGTGCACCACGCCGGGATGCTGCCCAAGTACCGCCGGCTGGTGGAGACGCTGGCCCAGGCCGGGCTGCTCAAGGTCATCTGCGGCACCGACACGCTGGGTGTGGGCATCAACGTGCCGATCCGTACGGTGCTGTTCACCGGCCTGAGCAAGTACGACGGGGTGCGTACCCGGCTGCTCAAGGCCCGCGAGTTCCACCAGATCGCCGGGCGGGCCGGGCGGGCCGGCTTCGACACCATCGGGCGGGTCGTGGTGCAGGCCCCCGAACATGTGATCGACAACGAGAAGGCGCTGGCCAAAGCCGGTGACGACCCCAAGAAGCGGCGCAAGGTGGTCAAGAAGAAGCCGCCGGAGGGCTCGGTCGGCTGGGGTGAGCCGACCTTCCAACGCCTGGTCGAGGCTGAGCCGGAGCCGCTGACCTCCAGCTTCCAGGTCAGCCACTCGATGCTGCTCAACGTGATCGGCCGGCCGGGCGACGCGTTCGCCTCGATGCGGCACCTGCTCACCGACAACCACGAGGACGCCGCCGCCCAGCGCCGGCACATCCGCCGGGCCATCGCCATCTACCGGGCGCTGCGCGCCGGTGGGGTGGTCGAGCAGCTCGCCGAGCCCGACGAGACCGGCCGCCGGGTCCGGCTCACCGTCGACCTCCAGCTCGACTTCGCGCTCAACCAGCCGCTGTCGCCGCTGGCCCTGGCCGCCATCGAACTGCTCGACGTCGAGTCCCCGTCGTACGCCCTGGACGTGTTGAGCGTGATCGAGTCGATCCTCGACGACCCGCGCCAGGTGCTCTCCGCCCAGCAGTTCAAGGCGCGCGGCGAGGCGGTCGCCGCGATGAAGGCCGACGGCATCGAGTACGAGGCCCGCATGGAGCTGCTCGACGAGGTGACCTGGCCGAAGCCGCTGGCGGAGCTGCTGCACGCCGCGTACGAGATGTACCGGCAGGGGCACCCGTGGGTCGCCGACCACCAGCTCTCCCCCAAGTCCGTGGTCCGGGACATGTACGAACGCGCGATGACCTTCGGCGAGTACGTGCAGTTCTACGGGCTGACCCGGTCCGAGGGGCTGGTGCTGCGCTACCTCGCCGACGCCTACAAGACGCTGCGGCAGACCGTGCCCGAGGACGCCAAGACCGAGGAGCTGATCGACCTCATCGAGTGGCTGGGGGAGCTGGTCCGCCAGGTCGACTCCAGCCTGATCGACGAGTGGGAGCGGCTGCGCAACCCGTCCGACGTCGCCGACGTGGCGCTGGCCCACGCGTCGCTGGAGGAGCGGGTGCCAGCGGTCACCCGCAACGCCCGCGCCTTCCGGGTGCTGGTCCGCAACGCGCTGTTCCGCCGGGTCGAGCTGGCCGCCCTGCGCCGCTGGTGGGACCTCGGCGAGCTGGACGGCGCGACCGGCTGGGACGCGGACGCCTGGGCCGACGCGCTGGAGCCGTACTTCGAGGCGTACGACGGGATCGGGGTGGGGCCGGACGCGCGCGGCCCGGCGCTGCTCATGATCGAGCAGGGCCGGGAGAAGTGGACCGTCCGGCAGATCCTGGACGACCCGGAGGGTGACCACGACTGGGGGATCAGCGCCGAGGTCGACCTGGCCGCCTCGGACGAGGCGGGGGCCGCCGTGGTCCGGGTGACGGACGTCGGGCAGCTCTGATTTTTTCTCGGAAGGGGTCGTCCGGTGCGTCCGGACGGCCCCTTTTCCGCCCTGGGCGATGTCACCCCCGTCGATTAGAATGTATGTACTAATCGAGTTCCTGACCTGGGAGGACGCTCGTGACCGCGCCCATCAATGCCCCCCTCACGCCGTACGCCACCCTCCTCGGTTTCACCCGGTACGTCGACCGCACCGGGCCCACCAAGGCCACCTTCGTCGGCGGCCTGCGCCGGCAGCGGGCCAGCCGGCACGGCTTCAACCCGCACGGCCAGTTCGTCAAGGCGCTCAAGGCCGACATCGCCTTCCACACCGGCGGCAGCCACCTGGCCGGCGTGGCCGATCTGGTCAAGCCGCGCTGGCGTCCGCTCTACCAGGCTCTGGTGCCCGGCGCGACGGCCTGGCTGGAGTCGCTGGGCGAGCCGGCCGGCATCGAGCTGGCGCAGACCCGCGACGCCCTCGCGATGCTCGGCGACCTCCCCGTCAAGATCAACCCCCACTTCGGCATCCGGTACGCCGACGGTCACGCCGAGGCCGTCCGGCTGCACTTCGACGAGACCCCGCCGAGCGAGGAGGCGGCCCTGGCCACCCTGCACCTGATGGCCCGGCACATGGACGCCGTGCTGCCGCACGCCGAGCCGGTCCTGGTCGACGTGCGGCGGGGTGTCACACACCGCACGCCCGACCACGTCAAGCCGGCACAGGTCGAGCAGTGGCTGGCCGGCGAGGCCGCCGCCTTCCGCGCCATCTGGTCGACCGCCGCCTGACCCCGGGCAACGGCCGGTCCGGGTCGGCTCCGCTCCCCCACCCGAACCGGCCACCGCCCACCCGAACCGGCCAGCGCCCACCCGGCAGCCCACCGACCCACCACGACCGACCAGCACACCGCCCACCCGAACCGGCCAGCGCCCACCCGGCAGCCCACCGACCCACCACGACCGACCAGCACACCGCCCACCCGAACCGGCCAGCGCCCACCCGGCAGCCCACCGACCCACCACGACCGACCAGCACACCGCCCAACAGCGTCCGAGCCTCGTCGAGGCTCGGACGCTGTTGGCGTTCCCGTCCCGCCGCTCGGACGTCCCGCTGGACTCGGTCCCGCCGCTCGGACTCGGTCCCGCCGGCGCAGGTACAGCGGCGGGTCAGCTCGGCGCCCAAGATCGTGCTCGAACCAGGATGTAGTGGCCTCCCCACGGTAGGAGACCACTACATCCTGGTTGCAGCATCCTCGTTGCACCGTGATCTCCAGCCACATCGGCCGTCTGCCTCTCGCAGCAGCGGCGGCCTCATCCGTCGCCCCGGGTTATCCACAGGGAGAGCAGGCGGAGGGGAACTACGGCGGAGGTTGGCGACGAAGTTGTCCACAGGGGACAGCTTGGAAGGGGACGCGACGGGCAGGGTGGAGGTGTGCCGAAGACTCCCCGTCGCCCGCCGCAGTTGCGGGGGCGCATCTTCCGTGGATCGGTGGCCGTGTCGCGCGGCCTGCTCACCCGCAACGACCTGCGCAGCTCCGCCTGGCGACCGCTGTTTCGGGACGTCTACGCCGACGCCCAGCTCAGGGTCACCCACCGCCACCGGTGCACGGCTGCGACCCGCTGGCTGCTGCCGTCCGGTGCCGCCATCGCCGGCCGGTCCGCCGCAGCCCTGTTCGGTGTCACCGGCGTATCCGCTGATGAACCGATCGATGTGCTCGTACACCGTCGGCGGCCGGTCGCGGGCGGGCAGCCGGCGGCCGGGCGGCGACGCGGGCCGGCGGTCGGCCTGCGGGTGCACCACGGTGATCTCGCGCCCGAAGATGTGATCGACCAGGCCGGGGTGCCGGTGACCTCGGCAGAACGTACCTGCTGGGACCTGGCCCGGTGGTGCGACGTGGTGGAGGCGGTCGTCGTCATCGACGCGCTGTTGGCCGGCCGCCTCACCGACGTTCCCACCGTGCGGGACTATGCCCTCTCGCGGGCCGGGCAACGCGGGTGGCGAGCCCTGCTCCGCGCCGCCGACCTGGCCGACCCGGGAGCCGAGTCGCCGCAGGAGTCACGGACGAGGGTCCGCCTGGTGCTGGCCGGTCTGCCCCGACCCGAGACCCAGTGGGTCGTCACGGCCGACGGTCGGTTCGTTGCCCGGCTCGATCTCGCGTGGCCACAGTTCAAGGTCGCCGTCGAGTACGACGGGCTGTGGCACAACGACGCCGACCAGTTCCACCGGGACCGGCGTCGACTGAACCAGCTGCTCGGCGGG
This sequence comes from Micromonospora rifamycinica, assembly GCF_900090265.1. NCBI lineage: Bacteria > Bacillati > Actinomycetota > Actinomycetes > Micromonosporales > Micromonosporaceae > Micromonospora > Micromonospora rifamycinica. The sequence goes on from NZ_LT607752.1 coordinate 2,118,068, forward strand.
GAGTGGATCGTGCTGCACCTGACCGCCCGGCGGCTCCGCGAGGACTTTGCCGGCTTCCTCGCCGAGGTACGCGCCGCACTACGTCGCCGCGGACACCGCTCCCGGGCGTAATCTCCCACCCCCGCTCTCCACCACACGCCCCCCACCCCACCCACCGTCCTGGGCACCACCGCTCTCCGCCGCACACCCACCACACGGCCGTTCGCCGCAGCCTCACTGCACTCCATTCGCGTTTGCTCACCCGCCCCATCGTTAACCAGGCATTGCGCCGCCACAATGCGCCACCACGCCGCGCCCCCGCCACCCACTCGCCTGCGCGCACCCACGCACGCCCCGCACCCCACCCGCCTTCGCACCCCACCCACCCACCCATGCCCTTGCACCCCACCCGCCTTCGCACCCACACATCCCCTCGCACCCCACCCGCCTTCGCACCCCACCCGCCCAGCCATCCCCTCGCACCCCGCTAGTAGCTCGCCCCCCTCGTGCCTCTCACACCCCCCACCCGGCCCGCACCCCATCCGTTGCCATGGTGCCCGTGCCTTCCCGCGACGGTCGGAAGATCATGCACGAACATGGAAATAGTGGTGTTCATTGAAGGGGAGACCACTAATTCATGGATCGAGCGTGATCTTGCTGATTTCCGGAACTCAGCGGAGGACTCCCAGCCGTCGGAAAAGGACGCTCGGGGTGTCGGGAGGGGCCGCCTTCTCAGGAGGCGGGCGAGGTCGATCAGGCCATCAGGTACCGGCCAGGTCGCCAAAGGAGCTCGTTGGCGATGCCGATCGTTCAGACACCATCGGAGATGTCAGGCGCCACGTCCGTCTTGACGGTCGAGGCGCAGACGCCGACACCGAGGACCCACGGTTCGACACCGGGGATCGAGGATCAGAGAGAACGGGGGCTCCACACCGAGAATCCGGGGCAGGAGAAAGCGGGGCAAGAGAAAGCGGGTCTCGACGCCGGGTCAGTCCTCCGAGGCGGGCCGGCTGGTCGGGACCGTCGGCATGGGCCACTGGCCGGTCCGCACGATCGCCGAGGCGTCCAGCCGCTGGTCGGCCCAGGTGTCCCGCTCCGGCAGCAGGTCGGCGACCGGCAGCTTCCGCAACGCGTCCAGCGGGCCGACGATGACCCGGATGCCCGGGTGGTAGTCGAGCAGCACCTGCCGGCACCGCCCGCACGGCGGGACCACCCCGCGCCCCCGGTCGCCCACCGCGACGATCGCCTCCAGCTTGCCCACGCCCTGGGTGGCGGCGGTCCCGAGGACCACGATCTCGGCACAGGGGCCGCCGGTGGGGTGCAGCAGGTCCACCCCGGTGAAGACCCGGCCGTCGGCGGTCCGAGCCGCCGCCGCCACGGTGTGGTTCGCGCTGCGGCAGCGCAGCTTGGCGACCGCCGTGGCGGCCTGGACCAGCGCCCGGTCGGTGTCCAGCAGCATCGTCGTCGTCATCCGGCAGCCCCCCGCGATCGCGTCGTCGGCGGTCAGCGTAGCCCGGCGACGGCCGATTTCCCGGGCAGCGCTCCGGTGGCGGTGACGGCATCTCACCCGGCCGCCGCCAGGCACCCTGACCTGCGCCGGAGCCGACGACAGCGGGCACCCTGACCTACGCCGGAGCCGACGACAGCGGGCACCCTGACCTGCGCCGGAGCCGACGACGCCGGGGGCGGGTGCCGCGCCGCGCCCCGCCCGACGGGGTAACCCGGGGGCGGTCCGGCGGCGGGCTGCCTATCCTTGGCGACGACATGCAGAATCCAACCGCCTCCGGCCCCGCCGCACCCGCCGCCGTGACCGTCCGTGAGCTGCACCGCCGCCTCACCCCGCTGATGTTCCGCGACCAGCGCCGCCTCCAGCGCCGGCTGGACGGGGCACGCAAGCTGCGCGACCCGCAGCGGCGCGACGAGGCGCTGGCCGAGATCGCCGGGGAGGTGTCCCGGGCGGAGGGCCGGCTGGCCACCCGACGGGCCGCCGTGCCGACCGTCACCTACCCGGCGCAGCTGCCGGTCAGCGAGCGGCGCGACGACATCGCCGCCGCCATCCGGGACCACCAGGTGGTGATCGTGGCCGGCGAGACCGGCTCCGGCAAGACCACCCAGCTCCCCAAGATCTGCCTGGAGCTGGGGCGGGGCATCACCGGGCTGATCGGGCACACCCAGCCCCGCCGGCTCGCCGCCCGCACGGTCGCCGACCGGATCGCTGAGGAGCTCGGCACCGAGCTGGGTGACGTGGTCGGCTACAAGGTGCGCTTCACCGACCAGGTGAGCGACCGCAGCCTGGTCAAGCTGATGACCGACGGCATCCTGCTGGCCGAGTTGCAGACCGACCGGATGCTGCGCCAGTACGACACCCTGATCATCGACGAGGCGCACGAGCGCAGCCTCAACATCGACTTCATCCTCGGCTACCTGCGTCAACTGCTCCCCCGGCGACCCGACCTCAAGGTGGTCATCACCTCGGCGACGATCGAGACCGCCCGGTTCGCCGAGCACTTCGCCGACGCCGACGGCAAACCCGCGCCGGTCGTCGAGGTGTCCGGGCGGACGTACCCGGTCGAGGTGCGGTACCGGCCGCTGGTCGAGGTCACCGAGGGTGACGAGGACACCGGCGACGACGAGGAGAACGTCCGCGACCAGATCCAGGCGATCGGCGACGCGGTGCAGGAGCTGGCCGCCGAGGGGCCGGGCGACATCCTGGTCTTCCTCAGCGGCGAACGGGAGATCCGGGACACCGCCGAGGCGCTGGGCAAGCTGACCCAGTCGAGCCGCGCGCTGCTGGGCACCGAGATCCTGCCGCTGTACGCCCGGCTGTCCGCCGCCGAGCAGCACCGGGTCTTCGCCGCCCACTCCGGCCGCCGGGTGGTGCTCGCCACGAACGTCGCGGAGACCTCGCTGACCGTGCCCGGCATCAAGTACGTGGTGGACCCGGGCTCGGCCCGGATCTCCCGCTACTCCAGCCGGTTGAAGGTGCAGCGGCTGCCTATCGAACCGGTCTCGCAGGCGTCGGCCAACCAGCGCAAGGGCCGCTGCGGCCGGACCTCCGACGGCATCTGCATCCGGCTCTACGACGAGCAGGACTTCGCCTCCCGGCCGGAGTTCACCGACCCGGAGATCCTGCGTACCAACCTGGCCTCGGTCATCCTCCAGATGACCGCCATCGGCCTCGGTGACCTGGCCGCGTTCCCGTTCATCGACCCGCCGGACCGGCGCAACGTCACCGACGGGGTCAACCTGCTGCACGAGCTGGGCGCGCTGGACCCGACCGAGGCCGACCCGGCCAAACGGCTCACCCCGCTGGGCCGGCGGCTGGCCCAGCTCCCGGTCGACCCCCGGCTGGCCCGGATGGTCATCGAGGGCGAACGCAACGGCTGCGCCACCGAGGTGCTGGTGATCGCCGCCGCGTTGTCGATCCAGGACCCCCGGGAACGGCCGGCGGAGAAGCAGGCCCAGGCCGACCAGGCGCACGCCCGGTTCACCGACCGGGAGTCCGACTTCGTGTCGCTGCTCAACCTGTGGCGCTACCTGCGCGAGCAGCAGCGGGAGCTGTCGTCCAGCGCGTTCCGCCGGATGTGCCGGGCGGAGTACCTCAACTACCTGCGGGTCCGCGAGTGGCAGGACATCGTGGCCCAGTTGCGCCAGGTGCTGCGTACCCCGGAACAGGGTGACGGGCGGCGGGGCCGGCGCGGCGCGACGCAGGCCCCGGCCGACGGGGGCCGGCGCGGTCCGGCCGCCGACCTGCCCGAGGAGATCGACACCCCGAAGGTGCACCAGTCGCTGCTGCCCGGCCTGCTGTCGCACATCGGGCTCAAGGACGCCCAGAAGCACGAGTACCTGGGCGCCCGGGGGGCGAAGTTCGCGGTCTTCCCCGGCTCGGCGCTGTTCAGGAAGCCGCCGCGCTGGGTGATGGCCGCCGAGCTGGTGGAGACCTCCCGGCTGTGGGGCCGGGTCGCCGGGCGGGTCGAACCGGAGTGGGTCGAGCCGCTGGCCCAGCACCTGGTCAAGCGCAGCTACAGCGAACCGCACTGGGAGAAGAAGCAGGCCGCCGTGATGGCCTACGAGAAGGTCACCCTGTACGGCGTCCCGCTGGTCACCTCCCGCAAGGTCAACTTCGGGCGGATCGACCCGGCGCTGAGCCGGGAGCTGTTCATCCGGCACGCCCTGGTCGAGGGGGACTGGCAGACCCACCACCCGTTCTGGCGGGACAACGAGAAGCTGCGCACCGAGATCGAGGAGCTGGAGAACCGGGCCCGCCGCCGGGACATCCTGGTCGACGACGAGAGCATCTTCGCCTTCTACGACCAGCGCATCCCCGCCGACGTGGTCTCCGGGCGGCACTTCGACGCCTGGTGGAAGAAGGCCCGGCACGAGCGGCCCGACCTGCTCACCCTCACCCGGGACGTGCTGGTCAACGCCGGGCGCGGCGGGGTCGACGAGGCCGACTTCCCGGACGAGTGGCGGGCCGACGGGGTGACCCTGCCGCTGACGTACACCTTCGACCCGACCGCGCCCACCGACGGCGTGACGGTCGACATCCCGCTGCCACTGCTCAACCAGGTGCCGGCGGAGAGCTTCGACTGGCAGGTGCCGGGGCTGCGCGAGGAGCTGGTGATCGCGCTGATCCGGTCGCTGCCCAAGCCGGTCCGGCGCAACTTCGTCCCGGTACCGGATTTCGCCCGCGCCGCGCTGGCCGCGATCACCCCCGGCGAGGAGCCGTTGCTGGACGCGCTGACCCGGCAACTGCGCCGGATGACCGGGGTGACCGTCCCCCGGGAGGCGTGGGAGCCGGCGAAGCTGCCCGCGCACCTGCGGGTGACCTTCCGGGTGATCGGTGACGAGGACAAACCGGTCGCCGAGGGCAAGGACCTGCCGGCCCTGCAACGCCAGCTCCGCCAGGAGGTACGCCAGGTGGTGGCCGCCGCCGCGCCCGAGGTGGCCCGGACCGGGCTGACCGGGTGGACCATCGGCACCCTGCCCCGCACGATCGAGCAGGTGCGGGCCGGCTACGCGGTGACCGCCTACCCGGCGCTGGTGGACGAGGGCGCCACGGTCGGGGTGAAGGTCTTCGACTCCGAGGCCGAGCAGGCCGCCGCGCACTGGGCGGGCACCCGGCGGCTGTTGCGGCTGACCGTGCCGTCACCGGCGCAGTTCCTCCAGGGGCGGCTGAGCAACGAGGCGAAGCTGGCGTTGAGCCGCAATCCGCACGGCGGGGTGCAGCAGCTCATCGCCGACGTCGCCGGGGCCGCCATCGACAAGCTGGTCGCCGACGCGGGTGGGCCGGCCTGGGACGCCGACGGCTTCGCCGCGCTGCGCGACCGGGTCCGCGCCGACCTGGTCGACACGGTGGTCGAGGTGATGGGCCGGGTCCGTCAGGTGCTCGCCGCGGCGTACGCGGTGGAGCAGCGGCTCGGCGCGACCCGCAACCTGGCGGTGGTGGCCGCCCTGGCCGACCTGCGCCAGCAGCTCACCGGCCTGGTGCACGACGGTTTCGTCACCGAGACCGGGTACGCCCGGCTGCCCGACCTGCTGCGCTACCTGACCGCGATGGAGCGCCGCCTCGACCGGTTGACCGCCAACCCGCAGCGGGACAAACAGCAGCAGGACCGGATCGCCACCGTGCAGCAGGAGTACCGGGACATGGTGGCCGCGCTGCCCCCGGCGCGCCGCGCCTCGGAGCCGGTACGGCAGATCCGCTGGATGATCGAGGAGTTGCGGGTGAACGTCTTCGCGCAGGCCCTCGGCACCCCGTATCCGGTGTCCGAGCAGCGCATCTACCGCGCGATGGACGACGCCGAGGGGCGCTGATCAGGGCAGCGGCTCCACCCCCGGCGGCAGCTCGCTGGTGCTGGTGGCGGCGTGCACGTAGTCGAGCAGGATGCGCCGCAGCTCCCGCCCGGCGTGGGTGGGCACCACGTCGCGGCGGCGGGCCACCGCGATGGTCCGGCGCACACCGGGCGGGGCGAGCCGGGTGACCCGGATGCCGGGGCGGCGGCTGACCACGATGCCCGGCACCAGGGCGATGCCCAGTCCGGCCTCGACGAAGCTGAGCACCGCGTCCATCTCGCCGCCGTCGACCGAGAAGGTGGGCTCGAAGCCGGCCTCCCGGCAGGCCTGGATGGTGGCGTCGCGCAGGTCGTAGCCCTCGCGGAACATCACCAGCGGTTGGCCGCGCAGGTCGGTGATCCGCAACTCGCCGCTGACCAGGGCGGCGGGCAGCGGATCCACCGAGGCGACCACCAGGCTCTCCCGCAGGATCGGGTCCACCCGCAGGCCGGGGTCGGCCCCCTGGGCCGGCATGATGATCAGAGCGAGGTCCAGGTCACCGCGGAGCAGGTCGCGGACCAGGTCCTGCGAGCCCCCCTCCTCGACCCGCAGGTCGACGGCGGGGTGGGCGTCGCGGAACCGGCGCAGCACCGGCGGGGCGAGCGAGGTGGCCAGGCTGGGGGTGGCCCCGAGCCGGACCCGGCCCCGGCGCAGGCCGACCAGCTCCTGCACCTCCCGGGTGGCGGTGTCGACGTCGGCGAGGATCCGCTTGGCCAACGGCAACAGCACCTCCCCGGCGGCGGTGAGCGCGATGTTGCCCCGTACCCGCTCGAACAACGGGGCGCCGAGGTCGGTCTCCAGGGCGTGAACTTGCTTACTCAACGACGGCTGGGTTATGCCGACGATGTCGGCGGCTTGGGTGAAATGTCGTACTTCGGCCACCGCAACGAAGTACCTCAGCTGATGGAGCTGCATCTTCATAGCTTACGGCTATCGAGACTGCGAGTTCGATGCATTGGACGACTGATCGCAGGGCTCCTAGCGTCGGTCAGGTGGTAATCACGAAAACTCGGTCGCCCATCCGCTCCAACGTCGGCCTGAAGGCCGTCATGGCGGTGACGGGCATCCTGCTGGTGCTGTTCCTCGTCGCCCACATGCTCGGCAACCTCAAGGTGTTCACCGGCGAGACCTCGTTCGACCACTACGCCCACTGGCTGCGCGACATCGGTAAGCCACTGCTGCCCGGGGTGTGGTTCCTGTGGATCCTGCGGACCGCGCTGGTGGTGGCCGTGATCGGGCACATCTGGGCGGCGACCGTGCTGGCCGTCCGGGCCCGCGCCGCCCGTCCGGTGCGCTACGCCCACCGCAAGAAGGTCCGGGGCAGCTACGCCGCGCGCACCATGCGCTGGGGCGGAGTGATCATCCTGCTCTTCGTGGTCTACCACATCCTGGACCTGACCACCGGCACCCTCAACCCGGTCGGCGACGCCAGCAACCCGTACGGCAACGTGGTCGCCGACTTCGCCCCGGAACGCTGGTACGTGACGCTGTTCTACACCCTGGCGATCGTCACCGTCGGCTTCCACCTGCGGCACGGGGTGTTCTCCGCGTTGCGCAGCCTCGGCCAGCAGACCCCCCGGGGCGAGCGCCGGGCCCGCACCGCCGCACTGGTCTTCGCCGTCGCGCTCTGCGCCGGCTACCTGGTGGTCCCGTTCGCCGTACTCACCGGATTGGTGTCCTGACATGGAACTCTTCACCGAGGGCGACCCGATCGCCGACACGAAGGCTCCCGACGGCCCGGTCGACAAGCGCTGGGAGACCCGGCGCTTCGAGGCCAAGCTGGTCAACCCGGCGAACCGGCGCAAGATGACGGTGATCGTGGTGGGCACCGGCCTGGCCGGCGGCTCCGCCGCCGCCACCCTCGCCGAGCAGGGCTACCGCGTGCGCAGCTACTGCTACCAGGACAGCCCGCGCCGGGCGCACTCGATCGCCGCCCAGGGCGGCATCAACGCCGCCAAGAACTACCGCAACGACGGCGACTCGGTGCACCGGCTCTTCTACGACACCGTCAAGGGCGGCGACTTCCGCTCCCGCGAGTCGAACGTGCACCGGCTCGCCGAGGTGTCGGTCAACATCATCGACCAGTGCGTCGCGCAGGGCGTCCCGTTCGCCCGCGAGTACGGCGGGCTGCTGGACACCCGCTCCTTCGGCGGCGCGCAGGTGCAGCGCACCTTCTACGCCCGGGGCCAGACGGGCCAGCAGCTGCTGCTCGGCGCGTACCAGGCGCTGGAGCGGCAGATCGGCCTGGGCAACGTGGAGATGCACACCCGGCACGAGATGCTGGAGCTGGTCGTCGTGGACGGCCGGGCCCGGGGCATCGTGGTCCGGGACATGGTCACCGGCGAGATCAGCACCGAGATGGCCGACGCGGTGGTGCTCGCCTCCGGCGGCTACGGCAACGTCTTCTACCTCTCCACCAACGCCAAGGGCTGCAACGTCACCGCGAGCTGGCGGGCGCACCGCAAGGGGGCGTACTTCGCCAACCCCTGCTACACCCAGATCCACCCGACCTGCATCCCGGTCTCCGGCGACCACCAGTCCAAGCTGACCCTGATGAGCGAGTCGCTGCGCAACGACGGCCGGGTCTGGGTGCCGAAGAACAAGGACGACGACCGCGCCCCCCGGGACATCCCGGAGGACGAACGCGACTACTACCTGGAGCGGATCTACCCCTCCTTCGGCAACCTGGTCCCCCGGGACATCGCCTCCCGGGCCGCGAAGAACGTCTGCGACGAGGGCCGGGGCGTCGGGCCGACCAAACTCGGGGTCTACCTGGACTTCGCCGACGCGATCGACCGGCTCGGCCGCCAGGCCATCGAGGCCAAGTACGGCAACCTGTTCGAGATGTACGAACGGATCACCGGCGAGGACCCGTACCAGGTGCCGATGCGGATCTACCCCGCCGTGCACTACACGATGGGCGGGCTCTGGGTCGACTACGACCTCCAGTCGACCATCCCCGGCCTGTTCGTGATCGGCGAGGCGAACTTCTCGGACCACGGCGCGAACCGGCTCGGCGCGTCGGCGCTGATGCAGGGCCTGGCCGACGGCTACTTCGTGCTGCCCACCACCATCGCCCACTACCTGGCGTCCGGGCCGCTGGCCAAGGTCGACGCCAGTCACCCGGCGGCGGTGCAGGCCCGGCGGGACGTCGAGGACCGGATCGCCCGGCTGCTGGCCGTCGACGGCGACCGGACGGTGGACTCGTTCCACCGGGAGCTGGGCCACCTCATGTGGGAGCACTGCGGCATGGAGCGCTCCGAGGCCGGGCTGCGCAAGGCGATCGACGCGATCCGGGCGCTGCGCGAGGAGTTCTGGCAGCGGGTCCGGGTGCCGGGTGACGGCGAGGGGCTGAACCAGTCGCTGGAGAAGGCCGGCCGGGTGGCCGACTTCTTCGAGCTGGCCGAGCTGATGTGCATCGACGCCCTGCACCGGGAGGAGTCCTGCGGCGGCCACTTCCGGGCCGAGCACCAGACCCCCGACGGCGAGGCGCAGCGCGACGACGAGCGGTTCGCCTACGTGGCGGCCTGGGAGTTCACCGGCACCGACGAGCCGGCCGTGCTGCACAAGGAAGACCTGAAGTTCGAGTACGTCCACCCTACGCAGCGGAGCTACAAGTGAACCTGACCCTGCGCATCTGGCGTCAGTCCGGCCCCCAGGACAAGGGGCGGATGGTGACCTACCCGGTCGACGACGTCTCCCCGGACATGTCGTTCCTGGAGATGCTGGACGTGCTCAACGAGCGGCTGACCCTCGCCGGGGAGGAGCCGGTAGCGTTCGACCACGACTGCCGCGAGGGCATCTGCGGCATGTGCGGTCTGATGATCAACGGGGACGCGCACGGCCCGCAGCGCGGCACCACCGCCTGCCAGCTGCACATGCGGCAGTTCTCCGACGGCGAGACGATCGACATCGAGCCGTGGCGGGCCCGCGCCTTCCCGGTGGTCAAGGACCTGGTGGTCAACCGGAGCGCCTTCGACAAGATCATCGCAGCGGGTGGCTACATCACCGCGCCCACCGGTAGCGCCCCCGAGGCACACGCCGCCCCGGTGGCCAAGGCCGACGCCGACGCCGCGTTCGAGTCCGCCGCCTGCATCGGCTGCGGCGCGTGCGTGGCAGCCTGCCCCAACGGCTCCGGCATGCTCTTCACCGCCGCCAAGGTCACCCAGCTCTCGCTGCTGCCGCAGGGCCAGCCGGAGCGCTTCACCCGGGTGATCGGCATGGTCGACGCGCACGACGAGGCCGGCTTCGGCGGCTGCACCAACGCCGGCGAGTGCACGGCGGTCTGCCCCAAGGGCATCCCGCTGAACACCATCGGCCGCCTCAACCGGGACTACCTCACCGCCACCGCCAAGCGCGGCGACACTCCCGGCTCCTGAACCCGCCGACGGTCTGACCGGCCGCCTCCGGACCCACCGACCGCCGTACCCCCCGCCCGAGGGGTGCGGCGGTCACCCCCACCCCGTCCCCACCCCGTCCCCACGCCACCCACCCCACGCCCCACCCTCCGCACCCCGCCCTCCGCGCGCCCCGCGCCCCGCGCACCGCGCACCGCGCACCGCGCGCACCGCGCGCTGGATCCTGGATGTAGTGGCCACGTGGCGTGCGGAGGCCACTACATCCAGGATCCAGCACGATCACGGCGGTGACCGGGGACGATCACGGCAAGGGCCGGGCACGATCACGGCAAGGGCCGGGCACGATCACGGCAAGGGCCGGGCACGATCACGGCAAGGGCCGGGCACGATCACGGCAAGGGCCGAGGACGGTCACGGCTCGGGGGGTCGCCGACCTTGGCCGGCCGGTGGCCGGTTCAAGCGTCCCCGCTCGGGTAGCAGTCCCTCGACGGCATCGAGAGGGGACACCAGCGATGAAGGCACTGACCTGGCACGGCACGCGCGACGTCCGGGTGGACGAGGTCCCGGACCCCCGGATCGAAGCGCCGACCGACGCGATCGTCCGGATCACCTCGACCGCGATCTGCGGCTCCGACCTGCACCTGTACGAGGTGCTCGGGCCGTACCTGAAGCCCGGTGACATCCTCGGGCACGAGCCGATGGGCATCGTCGAGGAGGTCGGCTCCGGGGTGACCCGGCTCAAGCCCGGCGACCGGGTGGTCGTCCCGTTCAACATCGCCTGCGGGCACTGCTGGATGTGCGAGCGGCAACTCTTCGCCCAGTGCGAGACGACCCAGGTGACCGCCGAGGGCAAGGGCGCGTCGCTGTTCGGCTACACCTCGCTCTACGGCTCGGTCCCCGGCGGCCAGGCCGAGTACCTGCGCGTACCGCAGGCCCAGTTCGGCCCGATTACCATCCCGCAGACCGGGGCCGACGAGCGTTACCTGTACCTCAGCGACATCCTGCCCACCGCCTGGCAGGCGGTGAAGTACGCCGACGCCCCGCCCGGCGGCACCCTGGCCGTGTTCGGGCTCGGCCCGGTCGGGCAGTTCTGCGCCCGGATCGGCCGGCATCTCGGTGCGGGCCGGGTGATCGGCCTCGACCTGGTGCCCGAGCGGCTGGAGATGGCCCGCCGGCACGGCATCGAGACGCTCGACGTCAGCCAGCTCGACGACGTCCCCGGCACACTGATCGACCTGGTCGACGGGCGCGGCCCGGACGCGGTGATCGACGCGGTCGGGATGGAGGCGCACGGCTCCACCAGCGGCAAGCTGGCCCAGCACGCCGCCGGGCTGCTGCCGGACAAGCTGGCCGACAAGATGATCGACAAGGTCGGTGTGGACCGGTTGACGGTGCTGAAGGCCGCCCTCAAGGCCGTCCGGCGCGGCGGCACCGTCTCGATCTCCGGGGTGTACGGCGGCGAGGTGGACCCGATGCCGCTGATGGAGATGTTCGACCGGGGCATCCAGCTGCGGATGGGCCAGTGCCACGTGCGCCGGTGGACCGACGAGATCCTGCCGCTGCTGTCCGGCGACGACGACCCGCTGGGCGTGGAGGACCTGCGGACCCACCGGATGCCGCTGGTCGACGCGCCGAAGGCGTACGAGATGTTCCAGAAGAAGTCCGACGGCTGCGTCAAGGTCGTGCTCGCCCCGTGACCCGGGTGGTGGTGGTCACCGGGGCCACCAGCGGCATCGGCCGCGCGGCGGCCCGGGAGTTCGCCGGGCGCGGGGACCGGCTGGTCCTCGCCGCCCGCTCCCCCGAAAGCCTGGCCGAGGTACGCGGGGAGTGCCACCACGCCGGGGCGGACCAGGTGCACACCGTGCCCACCGACGTCACCGACCCGGCCGCGCTCGACGCCCTCGTCGACACGGCGGTACGCGAGTGCGGCCGGATCGACGTCTGGGTGCACACCGCGGCGGTGATGGCGTACGGGCGGTTCGAGGAGGTCCCGGCGGACGTCTTCGACCGGGTGGTCCGCACCGACCTGCTCGGTGCGGCCGGCGTCCTCCGGGTGGCGCTGCGGCGCTTCCGGGCCGCCGGTGGGGGCACCCTGATCCTCACCGGCTCGGTCCTCGGGCACGTCACCGCCCCCTACATGAGCGGCTACGTGACCAGCAAGTGGGGCCTGCAGGGGCTGGTCCGCACGGTGCAGCAGGAGGCCCGCGACCTGCCCGGGGTGCGCGTCTGCCTGGTCACCCCGGGCAGTGTCGACACCCCGGTCTACCAACGGGCGGCGAACTACCTCGGGCGGGCCGGCCGGCCACCGCTGCCGGTCACCACCCCGCAACGGGTGGCCCGCGCCATCGCGCACTGCGCCGACCGGCCCCGCCGGGAGGTCTCGGTGGGGCGGGTCAACCTGCTCATGCGGGGCGGCTTCACCGTCCTGCCCGGCGTCTACGACGCGCTCGTCGGGCCGTTGATGCGGCGCGGCGGGCTGACCGGGCGGGCGGTCGCCCCGCACGAGGGCGTCGTCTTCGCCCCGGACCCGGCGGGCGCGGCCGTCCGCGGCGGGTGGCTGCCGGAGCTGCCCGCGCTGCTGCGCCGGGCCGGCAAGCCGACCGGTGCGACGGCGGTCGCGACCGCGGCGGCCGTCGCCACGGCCACGGTGCTCGCCGCGGCACGACGACGACGGTGAGCGCCGGGACGGGCTGATCCGGGGTCGGCGGGTGCCGGCGGAGGAACCCGCGCGCCGTCCCGGGGGCCGGCGTGGGCGCAAGGGTCCGGCGGTGGCTACCGTGTACCGCGGGGACACCGGCGAGGGGGACGACACATGCGGAAACCAGCGGAACGTGCGGTCGAGCGGACGCCCGGCGGGCGACTGTGGCGGGTGGCGGCCCTGGCCGCGGTCGCCGGGCTGGCGTGGACGGCGCGGGACGTGCCGGCGGCGTTGGGCGGCCGGCTGACCGGTGCCCGCGCGGAACGGGCCGCCCGCTCCGCGCAGTTCCGCGACGGCACCTTCCACAACCGGGTCGCCGTGCGGACCATGCCCGGTGGCGACCCCGACCGCAGCCTGCTCCGCGAGCTGCTCTTCGGCCAGCAGCGCCGCCGGCCGACCGCCCCGGTCCCGCTGCTGCGGCCCGCCCCGGCCCCGACCACCGGCGTCGACCGCGAGCTGAGCATCGTCTGGTACGGCCACGCCTCGGCGCTGGTCGAGATCGAGGGGCACCGGGTGCTGATCGACCCGGTGTGGAGCGACAGGTGCTCGCCGTCGGCCGCCGTCGGGCCGAAGCGGCTGCATGCGCCCCCGGTCAGCCTCGACGAGCTGCCCACCGTCGACGCGATCCTGATCTCCCACGACCACTACGACCACCTCGACATGACCACCGTCCGGGAGCTGGTGCGGCGGCAGTCGGCGCCGTTCCTGGTCCCGCTCGGCGTCGGCGCGCACCTCGACCGGTGGGGGGTGCCGGCCGACCGGATCATCGAGCTGGACTGGTCGGAGCGGCACCGGGTCGGCGGCCTGGAGATCACCGCCACCGCCGCGCAGCACTTCTCCGGCCGGGGCCTGCGGCGCGACGGCACGCTGTGGAGTTCGTGGGTGGTCGCCGGGGCGCACCGGAAGGTCTTCTACACCGGCGACTCCGGCTACTTCGACGGGTACGCCGAGATCGGCGCGGAGCACGGGCCGTTCGACGTGACGCTGATGCAGATCGGCGCGTACGACCGGGCCTGGCCGGGCATCCACATGTTCCCGGAGGAGGCGGTCACCGCCCACCTGGAGCTACGCGGCGACCTGCTCGTCCCGGTGCACTGGGCGACGTTCAACCTGGCCCTGCACGACTGGTCCGAGCCGGTGGACCGGCTCTGGGCCGAGGCCAAGACCCGCGACGTCAGGCTGGCGGTGCCCCGCCCCGGCGAGCGCGTGGTGGTGGACGACCCGCAGCCGGTCGACGGCTGGTGGCAGACGGTCGCCTGACCGGGAGCCGGCCCGGTGCCGCCCGGTGCGCCGCCGCTCACAGCACGAAGGCGTCGGTCCACAGCGCGCCGGAACGACCGGACAGCACGTCCAGCATCGCCACCGCCTGGCCGTCGGTGAGCTGGGCGACGAAGTCGACGATGGCCCGGCCCCGGGCCCGGCCGATCCGGTCCGGGGTCCGCGGGTGCAGCTCCGCCTCGGCCAGCTCCACCAGGTCGGGCAGCCGGCGGGGCAGCCGGGACTCCTCCTCGGGGTCGAGCAGCCACTGCCAGAGCGCGTCGACCAGGGTGTCCAGCAGCCGGGCCTGGCCCCGCTGGTGCAGGGCCAGGTCGGGGCGGGCCAGCACGAACCGGTGGTGGACGAACTTGAGCACCTGCACCTCGTGCCACTGCGCCGGGGCCAGCAGCACGTGCCCGGAGCGCACGTCCGGGGCGGCGGTCACCGTGATCGCGTCGACCAGCCGGGTGGTCCACCGGGCCGAGAACCGGGCCACGTACTGCTCGGCCTCGATCGAGCCGTCGAAGGGGAGCGCCAGCAGCCCGTCCACCAGCTCCTCCCGGACGTGCTCGACGGCGGCGGCGAAGGCGTCGTCGGCGGCGATCCAGCTGTCCTTGCGGTGCAGTTGGCGGCGCAGCGCCTCGATCGCCGAGCCGGGGCGGCGGGCCGCACCGGCCAGCGCCGCGTCGGTGACCGCGCGCAGGTGCCCGGCCTCGCGCTGCCAGGCCATCAGCTCGGCGGCGACGGTGCCCTGCTGGAGCACCCCCACCCGGTAGAAGTCCTCCACGTCATGGATGGCGTACGCGATGTCGTCGGCGGTGTCCATCACCGACGCCTCGACGGTCTGCTGCCACTCGGCGATCCGACCGGCGAACGGCGCGCGGGCCTGCCGCAGATCCTCGAGCTCGGTGCCGTACGCGCCGAACTTCAGCGAGCCGCTGTCCGGTTCGTCCGGCGGGGCGGCGGCACCCCGGGGGGCGGGACGCAGGTGCCGGGGGTGCGGATCGGGGTGGTCCAGCCGGGTCCACGGGTACTTCAGCATCGCCGCCCGGACGGCCGCGGTCAGGTCGAGGCCGGTGGTGGCCGCGCCGCGGATCTCGGTGCTGGTGACGATCCGGTACGACTGCGCGTTGCCCTCGAACCCGTCGGCCAGCCCGAGCCGCTGCCGGGCCAGCCGGTCGAGCACCCGCTCCCCCAGGTGCCCGAACGGCGGGTGGCCGAGGTCGTGGGCGAGGGCGGCGGCCTCCACCACGTCCGGGTCGCAGCCGCCGAGCTTGTCCAGCAGGCCCCGGTGCGCCGGGTCGGCGGTCAACCGTTCGGCGATGGCGCGGGCCACCTGGGCCACCTTGAGACTGTGGGTGAGCCGGTTGTGCACCAGCAGCCCGGAGCCGACCGGGCTGATCACCTGGGTCACCCCGCCGAGCCGGGCGAAGAAGGGCGAGGCGACGATCCGGTCCCGGTCGGCCCGGAACGGGCTGGCGGCGAGGTCGCCGAGCGCTCGGGCACTGCCACCGAAGAGCCGACGGGCGCGCGGATCCGCAGGTTGGTCCATGATCGCCACGCTAGCGCAGCGGGCCGACCGGCACGCCGGCTCGCCCCGGTCCCGGCGCGGCCGGACAGGCCGGGCACCGGCACGGCGGTGCGCGCTGCTCTCCGGCACAGCGGTGCGCGCTGCTCCCGGCACGGCCGTGCGGGGCGGGCACCGGCGGGGGTGGCGCGCGGCGTCGGGGGTGGGCGGCAGAATGCAGCAGGGAACCCGACACGAAGGCGGATCAACATCGTGACCCAGTCAGTCCATCAGCGGATCGCCGACGAGCTCGGCGTCGCCGAACGCCAGGTGCGGGCGGCCGTGGAGCTGCTCGACGGCGGCGCGACCGTGCCGTTCATCGCCCGCTACCGCAAGGAGGCCACCGGCCTGCTCGACGACGCCCAGCTGCGCACCCTGGAGGAGCGGCTGCGTTACCTGCGGGAGCTGGACGAGCGGCGGGCCGCGGTGCTGGAGTCGATCCGCGGCCAGGGCAAGCTGGACGAGGCGTTGGAAGCGCAGATCATGGCGGCCGACTCCAAGTCCCGGCTGGAGGACATCTACCTGCCCTACAAGCCGAAGCGGCGGACCCGGGCGCAGATCGCCCGGGAGGCCGGGCTGGAGCCGCTGGCCGACACGCTGCTCGGCGACCCCACCCGGGAACCGAAGGAGACGGCCGCCGCGTTCGTCGACGCCGGGCGCGGGGTGGCCGACGCCGCCGCCGCGCTGGAGGGCGCGCGGGCCATCCTCATCGAGCGGTTCGCCGAGGACGCCGACCTGATCGGCACCCTGCGCGAGCAGATGTGGTCGCGGGGCCGGCTGGTCTCCCGGGTACGCGACGGCCAGCAGGCCGCCGGCGCGAAGTTCGCCGACTACTTCGACTTCGCCGAGCCGTACCCGAAGCTGCCCTCGCACCGGATCCTGGCGATGTTCCGGGGCGAGAAGGAGGGTGTGCTCGACCTCACCATGGCCCCCGACGCCGAGGAGGACCCGGACGCCCCGCCGACCGGCCCGACCCGCTACGAGGCGGCCATCGCCGGCCGGTTCGGTGTCACCGACGCGGGTCGGCCCGCCGACCGGTGGCTGGCCGACACGGTGCGCTGGGCCTGGCGTACCCGGATCCTGATCCACCTCGCCGCCGACCTGCGCACCCGGCTGTGGCAGGCGGCCGAGGAGGAGGCGGTCCGGGTCTTCGCCACCAACCTGCGTGACCTGCTGCTCGCCGCGCCCGCCGGCAGCCGCGCCACCATGGGCCTCGACCCGGGCCTGCGCACCGGGGTGAAGGTGGCGGTGGTGGACGCCACCGGCAAGGTGGTCGCCACCGACACGATCTACCCGCACGAGCCGCGCCGGCAGTGGGACGCCTCGATCGAGACGCTGGCGAAGCTGGCCGGGGCGCACCGGGTGGAGCTGGTGGCCATCGGCAACGGCACCGCCAGCCGGGAGACCGACAAGCTCGCCGCCGACCTGATCAAGCGGTATCCCCAGCTCGGCCTGACCAAGGTGATGGTCTCCGAGGCCGGCGCGTCGGTCTACTCGGCCTCCGCGTACGCCTCGCAGGAGCTGCCCACGTTGGACGTCTCGCTGCGCGGCGCGGTCTCCATCGCCCGCCGCCTCCAGGATCCGCTCGCCGAGCTGGTCAAGATCGATCCGCGCTCGATCGGCGTCGGCCAGTACCAGCACGACCTGTCCGAGGTGAAGCTCTCCCGCTCGCTGGACGCGGTGGTGGAGGACTGCGTCAACGGGGTCGGAGTGGACGTCAACACCGCCTCCGCTCCCCTGCTGACCCGGGTCTCCGGCATCGGCGCGGGCCTGGCCGAGAACATCGTGCTGCACCGGGACGCCAACGGGCCGTTCCGCACCCGAGCCGAGCTGAAGAAGGTGGCCCGGCTCGGCCCG
Organism: Micromonospora rifamycinica; assembly: GCF_900090265.1. Lineage (NCBI taxonomy): Bacteria > Bacillati > Actinomycetota > Actinomycetes > Micromonosporales > Micromonosporaceae > Micromonospora > Micromonospora rifamycinica. The sequence goes on from NZ_LT607752.1 coordinate 2,135,619, forward strand.
AAGGCGTTCGAGCAGTGCGCCGGCTTCCTGCGCATCCCCGGCGGCACCGACCCGCTCGACTCGTCCAGCGTGCACCCGGAGGCGTACCCGGTGGTCCGCCGGATCCTGGCCAGCACCGGGCAGGACCTCCGCTCGCTGATCGGCAGGTCGGCGATCCTGCGCGGGCTGCGGGCCACCGACTTCGTCGACGACACCTTCGGCCTGCCCACCGTCACCGACATCCTCGCCGAGCTGGAGAAGCCCGGCCGGGATCCGCGACCGGAGTTCCGCACCGCCACCTTCGTCGAGGGGGTGGAGAAGATCGGCGACCTGACCCCGGGGATGTTGCTGGAGGGCGTGGTCACCAACGTGGCCGCGTTCGGCGCGTTCGTCGACGTGGGCGTGCACCAGGACGGCCTGGTGCACGTGTCGGCGATGTCGCACACCTTCGTCAAGGACCCGCGTGACGTGGTGAAGTCCGGCGACGTGGTCCGGGTCAAGGTGCTCGACGTCGACGTGCCGCGCAAGCGGATCTCGCTGACCCTGCGGCTGGACGACGAGGTGCCGGCGGGCGGCGGCCGTCCCCCGGCCGACGGGGAGCGGCGCGAGCGCGGCGCCCCCCAGGGCGGGCGCGGCGACACCCAGGGCGGCCGCCGGGGCGGCGCGGGCGGGGCCGGCGGCCAGCGGGGGGACCGGGGTGGTTCCCGGGGCGGGGCGGCGCAACGGCAGGGCGGGGCGCAGCGGCAGGGCCGGGGCGGCTCCGCGCCGACGCCGGCCAACGACGCGATGGCCGAGGCGTTGCGCCGGGCCGGCCTGGCCTGACCCCGACCCGCGCCGCTCCGTCCCGGCACCAGACCGGGCGGAGCGGCGAACGGCCGGGCGCTGGGGCCGAACCAGGCTCGGTCGGGACGGTGTAACGGGTCGTCGCCGGGTCGCCGGCGGTGGCGTACCGTCGCGGCATGGGTGCTGACGGCGGTCCGGAGTGGCGGGAGCAGCAGCGGCGGGCGGTGCGGGCGCACGCGGCGGCCGACGCCCGCCAGCGCGACGGCGAACACGCGCAGGCGGAGGAGCTGGTGGCCCGGTTCACGGCCGAGGCGACCCGGCGCGGGCTGCGGACCACCCGGCTGGCGGCCCAGGGCTACGACGGGCGGAGCCGGTACCGGACCGGACTGACCGGGTGGTACGTGGACCGGGCCGGCCTGCGCGCGGTCGACGTCGACGGCCGGTTCTACCTGCTCACCGTGCCGTCGAGCGTGCGCGCCCGGGTGTTCGGCGTCGACCCGCCGCCGGCCCGGCCGCCCCTGGTCGTCGGCCGGGGCGGTCGGGACGGCGAGTCGGTTCCGCTGGGTGACCTGCTCACCCGCCGGCTCGCGGCCGGCGACGACTGGCCCTGAACCCGGGCCACTCCACCATCTCGCGCAGGGTCCGCTCGACCCGGTCGGCACCGGCGGCCACGGAGAACACCCGGTCGTAGTGCGCCCGACCCGCCTGGCCGAGCAGTTCCAGCTTCTCCCGGCCCAGGTCGCAGACCTCCCGCAGGGCGTCGCCGATCGAGTCGGCGTCACCCGGCCGGGCGGTGATCCCCGCGCCGCTGTCGCGGGCCACGGCGGCGGCGTCGCCCTCCGCGGCGACCAGCAGCGCCCGCCCGGCGGCGAGGGTCGCCTGCACCTTGCTCGGCATCGTGTACGCCGACATGCCGCCGCGCCGCAGGCTCACGTAGTGCACGTCCCCGGTGGCCATCAGCGCGGGCATCCGCTCCCGGGGCAGCTGCCCGAGGAACCGCACGTTCGTCGCCCCCACCGCCCCGGCCCGGCGACGCAGCCGCTCCTCGGTGGTCCCCGAGCCGGCGATCAGGCACACCAGCCGGGGGTCGCCGACCCGGGCACAGGCGTCGATCAGCGAGTCGAGCCCCTGCGCCTCGCCGAGCGCGCCGGCGTACACCAGCACCACCTGGTCGGTGCGGATCCCCAGCTCGGCCCGCAGGTCGGCGGTGCGGACGCCCAGCGTCTCGTCCGCCCACACCGGGACGTGCACGAGCTTGTGCCGGGGCACGCCCCGCCCGGCGAGCAGGTCGGCGGCCCCCGGCGAGACGTGGGCGACCCGGCTGGCGCTGCGGTACATCGCCCCGCACCACGCGGCCATCCCCCGCTCGATGACCCGCGACGCCCGGCCGGTGCCGAGGAAACCGCTCGCCACCACGCTGTCCGGCCACAGGTCCAGCACGTGCAGCAGCACCGGCACCCGGAGCGCGTACCGGGCGAACCACATCGGCAGGGCGACGCTGATCGGCGAGTTGCCGACCCAGAGCGCATCCAGGCCCCGCAACGCCGGGGTGCCGGAGACCAGCGCGGAGACGGCGAAGGACCCGTAGTTCGCCACCCGACGCGCGGCGGAACGGTCGTGGCTGGGATAGAGGGCCACCCGCCGGATCCGGATCGGGCCGTCGGCTTCGTCGAGCCGGCGGGCCAGCCGGTAGCCGTCGGCCAGCCGGCCGGTCGGGTAGTTCGGGAAACCGGTGAGCACCTGCACGTCGTGTCCCCGGTCGGCGAGTGCCCGGGCGAGCATCCCGGGCAGCGCCGCCGGCCCCGGTTCCGGGTCGAACCACTGGCTGAGCAGGCCGATCCGCATCGGCCTCACCCCGCCGCCACGCCGGCCACCGACCGGTCGGCCGGCTCACCGTCCACGCGCTCACCGTCGGGCCGCCCACCGTCGGGCCGCTCGCCGTCGGGCCGCTCACCGTCGGGCCGCTCACCGTCGGCCCGCTCGCCGTCGGGCCGCTCGCCGTCGGCCCGCCACAGGGCGCGCAGCGAGGCGTCGAGGTCGTACGTCGGCGTCCAGCCGAGCACCCGGCGGGCGCGGTCGACGTCGGCGCACATCCAGGGCACGGCCGCCGAACGGGTGGCGTCCGGCGGGAAGCCGCCCTCCCGGATCCGGCCGGTGAAGCCGGCCACGTCGGCCAGCAGCCGGACCACGTCCCGGGTCGCCACCGCACGGCCGCTGCCCACGTTGACCACCCGCTCCGCGCCCACGGCCGCGCACCGGGTCGCGGCCAGCACCGCCGCCGCGACGTCCCGGACGTCCACCAGATCCCGGTACGTGTCGTGCAGGCCCAGCGCGATGTCGCCCGCCCCGCCGGCCGCCGCCGCCCGGACCATCGCGGTCACCCGGGCCAGCATGTTGCCCGGCGGCATCCCCGGCCCGACCGGGTTGAACACCCGCAGCACGATGGTGTCGAGGCGACCGACGTCGCCCGCCAGCTCCGCCAGCCGGGTGGCGGCGAGGTGGCTCAGCCCGTACTCGCTCACCGGCGTGCCCGGGTACTCCTCCCGCACGGCGCGACCGTGGGGCACGACACCGTACTCGGCCGCCGAGCCGATCCGCACCAGCCGTGCCCCGGGGGCGGCGGCGGCCACCGCCTCGATCAGTTTCGCGGTCGTCACCACGTGCGCCTGCACGAAGTCGTGCCCCGATCCGACGATCCGGCCCGCCGCCGTCACCACCGCGTCCGGCCGTTCCCGGGCGATCAGCGCGGTCAGCTCGGGCAGGTCCATCCGGACCAGGTCGCACCGGGTGCGGTCCGGCGACCGGACGGTGGTGTGCTCGGCCAGCAAAGCACGGATGTGCCGGCCCAGGAATCCACCGGCACCCAGCAGCAGCACCCGGTTCATCGGCGGGGCGCGGCGTCCCGGTCGGCGGCCGCCGACGGGGCGGGTGGCTGGTCGTTGCCGGTGAACTCGTGCCAGGTGGCCGCGCCGGGGGCCGAGATCCCCTCCCGGCTCAGCACCACCCGGACGGTGGCCAGCAGGATCCTCAGGTCCAGCAGGAAGGACCGCCGGTCCACGTACTCGACGTCGGAGGCGAACTTCGCCGTCCAGTTCAGCGCGTTGCGCCCGCGGACCTGGGCGAGGCCGGTGATGCCCGGCCGCACCTCGTGCCGGCGGGCCTGCTCGGCGTCGTAGAGGTCGAGGTAGCGCACCAGGTGCGGGCGCGGGCCGACGACGCTCATCTCGCCGCGCAGCACGTTCCAGAACTCCGGCAGCTCGTCGAGGCTGCTCGCCCGCAGCCACCGGCCCACCCGGGTGAGGCGCTGCGCGTCGGTCACCAGGCCCCGGTCCGGGTCGGGGTGGCGCATGGTGCGGAACTTCACCACGTCGAACAGTTCGCCGTACAGGCCGGGCCGGGTGTGCCGGAACAGCACCGGCCGCCCGTGGGTCACCAGCACCAGCAGGGCGACGGCGGCGAACAGGGGAGCGCCGACGGTCAGCACGAGGAGCGCGCCGACCACGTCGAGCAGCCGCTTCCACCGGTCGTACGGCCGCCGGGTCGCCGGGTCGGTCCCCGGCCGGGTCGACGGGGCGGAGCCACCGGCGCGCGGCTGGGCCGCATGGACAGCAACTTTGGACATGGAACACACCTATCACCTTTACGGCGGGCGGCCGGCGCTTTCACATTTGCCACCCCGGGCGGGTCGACAATGGCCGGCGAGCCAACTCGGCGAACGTGAGACGTGACAGTTCCTCCCTTTACCGGAAAGCGCGCCCGGTCTCGTTACGGCAACAGTATGGTCACCTTTGACGAGATCGCTATTCCCGAGGATGGTCCACCGGGAAGCAGGCAGGGGGCGACATGAATTCCTCGCTTTCGGACAGGCGTTTCCTGATCACCGGAGGCACCGGGTCGTTCGGCCAGACGATGGTCGCCCGGCTGCTCGCCGCCGGGGCCGCCGAGGTGCGGGTCCTCAGCCGGGACGAGTCGAAGCAGGACGCGATGCGGCACCGCCTCGGCAACGACCGGGTCCGTTACTACGTCGGTGACGTGCGCGACTACGACAGCGTGCTCAAGGCCGCCCGGGGAATGGAGTTCGTCTTCCACGCGGCGGCCCTGAAGCAGGTGCCCTCCTGTGAGTTCTTCCCACTCGAAGCCGTCCGCACCAACGTGCTCGGCAGCGCGAACGTGGTGGACGCCTGCGAACGGGTGGGTGTGGAGACGCTGGTCCTGCTGAGCACCGACAAGGCCGTCTATCCGGTCAACGCCATGGGCATGACCAAGGCGTTGATGGAAAAGGTGGCCCAGGCGCACTGCCGTAACAACGCGGCGGCCCGGACCCGGGTCTGCTGCGTGCGTTACGGCAATGTCATGTACTCGCGCGGATCGGTGATTCCGTTGTTCATCGACCAGATCCTGCGGGGCGGGCTGCCGACGGTCACCGATCCGTCGATGACGCGTTTCCTGATGTCACTGCCCGAATCGGTCGAGCTGGTGGAGCACGCCTTCGCCCACGGCCAGCCGGGGGACGTCTTCATCCGCAAGGCCGACGCCTGCACCATCGGCGACCTGGCCACCGCGCTGTGCAACCTGTTCGGGGTGCCGGCGAAGTTCAACGTGCTCGGCATCCGGCACGGGGAGAAGCTCTACGAGACCCTGGCCAGCCGGGAGGAGCTGGCGTTCGCGGAGGATCTCGGGGAGTTCCTCCGGGTGCCGGTGGACAGCCGTGACCTCAACTACTCCCTCTACTTCGAGGAGGGGGACGTCGAGCACGGCGGCCTCGCCGACTTCCACTCGCACAACGCCCGCCGGTTGTCCGTACCCGAGATCGAGGCGCTGCTGTTGACGCTGCCCGAGGTACGCGCGCAGGTCCAGGCCGCCGCGGCGGCCGTGGTGACGAGTTGAGCCCGGCCACCGACGCCGTCCGCCCCGACCGGGTTCCCCGTCGGCGCAGCGACCACCGGGCGGATCCGCCCGGTGACCGCCGGTCCCCGACCCGGCGGGTCCTCGTCGTCGGCGTCACCGGCATGCTCGGCCACGCCCTCCTGCGGGAGCTGGACGACGACCCGGATCTCGACGTCCACGGTCTGGCCCGCAGCATCGCCGACCGGGCCGACCGGTTTCCACCGCACCTGCTCACCCGGATCGTCCCGGCCGTCGACGTGACCCGGTTCGGTCAGGTCCGGCACCTCGTCGACGAGCTACGACCGGACGTCGTGGTCAACTGCGTCGGCGTCATCAAGCAGCGGCCGGACGTGCAGGACGCGGTGCACACGGTCACCCTCAACGCCCTCCTCCCCCATCAGCTGGCCGACGCCTGCGCGCAGGTCGGCAGCCGGCTCGTGCACGTCAGCACCGACTGCGTGTTCTCCGGCCGGCGGGGCGGCTACCACGAGGACGACCTGCCCGATCCGCCCGACCTCTACGGCCGGTCCAAACTCCTGGGCGAGGCGACCGGGGCGTCGGCGCTCACCCTGCGCACGTCGATCGTCGGCCACGAGCTGACCACACACCGTTCCCTGGTGGACTGGTTCCTCGCCCAACGGGGTCAGGTCCGTGGCTTCACCAGGGCCGTCTACAGCGGGGTGACGACCGTGGAGTTCGCCCGGCTGCTGCGCACGGTGGTCCTGCCCCGCCCGGAGCTGACCGGGCTGTACCACGTCGCCGCGGAGCCGATCGCGAAGTACGACCTGCTGCGGCTGGTCGCCGAGGTGTACGGGTGGCGCGGCGAGCTGGTGCCGGACGACGGGTTCGTCTGCGACCGCTCGATGCGCGCGGACGCCCTCGCCCGGGCCACCGGCTACCGTCCGCCGAGCTGGCCGGACATGATCGCGGCGATGCACGCCGCCCGGGACCGCTGGGCGGGCGACCCGGCCCGGCCGGGCCTGGCCGGCGTGCCGCTCTGACCGAACACACGACCACGCCGGCAACGCCGGCCTGCCGGAGTCAAAGGACGTCACGTGGGGAACCGAGTGGGTCAACTGTGCCTGGTCATCGGGGCGGTCGTCGGCGTGGTGGCCATCACCGTCGCCAGCGTCAACGACCCCCTGGTCGCGGTCGGCGCGGTGGCGCTGCTGCTGCTCGCGCTGTTCGCGGTCGCCCAGCAGATGGACGGCTGGCGGTGGCTGCTGGGCCTGACCATGGTGCTGCTGGTCTGCGCCTCGTCCCGGCTGCCGGCCCTGGTGGAGGCGAGCTTCTATCCCCGGTACGCGGCGGTCGCCGGCCTGGTCGTCTGGGCGTTGCGCATGCCACGTCGGGCGGCGGACCGGACGGACCCGTGGACCCGGGTCCTCGTCGCCGCGCTCTGGGCGATGGCGGGTCTGGCCACGGTGAGCTTCACCTGGTCGGTGGTGCCGATGGAGACCCTGCAACGGGGGGTGGCGCTGCTCCTGCTGGCCGCGCTGGTGCACGTCCTGGTCCGACACCGCTGGCCGGACCGGGCGGTCATGCTGGCCGACCTGCGGATGGTCTACCTGGTCCTCAGTGGTTCCGCCCTGATCAGCCTCGGTTTCGGGTTCGCCGACGGCACGCTCTTCGCCGCGCTGTCGCAGACCGACCGGTTCGAGGGCCTCTACAACAACCCCAACATGCTCAGCATCGTCTGCGCCCTGGCCACCCCGTTGGGCTGGGCGGTCTACCGGGAGTCCCGGCGGCGGTGGGAGCTGCTCGGCGTGGTGCCGACCGTCGCCTGCCTGCTGCTCTCCCAGTCCCGCACCGGGCTGATCGCCGTGCTCGTCGGCGCCCTCTGGGTCGTGCTGCGGCACGGGCTGGGCCGGGTGGTCCGGCTGGGCGCGGGGCTGGCGGTAGGGCTCCTGGTGGCGTACCTGTTCAACCTCTTGCCGGTCATCTTCGCGGGCACCTGGATGCGGCGCTTCGTGCTGCGCTTCACCGATCCCACCGGCGGCGACCTGTCCAACGGCCGCACGGAGATGTGGCAGGCCACTGTCGACCTGTGGTGGCAGAACCGCCCCACCCTGGGCTTCGGGTACGCCTCCCGGAACCACCTGTTCGCGCTCGCCAGCCTCGACGAGTCCCTGGGGACGGGGGTGAGCGTGGTGCACAACAGCTACCTGCAGCTGCTGCTGGAACTGGGGCTCGCCGCCGTGGCACCGCTGGCGTTGCTGCTGCTGGCCGTCGGGCGGGTGGCCCTGCGGGCGCCGGTGCGCCGGGCCGACTCGGGTCTGGTCTGGCTCGTCGTCACCGGCCTGCTGATCCAGGTCACCGAGTCGGCCATCTTCGGCACCGGGCAGACCTACCCGTACGTGTTCTGGTTCGTGGTCGCCGGGGTGCTGCTGCACATGCCGGCCGGTCGGGCGGGCACGGACGACGCCGAGGAGTCCGGGTCGGTGACCCCGCCGCCACGGATTCTCCACCCGGTGGACGGCTCCCCCCGCCTGCCGGTCCCCGCGCTGCGCTGAGGCCCCCGGGCGACAGGCCCGCCGGGTGGTACGAGCCGGCCGGCTCAGCGCCGGGAGCCGGCCGCCACGAAGGCGCTCACCCGGTCCCGCCAGGCCCGGTGGTCGAACGACTCGCGGGCCCGCGACCGGGCGGCCCGGCTCATCGCCGTCCACTCCTCGTCCCGCAGTCGCAGCGCGCGGACGACCGCCTGCCGCACGTCCTCCGGCGTGTTGCCGGCGAGCACCAGCCCCTCCACGCCGTCGTGCACGTAACTGGCCAGGTCGCTGGTGTGGTTGAGCAGCACCGGGCAGCCGGCGGCCAGGCTCTCCGGCACCTTGGACGGGAAGCCGTTGGCCGCGTATCCGCCGGTGGGGCGGACCAGCATCGAGAAGTGCGACTGGCCGAGCAGCGTCAGCACGGTGTCGCGGGGAACCCGGCCGAGGAACCGCACCTCGGCCGCCACCCCGTCGAGCAGGGCGACGTCCAGGTCGGAGCGGGCGGCGGCGTCGGCGCGGGTGACGCCGGCGATGGTCAGGCTGACCCGGCGCTGCTGCTCCGGCGTGAGCAGGCTGATCCCCCGCACGATCACGTCCAGCATGTCCTTGCGGCCGGGGGTGCCGGCGTACAGCAGGCGCAGCCCGGTGGAGGGCGCGGGCGGGCGGCCGACCGGGAAGTCGTCGCAGTCGACCTGCGGCGGCACCACCAGCACCTCCAGCCCGTGCCCGGTGAGGTACCCGGCCAGCGTGGTGGAGACCGCGGTGGCCCGGGGCACGAGCCGGGTGGCCAGGAACGTCGACCAGCGGTGCCGGACGTAGTACGGGGTGAGCCACCCGCGCCGGAACTGCCGCCGGTCGTGGCGTTCGCTGGCGTCCACCACCACCGGGCAGCGCAGCACGAGCCGCAGCACCGCCCAGTTGCCGAGGGTCATCAACGCCATCGGCAGGAGCACCACGCTCACGTCGCCACGGCGTACCCCACGGCCCCGCACGGCCCGCAGCACCCGCACCGGGCGGGCCAGCCGGGCCGGCATCCGGGTGAGCCGGTGCAGGCCACGGATCCGCAGGGTGACCAGGTCGACGCCGGTCGCGTCGGGCGGCCGGGCCGGGAAGGCGACCTCGCAGGGCCAGTCGTTGACGACCAGCGTGCGGGTGCCCTCGGGCGCGGCGGACCGGGCGAGTTGCAGCAGCCGGTTGGAGGTGGCGTCGCCGTGCGGGAAGGCGTAGGCGCCGACGAGCAGGGGACGGGGCCGCACGGCCCGCCCGGTCGACGCGTCGTCCGGCTGCGGATGCCGGTCGACGGCCACTGTCTGATCGGTCATCTCGCTCACCGTCCCGAGCCGACCGGTGGCCGGCTGCTCGTTTCCGAATCCCGGTCCCGCCCCGGGCGGGTCGCCGCCCACCGCCGGTAGATCTCCAGGTGGACGGCGGCGGCCGTGTCGATGGCGAAGGCGCTGTCGGCGAACCGCCGGGCGGCCACGGCGGCGGCGGTCGCCGTGGTGTACGCCGTCGCCTCCTCCACCGCCCGCGCCCACCGCTGCGGCGGGGCGTCGACGTCCACGATGGTCACCCCGGGTAGTCGTTCCCCGATGAAGCGCACCCCCGGCAGGTCGGCGGCGACCGTGCCGACGCCCAACGCGACGGGCTCCAGCACTCCCCCGGGCAGCCCCTCCAGGCAGGAGGGATGGACGACGACGTCGGCCTGGCGCAGCAGCCCGCCCACGTCCGCCCGCGCACCCAGCAGGTGCACCCGGTCGGCGACCCCGGCGGTGGCCGCCGCGGCCAGGACGCGGGCGTCGTCCGCCCGGTCGCCCGGCCCGACGAGCACGGCGTGCGCCGGCACGCCCCGGTCCCGCAGCGCGGCCAGGATCGGCGGCAGCAGCCAGCGGCGTTTCTCCGGCGAGGCCCGGCCGACCGTGACGCAGACCAGCTCCCCCGGTGCCGCGCCGATCAGCGCCCGCAGGTCGTCGGGGCTGGGTCGGCGGAGCCGGTCGAGGTCGAGCCCGTTGAGCACCACCCGGCAGCGGGGGTCGTCGCGCCAGCCCGGGTGGTAGCCGAACGTCAGCGAGCTGGGCGAGACGCCGAGGATGTCGGTGGCGACGCGTCGCAGCAGCCGCCCCGCGATCCACCGGTAGACCCGTCGCCGGACGTTGCGGGGCCGGTTGTCGTCGCCGCGGAAGTGCGCGACCCGGCCGGGCACCCCGCGCAGCGCGCCCAGGGCGAGCAGCACACCGGAGAAGTTGGCGCAGTCGACGTGCAGCACGTCCGGGCGGAGCTGCCCGAGCAGGCGCAGGAACCGGGCGGGGAAGCGCACGTCCAGGGGCAGCGCGGTGACCGTGCCGCCGTGGCGGGTGACCACCTCGGCCAGCGGTCCCGGCCCGATCACGTCGCTGAGGGTCACCAGGTGCAGCTCGGTGCCGGCGGCGGCGAGCCGGGGCAGCAGCTCGGCCGTACGCATCTCGGTGCCGCCGAAGTTCAGCGCGCCGACCACCCGCAGCACCCGGTGCCGGCCGGTCACGACGGCCCGCACCGGGCGAGCGCGCCGCGGTATCCCACCAGCGCCGCCGGCACCATGGTGAGCAGGTACGCCAGGCAGGCCGCCGCGGGCAGCCCGGCCAGGCCGAACTGGCGCAGGCCCCAGATCTTGAGCGCGGTCGCCAGCACCAGGAACGACGCCCAGCCGACGAACTGCGGCCGGAGCAGGCCGATGCTGTTCTGCACCATGATCAGCGGGGAGGTGACGGCGACCAGCAGGGACCAGCCGGCCAGCCCGACGAGGACGGGGAGCCGGATGGTCGACCGGTCGACGGTGCCGATCCAGAGTTCGATCAGCCGGTGCCCGTAGCCGACCAGCACCAGCGCGGCCGTGCCCACGATCAGCCCGTAGAGCGCGACCATCCGGCGGGTGTTGCGGCGGACCCAGGCCGTCTCGCCCCGGGCGAGGGCCGCCCCGTTGACCGGCCAGATCGTCATGCCGACCAGCCCCACGAAGATCCACAGGACGCCGAACAGCTTCCCCACCACCGCGTAGTGCGCCGCCACCGCCAGCCCCAGGACGTTCGCGACCAGGGGGTTGTCCACGTTCAACGCGACCGACGACATCGTGGTGAGCGCGAAGAAACGCAGACCCAGCCGGAGCAGACCGGTGACGGTGCCCCGGTGTACCAGGCCCGGTGCCGGCCGGTGGCCGGGGGCGCAGGACCAGAAGTAGGTCACCGTGTTGAGCAGGTTGGTCACCGGCACGGCCAGCACCGCCGCGGCGATGACGGTCAGCGGTCCCCGGCCGGTGGCGATGGCGACCAGCACCAGCGCCATGGCGGCCAGCGCACCGGCCGACTGCCAGACGTTGCTCTGCACCATCTGGCCCCGGGCGTACTGGACGCGCTGGATCAGCGACAGGGGGATGTTGACCGCGAACGCGCCGAAGCAGATCAGGACCACGGCGGGGGTCTGCGCGGCGACGGTCGGGTCGCGTACGTCGAACAGCTCCACCCAGGGCACCACGGGGGTGACCACCATGAGCGCGGCCAGCAGCAGCACGGCGACCACGCCGAGGGTGGCGAAGGCGCTGGATATCTCGCGGGCCTGCTGGCGGGGGTCGTCGGTCAGGTGGCCGAGCCGGGTCAGCAGCCCGTTGCCCAGCCCCAGGTCGGCGAACCAGGCCATCCCGGTGAGCGCGGTGACCGCCATCCACAGGCCGTACCGCTGGTCGCCCAGGTAGCGGAAGCAGGCGGGGGTGACGGCCAGCGGCGCGGCCAGCCCGATCCCCTTCGCCACCAGGGCGGTGGCCACCCCCACGGTGACCGCCCGGTCCCGGTCCCACCCGGACGGCGGGGCCGGCGCCGGGGCGACCGCGACCGTCACGCCGGTCGGCGACCCGGTGGCGACGGCGGCCGGCTCGGGTGCCGCCCGACTGGCGGCCCGGGTCACCGCGGTGCGGCGGGTGCGGTGCCCAGCCGCCCGGCCATCCACTCGCTGGTCGCTCTCAGGCCCTGTTCCCGGGCGACCGGCGTGACGTCCGGGAAGAGGTACCGCAGGGTGGTGTCGTCGGCCAGCGAGTGCGGCACGTCGCCGGTGCGCGGCGCCACGTGCTCCCGGGCGATCGGCCGGCCGAGCAGGCTCTCCAGCTCGTCGAGGACCTGGAGCAGGCTGGCCCGCGCGCCGAAGGCGAGGTTGACCGGATGCGGGTGGCGCACCCGGCGGCGCAGCGCGTCGAGGATGACCTCGCAGACCGTGCCGACGTAGGTGAAGTCGCGGGACTGGGTGCCGTCGCCGTGCACCACGACCGGTTCGCCGCGCAGGGCGGCGTGGGTGAACCGGGGGATGACGGCCGCGTACGCGTGGTCGTGCCGCTGCCCGGGGCCGAAGACGTTGAAGAACCGCAGGGCCAGCGTCGGCAGCCCGAACGACGCCTGGTGGGCCAGGGCGTACGCCTCGGTGGCGAGCTTGCTGGCCGCGTAGGGGCTCATCGGGCGGGTCCAGGTCAGCTCCACCTTGGGCAGCGCCGGGTTCATCCCGTACACCGACGAGGAGGAGGCGACCAGCACGTGCGCGACATCGTGGCGGCGGGCCGCCTCCAGCACCATCAGGGTGCCGGTGGCGTTGGCGTGGTGGGAGGCGAGCGGGTCGCGCAACGACCGGGGGACGCTGGGCAGCGCGGCCAGGTGGACGACCGCCTCCCGACCCGCCATCGCGGCATCCAGCGCGGCCGGGTCCAGGATCGACCCCTCGACGAGGTCGACGTCCAGGCCGTCGAGGTTGCCGCGCAGCCCCACCGAGAAGTCGTCCAGGACGCTGACCTCCTTGACGGCCGGCTCGGCCAGGGCGGCGCGGGCCAGGTTGGCGCCGATGAAGCCGGCCCCACCCGTGATCAGAATCCGCATGAACTACCCCCCGACGACGCACCTCGCCTGTTCATCGAGCCGACCTGCGGCACGTTACGGCAGCAACCGGAAATTCATCCCATTCAGGACACCGGGTGGGACTTCCCGGCCGGACCGGTCCCACAGTGCTCCACCGAACGGCCGGTGCTGCTGTCCGGGAATTGACCGACGACCGCCACGAGCTGGGCAAACGCGCAGAGTGACAGGGCCGTCGTGGTTCTCGGTGGAGGTGTGCAGGATGGCGGAGCTGATCGTCTACCGGTCCAACGCCCTGATGTCCGTCAGGTCGCGGATCGACGCCACCCGGGACGTGGTCATGCCCGTCAACCTGGCGTACGCGGAGAGCATGGTCGGCCTGTGGCACTCCGGCCTGCCCCAGGTGAGCCTGGTGCCCTCCACCGCGACCGACGCCCAGGTGTGGCCGGTCCTCTCCGCAGTAGGCACCCGGATCCACGACACCTCGGACGACAACTGCCCGATCAACACCGGCTGGTCGTACGTCGGTGGCAACCACGGCTACAACGTCGGCAACCAGATCGCCGTCACCAACCACGGCAAGACCACCGCCGACGTGGGTTCGCAGTGGAGCGACGGGACGCGTGTCTTCACCCTGCTCGCCGTCACCAACGCCAGCAGCCTGCTCTTCGGCAACCCGTACACGATCGTGGACGGCATCGCCCAGGGTGCCCGGGTCAAGCCGGCCGCACCGCTCACCCACGTCTCGGGGGCGACCAACCGGACCACCGTGCCGATCACCGGCCTCACCCCGGACGTGCAGATCCGCCCGGTCACCCACTCCCACACGGTCGCCGTCGAGCTCGACGGCCGACCGGTGCCCGACGGCCGGTCGACGGGCCTGGAACTGGTGATCCGGGAGTCCTACGTGATCCCCTCCTACCAGGGGATGATCGACACGGCTCGGGCGAACATCGGCACCCCGATCGCCACCATCATGCCGAGGATCCCGTCGCTGTGCCGGATCTCGAACGTCTACCGCTGGTCGCCCGGTGGCGGGCTGCTCGTCACGCAGCAGGTGACCGCCCTGACGCGGTTCACCCTGAACGCGGGGGTGACCCAGTGCGCCCCGTTGACCCCGGTGCCGGGCGGCACCCGCCGGCAGTTCATGCCGAACGTCGGCGCGGCCGGCGGCCTGAACTGGTCCGCCTGGGCGAACATCGACACCCTCGCCGCCCTCACCGACTTCACCCCGGCGACCCTCACCAACCGGCTGATGCCCGCCAGCAGCATGACCCAGTGGGTGGTCGCCGGCGGGGGCACCCAGCAGTGGGGCATCGCCGTCGGGCTGCTGCCGGTCGCGGACGGCACACCCGAGATCCGGGTCCGCAACACCACCGCCAAGGGCTGGTTCATCAGTGCCAGCCTCAAGAAGAACTATCCGCAACTGGTCTGGGGGCGCACCCTGGCCGCCGGGGAGTCGGTGACCGGCACCGCCTACCGCCGCTACCTGACGCCCCCCTCGACCGCCACCGAGATCGTGGTCTCCGACGGCGGCCGGGACTTCGTGCTGATCGAACGGGTCGGCACCGTCGCCCAGGCCCAGATGGCTGCCCCGCAGCTGTACCAGCGGCTGCTGGTGCCGGTGGGTCCGACCAACCTCACCGTGCCCGACCGGGTCACCGTCGCCGGGGTGCCGTACACCGTGCCGGTCTCCCCCGGGTACGGGATGTGGCGCGCGGACCCCGACGCCGCCCCGCCGCAACCGCTGCCGGGGGTGACCCGGACCCGGGGAGGCTACTTCCTCGCCCGGTGCGGCCCGACGGCGGAGAGCAGCTGCGCCGGCACCTACCAGCGGCTCCTGCTGCACCCGTTCTTCCTGGCCGAGCCGACCCCGGTCGACCGGGCCTGCCTGGAGGTCACCCGGGCGGGCACCGGCGTGCTGCGACACGGCGTGTACGCCCACGACCCGGCCACCGGCCGCCCCGCCGTCCTCGGCCCGGTCGCCGACTTCGGCAGCGTCGCCGTCACCTCCGTCGGGGTGCGGGAGTCCGTGCTGGACACGGCCGTGACGCTGCCCGCCGGCTGGCACTGGTACGGGCACGTGTGGCAGGTCAGCGGGGTCACCCCGCCCTCGGTCCGCACCGGTGGCGTCGACGTCGGCACCGTACTGAGCCTGGGTGCCACGGCGGCGGCGATGACCGGGGACCGGTTCGGCTACGAGGTGACCGGCACGACCGGTGCCCTGGGCGCGATCACGGTCACCGGGGTCCACCAGTTCCCGCCGCCGCAGGTTGCGTACCGGCGGGCCTGACCCGGGGGCGGTGCCGTCGCGGGACCTCGGCCTGCCCGGGGGCGGTGCCGTCGCGGGCCTCAGCCGGTGGGCACGCCGTAGATCCGCTTGATCGCCTCGTGCTTGGCCGGGACGGGCAGGTGCCCGATGCCCAGCGACTTGGCCTGGAGGCGTTCGAGGTACTCGTCGGTGCTGCGCAACGGTCGCGCCGGGACACCGGCCGCCACGGTGTTGTCCGGGATGTCCCGGGTGACGATCGAGCCCGCCCCGATGACACAGCGGTTGCCGATGGTGACGCCCGCCAGGATCATCGCGCGCATGCCGATGTAGACGTCGTCGCCGATCGTGATCGGCGCGGTCCAGTCGAGGTCGGGATGGTCCTTGCGCAGGATCAACGTGCCACCGTCGTGGGTGACGAACTGCACCTCGGAGGTGATGTAGACGTTGTCGCCGATGGTGATCAGCCACGGTTCCGAGCCGAACATCGCCCGGTTGACCCCGTAGAACCTGACCCGGCCGGTCAGGTTGACCCCCAGGGACCGGACGAACGCCGCCGGGTCACGCGACGCGGCGAGATGGTCCCGCACACGCCGAGTGATCGTACGAAGACGACTGGGCACGGACTGTCCTCGATCGCAGGTACGGCTACTGGCGGACCGGGGCAGGCCCGGTCACGTGGAGAGAACGACTCGGGCCCGGCCCCGGTGACGGGCTGCGCCCGGCAGGAGGTTCAGCGGCAGAATTCGCGGGCGTGCGCCAGCACGTGGGGCTCCCGACACTCCTGCCGCCAGCGCCGGTACCGCTCCCCGGCGGTCACCTTCGCCGCGGCCCGCTCCCCGGGCGTCCGGTCGGCCAGCAGGTCGAGCACCCGGCTGAGGCCGGCGGCGGTCGTCGGCCGGACCACCGTCCCGCCGGTGTCGCGGATCAGCTCGCTGAACGGCGTGTCGTCCGAGCAGACCACCGGGCAGCCGGCCGCCAGGCTCTCCAGGATCACGTGACCGAAGTTCTCGCCGAGGGTGGGGAAGAGGAAGGCGTCGTACCGGCTGAACGTCGGCACGACGTCCGCCGCCGCGAGTTCACCGAGGTAGCGGACCCGGACGTGCTCCGGCATCGCCGCGACGAGCCGCTGGCAACGCGACCAGTACCGCGCGTCCTCCGCCGGCCCGAAGATGTCGAACTCCACCGGCCGGGTGGTGCCGGCCACCGCCTCCAGGGCCGTGGACAGGTTCTTCATCGGCGAGATCCGGCCGACGAAGACCAACCGCAACGGCCCGTCGTGCGGCACCACCGGTGGGACGGGGTGCGCCGGGATGGGGCTCTCGTTGCCGTTCACCATCACCCGCGCCCACGGCACGTTGGCCCGGATCTGCCGCTCCTCCAACCGGCTGCAGGCCTGCCAGCGCACCCGGAGCCGGCGCAGCACCGGCGCCCACAGCGCGAGGAAGAGCCGCTTCTTGGCCGTCCTGATGGCGAGGGCGCCGGGTGACAGCTCACCGCGCGGGGCGACCAGGACGGCCCCGACGCGCACCAGGCGCAGCGCCACCGCCAGGATCGACAGCACCGAGAACAGCGACCAGATGCTGTTGACGTAGAGCAGGTCGACCGGCCGGGCGCGGACGTGCCGGGCCATCCGCACCCAGTGCCGCGGCGACCACGGATTCAGGTAGAAGACGGCGGAACGGCCGTCGCGTCGCAGCAGTCGTCCGGACAGGCCGGGGTACGGTGCAGGCGAGCCGAGATCCCGGTCCCGGGTGACCAGGGTGACGTCCAGGTCCCCCGGAAGGGTGTCCAGGATGTACCGCAGGGAACGGATCGGGCCGCCCCCGCGGAAGCCCGGCTCGAACACCCCCGCGGTCGCGATCACCCGGTAGGTGCACACGGCACCGGCGGACCGTCGCGAGGTCGCGGCGTCGCCCAGGGAGGGTGTCCTTGTCAGCTTGTGCACTACCGGCCCACCTTCACCGTGCCGGCCGGAGACCGGCACCCCGCAGGAATGTCTGGAACGCATGGACAGTGAGGAGCGCATCCGCCGGGCGTGGCCCGTGCCGGATGCCGGAGCCGGCGGGACGGGCGCGTTCACGGGCCGTGGCCTCTACCCCCGCCGGCACCCGCACCGGGCCGGCGGCGCGGATGCCGGGCGGGGGCGGATGGCGGAACGCGACCGGCGTTCTCCACGGCCGAGGGGGCGACGGGTGACCACCGACGTAGTGATCGTAGGTGCGGGCGGGATGGGCCGGGAGATTTTCGGGGTAATTCGGTTGTTGAACGCCCATTCCACCGGCGGCCCCCGGTGGCGCGTCCTCGGCTTCGTCGACGACTACCCCACCGAGGCGCACGTGGCGCAGGTGCGCCGGCTCGGCGTGCCCTTCCTCGGCCCGACCCGCTGGCTCGCCGGCCGGCCGGCGACCACCCGGGTGGCGCTGGGCGTCGGGCATCCCCGGCTGCGTCGCGAGACCGACCAGGTTCTCGCCCGGTACGGCCTGCCCGCCGCCACGGTGGTGCATCCGGCGGCGGAGATCGGGCCGGACTGCGTCTTCCAGGAGGGCCTGTTCGCGGCCGGTGGCGCCCGGGTGACGACGAACGTGGTGCTGGGCCGTCAGGTGCACCTCAACCAGAACTGCACCGTGGGGCACGACACCGTCCTCGGTGACCACGTCTCGGTCAACCCGCTCGCCGCGGTCTCCGGCTACTGCCGGCTGGACGACGGCGTGCTGGTCGGCACCACCGCCGCCGTCCTGCCGGGGCTGCGGGTCGGCCGGGACGCCGTGGTGGGTGCGGGCGCGTGCGTGACCCGGGACGTGCCGGCGGGCACGGTGGTCACCGGCGTGCCCGCCCGGCCGGTGGACCGGTCAGCGGCGGATGCCGGCCCAGTCGTGGTGCCGCCGCACGGTCGAGAGGATGAAGTCGACCACCCGGCGTGAGGTGTCCGGCACCTGGTAGTCGGCCGGGCAGCCGACCGGTCCGGCCGCGACCTGGGCCACCACCACCCGGACGCCCTCCACCACCCCGGTCGGGTCCAGGCCGGTCATCACGATCGCGCCGGAGTCCAACGCCTCGGGGCGCTCGATGGACTCCCGCAGGGTCACCGCCGGGAAGCCGAGGATCGCCGCCTCCTCGCTGACGGTGCCGCTGTCGGACAGCGTGCACCGGGCGTGCCGTTGCAGGGTCACGTAGTCGAAGAACCCGAACGGCTCGTGGAAGGTGATCCCGTCCAGCAGCGTGCCGTCGACGGCGAGCGACTCCAGCCGCTTGCGGGTACGCGGGTGGGTGGAGACCAGCAGCGGCAGCCGCCACTCGTCGCGTACGGCGCAGAGACAGTCGAGCAGCCGGCGGAGCCGCTCCGGGTGGTCGACGTTCTCCTCCCGGTGGGCGCTGACCACGAAGTAGCCGCCCGGTTCGAGGTCGAGCTGCGTCAGGACGCTGGACCGGGCGATCTGCGGCCGGTAGTGGTCGAGCACCTCCCGCATGGGTGAGCCGGTGTGCAGGATCCGGCGGGGGTGCAGCCCCTCGGCGAGCAGGTTGCGCCGGGCGTGCTCGGAGTAGACCAGGTTGAAGTCGGCGACGTGGTCGACCAGCCGGCGGTTGGTCTCCTCCGGGACGTTCAGGTCGAAGCAGCGGTTGCCCGCCTCCATGTGGTATACGGGCACCTTCATCCGTCGGGCCATCAGCGCCGCGATGGCGCTGTTGGTGTCGCCGAGCACCAGCAGCGCGTCCGGCCGCAGTTCACCGATGATCTTCTCGGTGCCGACCAGGACCGCGCCGAGCAGGCTGCCGAGCGACCGGGTGTCGGCCCGCAGGAAACGGTCCGGGGGGCGTACGCCCAGCTCGCTGAAGAAGATGTCGGACAGCGCGGGATCCCAGTTCTGCCCCGTGTGCACCAGCGTGTGCTCCACGGTCCGGTCCAGCGTGTCGATCACGCGGGCCAGCCGGATGATCTCCGGCCTGGTCCCGACGACGGTCATCACCCGGGTCACGGATGCCTCCTCATGGTTGCTCGGGGTCCTGCGGGCACCGCCGGACGGGCGGCTCGGTCGGTGTCCCGGGCGGTCGGCCCTGTGGCGGCACCCGGCGCGCCGGAACGCCGATCGCCTGCCGGGCCTGGTCGAGGACGCTGACCCGGCACCGGCCGAGCCGCCACCGGCGGTACGCCTCCCCGGCCGCCCGCCGGGCCGCCTGCCGCTGCTCGGGTGTGGCGGCGGCGATCCGGGAGAGCAACGCGCCCAACGCCACCGGGGTCAGCTCGGTGAGCACCTGCCCGCCACCGTCGCGCAGCACGGTCGTCCAGGGGGTCCGGTCCGAACAGACCACCGGGCAGTACGCCGCCATGCTCTCCGCGATGGCGTTGCCGAAGTTCTCCCCCCGGGTCGGCAGGACCGACGCGTCGTACCGGGCGAAGGTGTCGCCGACCTGCTCGGGGCGGAGTTCGCCGCAGTAGCGAACGACGGAGGGGTCCGGCAGGGCCGACCACAGTTCCGCACACCGTTGCCAGTACCGCGCGTCCTCCACCGGGCCGTAGACATCCAACCGCACCGGGGGCCGGACGTGGGCCAGCGCGGCGAGCACCAGGTCCAGGTTCTTCATCGGTGAGATCCGGCTGAGGAATACCAGGCGTACCTCGTCGGTGGCCGGCAGCGCGGCCGGGGCGGGGCGGGGCTCGGGGCCGGCGGCGGGCGCCACGACGGCCATCCGCGCCCGGGGCAGGATCCGCCGGATGTCGGCGGCCTCGTGCGGGCCGGTGGCGTGCCACAGCACCCGGGGTCCACGTAGCATCCACCGCCAGCCGGCCAGGAACACCCGCTTGCGGAACCGGTGCAGGTCGAGGGCGGCCGCGCCGAACTCCCCCCGGGGGGCCACCAGGATGCGGTCCGCCCGCAGCAGGCCGAGCCGGGCGGCGGCGACGGGCAGGATCGAGAAGGCCGACCAGACGCTGTTCACGTAGAGCAGGTCGTACCGCGCCGAGCGCAGCGCCCGCCAGAGCGTCCACCAGTGCGCCGGCCGCCGTACCCCGAGATAGAAGACGTCCGTCCGGCCGTGTCGCGCCCAGGTGCCGGACAACCCGGGATAGGCCGTCCGGGTACCGAGGTCCCGGTCGCGGGTCAGCAGGGTGGTGGAGACCTCGCCGCTGGCCGTGTCGAGGGTGTCGGCGATGGACCGGACGGGACCGCCGGCACGCCAGCCGGGGCTGAAGTAGCCGGCCGTGACGAGTACCCGGAAGCTCTTCTTCCCGGCATCGGCCGCCCGTTCGTCGACGTCCGTCGCGGAGCTGGTGTCGCCGGCCATCCTCGCTCCTCGCTGAAGACACGGAACTGGGTGGCCCAACGAGCGAGAACCATTCCGGTAACTGTGCCCGGCAATTTACGTGAACGTGCCGGACATTGCCGCAACACTCGTGGTGAGCAGCCCGTTAGCCGGTATAAGGAAGTCCCGCGAACAATCCGATCCGGCACGAGAGGAACCCCATGTCGCGAGTGGCACTCATTTCCGGCACCACCGGTCAGGACGGTAGCTATCTGTCCGAGTTCCTGCTCGACAAGGGATACACGGTGCACGGGATAAAGCGAAGGTCCTCCTCGTTCAACACCGAACGCATCGACCGGGTCGACGTCCATCCCCGGCACGGGGAGGCGCGGCTCTTCCTGCACTACAGCGATCTGTCCGACCCGGCCTCGTTGACCTCGCTGGTCCGCGACATCCGGCCGGACGAGATCTACAACCTCGGCGCGCAGAGCCACGTGCGCGTCTCCTTCGACGTCCCGGGCTACACCGCGGACGTCACCGGGCTGGGTGCCCTACGGATGCTGGAAGCGGCCCGGGCGGCCGACGTCGACTGCCGCTTCTACCAGGCGTCCTCCTCGGAGATGTTCGGCTCCACCCCGCCCCCGCAGCGCGAGGAGACGCCGTTCCACCCGCGCAGCCCGTACGCGTGCGCCAAGGTCTACGCCTTCTGGACGGCGGTCAACTACCGCGAGTCGTGGGACATGTTCTGCGTCAACGGCATCCTGTTCAACCACGAGAGCCCACGGCGGGGCGAGAACTTCGTGACCCGCAAGATCACCCGCGCGGTGGCCCGGATCGAGGCCGGCATCCAGGACAAGCTGTACCTGGGCAACCTCGACGCGGTGCGGGACTGGGGCTACGCCCCGGAGTACGTCGAGGCGATGTGGCTGGCGCTCCAGCAGGACACCCCGGACGACTACGTGGTGGCCACCGGCGAGGGGCACTCGGTCCGCGAGTTCGTCGAGGCCGCCTTCGACCGGGTCGGCCTCGACTGGCAACGGTACGTGGAGGTCGATCCGGTCTACTTCCGACCGGCCGAGGTCGACGCGCTGATCGGCGACTACACGAAGGCCCGGCGGCGGTTGGGGTGGGCGCCGAAGACCCTCTTCGGCGACCTGGTGCGGGTGATGGTGGACGCCGACCGGCAGCTCCTCGAGGACGAGCGGATGGGACGCCTGGTGCGGGTGGACCGGTGAGGGTCACCGTCGACGCCACCGCGATCCGTCCCGGACACGCCGCCGGGGTCGAGGCGTTCACCTACGGACTGCTGTCCGGGATGACCGCCGACACCTCCTGCGAGCTGCGGGTGAACGTCCTCCGCGGCACTCTCGACCAGTGGCACGGCCAGGTGCCCGCCACTCGGATCGGCTGGACCGAGGTCGCCCAGCCGCTCCGCTCGGACACCGCGCCGGGGCGGGTGCTGCGCCGGTGGACACCGGTCCGGGTCCGCGACTCCCTGGCCGTCCGCCGGGCGGTCAACGCGGTCCGGCAGCGCGCGGTCCCCCGGCAGCGGGGGGCGGACGTCACGCTCTACCCGTTCCACGGCGCCCCGATCGGTCCCGGACCGTCCGTCGTCGTCCTGCACGACCTGCGGCACCTCCACGCCGCCTTCCACTCCCCCGGCTTCGCCGCCGTGGTCCGGGAGAACGTGGCCCGCGCGTCCGCCCTCGTGGTCACCTGGCCCCACCCGTACCGGGAGACCCTGCGGCTGTTTCCCGAGGCGGCGCAGCGGACCGCGCTCATCCCGACCCCGACCTTCCAGCCCGCGCCGGACCGTGCCGCCGCCCGGCCCGAACCGGGCCTGCTGGTGTACCCGTCCTCCACCGCGTCCCACAAGAACCACGCGACCCTGCTGGAGGCGATGGCGCTGCTCCCGCAGTGCCGCCTGGTCTGCCCCGGGCCGCTGGTCGAGCCGGACGCCAGCCGCCTGCTCGCCCGCGCCGCGCGGCCCGACCTGCGGGGCCGGGTGTCCTTTCCCGGCTTCGTCACCCTCGACGAGCTGAACGCCCTCTACGCCCGCGCCGACGCGGTGGTGATCCCGTCGCTGTGGGAGGCGGCGAGCGGGGCGATGCTGGAGGCGTTCAGCTGGGGGCTGCCGGTCGCCTGCGCGGACGCCGAGCCGCTGCTGGCCCAACTGGAGTTCACCGGAGCCGAGGCGACCGTCTTCCGGGCCACCGAGCCGGCGTCGCTGGCCGAGGCGGTCGGGCGGCTGCTGGCCGACCGGCCGCGCTACGCCGCCGCCGCCCGGCACGCCGACAACCGGTTGGCCGTCCGCACCTGGACGGCGACCGGCGGCGACTACCTCGACGTGCTGCGCTGGGTGGCGCAGGGAAGGCCGGGACCGATGCCGAGATCCGCGTTCGCCGCCGAACTCGCCGGGGAGGGAACGGCATGAGCACCGTCGACGACCGGTATCCGGTGGCCCGGCCGAGCCTGTCCGACCTGGAAGAGCGGTACGTGGTGGACGCCCTGCGCAGCGGCTGGGTCTCCTCCCAGGGCCGCTACCTGACCGACTTCGAGGACCGGTTCGCCCGCCGGTGCGGTGCCGGCACCACGGTGGCGACCGCCAACGGCACCGTCGCCCTGCACCTGGTCCTCGCCGCCGCCGGGATCGGTCCGGGCGACGAGGTCATCGTGCCCGCGCTGACCTACGTGGCGACCGCGAACGCCGTCGCGTACTGCGGGGCGCGTGCGGTCTGCGTGGACGTGCTGCCGCAGAGCTGGTGCGTCGACCCCGCCGCGGTCCGGGCCGCGATCGGCCCACGGACCCGGGCGGTCGTCGCCGTCGACCTGTACGGCCACCCCGCCGACTATCCCGCCCTGCGCGAGCTGTGCCACCGGCACGGCCTGCTCCTGGTCGCCGACGCGGCGGAGTCCTTCGGCGCCACCGTCGACGGACGTCCGACCGGTGCCCTGGCCGACGCCACCACCTTCTCGTTCTTCGGTAACAAGGTGATCACCTCGGGCGAGGGCGGCTGTGTCACCACCTCGGACGCGGCCCTGGCCGAGCGGATGCGGCTGCTGCGCAACCAGGGCATGGATCCCCACCGGCGGTACTACTTCCCGGTGCTGGGCTTCAACTACCGGATGACCAACCTGGCCGCCGCGCTGCTCTGCGCCCAACTCGACCGGGCCGACGAGATCATCGCCCGGCGGGACGCGGTGGTCGCCGGCTACGAGACGCAGCTGGCCGACGAGCCGGCGCTGTCGGCGCAGCCGGTGGTCCCCGGTGTCCGCCGCGCCCCGTGGATGGCCGCCTTCCTGGTCGGACCGGAAGGCGATGACGCCTCCCGGGACACGGTGGCCCGCACGCTCGACCGGCTCGGGGTGGAGACCCGGCCCTTCTTCGTGCCGATCCCCGAGCTGCCCGCGCACCGCGACCCGACCGCGCACTGCCCGGTGACCGTCGACCTGAGCAGGCGCGGCCTCAACCTGCCGACCTACCCCGACCTGACCGGCCCGGGGCTCAAGACGGTGGTGGAGCGGGTCCGCGCCGCCCTGGCGACCCTCGCCTGACCCGCCGGCCCCGGCCCTGCGGCGCGCACTGCCGCCCGGTCCCGCGCTCCGGTCGGCCTGACGCCCGGGCCCGCCCGGTTCACCCGCCGGGCGGGGCCGGGAGGAGCCGGGGGT
Organism: Micromonospora rifamycinica; assembly: GCF_900090265.1. Lineage (NCBI taxonomy): Bacteria > Bacillati > Actinomycetota > Actinomycetes > Micromonosporales > Micromonosporaceae > Micromonospora > Micromonospora rifamycinica. The sequence continues at coordinate 2,159,795 of NZ_LT607752.1, forward strand.
GCGCCGACGCGCGGTGCGCCCCACGGTGCCGCAGCAGCGACAGGTAGCTGCCGGCCCAGGCGACGGCGCTGACCAGCGCGAGCGCCGCGAGCGCGCCCGCCGCGCCGGTCGCACCGCCCAGCACCGCCGCGACGACGACCACCGGCACCCGCAGACCCCCCAGCAGGACGCCGAGCAGTATCGCCCGCCGGCCCGCCTGCTCCACCCGTAACCCGGCGAAGCCGACGGCCGCCGGCACCGCGAACAGGCTCTCCAGGGCCAGCAGCACCAGCAGACCACGGGCCAGGTCCCAGTTGCCGCCGAGCAGCGTCCGGCCGGCCGCGTCGGGCAGCAGGGCGATCGCGGCCGTCAGCGGCAGGATGCCGGCGGCCACGAGCAGGGTGACCCGGACGGCCGCCCGGGACCGCGCCGCCCGGGAGCCGGTCCGGCCACGGGCCAGGTAGGGCAGGGTCAGCGTGGCGGCGGTGGACAGGACCAGGTTCACCGGCCCCAGCAGGGTCCGGCCGGCGCTCAACGCGCCGACCACCGAGGTACCCGCGACGGCGGCCACCGCGCTCAACGACACCTGAGCCGACCCGGTGGTCAGCAGGAACTGGGTGCCGAACCCCACCGCGACCCGGCTCTCCGCCCGGCCGGCACCCCAACCGGGTCGTCGGGCGTACCCCCGGCGCAGTCCGACGAGCACGCCGATCAGGCCACCGGCGAGCGCCCAGACGGCGACCACGAAGGGCGCGCCGACCAGCCGGAACAACGCGCCCAGCGCGGCGGCGCAGGTGACCGCCGTCCAGGTGGCCTCCTGGAGCAGTGCGCCCGCCGGGGTGCCCAGGCCCAGGGCGGTCGCCTTGGCGTAGTCGTAGAGCACCAGGCCCGGCAGGGCCAGGCCCACCAGCAGCAGATAGGCCGAACCGTACGCCGCACCCGCGACGGCGAGCGGCGCACCGCAGAGCGTGCCGAGCAGCAGCACCCGGGAGGCGGCGGAACGCACCCCCGTCCCCGCCGCCAGGACGGCCTCGGTCACCATGCTCCGGACCAACCCGGAGACGAGGACGTAGCACGAGAAGGCGAGGGCGAACCGGCCCACCCCGCCGATCGACTCCAGCCGGGTCACGGTGATCGCCACCAGCAGGTTCCCGCCGCTGGACAACCCGCCGACCACCAGGGCGAGCAGCGCCCGTCGGCCGGTCCGCGGACGGACCCCGCCCGGGTGCCCGGTGACGCGGGAACGGACCCCGACGGTCACCGGTCGGCGCCCACCGGCAGCGTCACGCAGGTCGTCCGGTACGGCGGGGGAACCCCGGGGCGGCCACGGTGCCCGGACCGCCCCGGCCGAGGGCGATGGTGCGGGTCAACCACAGCAGGAAGAAGACGGTGGCGGCCGACACCACGTGCTGCATGAAGCCGATGGTGGAGTCGGGGTAGGTGCCGGACCAGAGCAGCACGTCGGAGCAGACCAGGCAGAACAGGCTCAGCCGGGCCGGGCCGGGCCGGGCCGGGCCCGCCAGCGCAGCAGCAGCGCCACGAACCCGGCCCAGAAGGCGTGCACCGCCACCACACCGACGGGGCCGGCGAAGAACCAGATGTTGCCCAACAGCAGGAAACTGGACGCGGACGTCGGCCCGCCACCGAGAAACTGGTTGATCTGCTGCCCGGTCGACAGGGCCGGCCGGTCGGAGTCGAGAATGCGCGGAATCAGCCCGTACCGGAGATGGTCGGTGAGGCCCGGCTGGCCGAGGTCGACCGGCACCTCGATGCCCTCCACGGCCGTCAGTTGCCGGTCCAGGCGCATCCGGTCGGTGGCGGTCACCGCGCTGTCCACCGCGATGCCCTGCTCCTCCCGGATCCCGTTGCGGTACGCGAACATCGTCGGCCACACCAGGACCAGCACCACCGTGCCGAGCAGCAGGTACCGCAGCCGGAACACGCCGCAGACCGCCCCGGCGGCCACGGTGAAGAAGACGAAGGAGATCAGGGGGGCCGTGAGCGCGGTCAAGAGGGTGACGATCGTCTGACTGGCGACGAGCGCGGCGAGCCAGCCGTACAGCTTCGCCCTGGACAGCCGACCGCCCAGGTGGCTGGCGACCAGCAGCGCGAAGCCGAGCGCGGCCCAACCGGAGAACAGCTTGGTCAGCGCCACCATCGGCCCGTCCGGCACCTCGCCGTAGATCTGCGCCACGATGCTCCCGCGTCCGAGATAGGCACCGAGCAGGTCGACCACGATGCTGGTCACGGTCACCAGCCGGGCCACCGGATAGATGGCCGGATAGCGGGCGGTCGCCTGCCGCATGCCGTGCCGCCACTGTGGATCGGGACGCCCGAAGAGCAGGCTGACCGACTCCACGGAGAAGCTGCCCGCTAGGGCCAGGCCCACCAGCAGCACGATGAAACCGGTGTCCGGATTGCGGTGGAACACCGCCATCGGAAAGATCATCAGCACGTACGGGGCGAGCACCAGGAAGCTGACCGGGTAACACCGCAGCAGCCAGCCGACCACCTCCCGCTGTCGTTCCAGACGGGGGGCGCGCACCGGATGGACCGACCGGACGGCGGTGACGTCGCTCCCGGATCCAGGGTCGAGGGCCACCCCAGACCGGTTCATCAGATGTTCCCCTCACTGTTTCGGGTCGCCTCATGGGCAACGAGCCAGTCGATGCCACGACACGCTCCCGAGGGGAAACGCCGGAAAACGCGGCACGCCCCGCCCGGCCGCTCCGGGCGGCTGGGCGGGGCGCGACGGCGCTGGCGAGGACTAGCCGAGAACCCCGTCGACCAGGGACTTCGCCTCCTCCTGGATGCGGGCCAGGTGCTCCGGACCCTGGAACGACTCGGCGTAGATCTTGTAGACGTCCTCGGTGCCCGACGGCCGGGCCGCGAACCACCCGGACCCGGTGGTCACCTTCAGCCCGCCGATCGGGGCACCGTTGCCGGGGGCGCTGGTCAGGGTCGCGGTGATCGGCTCACCGGCCAGCTCGGTCGCGGTGACCTGCTCCGGGGAGAGCCGGCCCAGCACCGCCTTCTGCTCCCGGTCGGCCGGGGCGTCGATCCGGGCGTACGCGGGGGCACCGAAGCGGTCGGTCAGCGCGGCGTAGTGCTCGCTCGGGGTCCGGCCGGTGGTGGCGATGATCTCGGCGGCGAGCAGGCAGAGCAGGATGCCGTCCTTGTCGGTGGTCCAGGTGCTGCCGTCGCGGCGCAGGAAGGACGCCCCGGCGCTCTCCTCGCCGCCGAAGCCGACCGAGCCGTCCAGCAGCCCGGGGACGAACCACTTGAAGCCGACCGGCACCTCCAGCAGCGGCCGGCCCAGGTCGGCGGCGATCCGGTCGATCATCGAGGAGGAGACCAGGGTCTTGCCGACGGCCGCCGCCGGACCCCACTGCGACCGGGTACGGAACAGGTGGCCGATCGCCACCGCCAGGTAGTGGTTGGGGTTCATCAGGCCCCCGTCGGGGGTGACGATGCCGTGCCGGTCGGCGTCGGCGTCGTTGCCGGTGGAGACCTGGAACCGGTCCCGGGCGGCGATCAGCGACGCCATCGCGTTCGGCGACGAGCAGTCCATCCGGATCTTGCCGTCGCCGTCGAGGGTCATGAACCGCCAGGTCGGGTCGACCAGCGGGTTGATCACGGTGAGGTCGAGGCGGTGCCGCTCGGCGATCTCGCCCCAGTAGCCGACGCTGGCCCCGCCGAGCGGGTCGGCCCCGATCCGCACCCCGGCGTCGCGGATCGCGTCGATGTCGAGCACCGAGGGCAGGTCGTCGACGTACCCGGCGAGGAAGTCGTACGTGCCGGTGGTGTCGGCGGCCCGCGCCCGCGCGTACGGGATGCGCCTGACCTCCTTGAGCCCGGCGGCCAGGATCGCGTTCGCCCGGTCCTGGATCCACTTCGTGACGTCGGTGTCGGCGGGCCCGCCGTTGGTCGGGTTGTACTTGAAGCCGCCGTCGTCGGGCGGGTTGTGCGAGGGGGTGATCACGATGCCGTCGGCGAGCCCGTCGGTGCGTCCCCGGTTGTGGGTGAGCACGGCGTGCGACAGCGCCGGGGTGGGGGTGTAGCCGTCGCGGCTGTCCCGCAGCACGGTCACCCCGTTGCCGGCGAGCACCTCCAGCGCGTCGGCCTCGGCGGGGGCGGAGAGCGCGTGGGTGTCCCGGGCCAGGAAGAGCGGCCCGGTGAGGCCCTGCTCCCGGCGGTAGTCGCAGAGCGCCTGGGTGACCGCGAGGATGTGGTCGGAGTTGAAGGCGTTGCGCAGGCTGGACCCCCGGTGACCGGAGGTGCCGAAGGAGACCTGCTGCGCCGGGTCGTCCGGGTCCGGGTGCTCGGCGTAGTAGGCGGTCACCAGCCGGGGCACGTCGACCAGGTCGGCGGGCTCGGCGGGCTGTCCGGCACGGGGGTGGGCCACTGCGGAAACCTCCTCGGTGGTACGGGACGGGAGCGCTGTCTTCCCCGGCGGCGGCCGGGTCACACCCGGCTCAGGGTTCGACGCGCTGCCCCTTGCCGATGACGACGACGCCGTTGTCGGAGACGGTGTAGCGCTGCCGGTCCTTCTCCAGGTCGACGCCGATCTCGGCGCCCTCGGGCACGAAGACGTTCTTGTCGAGGATGGCCCGGCGGACCACCGCGTGCCGGCCGATCTCGACGCCCTCCATCAGCACCGCGCCGTCGACCTGCGCCCAGGAGTGCACCTTGACCTTCGGCGAGACGACCGAGTTCTCCACCAGCGAACCGGAGATCACCGCGCCGGGCGAGATCATCGAGCCGACCGCCCGGCCGACCCGCTCGCCCCACTGGTGGACGAACTTCGCCGGCGGGTACGGCGGCTGGTCGGTGTAGATGGGCCAGTCGAAGTTGTAGAGGTTGAACACCGGGTGCACGTTGATCAGATCCATGTGCGCGTCGTAGAACGAGTCGAGCGTCCCCACGTCCCGCCAGTAGCCCCGGTCCCGGTCGGTGCTGCCGGGCACCTCGTTGTCCTGGAAGTCGTAGACGTTGGCCTCGCCCCGCTCGACCATCATCGGGATGATGCTGCCGCCCATGTCGTGCTTGCTGGTCTTGTCGGCGGCGTCCCGCTCGACGGCCTCGCAGAGCGCCCGGGTGGAGAAGACGTAGTTGCCCATCGAGGCGTAGATCTGGTCGGGGGCGTCGGGCAGGCCCACCGCGTCGGTGGGCTTCTCCCGGAAGGCCCGGATCCGCTTGCCGTCCTCGCCGACCTCGATCACGCCGAACTGGTCGGCCGTCGACAGCGGCTGGCGGATGCCGGCGACGGTGACCGACGCCCCGGAGGCGATGTGGTCGTCGACCATCTGCCGGGGGTCCATCCGGTAGATGTGGTCGGCGCCGAAGACGATCACGTAGTCCGGCTGCTCGTCGTTGATCAGGTTAAAGCTCTGGTAGATCGCGTCGGCGGAGCCGGCGAACCACCACGGGCCCCGGCGCTGCTGCGCCGGCACCGGCGTGACGTAGTTGCCGAGCAGCGTCGACATCCGCCAGGTCTTGGTGATGTGGCGGTCCAGCGAGTGGGACTTGTACTGGGTCAAAACGACGATCTTGAGAAAGCCGGCGTTCGCCAGATTGGACAGGACGAAATCGACCATGCGGTACATCCCGCCGAACGGGACGGCCGGCTTGGCCCGGTCCGCGGTGAGCGGCATCAGGCGCTTGCCCTCTCCGCCGGCCAGGACGATCGCGAGCACCTTGGCAGCCATGACCAGACGCTATCCATACCGCTGCGACTTCACCACTCGTACGGGCACAGTTCCGCGACCGGTGCGCGGCCGGATTCTGCACTAGGGTGCCGGTCATGACCGACTCCGCCCCGCTGCGCGTGGACCTGCTGACCCGCGAGTACCCGCCGGAGGTCTACGGCGGGGCCGGGGTGCACGTCGAGTACCTGGCCCGGGAACTGCGCCGGCTCGCCGACGTCCGGGTGCACTGCTTCGGCGCGACGCGCGACGAGCCGGGCGTCACCGCGTACCCCGAGCCGGCCGACCTGGGCGGCGCGAACGCCGCGCTACGCACCATGGGCGTGGACCTGGCGATGGCCGCCGGGTGCGCCGGCACCGACGTGGTGCACAGCCACACCTGGTACGCCAACCTGGCCGGGCACACCGCCAAGCTGCTGTACGGGGTGCCGCACGTGGTGACCGCGCACAGCCTGGAGCCGCTGCGCCCGTGGAAGGCCGAGCAGCTCGGCGGCGGCTACGCGCTCTCCTCCTGGTGCGAGCGGACGGCGATGGAGTCCGCCGACGCGATCGTCGCGGTCAGCGCGGGGATGCGCCGGGACGTGCTGACCGCCTACCCGGCGGTGAACCCGGACCGGGTCCGGGTGGTCTACAACGGCATCGACACCGCCCAGTACGCCCCGGACCCCGGCACCGACGTGCTCGACCGGCTCGGCATCGACCCGGCCCGCCCCAGCGTGGTCTACGTCGGGCGGATCACCCGGCAGAAGGGCCTGCCGTACCTGCTGCGGGCGGCCCGGGAGCTGCCCGCCGACACCCAGCTCGTGCTGCTCGCCGGTGCCCCGGACACCCCGGAGATCGCCGCCGAGGTGGAAGGGCTGGTCGGCGAGCTGCGGGCCAACCGGTCCGGGGTGGTCTGGGTGGCCGAGATGCTGCCCAAGCCCGAGGTGATCCAGGTGCTCACCCACGCCACCGTCTTCGTCTGCCCCTCGGTCTACGAGCCGATGGGCATCGTCAACCTGGAGGCGATGGCCTGCGAGACGGCGGTGGTGGCGACCGCCACCGGCGGCATCCCCGAGGTGGTCGCCGACGGCGAGACCGGGCTGCTGGTGCCGATCGAGCAGGCCGGCGACGGCAGCGGCAACCCGCTGGACCCGGACCGGTTCGTCGCCGACCTCGCCAAGACGATCAACGAGCTGCTGGCCGACCCGCAGCGCACCGAGGAGTTGGGTCTCGCCGGCCGGCGGCGGGCCGTCGAGCACTTCTCCTGGGACGCCATCGCCGTCCAGACCCTCGAGCTGTACCGCTCGCTGCGGGCATAGGGCGGGTTCCTCCCCCCGTCCCTCCGCTGCCACGCAGGCTGGACGAAGCAGGGACCGGTCACTCCCCGGGCGCGATCAACTCCAGGGTCGGGAAGTACGAGCGGTAGCGGCTGCTGTCGCGGGTGAGCAGGCGGTAGCGGCAGACCGCCGCGTGCGCGCCGATGGAGAAGTCGGCGATCGGCGAACGTTTGGAGCCGCCCTGCCGGCGGTACCGCGCGTAAGCCTTGCCGGCCAGGAAGCCCGCCGGGTACGGCAGGTCCTCGCGGAGAAAATCCGTGGCGGGCAGCGCGGCGTCGAGTTCCTCGACACCGTCGAACCGCACTGACACCTCGGCGTACACGATCGGATTGATCACCAGAACGCCCTCGTCGCGGGCGCTGGCCAGGGCCTCAGCCGACCAGTCGGCCCAATGCGGGTCCTCGGTGAAGATGTCCAACAGGACGTTGGTGTCGACCAGCGTGGCAACCGTCTCCGGCACCCGACCGGCGACAGCCCGGATCCGTTCACTCCCCACGGAGCAGGTCCATCAGGTCCTCGGTCGACATGCCCCGCACCTCCGGGGCGTTGCCCCTGCCGCGCATGTGCCGGACCAGACGCTGACCACGGGTCTCAGCGTCACTGACGCGCACGATGCGCAGTGCGCCGCCTTCCTCGATCACGTCGACCTCATCACCCTCGTGCAGGTTGTACCGGACCCGCAGTTCCGCCGGGATCGTCACCTGACCCTTGCTGTTCAACTTCACCGCAGCCCCCTAGATACGTATTACAGATGATACGTGTCGCAGGTCTCTGTCTGGCTGCTCTCAGGTGATGTGGAGGGTGGCGGCGAGGCGGCCCCGGCGTCGCGGGCGTACCGCTCGCTGCGGGCATAGGGAGAGGTCAGGTACAGTTTTCTGTACCTACCTCGGAGGTGGTCATGCGGACCGTGAACTTCACCCAGCTACGGCAGAACCTGGCCGCCGAACTCGACAGCGTCATCAACGACGCGGAGGAAGTGGTGGTGACCCGGTCGGGTCACGAGCCGGTGGTCATCGTGCCGCTGGCGGAGTACGAGTCGATGAAGGAGACCGAGTACCTGCTGCGCAGTCCGGGCAACGCAGCGGCCCTGCGCCGATCGATCGCGGAGCTCGACGAGGGTGACGCCACCGAGCGGGAACTGGTCGACCCGACGACCGTACGGGACGTCGCGTGAGGCTGGTCTTCACCGCGACGGCATGGGGCCAGTACCTCAGCCACACGGATCGCAAGCTGGTCAAGCGCATCAACGATCTCATCGCGGACGTCATGCGCAACGAATACGAGGGCATCGGCAAGCCGGAGCCCCTGCGGGGTGAGCTGTCCGGGTTCTGGTCCCGCCGGATCGATCGTGAACACCGGCTGGTGTACCGGATCACGAAGGACGACGTCGAGATCATCGCCTGCCGGTACCACTACGGCGACAGGTAGGCACCAGGCTCAGGTGACGTGGAGGGTGGCGGCGAGGCGGGTCAGGGCGGGCGGGGCGGCGGCGGAACGGGCCACCACGGCAACCAGGGGGCGTACCGCCGGGCGGTGGTGGACCTCGCTGCGGGCGGTTCGCTCCGCTTCGAGCACCGCCCGGCCGGCGCGGAGCAGGTTGCCGTCGAGCACGTAGGCACGGGCGGCGTCGAGCAGGTACGCGGCCCGGTGCTCAGGGGGCAGCCACCGCCACTCGTCGCCGGACACCAGCCGCTCGTGGCGTACCGTCGCCGCCGTGACCTCGCCGAGGGCGGCCTCGGCGACCACCCGCGCCGCCTCGACCGCCGCTGTGCCGCCCTCGGCCCCGGCGTCGCGGGCGGCTCGGCCGGCCCGGTCGAGCAGGTCCCGGGCGGCCCGGCCGTCACCCCGCCCGGCGGCGGCCAGGCCGGCCTGGAGCAGCAGCGTGGCGAGCAGCGCCGGGTCGGTTGACGGGTCGTCACCGGGTGTCGACGAGGTCGGCCGTGGCGCGCCCGGGGAGCGCCCCGGCAGGAGGCGGTGGGCGGCGACGGCGGCGGCCTCCATCGCGGCCCGCCGCCGGCCGCCGTGGCGTAGGGCCTGGGCCAACGGCACCGTGGCGGCGGCGGCCACCCACGGGTCCTTCGTGACCTTCGCGGCGGCCACCGCCCGGTCGGCGGCCAGCCAGGCCACCTCCGGCCGGTCGACCTTGAGCAGCACCAGCGCGACCAGGCCGTACCCCTGGGCCAGTAGGCCGTCGGTAGCCCGACCGGGCCGCAGTGCCCGCGCCGCGCGGACCGCGTCGACCAGTCCGGGCAGCAGGACGAGCAGTTCCGGGTACCGGGCGTGCCGGTAGCTCTGCTCCGCGTGGGCCAGCCGGGTGCGCAGCTCCGCGATGTCGGGCGGCCGGGCCGGCGGCTCGACGTGGTAGCGGGCCAGCGCGGCCAGCACCGCGTCGACCCCGGTGGTGGCGGCTTCCGGTCGCGCCGACTCCCCCGCCGACCCGGCGAGCAGCACCTCCAGGTCGATCCGGAGCGTTTCGGCGACCATCCGGAGGTTGGACACCTGTTCCAGCCGGCGTACCCCGCGCTCGACCTTGTCGACCCAGCTCTTCGACTTGCCGAGATGGTCGGCGAACTGCTGTTGCGTCATGTTGCGCCGCACCCGCCACTGGGCGACCCGGCGGCCCACCGGCAGCTCGTTCACCGCCGCCCCGTCCCGCTCACCGCAAGACCCCCACCACGAGCAGCACGAGTACGCACACCGCGACCGCCACCCCGTAGGCGAACCGCCGCCGACGCAGCAGCGTGCGGCGCGACCGGACCGGCACGGGCACCCGGTCGCCGTCAGGCAGCGGAGCAGGGCCGCCCGGGACCGGGTACGCCCCTCCCCGCAGCCCTTGATGTGAATGCTCATCCATCCCGGCCTCCTCACCGACACGCCAAGATGCAGTTCGCACGGCTCCGAGCAGGGAACCGACGTTGCTGAAGCGGCAGGGCGGAGTGGCCTGGCATGGAAGCCACCCCGCCCCGGTCAGAGGCACCCCGTTTGCTGACGAGAGAGCCGCTGTCGTCACCCAACATAGAAGGCAATGCCGTCAGGGTCAACTGAGCAGGCACGGTAAGTCACCGCGGGTGCAAAGATCGGGGTGCTGACGAGAGGTGGCTCCACCATGCCGCAGGCACCGCTGTATGAGCAGATCATCGCTGATGTCTCAGCCTCGATCCGAGCAGGCACGCTTCACCCCGACGACAAGTTGCCGTCCATCGCGGAGTTGCGCGAGCAGTACCAGTCGAGCGCCTGGCCGGTCCGCTACGCTCTCCGAATCCTGGAGGAGCGCGGCTGGATCGTCACCCGACAGGGCAAGGGTTCGTTCGTGGCATCGAAGCCCCCCGCGTAGCGCGTGGACCGCTGTTGGGCACTCGACAGCCCGGAATGGCGGTGACTGCACGCACGCTGCGTAACCCCCGACAGGCGTACCACTCTCCAGAAGGTCGTATGCCTGTCCGGCATAAAAATGCCCGACAGGCATACGGGTCTCCGGCGAAAGCACTACCGGACAAAGGCAGGCTCCGTGGCCATCCCGATGGGCTATCGGAAGATCGCCGCCGACCTGCATGCCCGCATCCAGCAGGGCGAGTACCCACCGGAGAGCCGGCTGCCCACCTACGCCGAGTTGGCCCGGCTCTACTCGGCAAGCGTCTCGACCGTGCAGCGAGCGGTGATGCTGCTACAGGCCCACGGGATCATCATCGGCGTTCAGGGAGCCGGCCTGTACGTCGCCACGACTCCCACCACCTGAGCATCTCCGCTCGGGCGCAGCGGATGCGGCGGGCCACCTGGCAGTGGGAGACAGCATCCTCCGCCAGCCACTCGCCAATACGGCGTGCCCGGCTGGCAGGGACATGCCAGCCGGGCACACGTGTCTCCGGACAGGTGACGCGGGGAGGGGATTTCCGACGCGGGCAGGGGCCTGAAGGGGGCAGGGACCTACCGCACGGCCGGCCACACGGCAGCCGCCGGAGAGCTACGGGCAGGTCGGACGCCTGCGCGAACCCCGGGGAACTACGAGCAGGGCCGGACCCAGGCGGTGCTGACCCAGCCGTTGGTGTCGCCGCTGTCGTTCCACAGCGAGACGTGGTAGCGGCCGTTGGCCTCCTGCGCGGCGAACATCCGGGTGTTGTAGCCGACCGAGTGCGGCCACTTCGTGGTCGACGAGGTGCTGTCCACGAACACGGACAGGCTGACGGCGGTGGAGCACTTGCTGTACTGGTAGTAGGCCGCCTGGGCGGCCCCGCCGGTCGCCACGGCCGTGCCGAGGCTGGTCAGGGCGGTCACCGCCAGGAGGGCGAACGCGCGCTTGCTGGTCGTTCTCACGGAGTACCTCCGGGTCGTCGGGTGTGGTGGGTGCGGGCCGCGTCGGCGTCACCGCCGATACGGTGCGGGGGCCGGCTCAGCAGGCGCGGACCCAGGCGGTGCTGACCCATCCGTTGGTGTCACCGGAGGTGTCCCAGAGCGAGACGTGGTAGCGGCCGTTGGCTTCCTGCGCCGCGTACATGACGTTGTTCCAGCCGATCGAGTGCGGCCATCGCGTGGTCGACGAGGTGCTGTCGACGAAGAAGGAGAGCGAGACCGCGTCGGAGCACTTGCGGTACTGGTAGTAACCGGCCTGGGCGGCGGTACCGGGCACCGCGCCCACGACGAGGCCGGCGGTCGCGGCACCCGCCATGAGGGCCGCCACGCGGGATTTGAGCCGATTCATCCGACCTCCACATCATGATCAGTCGATTGACCCGGCCGACCATACACACGCGGTGATCAGCTCGCAACGCCATGTGTCCGGAGCTGGGCAAACGTCCCACCGGACGGTCGGCGGGAGAAGGGGACGCTTGGTTGAGCGCGAGGGGATCTCGCACAGGAGGTTGAGCGGGTGAGCGGACGGTTCCCGATCGAAGACGTCTCCCCCGTCGTCGCCTGCGGTCGCTACCCGGCGAACCGGGGCAGGACCGCTGGCACGCCACAATCCGCACTGCCGGACGGAGGCAGGCTCCATGACCATCCCGATGGGCTACCGGAAGATCGCCGCCGACCTGCACGCCCGCATCCAGCAGGGCGAGTACCCACCGGAGAGCCGGGTTCGGCTGGCACGCCTGGTATAGCTCGGGCTATAGTTTTGCCATGACCGGCGAGCCCGCCCGTCGCTGGGCGATCAGGACGACAGGCGATGTCCGTGACTGGTTACGGGCTCTGAGCAGGGCCGACCCGGGGGCGTACCGGTCCGTCAACGTGGCGATCGACATGCTCGCCGAGAGCGGGCCGGGTCTGGGCCGACCCTTGGTCGACACTCTCAAAGGTTCGAGCATCAGCAACCTCAAGGAGTTGCGGCCGAGATCTGGGCGGGAAGTCGCCATTCGCGTCCTGTTCGTCTTCGATCCCTGGTCACAGGCAGTGCTGTTGGTCGCCGGCAACAAGGCCGGAGACTGGACGCGATGGTACGAGAAGGCGATTCCCGTCGCGGAGGTCACGTACGAAGGCTGGCTCGCTGTCGAGAGGAAACGGAGGCAGGGCTGATGAGTGACTTCCATGACTGGGACGACATCCGCGCCGATCTACACGACGGCGACGACGACGCGCTGGACGTGGAGCGCGCACGCACCGAGGCGTGGGCCAGCGCGTTCCACCTTGCCGAGGAGCGGAAGCGACTCGGCCTCACCCAGCGGCAGGTGGCCGAACTGATGGGAGTGACGCCCGGCCGGGTGAGCCAGATCGAGAACGGCGACCTGGAGGCCAACGAGGTGGCCACCCTCGGCCGGTACGCACGAGCCCTGGGCGCCCGGATGCGGATCATCTTCGACTACGGCAGCGACCTCCGTCAGATTGCCTGACCTCGGCCCATCGCGTCGTCGGCGGACAGGCTCGACCGCGCCCGCTCCCCACGGCCGCGCACGTGGCGCACCAGGCGCTGACCCCGGGTTTCCGCGTCGGCGACCCGGACGGCGGTACGTGTCAGAGGCGCAAACCCGGCCTTCCAGCGGGTGGCGGACCGGCCGGGCCGAGCGCGAGGGGATCTCGCACAGTAGGTTGAGCGGGTGAGCGGACGGTTCCCGATCGAAGACGTCTCCCCTGTCGTCGCCTGCGGTCGCTACCCGGCCAAGGCGGTGGTCGACGAGCTGGTGCCGGTGTCGGCCCGCGCCTACCGGGAGGGCCACGACGCGCTCGGCTGCAACGTGGTCTGGCACGGCCCGGACGGCGTGACCCGGCCCTTCACCCGGATGCGCCCCGGCGAACCGGGGCAGGACCGGTGGCACGCCACCATCCGCCCGGATGCCGTCGGTGAGTGGACCTTCACCGTGGAGGCGTTCCAGGACCCGTACCTGACCTGGCAGAACGCGGTGACCAAGAAGGTCGCCGCCGGGCAGGGCGCGGCCGAGCTGGCCAACGACCTGGCCGAGGGCGTCCGGGTGCTGACCGCCGCGCTGGGACTCGTACCGGCCGGCGACGTCGGGCGGGTCGAGGCGGCGGTGGCCGCGCTGGGCGACAAGGAGGCCGACCTGGCCCGACGGGTCGCCCCGGCGCTCGACCTGGCCGACCTGCTCTGGGCGCACCCGGTGCGGGAACTGGTCACCACCGGCACGCCGCACCGGCTCTGGGTGGACCGCCCCCGGGCGCTCTTCTCCGCCTGGTACGAGTTCTTCCCCCGCTCCGAGGGCGCCATCCCGGCCACCGTCGACGCCCCGGCCCGCTCGGGCACCTTCGTCACCGCGCTGGACCGGCTGCCCGGGGTCGCCGCGATGGGCTTCGACGTGCTCTACCTGCCACCGATCCACCCGATCGGCCGGGTCAACCGCAAGGGCCGCAACAACGCGCTGACCGCCGGCCCCGACGACGTCGGCTCGCCGTGGGCGATCGGCGCGGCCGAGGGCGGCCACGACGCCATCCACCCCGACCTGGGTACGCCGGAGGACTTCCGCGAGTTCGTCGCCGCCGCCGCCGAGCAGGGCCTGGAGGTGGCGATGGACCTGGCGTTGCAGTGCGCCCCCGACCACCCGTGGGTCACCGAGCACCCGGAATGGTTCACCACCCGCGCCGACGGCAGCATCGCGTACGCGGAGAACCCGCCCAAGAAATACCAGGACATCTACCCGGTCAACTTCGACAACGATCCCGACGGCATCCGGGCCGAGGTGCTGCGGGTGGTGCGGCACTGGATCGGCGAGGGCATCCGGATCTTCCGGGTGGACAACCCGCACACCAAGCCCTTCGACTTCTGGCACTGGCTGATCGCCGAGGTCAAGCGGACCGACCCGGACGTGCTCTTCCTGGCCGAGGCGTTCACCCGGCCGGCGATCATGCACGGCCTCGGCAAGATCGGTTTCACCCAGTCGTACACCTACTTCACCTGGCGCACGACGGCCGCCGAGATGCGGGAGTACTGCGAGGAACTGGTCGCCTCGGCCGACTGGATGCGGCCCAACTTCTGGCCCAACACGCCGGACATCCTGCACGAGTCGTTGCAGCACGGCGGACCGCCGATGTTCAAGATCCGGGCGGTGCTGGCCGCGCTGCTCAGCCCCTCCTGGGGCATGTACGCCGGGTTCGAGCTGTTCGAGCACGTCGCCCGACCCGGTGCCGAGGAATACCTCGACAACGAGAAGTACGAGCTGCGGCCCCGGGACTGGGCCGGCGCGCAGGCACACGGCCGCTCGCTCGCCCCGTTCGTCGCCACCCTCAACCGGGTCCGCCGCGAGCACCCGGCCCTGCACCGGCTGCGCAACCTGGTCTTCCACGACATCGACAACCCGACACTGCTCTGCTGGTCCAAGCACGACCCGGACACCGGCGACACGGTCATCGTGGTCTGCTCGTTCGACTCGCACACCGTGCAGTGGGGCAACACCACCCTGGACATGCCGGCCCTCGGCTTCGACTGGCACGAGCGGTTCACCGTGCACGACGAGCTGACCGGGGCCGGCTACGAGTGGGGCCAGCGCAACGCGGTCCGGCTCGACCCGTACCTGCAACCCGCGCACGTGCTGACGGTCCGCCGGCCGCCGGCACCACCCACCCCGGAGCCGGCCGGGGCCGAGCCGGCCGAGCTGACAGTGGCCGACGTCCCCGACGAACTCTCCGGCGGCACCGCGCCGACCACCCCCGCCCCGGAGGACGGCCAGCCGGCCACCCCGACGGGAACCGGCCCCGCCGTGGCCCGCCCCACCACGGCCCGCCGCACGGGGAAGGGCAGCCGCAGGGCTGGCCGTCCCACCACCGGCAGCACCCCGACCGACCCCGCCTCGAAGGACGCCAGATGGACCAGCTGATCGCCGGCGCGACCCACGATCCGCACGCCCTGCTCGGGGCGCACCCCGCCGACGGGTGGACCACCATCCGCACCATGCGGCGGGGCGCCGGTGACGTGGTGCTGCTCGTCGGCGACGACCGGCACCCGATGAAGCGGGTGCACGACGTGGGCGTCTTCGAGGCCCGCGTCGAGGGCAGCGTGCTCGACTACCGGGTCGAGGTCGACGGGTGGGTCACCGACGACCCGTACCGCCACCCGCCGACCCTGGGCGAGCTGGACCTGCACCTGATCGGCGAGGGCCGGCACGAACGGCTCTGGGAGGCGCTCGGCGCGCGGGTCCGCGACGGGGGCGTCGCCTTCGCGGTGTGGGCCCCGAACGCCCGGGGGGTACGGGTCATCGGCGACTTCACCGGCTGGGGGGCCGACGAGGGCTGGCCCATGCGCTGCCTCGGCTCCAGCGGCGTCTGGGAGATCTTCGTGCCCGGCGCGCCGGAGGGTGCCCGGTACAAGTACCGGGTGCTCGGCGCGGACGGCCGGTGGCGGGACAAGGCCGACCCGATGGCCGCGTACGCGGAGGTGCCGCCGGCCACCGCCTCGGTGGTGCACCGGTCCCGCTACGAGTGGTCCGACGCGCAGTGGCTGGAGCAGCGGGCCCGCCGGCAGCCGCACCGGGAACCGATGAGCGTGTACGAGGTGCACCTCGGCTCGTGGCGGCCCGGCCTCGGCTACCGGGAGCTGGCCGACCAGCTCACCGCGTACGTCACCGAGATGGGCTTCACCCACGTGGAGTTCCTGCCGGTGATGGAGCACCCGTTCGGCGGTTCCTGGGGCTACCAGGTCACCGGCTACTTCGCACCGACCTCCCGGTTCGGCGACCCGGACGACTTCCGGCACCTGGTGGACCGGCTGCACGCCGCCGGCATCGGGGTGCTGCTCGACTGGGTGCCCGCGCACTTCCCCAAGGACGAGTGGGCGCTGGCCCGCTTCGACGGCACCCCGCTCTACGAGCACCCCGACCCGCGCCGCGGCGAGCACCCCGACTGGGGCACCTACGTCTTCGACTTCGGTCGCCGGGAGGTGCGCAACTTCCTGGTCGCCAACGCGCTGTACTGGTGCGACGAGTTCCACGTCGACGGCCTGCGGGTGGACGCGGTCGCCTCGATGCTCTATCTGGACTACTCCCGCCCCGAGGGGCAGTGGCTGCCCAACCAGCACGGCGGCCGGGAGAACCTGGAGGCGATCGCCTTCATGCAGGAGGTCAACGCCACCGTCTACAAGCACCACGCCGGGGTGGTGATGATCGCCGAGGAGTCCACCGCCTGGCCCGGGGTGACCCGGTCCACCAGCGACGGCGGGCTCGGCTTCGGCTTCAAGTGGAACATGGGCTGGATGCACGACACCCTGCTCTACACCGCGAAGGACCCGATCTACCGGCAGCACCACCACCACCAGCTCACCTTCTCCCTGGCGTACGCGTGGAGCGAGAACTACGTGCTGCCGATCAGCCACGACGAGGTGGTGCACGGCAAGGGCTCACTGGCCGGCAAGATGCCCGGCGACACCTGGCAACGGCTGGCCAACGTCCGGGCGCTGCTGGCGTACATGTGGGCGCACCCGGGCAAGCAACTGCTCTTCATGGGCTGCGAGCTGGGCGACGACCGGGAGTGGAGCGAGGAACGCGGGCTGGACTGGTACCTCCTGCACGATCCGGCGCGGGCCGGGGTGCAGCGGCTGGTCGCCGACCTCAACGCCGCCTACCGGGGCACCCCGGCGCTGTGGGCGCAGGACACCGACCCGGCCGGGTTCCGCTGGATCGCCGGGGACGACGTCGCCAACAACGCGGCGTCCTTCGTCCGGATCGCCCCGGACGGCGCGACCCTGGTCTGTGTGGCCAACTTCTCCGCGACCCCGCTGGAGGACTACCGGGTCGGCCTGCCGGCCGGCGGCGCCTGGACCGAGGTGATCAACACCGACGCGCACCACTACGGCGGCTCCGGGGTGGGCAACCTCGGCACGGTGCACGCCCAGGACGTCCCCTGGCACGGCCTGCCGGCCTCGGCGGCACTGCGGGTGCCCCCGCTCGGCGTGCTCTGGCTGCGCCGCGACTGACCCGACCGCGCGGGACGCCGGTCGGGCCGGGGATCAGACCAGGCCGGCGTCGCGGAGCAGCTTCCACAGGCCCGCCCCGTCGGGGGCGGAGAGCCACTTCTGGCCCACCGGCCCCGCCGACGACGGCCGGTCGTTCGGCACGGGCAGGCTGCCGGCGAGCACCGACTGGGTCGGGGAGAGCCGGCGGATCGCCACCCCGGCGACGTTCTCCGGGTGCGCGGCGGCGAACTCCCGGTAGATCTCCTGGTCGTGCTGCCCGTCGTCGCCGATCAGCAGCCAGCGGACGTCGGGGAACTCGGACGCCAGCCGGGCCAGGGTGGCCCGCTTGTGTTCCCGGCCGCTGCGGAACCAGCGGTCGGCCGTCGGCCCCCAGTCGGTGAGCAGCAGCGGACCGGCCGGGTAGAGGTGCCGGGACAGGAACCGGGTCAGCGTCGGCGCGACGTTCCACGCGCCGGTGGACAGGTAGAACACCGGGCTGCCCGGGTGGGCGGTGACCAGCCGCTCGTAGAGCACCGCCATGCCCGGGACCGCCGTGCGCGCATGCTCGTCGAGGACGAACGTGTTCCACGCGGCCAGCATCGGCCGGGGCAGCGCGGTCACCATGACCGTGTCGTCGATGTCGGAGAGGATGCCCAGGCGCACCTTCGGGTCGATGACCCGCACCAGCGCCTCGACCGGTTCGGCGTCGGCGACCCGCAGCCGCACCGACGCCCAGCCGGGGGTGAAGTCGGCCTTGACCACGGTGTCGACGAAACCGCTGCGGTCGGCGCGGGCGGTGTGCACGCCGTCCCCGGCCTCGATGGTGACCTCGACGTGCTTTGCGGGCAGGGTGGCGAAGCTGCGCCAGCCGCGGACCTTCTCCAGCCGACCCTTACGCCGCTCGGGGCGGCTGAGCAGCACCCGGCACAGCACCCGGGCCCAACCGGGGGCGCCGTAACCGGCGTAGGCGACGATGTTGGGTTGCCAACCGGTCCGCCGCAGCCGGCGCTCCACCAACTGGTGCAGGGCGTCCTCGATCCGCGCGGCCCGGTGCAGGGTGGGTACGGCCAGCTGGCTCGCGGTGGTGGAGGGCACGCTGCAACCCTGCCACAGGACTCCGGCAGCGGCCAGGCGAGCGACCGGGAGCACACCGGGGCGCGTCGGCCGGGCCGCCCCAGGTCGCCCCCGGCAGGACGGGACGGCCGGTTGTCGGGTGCGCCACCCGGTGGGCGTCGTACGGCCGTGACACCGGCCCCGGCCCGTACGCTCTTGCGGGTGCTCATCCTGCTGCCGCCCTCCGAGGGGAAGGCCGACACCGGCACCGGTCGCCGGCTCGACCTGACCCGGCTCTCCCTGCCCGAGCTGACCCCGGCGCGGGAGGAGGTGCTGACCGCGCTGATGGCGCTCAGTGCCGCCGGCCGGTCGGAAGAGACCGCCGGTGCCGGGGACGCCGCGCTGGCCGCCCTCGGGCTGACCGCCGGCCAGCGCGGCGAGCTGGCCCGCAACGCCCGGCTGGACCGGGCCGCCACCGCACCGGCCGGGCAGGTGTACACCGGGGTGCTCTACGAGGCGCTCGGCCTGGCCACCCTGCCGCCGGGGGCGCTGCGGGCGGCCCGCCGCTCGGTGCTGGTCAGCTCGGGATTGTGGGGCGCGGTACGGCTCACCGACCGGATCCCGCCGTACCGGTGCCCGATCGGGGCGCGGTTGCCGGGGGTGGGGGCGCTGTCGGCGTACTGGCGCGGGGTGTTGTCGCCGGTGCTGACGGCGGCGGCCGGCGGCGGTCCGGTGCTGGACCTGCGCTCCGCCGCCTACGCGGCGACCTGGACGCCCCCGGCGGAGCTGGCCGGGCGGACGGTAACCGTGCGGGTGCTGCACGAGCGCCGGCCGGGGGAACGCACGGTGGTGAGCCACTTCAACAAGGCGACCAAGGGCCGGCTGGTCCGCGACCTGCTGCTGGCCGGGGCCCGGCCGCGCACCGCGACCGCGTTGGTCGGTGCCCTGCGTGACCTGAAGTACCCGGTCGAGGAGCAGCCGGTGACGGCGGGCCGCCCGCGGCGGGTCGACGTGGTGGTCACCGACCTGTAGGAACGCAAGATTTCCTCAAATCCGGTGCGGATGGCTGGAGCCGGCGGGACCGGCAGGCGACCGTAAGGGAACCCGAAACCGAGAAGGAGCGGTCCGATGACCCCCGAACCCCGCCTGCTCGACCGGCCGCGCCTCCCCTCGACCCCGCCGCCACTGGACTGGATGACCCTGGCCGACGCGTTCGAGGTGGCCTGCCTGGTGCGCTGCACGCCGGCACCGGCGGTCACCCGCCCCGGCCCGACCCCGCCACCGGACCGGGGCGTGGTGGAGTTCAACCGGGAGGACGCCGCGCTGCGGATGCGGCAGCTGCTGGCCCGGCTCGACGTGCCGGTCGAGCACGAGGTGGTCACCGGTGGCCTGCGCCGCCGCTACGAGCTGCACCGGTTGCACGTGCCCGCCGACCGCCGCACCGGCTACACGGTGCTGCGCGAGACGGGTTGGCGGCAGGGACGACGGGAACTGCTCGGCCCGGCCGTGGGTTCCTCCACCCCCCGGGCCGCCTGGCGGACCCGGCTCGCCGCGGCGGCCTGGCGCTCGGCGCTGATGGCCGGCGGCCGGCACGTGCGACGGCACATCCTCGGCATCCGCCTGGCCGACCGGGAGCTGGCCGCGGTACTGGTCCGGTCGGCGTCCCTGCTGGAGGTGTCGGCGCTGCTGCGGCCGGGGGCCGGCTGCCTGGTGGTGAGCGTCGCCGACGGCCCGGACCGGCTGCGGATCCTGGAACGGGCCGCGCTGTCCCCCGCCCGGCTACCCACCGGAGCCTGACCCCCGTCACGCCCCACGGGTTCCCCCACGTACCCCGGAACGACCGCCCCGACCGGCTGAGCTTGCGCCGGAGGCGGTGACAGCGCAGAGTGCACCGCGTGAGTCGTGGCCGGACCGGACGCGGCCGGCGGGCCACCTCCGCCGGCGCGGTGCTGCTGATGCTGCTGTTCGTCGCGTTCGGCGGGATGGCCGGCTGCCGGGACTCCCCCGACGAACCGGTCCCCATCCGGATCGCCACCGGCAGCCCGACCGCCGTCTACTACGCCTTCGGCCGGTCGTTGGCCACCGTCCTCAACCGCGAGCTGCCCGGCGTCCGGGCCAGTGTGGTGGTCACCGCCGCCTCCGCCGAGAACGTCCGGCTCGTCGGCTCGGGCGCCGCCGAACTGGGCTTCACCCAGGCCGACGTGCTGGACACCAACCCGGCCGACCCACCGAAGGTGCTCGCGGTGGCCCGCGTCTACGACGACCTGCTCCACCTGGTCACCACCGCCGGTGGCCCGATCCGCGACGTCGCCGACCTGCGCGGGCGGCGGGTCTCGATGGGCGCCGCCGGCTCCGGCACCCAGATCACCGCGACCCGCCTGCTGGAGGTGGCCCGACTCGGCGGCGACCAGGTCCGCCGGGAACACCTCGGCCTGGACGACTCGGTGGCGGCGTTGCGGGCCGGCCGGATCGACGCCTTCTTCTTCTCCGGCGGCCTGCCGGTACGCGGGGTGGCGGCGCTCGCCGACGCCACCTCGATCCGGCTGGTGGACCTGGGCGAGTGGACCGAGCCGCTGCGCCGCAGCTACCGGGAGGTCTACGTCTCCCGGGACATCCCCCGCTCGGTGTACGGGGTGGATCCGGTCACCACCGTCGCCAACCCCAACTATCTGGTCGTCCGGGCGGACCTGCCGGAGCCGCTGGTGCGGGAGGTGACCCGGCTGCTGATGGAGCGCCGGGCGGAACTGGCCACCGCCCATCCGGCGGCCGGGCGGATGAGCCCCCGCTCGGCGATCGCCACCACCCCGCTGCCGCTGCACCCCGGCGCGGCCGACTGGTACCGGTCCGCCAAGCCCTGACGCTCAGCCCGCCCCGGTGCCGGCCGTGGCCGGATCGGCGGCCTGCGACGGCGGGTCGGTCTCGGGCGGGGCCGGGAACCACAGCTCGGCGACCAGGCCGCACGGTTCGCCGGGGTACATGGTGAGCCGGCCGTCGGACGCGTCCACCAGCACCGCCACGATCGTCAGGCCGAGGCCGGCACCGTCGATGTTCTGCGCGTCCGGTGCCCGCCAGAACCGCTCGGTGGCCTGGTCGAGCTGGCCGGGAGTCATCCCCGGGCCGGTGTCGCGCACCTCCAGGGCGGTGCCCCCGTCGGCGTGCCGGACCGCCACGGTCACCTCCCCGCCGTCGCCGCTGAACTTGATCGCGTTGTCGATCAGCGCGTCCAACGCCTGGTCGACGGCGGTCGGCACGGTCCGCGCGTACGCCGGGCCGCAGGTCGCCAGACGCAGGGTGACCGACCGGTGCCGGGCCAGCGGCTGCCACGCGGCGACCCGGGAGGCGGCCACCGCCGCCGCGTCCACGGTCACCCGCTCGTTCTGTTCGCGCTCGGCCCGGGCCAGGGTGAGCAGCCCGTCGAGGACCAGCGCCAACCGGTCGGTCTCCTCCAGGGCCAGCCGGTGCTCGGCGCGGCCGTCCTGGTCGGTCACGCTCGGCCCCAACTCCTCCACCCGCAGCCGCAGCGCGGTCAGCGGGTTGCGGAGCTGGTGGCTGGCGTGGGCGACGAAGGCCCGTTGCCGGTCCATCACGTCGGCGACCACCGCCGCCATGTGGTTGAAGCTGGCCGCCAGCCGGCGCAGCTCCGGCGGACCCCACCGGTCCTGCACCCGGGCGCCCCGGTCCCCCTCGGCGATCTCGTGGGTCACCGCGTCCAGCTCGGTCACCGGGCGCAACACCCAACCGGCCAACCCGAACGCGGTGGAGACGCAGGCCAGCACGGCGAGCAGCCCGATCCCGGCGAGCAGCAGCCACCAGGCGGTGACCGTCCGACGCACCTTCGCCACCGGGGTGGCGGTGACCACCGCGCCGAGCACCTCACCGCCGTCGTTGATCGGCACCGCCACCACCAGCGGACCGTCCACCCACGGCCAGACCGAGTCCGGCCCGTTGAACTGCTGCCCGGCCAACGCGCTGTCCAGGGCCGCCCGGGTGTCCCGCCCGGAGTTCCAACTGGCCGACACCACCAGCGTCCGGCCGTCCCGGTCGACCACCGCCGCGCCGATGCCGTACAACTGGTCGTAGCTGACGAGCTCGCCGGTCAAGGGCCCGGCGCCGCCGCCGCGCAACGCCGGCCCGGCCAGCGAGGCGAACCGGGTCGCGTCGGCCAGCCGGTCGGCGCGCACCCGGTCGGTCTCCCGGGACGCCAGGGTCGCCGCGAGCGGGGTCTCCAACGCCAGGAGCACCAGCACCATCAGCAGCAGGTAGCTGATCACCAGTCGACGACGCACCGGCTGCCCCTCACGCGGCCCGGAGCCGGTAGCCGACCCCGCGGACCGTCTCCACCAGCCGGGGGTCGCCCAGCTTGCCCCGCAGCGAGCCGACGTGCACCTCGACGGTGTGCCGGTCGGCCCAGGTGGTGCCCCAGACGTCGAGCAGGATCCGGTCCCGGGGCACCGCCGTGCCGGGCTGGCGGGCCAGCGAGAGCAGGATGTCGAACTCCTTACGGGTCAGCGCCGCCGGTCGGCCGCCGACGGTGACCGTCCGGGCGGACACGTCGATGCGGACCGGACCGACCTCGATGAGGTCCGGCGCCGGCGGGGCGTGGGCGGCCCGCCGTAGCACCGCCTCGATCCGGGCCTGCAACTCCACCATGGAGAACGGCTTCACCACGTAGTCGTCGGCGCCGAGCCGCAACCCGAGCACCCGGTCGCGTTCCTCGCCCCGGGCGGTGACCGCGATGATGCCGAGCTGGCTGCTGCGTCGCCGCAGCTCCCGGCACACCTCGGTGCCGTCCCCGTCCGGCAGGGTGAGGTCGAGCAGGACCAGGTCGCAGGGGGCGGCGGAGAGCGCGGCGGCGACGGTGGCCGCGTGCTCGACCTCGTAGCCCCGTCGGGTCAGCGCCGAGGCGAGGGCGGCAGCCACCCGTCGGTCGTCCTCGACCAGCAGGATCCGCACCGGTGACTCCCCTTCGTCGTACGAGATGACGAGCGAATGGTGGCAGAAGGGCCGGGCCGCGGGAAACGGCGGGAGCCGCGGGCCGGACGCGGGACGCCCGGCCGCCGGGGGAACGACGCGGGACCTGGGACGAGTGGTCGTCCCAGGTCCCGCGCCCCGGTCGGTCAGCGGCAGAGCCGGCCGATCTCCTCCTGGAACCGGTCCATCGGGTTGGCCTCGGCCGGGCCGAGCAGGTAGGTCTTGAGCTCCCGCCGGGCCTCGGTCATCGGGTCGTCACCGGCCCGGGTCAGCGCCAGGATCTTCGGCAGTTCGCCGCAGTCCCGGGAGAGCAGGTACGCCCCCCGGGAGGTGGGGAACTCCCGCCGGAACTCGTCCTCGGGCAGCCCGCTCGGGTTGGCCACCACGTACGGCCGCTGGCTCTGCACGAAGTCGGAGACCACGCTGGAGATGTCGCTGATCAGCAGGTCGGTCTGGTTGAAGCAGTCGAACAGGGCGGGCACCCGGCCGGTGACCACCCGGTGTCCGGGGCCGTCCAGCGAGCCGGCGTCCGGGTCACCACCGGCGGCCCGGATCAGCGACACCAGGCGCTCGTGCACCGCCTTGGCCTCCTTGGACCGGGAGCCGGTCAGCGGGTGCGGCTTGTAGACCAGCCGCACCTGCGGCGAGGCCAGCACACCCCGGACGATCCGCTCCCCCATCAGCACCAGCGAGGTGTGGTAGGGGTCGTCGTCCAGCCAGCCCTCCCAGGTGGGGGCGTAGAGGACGGTGAACGGCCGGTCGGGGGCGGTCGAGCCGAAGGTGTGCACCCCGGCGAGCTGCGGCCGGCCGATCTCCACGATGTCGTCGTCCCGGACGCCCACCGCGGCCCGCGCGTACCGCTCCCGGCCGGCCAGCCCGGCGACCCAGACCTCGTCGTACACCTTGCTGTACGGGTTGACGCTGGCCTGCTTGTCGCTGTCGCCGTGGCCGACGAAGACGTGCTTCATACCCGGCTCGCGGAGCATGTGGATGTTCGCGCCGACGTTCGCCGCGTAGAGGGCGGCCCGGACCGTACCCAACTCGAGGTTCATGAAGTCCGGCCCGGTCGGCACGCAGATCACCGGCAGCCGGGTGTCGGCCAGCTCGAAGAACGCCTCCCTGCTGCGCATCAGCACGACGGCCCGCTGGTCCAGCGCCTCGGTCGGGGCCAGCCACATGTTGGCCTGGTAGACGTCCTTGGCCGGGCCGGCGAAGTAGAGCGCGACCTCGGGACGGTAGCCGTCGAGCCAGCGCTGGAGCACCGGCAGTACCGGGCTCTTGCCGGTGCCCCGGCCGCGCAGCCAGGTCACCGCGACCACCGCGCCGATCAGCGCGGCGAGCCCTGCGGCCACCGCGGCGACCGCGAGCACGGGGGTGGCGTCGGTGCGGACCGCCGCCACCACGGCGGCGGGGATCAGCAGCACGTTGAGCACGGCGAGCTGCACACCGGCCAGGTCGGCGATCCAGCCCGGCGGGCGGGGGGCCGAGCGGATCGGACCCAGCTCGATGTTGCGGACCAGCGCGGAGACCGGGTTCCGCCGGTCGATCATGGTGTTCAGGGCGCCCGCGAAGACGGCGATCACCCAGACCGCCGCCGGGAGCACCAGCAGCCAGGTCAGCTCGGCCCGGGTGAGCGGGACCGTGGTGGCGACCAGCAGCACGGTCGCCAGGTCACGGCTCAGCTGCCGGTAGCCCCGGTTGAGGCCGACCTTCTCCAGCAGCGTCTCCGAGGGCGGCGACCAGCGGGTGACGGCGTACTCGCCGACCACCGCGACCAGCCCGGCCACGGCGAACAGGGCCACCCATCCGAAGCCGCCCGCGACGAGCATGACCAGGTAGGACAGCACCAGCAGGGCGCCTCGGGCGGCGGTGCCGGTGCGTTCCAGTAACGTGCCGAACAAAGGAGGACGCTCCCTACAAGATCGATGACGGGCGGGGCCCGACGGTCTGCGTCGTCGTCGTCCGACGGGCGTGACCGCAGCACCGCGACCGACCGAGCGGCCTGCGGGTGACTGCGACTTTAACGTGAGCGGACGTCCCGGTGTCGCTCGGGTATCCAGGTCCATTTCGGGCAGACGCGACGATACCTCCCGGGTGGCACCAGACGTCCGTCGCTCAGCCCGACCGGCCGTAGCAGGTCGTCGCGCCCGGCCCGGGGCGGCTGGCCAACTTCTCGAAGCCCAGCTCGACGGCCATGTCGCGGGCGTACCGGTTGCCGTTGTAGACGCAGATGGTGCCCACGCCGAGCCGCTCCAGCGCACCGCCGACCTGCTCCCGGTCGGGTTTCTCCCGCCCGTCGGCGAAGTGGGCCAGCAGCAGCCGGTCCTTGGCGAAGTCGGAGTTCAGGTCGTACTCCACCAGGTAGAAGTCGCGCGGCAGGACGACCCGGACCCGGCTGGTGACGATCAGTGAGGTCCGCATGATCGTCGAGGGGGCGAGGACCAACCCGTCCGGACGGTCCTGCCGGGCGATCCAGAAGGCGATCTCCTGCCGCTGCTGGGGCAGCTTCCAGGTGGGGCGGGTGTGTGTCTCCACCCAGCTGTCCGGCGACCACATCGGGGTGGCCCAGACAGCGAACGAGGTGACCATCGCCGCGGCGACCAGGCCGCCGACCGCGCCGCGCAGCAGCCGCGACGGCGACGGGACGGACACCGTGCAGAGCAGGCCGATCAGGGTCGGCAGGGCGAGCAGCCACGGCACCCGCCAGAGCACCACGGAGATGCCGGTCAGCGCGCCGAGCGTCTCCAGCACGCCGGGCACCAGCAGCACGCTCATCACCAGGGCGGCCCCGGCGGCCAGCAGCGCCGGGGTGCGGCGGCGGGCCAGCAGCGGACCGCACCACAGCGCCAGGCCGCTGATCACCCCGACGATCCCGACCAGCAGCGTGCGCCGGTAGGTGTACTCGGCGTCGAAGAAGGCGTCGTCCGCGCCGGCCGCGTCCATCCCGCCCAGCACCAGCCGGGACACCACGATCGCCCCCACCGGGTACGCCACCGCGGCCAGCCCGCCGACCACCGCGTCCTTCCACCGGCCGACCAGCAGCATCGCCAGCCCGGCCGCGCCGACCAGCATCGGCAGGATGATCGCCGAGGTGGTGGTGAGGCCGGCGGCGGTGACCGAGAGCGCGAAGACGAGCAGCAGCGAACGGCGGGACCGGGTGTCGAACCATTCGGTGAGGTAGAGCCACATCAACGGGATGACCGCCGAGACGAACATCCCCTTGCCCTCGTAGAGCCGGGGCAGGTGGAACGTGCCGAGCGCGGCGTCCGAGCCGGCCACCAGGTAGAGGTAGGTCACCGCGACGCTGAACGCGAGCAGCGGCCGGCGCGGGGCCCACCGGTGGGTGAGCCGCCACAGCGCCAGGACGGCCAGCACCGCCATCACCGGCAGCGCGAGGTACCAGGTGGCGGACGCGCCGTGGATGCCGAGCACGTGCGCGAGCGCGCCGTCGAACACCTCGATCGACGGGGTGGGCGGCAGCGAGCCCATCGCCGGGGCGACGTTCTCGGTGAACAGGAAGTCGTTGGTGGGCACCAGGTCACGCTCGGCCACCCAGACCGTCTTGCCGACGTAGTAGACGTCGTCCGGGGTGTTGCGGGCCAGGTAGAGCGAGGAGATCGCCACCCCGACCGAGATCAGCAGCGCGTACCCGGACTGGAGGGCGGTGGGGGTGGGCGGGCCGGGCGGGGCCGCGTCGTCGGCCCGCCAGGCCCGGCGGGTGAGCAGCATGACCCCGACGCCCGCGGCGGCACCGGCGACGGCCGGGATCCACCAGGACAGCACGTCGCCGGCCGGGGTGCCGGCGAGGCCGGCGGTGACGGCGGCCACCACCCCGGCGGCGACCACCGGCAGCAGCCAGCGACGCGGCTGACCCGTCCCGCCGGCCGGCGGGGTGTCGCCCGCCGATGCGGTCGGGGCGCCCGGGGTGGTGGTGGCGGCGCGGCTGCGGCGGACGGCCCGGACGCCGGCCAGCCCGGCGAGCAGGACGCAGCCGACGATCCAGCCCAGGAAGGTCACCGACGGGCGCAGGTCGAACAGGAAGGACACGTGGTAGAGCACCGTCCACAGCGCGAAGCCCAGCACCGCGGCGTCGGTGACGACGGCCGGGGTGGCGGCGAGCGTCGACCGCAGTCGACGTGCGGGCTGCGGTCGGCCGGCGGCCGGCGCGGCGGAGGGCGGCGCGGGGGGCGGCGGCGCGACGGCAACGGGGTCGGCGTTCGGCACGGTTCGTCCTTGTCGTCGTACGGTGCGCGAGGGTCGTGCGGTGGGCGGGCGGCGGTCCACGACGGCGGCCGCCCGGCTGCGGTCCGCAAAGCAGGGTAACCGCAACCACCGTCCGGAGTTGGCCGGCGGGCGGCGTGGCGGCGTCGCGGAGGTGACCTGGTGGGGTGCGGAACCGGTCAGCGGGGCACCGGCGCCTCCCGTTGCCGGGGCACCGTGCCGTTCGCGGTCAGCCCGATGGCCACCGACTCCACCAGCAGGTCCAGGTAGGTCGGGGTGAGCGGGGTACGGGCGATGGCCAGCCGCCAGTACAGCGGGCCGACGATCAGGTCGACGGCCGCGTCGGCGTCGGTGTCGGCGGGCAGCTCGCCCCGCTCCACGGCGAGGCTGATCAGCCGTCCGCCGATCTCCTGCTGCTTGGCCCGCAGCAGCTGCTGGAGGGTCTCGTCGATGGTCGGGTTGCGGGCCGCCTCGGCGAGCAGGTCGGGGATGATCTGCGAGGCCAGTGGATGGCTCAGCGCGTGGGCGACCACCTGGAACAGCAGGGTCAGGTCGCCGCGCAGGCTGCCGGTGTCCAGCGCCGGCAGTTTGCTGCCGGCGGCGGCGACCACGGTCTCGATCACCAGGTCCAGCTTCGAACTCCACCGCCGGTAGATCGCGGTCTTGCCGACCCCGGCCCGCCGGGCGACCGCCTCGATGGAGAGCCGCCCGTACCCGACCGCGGCGAGTTCCTGCATCAGCGCACGGCGGATGGCCCTGGTGATGTCTCCCCTCAGCACCGCCGCACCGGCCGGCGCACGCCTCTTGTCGCTGGTCATCGGGAACTCTTCGCACCTGTCACGTGGGCTAATGTAGCGCAACGACGGTACGGTTGCGTCCCGACGTGTTATGGACTACCGTCCACGCAGCGACGAGGCTGCCCCGGCACCGTGCCAGCCCACCGAATCCATCGTCGCGCGCATCCCGTTGGTACGAAAGATCGGAGCGCCCTTCCCATGGCCACCACCGCGCTGGTCGACCCCGAAACGGGCCTGACCCAGGCGCAGCTGGCCGCTCGGCACGGACTACGGGTCGCCGGCGAGCGCCCCTCCCTGACCGAGTACAGCCGCAGACTGTGGGCCTACCGGCACTTCACCGCCGCGTACGCCAACGCCAAACTGGTCGCTTCGTACAGCAACGCCAAGCTGGGCCAGATCTGGCAGGTGCTCACCCCGCTGACCAACGCCGCCGTCTACTACCTGATCTTCGGCGTGGTGCTCGGGCAGAACACCATCCCGAACTTCATCGCGTATCTGACCACCGGGCTGTTCATCTTCAACTTCACCCAGAGCGCGGTGCTGGCCGGCACCCAGTCGATCAGCGGCAACCTGGGGCTGATCCGGGCGCTGCACTTCCCCCGGGCCTGCCTGCCGCTGGCCGCCACGCTGACCCAGTTCCAGCAGCTGCTGGCCTCGATGATCGTGCTGATCGGCATCGTGCTGGTGACCGGCGAGCCACTCACCCTGGGCTGGCTGATGCTGCCGCCGGCCCTGCTGCTCCAGGCGGCCTTCAACGCCGGGGTCGTGATGGTCGTCGCCCGGATGGGCTCCAAGGCCAGCGACCTCAAGCAGGTCATGCCGTTCATCCTGCGCACCTGGATGTACGGCTCCGGGGTGCTCTACAGCGTCAAGCTGTTCGACCGGCTGCCGGAGTGGGCCTCGACGCTCATCCAGTTCAACCCGATCCTGGTCTACATCGAGCTGGCCCGGTACGCCCTGTTGGAGCAGGCGCCACTGCTCAACGAGTCGCTGACCCAGCTCTGGCTGGTGGCGGCCGGCTGGGCGCTGCTGGGCGGGATCGCCGGGTACGTCTACTTCTGGCGCGGCGAACAGGAGTACGGCCGTGGATGACCGGTACGAGACGTCCAACGACGTCACCGTGACCCTGCCCCGGGTCGTCGAGCGGATCCCCACCGTGGTGGTGGACGACGCGCACGTGATCTACCGGGTGCACAAGGGCGCCGGCGGCGGGAGCACCCCGGTGGCCGCGCTGCGCCGGCTGGTCAAGCGCTCCTCCGCGCCCAACATCCAGGAGGTGCACGCGGTCAAGGGGGTCTCCTTCACCGCGTACCGGGGTGAGGCGATCGGCCTGATCGGCAGCAACGGCTCCGGCAAGTCCACCCTGCTGCGGACCATCGCCGGGCTGCTCCCGGTCAACCGGGGCGCGGTCTACACCCAGGGCCAGCCGTCCCTGCTCGGGGTGAACGCCGCCCTGCTCAACGACCTGTCGGGGGAGCGGAACGTCACGCTGGGCTGCCTCGCGATGGGGATGCAGCCCGACGACGTGGCCCGGATGACGCCGGAGATCATCGAGTTCTCCGGGATCAACCAGCGGGGCGACTTCGCCAGCCTGCCGATGCGGACGTACTCCTCGGGCATGGCGGCCCGGCTGCGGTTCTCCATCGCCGCCGCCAAGAAACACGACGTGCTGCTGATCGACGAGGCGCTCGCCACCGGCGACAAGGGCTTCCGCAAGCGCAGCGAGCAGCGGGTCCGGGAACTGCGCGAGGGGGCCGGCACGGTCTTCCTGGTCAGCCACCAGCTCTCCTCGGTACGCGACACCTGCGAACGGACGATCTGGTTGGAGTCGGGGCTGATCCGGATGGACGGCCCCACGGACGAGGTGATCCGGGCGTACGAGGCATTCGCCAACGGCAAGTAGTATTCCGGGCGCACGTACGGCATCGACCCGGTGCCCGACGGACCGCGTCGTCCCGTGGGGCGGCGCGGTCCGCGCGTTAAGGTTCATCCCGTCGCCACGCTGGCGCAACCTTCCGTTCAGGGCGACCCCCGGAACACGTGCAGACATCCCGAGAGTGAGGATCGGCAATGACGCAGGACCACACCACTGGCCCGGACGCCACACCGGAGACCCCGGCACCGTGGCGGCCCTCGCGGACGGTGGCGGTGGTGCTGGCCGGAGGCACCGGGACCAGGCTGGGCCTGGGCATCCCGAAGCAGTTGCTGAAGATCGCCGGCAAACCGATCATCGAGCACACCCTGGCCGTCTTCGAGGCCGCCCCGGAGATCGACGAGATCATCGTGCTGATGGCCACCGGCCACGTCGCCGACGCCCAGCAGATCGTCGACAAGGCCGGCTTCCGCAAGGTCAGCAAGGTGATCGAGGGCGGCGACACCCGCAACGCCACCACCCGGATCGCCCTGGACGCGGTCGGCGGCGGCGACGTCAACATCCTCTTCCACGACGCGGTACGCCCGCTGGTCAGCGCCCGGATCGTCCGCGAGTGCGTGAACGCGCTGTGGAGCTACTCCGCCGTCGACGTGGCCATCCCCTCGGCCGACACGATCATCCAGGTCGACGAGGACGAGTGCATCACCGACATCCCGGTCCGGTCCCGGCTGCGCCGGGGGCAGACGCCGCAGGCGTTCCGGTCCGGGACCATCCGGGAGGCGTACCGGCGGGCCGAGGGCGACCCGGACTTCGCCGCCACCGACGACTGCGGCGTGGTGCTGCGCTACCTGCCCGGCACCCCGATCAAGGTGATCGACGGGTCGGACGAGAACATCAAGGTCACCCACCCGGTCGACGTGCACCTCGCCGACAAGCTGTTCCAGCTGGCCGCCGCCCAGGCCCCCCGGCTGTCGCACCGCAGCTACACCGAGGAGCTGGCCGGGCGGACGATCGTCATCTTCGGCGGCAGCTACGGCATCGGGCACGACCTGGCCGAGCTGGCCCGCGGGTACGGCGCGCAGGTCTTCCCGTTCAGCCGCTCCAGCACCGGCACCCACGTCGAGCAGACCGGCGACGTCGAGGCCGCGCTGAAGACCGCCTTCGAGGCCACCGGCCGGATCGACCATGTGGTGGTCACCGCCGGCATCCTGGAGAAGGGCGCGCTGGCCGAGATGGACGAGGAGACCATGGACCGGGTGCTCCAGGTCAACTTCGTCGGGCCGGTGATCGCCGCCCGGCAGTCCCTGCCGTACCTCCAGCAGACCAAGGGTCAGCTGCTGCTCTACACGTCCAGCTCCTACACCCGGGGCCGGGCCCAGTACGCGCTCTACTCGTCGACCAAGGCGGCGCTGGTCAACCTGACCCAGGCGCTCTCCGACGAGTGGGCCGAGTTCGGGGTACGGGTCAACTGCATCAACCCGGAGCGCACCGCCACCCCGATGCGTACCAAGGCGTTCGGCGAGGAGCCGGAGCACACCCTGCTGGCCGCCGAGGCGGTCGCCCAGTCCTCGCTCGACGTGCTGATCTCCGACCTCACCGGCCAGGTGATCGACGTCCGCCGGGCCCCCGGCGAGCCGGCCCCGGCCCCGGTGCCGGCCCAGCCGACCACCGCCGAGCACGACCGGCTGCCCAACGGCGTCGACGCCGGCTGACCCCGAGCCCGGAGACGGTACGACATGCGTGGTGACCTGGTCAGGAAACTGATCGCACGGTGCCTGACCACCGGCCTGGCCGTGGTCGCCTTCCTGGTGGTGGCGCTCACCGGGGCCACCGGCTGGGGTCTGGCCCTGGCGGTGGCCGCGCTGGCCGCCGCCGGCTACGAACGCCGGGTCCGCCCGGACGCCGACATCGTCGCCGAGACGGTGCTGCTGGCCGCCGGCATCCTGGTCGGTCACGCCCGCCGGCTCGACGACGGGTTCGACCCGGTGCTGGCGCTGACCGCGCTGGTGCTGCTGGGCCTGGTGCTGCTGGTGGGGCCGCTGCGCGACGCCGGCAACCTGGAGATCCGGGCGGCGAACCTGCCGGTACGGACGTGGACCCCGCTGGTCGCCGCCCGGCTCGACAGCGTACTGCTGGGGCTGCTCGCCGTGGTGGCGGTGGCCGCCGCGTTCGCGCTGCCCGCCGGGGTCGCGCTGGCCGTCGTCCTGCTGGTGGCGGCCGGCTGTGGCGCGGTCGGCCTGGACCTGGCCCGGCGGCGGTTCCGGCCGTCGGGCGGCGGCGGCCCGGTGACCCGGGCGCTGCGGGCGCACCAGCCGGAGTTCCTGCTCTACTTCTCGGCCCCGCCCGGCTCGGAGTACCAGGTCACCATGTGGCTGCCCTACCTGGAACGGCTGGGCCGACCGTTCCTGGTGCTGCTGCGGGAGCCGGAGTTCCTGCCGACGATTGCCGCCGCCACCCGCGCCCCGGTGGTCTACTGCCCCACCCTCAAGGCGATGGACGAGGCGCTGGTGCCCAGCCTGCGGTTGGCGTTCTACGTCAACCACGGGGCGAAGAACAGCCACTGCATCCGGTTCACCCAGCTCACCCACGTGCAGCTGCACCACGGTGACAGCGACAAGGCCCCCAGCGCCAACCCGGTCTCGGCCATCTTCGACAAGATCTTCGTGGCGGGTTCGGCGGCGATCGAGCGGTACGCGCGGGCCGGCGTGGAGATCCCCGCCGAGAAGTTCGTCGTGGTCGGTCGACCCCAGGTCGAGGGCATCGAGGTACGCCAGGCGGCCCGCCCGCTGACCGCCCCGACCGTGCTCTACACCCCCACCTGGACCGGCCACCACGCCGACGCCAACTACTGCTCGCTGCCGGTGGCCGAGCCGCTGCTACGCCGGCTGCTCGACCGGGGGGCCACGGTGATCCTGCGCGCCCATCCGTACACCGGGCAGAACCCGGCCTCGGCCCGGCAGCTGGCCCGGCTCACCGAACTGCTCGCCGCCGACCGGTCCCGCACCGGCCGCGAGCACCTGTGGGGCGCGGCGGCCAGCCGCGAGCTGAGCCTGACCGACTGCGTCAACCGCTCCGACGCGCTGATCTCCGACGTCTCCGGGGTGATCTCGGACTACCTCTACTCGGGCAAGCCGTACGCGGTGACCGACCTGGGTGTCGACGGGGACGAGTTCGTGGCCCGCTTCCCGCTGGCCGCCTCCGGCTACGTGCTGCGCCGGGACATGGCCAACCTCGACGAGGTGCTGGCCGGGCTGCTGGACACCGACCCGCTGATGGCGGCCCGTTGGCAGACCCGCCGTCGCTACCTGGGTGACTTCCCGGCCGACTCGTACGCCGACGGTTTCCTCGACGCCGCCCGGCGGGAACTGGAGCCGGACTGGAACCCGCCGACCCCCCGGGGCGCGTCGGACACCGCCTCCCTCTCCCCCCGCCCCTGACCCACCCACCCCCGCCCGCCCCCACTCGCGCCCGCCCCTGACCTCCCGCCCGCCCGCGCCCGCCGCTGACCCCCCGCCCGCGCCCGCCCGCCCCCGCGCGCCTTCCTCGGCAAGATCACGCTCGATCCATGGTCGAGTGGCATCGCGAGCGCCGGATGCCACTGGAACATGGATCCGACCTCGTTCGTCCGCCGGCGGGATTGGTCCTGCGACAGCGGACCGCCCCGGTGCCCACGGGCGGGCGGCCGGGGCGGTCCGGTTCGCGGATGCGGGGCGGCCGGTCAGGCCGAGTAGCCCCGGGTGGCGATCCAGTTGGCCAGGGTGGTCACGCCGACCCAGTACGCCGGCAGCGACGGGTCCGCCGAGTCGGCGATCCGCACGGTACGACCGTTGTCCCGGTAGCCGACCACGGCGACGTAGTGGCCGCCGGGGAAGGAGTGCCAGCCACCGTCGAGGTCGGTGACGTCACCGGCCACGTTGGCGACCACGGCCCGCTTGGCGGCGACCGTCTCGACCACGTCGGCCCGCAGCCGCTCGACCTGCGCGTCGCTCGGGGTGCCGGCGAACATCCGGGTCCGGTACGGGTCGCCCTTCACCACGGCGTTGAGCACCCGGGTGGTGTCCTCGGCCGAGTTGGTACCCATCTCGGTGGTGCCCAACTGGGCGGCGAGGTCGTCCTGGCCGCGCTCGATGCCGGCCGCGCTGAGCGCGTTGCGCACCGCAGCCGGACCGCAGTAGTAGTAGGTCGTCTGGGCCTGGTAGTCGTAGCGGAGCAGCTTCGACGACGGCGGCTTCGGGGCCACCACCCGGCGGGCCAGGTCCGGGTCGGCGGGGGGCCGGGCCTTCGCCCGGGTGGCCCGCGGCGACGGTGTGGGGCTCGCCGACGGGCTGGTCGTGGGGGTGGCCGACGGGTTGGTCGGGGCGGGGGCGGCGACCCGGGCCTCAGCCCGGCTGGCGATGTCGTCGAGGCGGGGGGCGGTCCCGGCGACGGCGGTCGTTCGCGGCTGGTCGGTCGGGGCGTCGTCGACGCCGGCAGCCAGCGCGGCGGCACCGGTGGCCAGGACGAGGACCGCGGCCGAACCGACCACCACCTGGTACTGACGCTGGCTGGTCAGGCGGCGTAGCTGACGCTTCATGTGGTGCTTCACGGGGTGTTCCTCCACGGGGCGAAGCGGCGGCACGCCGGACCGGCACGCGGTGGGCTACACCACGCGCGGATCGTCGGATGCGCCGCTCGTGCGGTCGGGACCGCCCGACGGGGGGCCGGACGGATCGGCGGGGGCCGCCCGACGAGGGCCGGGCGGCGGGGCGGACGGCCGGGTCAGCGCATCGGGCGCGACACTCCGGCGGTGCTCCGGCGCCGAGGTGGAGGAACTACCGAGGGGGTGGGGTCATGCTGCACGAGGAGGAACTCCTTCCGCTGCCGCCGACCGGGTTAGCTGACGGATTCGGGCGGGAAGATCGCCCTACCCCGGGCCGTGGCCCGGCGATTCACCCCAGTGGTACGTGTGGGTCCCCGGTTCGTGACTAGCACGATTGAGCGGGTCGGCGCGGCGTCGCCTTCGGCGATCGAAAACCGCACCGGACCGCAGCGACACTACTGGTCGCCTTCCTTCTCGCCAACCCCTGTGAGCTGCGCAAACATGCTCCGATGAGCCCTCCTGCGGGGCACTCGGGCACCGACCTGCCGCGGCGGGTCCGATGGTGCGTCCGGCCCCGTCCGGGCGGCAACCGGACAGGTCGCCGGCAACCACCGATGATCGCCACGCTCGATGTCACCGGGTGTGACCACCTGTCCGGATCCCGGGTCGGGGTGACGCCGGCCACACCCGGCAGGTAACAATTCGGTCGCCCACCTGCCACCGAGCCGAGTCGGCCCCTGCCGGCCTACCGGGTACCGGCCGACCGCCCTTCGGGCCGGGAGCGCCGGTGAGCGGGCCGGGATCTCGGGCGGGGCGCCGCCGGGTCAGTTCACCCGGGCCGGTCGCCAGCGGGCGGCGGCGGTCGGACGGGCCGCCGACGTCGCGGGGCGGGGCGAGGGCACCAGGGTCGGGAGCAACCGCTGTGTCGCCGCGTACGCCTCGACGGCCAGCGACCGGGCCGCCTCGGCGGCCAGTTCGGCGTCCCGCCACGCCGCCCGCTCCCACCCGGCCGCGGCCCGGTACGCCGTACGACGGTCCTCACGGACGGCACGGGCGAGCATCACCTCGTGTTCGACGGGGTGCCGACGCGGATCCCACCCGTCGCGGTGCGCGAAGACGTCCCGCAGCCGTTCGACCGACAACTCCCCCCGCCAGTGCGCCGCCACCGCCTCCTGGTGCAACCACCGCTCCCGGTCGGCGTACTCGGCGGGGGTGCGGGGGGTGCGCGGGCGGGGCAGTGCGCCGGCACCGGCGAACCGACGGGCCACCGTGTCCGCCTCGTCGTACGCCTGCCAGGCCCGGTCCAGGGTGTCCTGCGCGGCCAGCCAGGCGGCCCGGCGACGGCGGGCGGTCTGGGCCGCCCCGGAAGCGGCCACCGCCACCTCCTCGGCGTAGCGGCGCAGGTCGGCGACCGGGGGTGGGGCGTCCGGCGGCGGGCCGGCGGCCGTCACGTCGGTCGGCTGGTCCCGCTCGGGGCGGGCGACCAGGACGGCGAGCCCGGTCAGCGCCAGGACGAGCAGCAGGGACCAGATCACGGTGGCGGTCGGGACCTCGATCAGGAACCGGGAGAGCACGGTGTTCACGGTCGACACCTCGTGGGCGGGATGCGGAGAAGCGGAGGCCGTACCGGCGGCGGGACCGGCCGGGCGGTGCGGGGTGAGGTTCGTCGTCGGTGGCGGCGCGGATGGGTCGGCCCCGCGCGGGCCGGGTCAGCCCGCCGGGGGCGCCCGGGGGCCGGCAGCGGCGGCGGGCACCCGGTCGGTCGCCCTCGCCAGGGTCGCCGCCGACCGGCTCCGGGTGGTGCCGACCGGCACCGCGAGCGCCACGGTGCCCACCGGCTCCACCGTCACCGCGGTCGCCCGGTCGACCCGTGGGTCACCGGTGCGGAGGATGTCGGAGCTGCCGCCCGGGGCGGCCGGGGCGGTGGCGGCGGGAACGGACCGGGACGCGTCGAGCGACAGGGCGGTCGCGGCCGGCCCGAACAGCGCGGGGCCGGGCAGCCCGGGGGCGGCGGCGGCGAACGCGAGCGCGACGGCGAGGCTGGTCAGGAGCCGGGACATCCCGCGCACGACCCACCACAGGGGACTGACGGACGCGACCGGGGACACGCGACCACGCTACCGCCGGGGTGACCGGCCCGCAGCACCGCCGGGCGTGTCGCCGCGCCCACCACCGTGGACCCGGTCCGTCCCGCCGGAGGAAGCCCGATCGCCCGCTGTCGGCCCCGCCCGGGGCGGCGGCCGCCGGTGGGACGGCGAATGCCGGGTGCCGGTGGTTGCGGGTGCCGATCGGGTGGCGGGCACCGGTGGGATCAGCGCGGGTCGCGCGGCCCGACGTACTCGACGGGACGTCCGCCGTCGGCCGCCCTCGGCCCCGGCACGACGACCGGCCCGGCGGCTTCGGGGACGGCAGCGCCGGAGACGGCGGCACCGGCGGCGGCCGGCGCGGGTGGGGGGCGGCGGCGGGGGGCGAGGCGGCGCATCATCGGGGTCTCCACCCAGCGGTGCAGGGCGGCGGCCAACGCCAGGTTCACCACCAGGAAGCCGAGCACGGCCAGCGGCCCCGACCAGCCGGGCAGCCCCACGCCCCAGTGCCCGGTGAGCCGCAGCACGGTCATCATCACCAGCACGTGCACCAGGTAGAAGGCGAACGACACCTCGCCGAGCCAGACCAGGGTCCGGTGCCGCCACGGTGACCAGCGACCCTGCACGTCCGCGCGGGCCGCCGCCGGGATGACCAGGATGTACGCCACCGACAGCAGCGCCGCCCACATCTCGGCCGGAATCCAGTGCGCCCCCACCCAGACGGCCACGAAGAGCAGGCTGGCCAGGGGCAGGCCAGGACCCCGCCAGTGGCCGCGGCGCAGCAGCTCGGCGGCGGCCACGCCCAACCAGAACTCGGTGGACCGCACCAGCGGGAAGACCTGGGTGAACCACCAGTTGGTGCCCTCGGGCAGCAACGCCTGCCCGGGCCAGAGTGCCAGGATCACCAGCGGCACCGCCACCACCACGGCCCAGAGCAGGCCGGAACGGGCCCGCCGGATCGCCGGCAGCACCAGCGGCAGGCAGAGATAGAAGAACAGCTCGCAGGAGAGCGACCAGCTCACGTTGTTGATGCTGTAGAAGTAGCCGGGGGTGGGATCCCAGGCCTGGACCAGGAAGAGGTTCTCCAACGCGGCGCGGGGCACCACCGGATCGGCGAACCACCACATCACCAGCAGCGCCGCTCCCCAGGTCAGCACGTGGTTGGGGTAGATCTTGGCGAGCCGGCGACGCCAGAAGTCCCGCCGCCGGTCGCCGTCCCGGGTCGACCAGACCAGCACGAAGCCGCTGAGGATGAAGAAGAACTGCACCCCGGACAGGCCGAGGGTGAACAACCAGTCGACCACCGCCTTGGCGTCCGGCTGGGCGACGATCCGCATGGTGCCGGCGTGGTAGCCGAAGACCAGCATGGCGGCGATCCACCGTAGGCCGGTCAGCGACGGCAGCCGGCTCGACGCCGGGGACGCGGTGGTGGGCACGCTGGTCACGCCGGGCACCCTACCGGCACACCCCCGCCCCGGTGACGCGCCGGGGTGGTACGGATGTGCGGAAGGTGTACGAAATCCCTCCACTGCCCTAACATCGCGGAACCCCCCGGTGCCGACGTAGCCGTGGGTGGGTCGGCGGCCCGTCGGAGGCACGCCCGGCCAACGAGGAACGGAGCAGACTGGTGCACCAGCGGATCCTGATACGGGCGAAGAAGGACCCGTTCGACGTACGCGGCCCGGAGGAGGCGTACGAGGGGAACTGGATCGGGGAGAACAACGGCAACCTGGTCTTCAGCCACGCCGCGCACAAGCTGCTGCGCACCTCCACCGCGCGGATCACCTCCACCGAGTTCAAGGTGGACCTGCGCGACGTCGACCGGATCAACGAGCAGCACG
The DNA here is from genome assembly GCF_900090265.1 of Micromonospora rifamycinica. Lineage (NCBI taxonomy): Bacteria > Bacillati > Actinomycetota > Actinomycetes > Micromonosporales > Micromonosporaceae > Micromonospora > Micromonospora rifamycinica. Next base: position 2,198,538 of record NZ_LT607752.1, read on the forward strand.
ACGTGTACGTCATCCCGCTGGCCAACGCCTTCCGGCGCAGCTACGCCCACCGTATCGAGCTGATGACGAAGCTGGTCGAGCGGCTGCGGATCCCGGTGGTGGTCCTCGGTGTCGGCGTACAGACCGACGTCACCGGCGACCGGGGGTACCTGCGCCCGATCGACGACGTGGTCGCCCGGTTCGTGCGGGCGGCGCTCGACCGGGGGCCGAGCATCGGCGTCCGGGGGGAGATCACCGCGCAGTACCTGAAGACCCTGGGCTTCTCCGCCGTCGACGTGATCGGTTGCCCGTCGATGTTCCTGCACGGCGACCAGCTCCGGGTGGAGAAGTCCGCGGCGGCCCTGACGCCCGACGCCCGGGTGGCGTTGACCGTCTCCCCGTACGTCAAGTCGATGGCGAAGATCATCGCCTCGCACCAGGCCCGCTACCCGAACCTGCGCTACCTCCCGCAGGACCTCAAGACGCTGGGCACCCTGCTCTACGGCGACGCCCCCGAGGACCGGGGCAAGACCAGCGCCATCCCGATCCACACCTCGCACCCGCTGTTCACCGAGGACAAGGTGCGGATGTTCCTCGATCCGTGGACCTGGATGGACTACCTCGCCGGCTTCGACTTCGCCTTCGGCACCCGGATCCACGGCACCATCACCGCGCTGGTCTCCGGCACCCCGGGCTACCTGTTCGCCCACGACTCGCGCACCCTGGAACTGGCCCGGTACTTCGACATCCCGCACCGGCTGATGAAGGAGGTGCCGGCCGACGTGGACGCGGCGCAGCTCTACGCCGAGGCCGACTACACCGCGATGAACGCCGGGCACCAGGCCCGCTACGAGGTGATGCGGGCCTTCCTGGCCCGGCATGACCTGGGCAACGCCTTCGACGACGGGGACAGCGCGGCCCGCTTCGACGCACAGGTCCGCGAGACGCGGTTCCCCCCGGCCGTCCGACCGGCGGTGGCCTGCCCGCCCGAGGAGCTGCTGGCCCGCATCCAGTGGCTCCGGGACCGCAACACGGCCCTCGGTGACGACATACGGGAGCTGCGGGAACAGCGGCTGCGGGCGCGGGTCAAGCGGGCGGTTCCCGCACCGGTACGGCGGATCCTGAGCCGTTAACCCACCGCTCGGTCGCTGTTCAGCAACTCCATCTCCACCGGATACGTCACGTTCCGTGGCCGTCCATGCCCGTGCACCAGGGTGGCGGGGTGGTCAACCAGCCCGCGCCCACCCCGCTGCTCAGCGTCATCGTGCCCGTCCACGGGGTGGAGGCGTACCTGCACCAGTGCCTCGACTCGGTACGCACGGACGTCCCGGCCGACGCCGCGGGAGCGGTCGAGATCGTCGCCGTCGACGACGCCTCCCCGGACCGGTGCGGCGAACTGCTGCGCGCGTACGCGGCCACCCATCCGGGCGTACGAACCGTGCACCTGGAGCGCAACGTCGGGCTGGGTCCGGCCCGCAACGCGGGCCTGGACGTGGCCACCGGGGAGTACGTCTGGTTCGTCGACAGCGACGACTGGTTGCCGCCGGGCACCGTACCGGCGGTGCTGGACCGGCTCCGGGCGCACCGACCCGACGTGCTGATGCTCGACCACCTGCGGGTACGCGACGACGGCCGGCGGGAGGTGGACGCGAGCAGCCACCTGCTGCGCGGCATCCCCGGGGTGGTCCGCCTCGCCGACCGCCCCGGGCTGCTGCGGGTGCAGCACACCGCGTGGAACAAGGTGGTCCGCCGGTCGTACCTCAACGACCTGGAACTGCGCTTCCACCCCGGCTGGTACGAGGACATCCCGTTCAGCAACCCGCTGCTCATCGGCGCGGAGCGGATCTCGGTGCTGGACCGGGTCTGCTACCTCTACCGTCAGGGTCGGCAGGGCGCGATCACCTCCACCCGCAGCGGTCGCCACTTCGACGCCTTCGACCAGTACGACCGGCTGTTCGACTGGGTGGCCCGGCGGCATCCGGACCAGCGGCTGCGCGGTGAGCTGTTCACCCTGATGGTCAACCACATGCTGGTGGTGGTCGGCAACGACGGCCGGCTGCATCCGCACCTGCGGCGGAGGTTCTTCCACCGGGTCGCCGCGCACTACCGCCGGCACCTGCCGCCGGGCGGCTACCCGCGTCCGGGCGGCGTGGCCGGACTCAAGCACCGGCTGGTCGGCCGGGACAACTACCTCGCCTACGCGGTGCTGCGCCAGGCGCACCGACTGGCCGGGTGGCTGCGCCAGGGGCCTGGACTGGCCGGCTGGCTGCGCCGCCCGGTCGCTGGGCCGGAGCCGGCCGCGCTGGTCGACGAGCCGGCCCGCACGGCGGGCCCACCCGTCGAGCGGGACGCGCTGGCGGGCCGCAGCAGCCGGTGAGCGGACACCCCGCCAGCCGGCACGCACTGACGGGCCGCGGCAGCCGGTGAGCGGACACCCCCGCCAGCCGGCACGCACTGACGGGCCGCGGCAGCCGGTACCGGCCACCGCCCACACGGCGGCGATCCGCCCCGGCGGCCGGTGCCGGCGCACGGTCACCGCGGCCGGCGACGGCCCGCGATGACGGCTGCCAACGGCGGCGCGCGGTGCCAGCGTCCGGGTGACGACGACCGGGTACCAGGAACGAGCACAGGAAACAGGGGTCGGAGATGACGACGACAGTGAAGATCGGGCCGCACGTGGTGGGGGCCGGGGAACAGCCCTTCGTGGTGGCGGAGATGTCCGGCAACCACAACGGTGACCTGGGCCGGGCGCTGGCGATCGTGGACGCGGTGGCGGCCAGCGGGGCGCACGCGCTCAAGTTGCAGACCTACCGGCCGGACACCATCACCATCGACGTGGACACCCCGGCGTTCCGCATCTCCGGCGGGCACGAGCTGTGGGGCGGGCAGAACCTCTACCGCCTCTACGAGCGGGCGCACACCCCGTACGAGTGGCACGAGCCGATCTTCACGCGCGCCCGGGAGCGGGGGCTGACGGTCTTCTCGTCCCCGTTCGACCCGTCGGCGGTGGAGCTGCTGGAGGGGCTGGACGTCCCGGCGTACAAGATCGCCTCGTCGGAGCTGGTCGACCTGCCGCTGATCCGGTTGGTCGCGGGCACCGGCAAGCCGCTGGTCATCTCCACCGGGATGGCCACGGTCGCCGAGATCGACGCCGCGGTACGCACCGCCCGCGACGGCGGGGCCGGCGGCATCGTGCTGCTGGCCTGCACCGCCTCCTACCCGGCCCCACCGGCGGACAGCAACCTGCGCCGGATCCCGGTGCTGGCCGACGCGTTCGGGGTACCGGTCGGCCTCTCCGACCACACCCCCGGCATCGGGGTGCCGGTCGCCTCGGTGGCGCTGGGTGCCTGCTTCATCGAGAAGCACGTCACCCTCGACCGGACCGACGGCGGCGTCGACTCCGACTTCTCGCTGAACCCCGACGAGCTGGCCGCCCTGGTGGTCGAGTCCGCGCGGGCGCACGCCGCGCTCGGCGGCACCGCCATCGGTCCCACCCCCGCCGAACGGGAGGGACTGCGCTTCCGCCGTTCGCTGTTCGTGGTGGCCGACGTACGGGCCGGTGACAAGGTGACCGCCGCCAACGTCCGCTCGATCCGGCCGGCCGGCGGCCTGCCCCCGGTGGAGATCGACCGGGTACTCGGCCGCACCTTCACCACCGATGTCCCCCGCGGCACCCCCCTCACCTGGGACCTCGTCTGAGCACACCCCGCACCCCAAAACGGATACCCACCCACACCCTCACCCCCGACGTCCCCCGCGCCCCCTCGCCTGAGCACACCCCCGCAACCCAAGATCAGATTGCCGAAAAGCACACGACACGCCGAAGAAACTCACCATAACCGCAATATGATCATGCTGATCATGATCAACTGCGGCGCGGCAGGCGGAGCCGCGGGCGAAGCAGGGCCACGGGCAAAGCAGGGCGGGGGCGGCCGCCAGGGGGCGGGGCACTGGGCGGGCGGCCGCTCAGGGCGCGAAGGCGACCGTGATCACCAGGTCGGCCAGCTGCAGGGTGCGCCACACCGCCCGGGTGTGCGGGGGTACGGCCAGACCGTGCCGCCGCCACCAGGCGGCCACCGGCACATCGGCCAGCTTGCACAGGCACTCCGCCCGGGTCCACCGCGACCAGAAGTCGACCGGCCCGAACCGCGCGGCCAGCGCGGGCGGGACCTCGGCGGCAGCCCGTTCGGCGTCGATCGCCACCCGCCAGCCGGGGGCGACCGGGCCGTGCCAACCGACACAGCGCCCGTCGTCGAGGTGGCTCCGGGTCACCGCTTGCCGCAGCTCGGCGGGGGTGCCCAGGCGCAGGTGCCGCTCGGCGGCGCGCAGCAGCGCCGGCACCGGCCGCGCCCCCACCGGCGGATACGGGTCGTCACCGGCCGCCACGAACCCGGGCGAACCGCCACCGACCGCCGCCGAAGCTGGCCGGCCACCGCCGATCGTCGCCAAAGCCGGCGCGCCGCCGTCGGCCCCCACGCACCCGAACCAGCCGCCGCCCACCGCCACGGAACCGGGCGGGCCGTGCTCCGGGGGGTGGCCGGATCCGGCGAGGTCAGATCGAGGCGGCACCGTCGACCACGATGACCTGGCCGTTGATGTTGGTCTGCTCGCGCAGCAGCATCCGCACCACCGGTACCACCTCGGCCGGCTCGGTCAGGTGCCCGGTCGGGGTACGCCGGACGATCTGGTCGAGCTGGGTGCTGCCCAGCACGGCGGACATCTCCGAGGCGAAGAAGCCCGGGGCCACCGCGTTGACCAGCAGCCGTCCGCCCAGCTCACGGGCCAGTGACCGGGTCGCCGCGTCCATGCCGCCCTTGGTGGCCGAGTACGCCACCAGGCCGGGGAAGCCACGCTGCGCGCAGATCGAGGTGACGTTGACGATCCGTCCGCGTCGCCCCTGGCCCAGCATCCGCCGGACCACCAGACGGGTGAGCTGCAACGGCGCGGTCAGGTTGGTCTCGACGATCCGGGCGATGTCGGCGGTGGCGGTGTGCGTGTGCATCGAGTCCTGCCCGACGGCGGCGTTGTTCACCAGACCGTCGATCGGGCCGAACCGCGCCTCCACCGCCCGGACGAAGCCCTGTGCGGCGGCGAGGTCGGTGACGTCCACCGCGCCGACGTGCACCCGGTCGGGGTGCTCGACGGCCAGTTTCTCCAGCTCCGGGGTGACGGTACGGGCGAAGGCGGCCACCGTGAGCCCGGCGTCGAGCAGGTCGGTGACGATGGCCAGGCCCAACCCCCGAGACCCGCCGGAGACGAGGACGACGGTGCTGGGTGGCACGGGTACGAAGTCAGACATCGCTCTTCAGGGTCTCCTTGACGGGAATCTCGGTCAGCAGCCGGATCCGGCGCGGTACGGCGTACTCGGGGAGCCGCTCGGCGCACCACCGCACCAGGGTGCCCTCGTCGGGCCACGCCGCCGTCGCCGCCGGCTCGGGCGACACGGCAGACGACACGGCGGGCGACACGGGCGACACGGCGGACGACACGGGCGCGGTAGGCGAAGCGCTGGGCGAGTCCGTAGCCGGGGCGGACGACACGGCGGACGGGTCGGACCAAGCCGCAGACGGGTCGGAAGAAGCAGCGGACAGGGCAGGCGAAGCGGCGGGCGGGGTGGGCTCCGGCGCGGTGGTCGGGACGACCTCGGCGACCACCATCCGGCCGAGGACCGGGGCACGCCGGCCGGTCACCCGCGCCCAGGCGACCCCGGGGTGGGCGGTGAGCACGTCGCGCACCAGCCCGGCGGAGACCTTGCTGCCGCCGACGTTGATCTCGTCGGAGTCCAGCCGACCGGTGATCACGACCCGGTCGTCGACGATCTGCGCCCGGTCGCCGGTACGGACCGGCCCGCCGTGCCCGACCCCGTGGTGGGGTGAGGTGATCACCAGCTCGCCGTCGCGCACCGAGAGGGTGGGGCGGCCGGGGGTCACCCGGTCGAGCCAGTCGACCGGGAAGCCGGCGCGGCCGTCGTGCACCACGATCGACGCGCCCACCTCGGAGGAGGCGTAGATCCAGGAGATCCGGGCGGCCGGGAAGATCGCCCGGAGCCGGTCCAGGACGGTCTGGTCGACGGGTTCGCCGCCGAGGGTGAGCTGCCGCAGCGGCACCCGGGCCAGCGCCTGCGGATCGCGGTGCAGGGTGCGCCGCCAGAAGGTGGGGGTGCCGGAGACGGCGTCGACCCCGTGCGCGGCGGCGATCGCCGGCCAGTCGTCCAGTTCCTCCGGGTCGACCACCACCAGATGCTGACCGGGCTGGGTCAGCGACAGCGTGACCACCTGCCACCAGGCGTAACTGCCGGGGGCGTACGGGCAGAGCCAGGTCCGCTCCGGTTGGACCCCGCGCACCGTGGTCAACGAGTCGAGGGTGTGACCGACCCGCTTGGGCCGGCCGGTCGAGCCGGAGGTGAGCAGCCAGAGCCGGCCGTTCTCCGCTGCCCTGGGCACGGCCGGCGGCACGGTCCGCGCCACCCCGTCGGTGAGTACGGTGACGGCGAAGCCGGCGGCGCTCAGGTCGTCGCGCATCGCCGCGTCGATCCGGCCGGGGCCGGCGAGCAGCAGTTCGGTGCCGGACGCGGCGTGTTGCCGGGCGACGGCGAGCGCGTCGGCGGCACCGGCGGCGACGACCGCACCGGGTGACGGCACCGTCGGGGTGGGCAGGTCCCGCCAGCTCCGGGCCACCCCGGCGACGACGACCCGGTTGTCCAGCCCGGCCGGTGAGGTCGTGACGGTCACTGCCGCTGGAGTTCGGCGAGGAAGTCGAGGACGTCCCCGACGGTGGCGATCCGCCGCAGGCCGGGGGCGTCGAAGTTCAGTTCCTCCCCGGTGACGTCCTCCACCCGCAGGGCGAGTTCCGAGAAGTCCAGCGAACGGAAGCCGATCTCCCGCAGGTCTGCGGAGTCGTCGTCGGGCAACGCCCGACCCTGGTTCTGCAACACCTGCGCCATGAGGTCGCGGACCTGTGCGCGACTCAATTCTTCCATGCGGCGCAGTGTACAGCCCGGCAATTCCCCGGCCCATTTACCCGGGTATGGTCCGTAGGGATCCATGCGGTTAACACAAAGGGGTACCAGTGCTGCGCGAGGCCACCGAGGACGACGTTAACCTGATGTTGTCCTGGCGTAATCAGGAAACCAACCGGCAGGTCAGCAAGACCAGTCACCGGATCACCGCCGAGGAGCACGCCGCGTGGTGGGCACGGGTCCGCGCCGACCCGGCCCATCGCATCCTGATGTACGTCCACGACGGCCTGACCGCCGGCGTGGTGACCTTCTCCGACCTGCGCCTCGACGGTCCACGGACCGCCTCCTGGGGGTTCTACCTGGACGCCGACGGACTAGCCGGGCGGGGTGCCACCCTGCCCGCCTGGCTGGGCGTGATGCGGGCGGCGGTGGACTACGCCTTCGACGTGCTCGCGCTGGACCGGCTCGACGGCGAGGTGTTGGCGCACAACACGGTCGTCCGGCAGATGAACCGTCGTTTCCGGTTCGTCGAGGGCACCGTAGGCCGAGCGTCACACAACGGACGGGAAGTCGATGTCGTACCCATTTCTCTGACTCGCGAGAATCGCCGCCGGCGGTAATTTCCACCATTGTCCGACGACCATTCACCGGGCGGCCATCCGACGTTAACCGGCCGCTGTCGGGGCCGTGCGGATCAGCGGCGACGCCAGGCGGCCCAGTGCTGTTCCACGTTGCCGCCCAACCGGACGAACCCGTGCCGGGCACCGTCCCAGTCGTCCGGCTCGCCCGGTGCCCACCGGACGAAGACCACGTCGGCGTCGGCCGGCGGGTTGTCCACGAACCACCGCACGTCGGCCCAGGTGACCTGGTGGCTGAGGTTGAACCGGAGCACCCACTGCACGCCGAGGGACGCCCAGACCCGGTCGCCGGGGCGTACCCCGACGTCGGCCACCCGGGGGGTCGGCGCGGTCGCGGCGACCATCGGGCGGACCAGCCGGTCGGTGATCACCTGCATGGTGCCGAGGTTCACCGCCACCAGGGCGGCGAGCACCGGCACCCGCCACCGGGGACGCCGTACCGCGACGACCAGCAGCAGGCAGCCGACCAACCCGACGACCGCCCCGGTGAACGGCCGGAACTCGCGCCAGCCACCGGTCAGCGCCATCAGGTCCGGAGCGCCGAACCCGCCGTAGCGCAGTTCGTGCCCCCGGCTGGCCACCCAGGCCAGCCGGGCGGCGATCAGCGTCGCGCCGGCGAACAGCACCCCCGCCGCGACCGCCGCACGACGCCACCGTGACCGGGGCGTCGCGGTCACCAGCATCCCCACCCCGACCAGCAGCCAGAACGGGGCGAGCATCTGCACGTACCGACCGTAGATCGCATCCAGCGGCTTGGTGGTGATGCCGGCCAGGATCACCGACGCGCCGGCGGCCACCCCGACGCTGGTCACCAGCGCCACGCCGAACGTCCACCGGGCCGCCCCCACGTCGGCCGCCGACCGGCTCCCCCCGGCGGCGACGGCCGCGCCCGGAGCCGGGGTCACGGCCAGGTCCGGGGCTACGGCCAGGTCCGGGGCTACGGCCGGAACCGGGGTGGTGGCGGTGGAGGTGTCCACGGCGGGGCGGCGGAGCAGGGCGGTGACGGCACCGGCCCAGGCGACGCCGGCCAGCCCGAAGGTGATGACCACCAGGTACCAGAGCTGGGTGGCGACCGCCGCGCCGACCCGCAGCAGCCCCGGCCCGGAGGCGACGGCCCGTACCGTACCGCCGCCGGGTGGGTCGCCCAGCAGGTACACCCGGTCGCCGAGCAGCCGGATGACCACCGCGTTGAGCAGTGCCGCCGCCAGCACCGGCAGCACCGCGGCGAGCACCTGCGCCGGGCTGATCCGCCGGCGCAGGAACAGCAGCAGCACCAGACCGACGTGCACCCCCACGATCACCAGGCCCCGGGAGTGCAGCAGGTGGAACGCCCCGACCAGGGCACCCGCCCCGGCGGCGACCAGCGGGCCGGGTCGGCGTACCCAGTGGTGCACAGCCAGCAGCCAGGCCAGCACCAGCGGCGCCAGCACCGCGTCGATCATCGCCACCCCGGCGTAGAAGACGGTCGCCGGCAGGGTCGCCGCGACGACGGCGGCGGCCAGCGCGACCGCCCGGCGCACCGGCACCAGCCGACGGACCAGCAGGTACGCCAGCGGCAGGACCGTCGCGTTCACCGCCGCGTTGATCAGTTGCACCAGCCGGTAACTGTCGGCGAAGTCCCGCTCGCCGAGGAACGCCGGGGAGATCAGCAGCGGGTAGCCGACCCGGCGCAGCGGCCCGTTCTCGCTGCTGAATCCGCCCGGCCCGCCGGCCAACGCGCGGGCGGTGTGCAGGTAGCTGTCCTCGTCGGTGTGCGCGATGGGCAGCGGCACGTGCCGGGACAGCCACATCCGCCAACCGACGCCCAGCAGCCAGCCCACCGCCAGCAGCACCGGCACCAGCCAGCGGCGTCGGCCGGCCGGCCGCGCGGGCGAGCCGACGACCACCTCTCGCCTGACCTCGGTGCCGGACACCATCGTCGCCTCCCGCTCGTCGGAGTGCACCCGTCTGCCCGCCGGCCACGGCCCGGCAGGACCCCGGACCGGCAGAACCCCGGGCCAGCCGGAACCCGGACCGGTGGCCAGCCACGACCGGAGCCCGGACCGGCAGCGGACCGGCCGGGCGCGCGGTGACGGCCCCCGAGGTGCCGGACGCGGCCCGGCGGGTGCCCACCGGTCGCGCCGGGCCACTGTAGTCAGCACCGTCTCCGCTGGTCAGCCCGGTCGGGGCCGGGTCGGAAGTGTTCGCCTGGCGGAGGTCCGGCATTCACGGGAGCAGCGCGGGCGGTTCACCCGGGAGCGTCGGGGTGTTAACCCGGCCTGGTTAGCGTCCGTCCGGTCGCCTGGCCCGAGCCGGTGGCGCAACGACCACGAGTTGGGGAGCACCAAATTGAGTGAGTTGAATGGGTCCTCCATTCTGATCACCGGCGGGACGGGGTCCTTCGGGAAGGCCTTCCTCCGGCACGTCCTCACCGTCGCCGACCCGGCCCGGGTGGTGGTGTTCTCCCGCGACGAACTCAAGCAGTACGAGCTGCGTCAGCAACTCGGCGACGACCCCCGGCTGCGCTGGTTCATCGGCGACATCCGGGACCGGCACCGGCTCACCCGGGCCATGCACGGGGTTGACCACGTGGTGCACGCCGCCGCGCTCAAGCAGGTGGACACCGCCGAGTACAACCCGTCGGAGTTCATCGCCACCAACATCACCGGCTCGCAGCACGTGGTCGACGCGGCCATCGAGGCCGGCGTCCGGAAGGTCATCGCGCTCTCCACCGACAAGGCGTCCAGTCCGATCAACCTGTACGGCGCGACCAAGCTCGTCGGCGACAAGCTCTTCGTCTCGGCCAACCACTACGCCGCCCAGCACCCCACCCGCTTCGCCGTGGTCCGCTACGGCAACGTGGTGGGCAGTCGGGGCTCGGTGGTGCCGCTGTTCCGGCGACTCGCCGACGAGGGCAGGAGCCTGCCGATCACCGACAAGCGGATGACCCGCTTCTGGATCACCCTGGACCAGGCGGTGCAGTTCGTCCTGGACAGCTTCGACCAGATGCAGGGCGGCGAGCTGTTCGTGCCCCGGATCCCCAGCATGCGGATCCTCGACCTGGTCGAGGCGGTCGCCCCGGAGGCCACCACGCACGAGATCGGCATCCGGCCCGGCGAGAAGCTGCACGAGGAGATGATCGCCCCGGACGACAGCCGCCGGACGCTGCGCGCGAAGGACCGCTTCATCGTCCAGCCGACGATCGCCACCTGGGGCTACCAGCCGCCGGTCGACTGCGAGCCGGTGCCGGACGGCTTCGCCTACCAGTCCGACGGCAACGACGAGTGGTTGAGCGTCCGGCAGCTGCGCGACATGCTGGGCATCACGGCGTGACGGCGATGCTCCCGTACGGCCGGCAGTCGATCACCGACGACGACGTCGCCGCCGTGGTCGCCACCCTGCGCAGCGACTGGCTCACCACCGGCCCCCAGGTCGACGCGTTCGAGGCGGACCTCGCGGGCTGGACCGGCGGGGCCGGCTGCGCGGCCGTGGCCAACGGCACGGCCGCCCTGCACGTGGCGTACGCGGCGGCCGGGGTGGGGCCCGGCGACGAGGTGGTGGTGCCGCCGATGACCTTCGTGGCGACCGCCAGCAGCGCGGTCGCCCTCGGCGCGCGGATCGTCTTCGCCGACGTCGAGGACGAGACGTTCACCCTGGACCCGGCGGCGGCAGCCGCCGCGACCACCGCCCGGACGAAGGTGGTCGCCGCCGTCGACTACGCCGGCCACCCGGCCGACTACGACGCCCTGCGCGCCGCGCTGGCCGGCTCGGACGCGCTGCTGCTCGCCGACGCGGCGCACTCCATCGGGGCCACCTACCGGGGTCGGCCGGTCGGGTCGCTGGCCGACCTGACCACCTTCTCGTTCTTCCCCACCAAGAACCTCACCACCGCCGAGGGCGGCGCGGTCGCCACCGCCGACCCGGAGCTGCTGAAGCGGGCCCGCCGGTTCCGCAACATCGGCCTCGTCCGGGAGCGTGCCGAGCTGCGCGCGCCGGACGAGGGCGGCTGGCACCAGGAGGTGCACGAGTTCGGGTTGAACTACCGGCTGCCGGACGTACTCTGCGCGCTGGGCCGTAGCCAGCTGCGCCGGCTCGGTGACTTCCTCGCCGCCCGCGCCCGGCTGGTGGCCCGCTACGACGAGGCCCTGGCCGGCCTGGACGGGGTGCTCCCCCCGGCCCGCCGGTCGTGGGCCGCCCCCGCCTGGCACCTCTACCCGGTCCGGGTCCTCGACGGCCGCCGCCGCGAGGTGTACGACCGGATGCGCGCCGCCGGCATCGGCGTACAGGTCAACTACCTGCCGGTGCACTGGCACCCGGCCTTCGCCGACCTCGGTTACCGGCGCGGGTCCTGCCCGGTGGCCGAGTCGTTCTACGGTCAGCAGCTCTCGCTGCCGCTGTACCCGGGCCTCACCGACGCGGACCAGGACCGGGTGATCGACGCGCTCGGCGCGGCGCTGCGCGGCGTCACGGCGTCCGCCGCCGCCTGACCGGGGGAACCGATGCACCACGCGAACCACTTCTACGGGCACGCCCACGTGCTGGCCCGCTACTGCGGGCTGGGCGACGGCCACCCGCCCCGGATCAACGGGTACGTCCAGCACGGCTGGAACATCGGCGACGGGCTCGCCCCCGGCCACCCGTACGCCGAGCGCACCCCCAGCCTGCTCTGGTCGGAGCAGACCCGGCGACGGGCCTGGTCGGTGGGGCGGCGCAACGTGGTGGTCACCGGTGCGCCCTTCGCGTACCTGCTCGACCTGCGCCGCGACGACCCGCCGCCGCCCGTGCGGGAGGGCACCATCTGGTACCCCTTCCACGGCTGGGAGGGCCAGCACGTCAAGGGCGACCACCGGGAGCTGATCGCCCGGATCCGGGACACCGAGCCCGGCCCGGTCACCGTCTGCCTCTACTGGCACGAGTACGGCATGCGCCGGGTCCGGCGGCTCTACGAGAACGCCGGCTTCCGGGTGATCTGCCACGGCTACCGGGGACACTGGTGGCGCGACACCGACCCGCTCTTCCTCGACAAGCAGCTCACCGAACTGCGCCGGCACGCCCGGGTGGCGTCCAACCGGTTGACCAGCGCCATCTTCTACGGCATCGCCGCCGGCTGTGAGCCGGCCGTCTACGGCGACCCGATGATCCTGGCCAAGGAGGACCCCACCTTCGGCGGCACCGCCCGGATCCGCCGGCAGTGGCCGGAGCTGCACGGCGAGTCGGTGGACCTGCCGACCGCCGTCGCGACCGCCCGCGCCGAGCTGGGCACCGACCACCGCTGCACCCCGGCCGAGCTTCGTGAACTGCTCGGCTGGGCACGTCCCGCAGGAGGCACGAGTTGACCACTGGAACCACCGCTCCCGTCGTCCTGCCCGGCGGGGAGATGCTGGCCTGGTCCGACCTGCCGGAGCAGCGGCTGGCCGACGGGGGGCCGCTGGGCGCGCTGGCCGCCCGGGTCGTGCCGGCCGGAGCGCGGGTGCTGCTCGCCGGGCCGCACGACCCGGCGCTGCTGGACCGGCTCGCCCACGCCGAGGTGACCTGCCTGCTGCGCAGCCACCCGGACGCGGTGGCGCTGGCCGACCGGGCGGCCCGGGTGATCGTCGGCGGGCCGGCCAGGCTCGACCCGGCCGACACCTTCGACGTGGTGGTGGCCGGGGCCGGGCTGGACGCCGTCGAGTCGGTCGAGGGCACCCGGCTGGGTTGGCCGGGGGTGCTGGCCCGGCTGGCCGCCGTGCTGCGCCCCGGCGGCACGCTGCTGCTGTGGCTGGACAATCCGCTCGGGGTGGCCCGGCTGGTCGCCACCTCCCCCTGGTACGCCGACCGGGCCGACGCGGCGTGGACCATCGGCGGGGTGCTGGACGCCGGCCGCCCGGCCAACCGGGAGCAGCTGTCCGCCCGGCTCACCGAGGCGGGGCTGACCCCGGACGCCGGCTACGCCGGGTATCCCGGCGCGGGTGCCCCGACGGCCCTGGTCGCCGCCGACGCGCTGGAGCAGCGCCCCACCTCGGGGCTGCTCGACGCGGTGCTGCACGGGGCCTGTGCCGGTGGTTTCGCCACCGGCGCGGTGCTCCAGGACCCGGCCCGGCTGGCGGTCGACGCGCTGCACGCCGGGCTCGGCGCGACGCTGGCCCCGGGCTGGCTGGTCACCGCCCACCGCCCCACCGACCACGACCGACCCGCCCCCGCGGCGCTGCCGGTGGTGCTGGTGCAGACCGGACCGCCCGGGGTCGGGGTGGTCGAGGTGCACGATGGGCCGGGCGGCTGGCGCTGGGCGGTCACCGGGGGCGGGGGCACCCGGGGGCGACCAGCGCCCTTCGCCAGCCGGGAGGCGGCCCACCGGGATCCGGCCGCGCTCACCGGGCCGGTGCCACCGGGGCGGCTGCTGCGGACCCTGCTGCTCGACGGCTGCCTGCGCCGTGACCTGGACGCCCTGCGCCGGCTGCTGGGCGGCTACGCGGGGTGGCTCACCGGGCAGGCCGACCCGGACGGGCGGCTCACCGGCGCGGCGGCGCTGGCCGATCCGGACAATGTGGTCGTCGACGGGGACGCCTTCGCGGTGCTCGACCCGAGCTGGCAGGCCACCGATCCGCTGGCCGGGCAGGTGGCGCTGGCCCGGGGGCTGCGGCGGTTCGCGGTCACCCTGCTCACCGGCGGCTACGCCCACCCGTGGCCGTCCACCCTGGACGTCGCCGGGTTGACCGTGGTGCTCGGCGGGGTCGCCGGGCACGACCTGGACCGGGCCACCGTCGACGCGGCCGTGCAGACCGAGGCGGCGGTCGCCGCCGCGCTGCGCGGCCTGGACGCCGACGGGCGGGGGGCGCTCGCCACCGCGCTGCGCACGGTCACCGCCACCGACCCGCCCGCCGGGCCGCGCAGCTACCAGCAGATGCGTGAGGCCTGGGTACGCCAGCGGGAGGAGCTGACCCGGCTCGCCGCGCTGCTGAAGTGGACCGAGGAGCTGCTCACCTCGCGGGAACGGGCGCTGCGCCGCGCCGACGCCACGATCAACCTGCTCAGCGGTTCGCTCAGCTACCGGGTGGGCCGGCTCGCCATCACCCCGGCCCGGCTGGCCAAGCGGGGTGCCCGGGCGGCGAAACGGCGGGCCCGTGAGGCGCTCGGCCCCAAACCGCAGGAGGAGCAGCAGTGACCACCCCGGCCACCCCGCCGACGGGCCGACCCGGCGGCACCGGCATGGCGGCGGGCCGGTCCGGCGTCCGGACGCCGGACCGGCCCGGCCACGCCGACCTCGTCGGACCCGACGCGGTCGCACCGGTCGGCTCCGACCTGCGGATCGTCGGGATCGTGCAGGCCCGGATGGGCTCGTCCCGGCTGCCCGGCAAGGTGCTGCGCCCGCTGGCCGGGCGCAGCGTCCTCGGCCGGGTGGTCCGGGCCGCCCGGGACAGTGGGGTCCTCGCCGGCCTGGTGGTCGCCACCAGCGTCGACCCGGTCGACGACGCGGTGGTCACCGAGTGCGCGCGGCTCGACGTGCCCGTGCACCGGGGACCGGTGGACGACGTGCTGGGCCGGTTCGTCGGCGCCCTCGACGCCCACCCCGGCGACGCCGTCATGCGGTTCACCGCCGACTGCCCGCTCCTCGACCCGGCGATCGTCAGCCTGGTGGCGGCGGTGTACCGGGCGGTCCCCGGACTCGACTACGCCAGCACCTCGATCGCCCGTACCCTGCCCCGGGGGCTGGACGTGGAGATCATCCGGGCGGACGCGCTGCGTACCCTGGACCGGCTCGCCACCGGGCACCACCGGGTGCACGTCACCTCGTACGCGTACACCCGGCCGGAGCTGTTCCGGGTGCTCGGGGTGACCCTCGCCCCGGACCGATCGGCGCTGCGGCTCACCCTCGACACCGACCAGGACTGGGCGCTGGTCAGCGCGGTCGTCGACCACTTCGGCGACGTCAGCGTGCCACTGGCCGAGCTCGCCGCCTGGCTGGACGGGCGGCCCGACCTGCGTACCCTCAACGCCTCGGTACGCCAGAAGCGGCTGGAGGAGTCCTGAAGCCGCCCCGGATCGGACTGCGCTGTGACGCCGGCCCGCGCACCGGCGTCGGGCACCTGGTCCGCTGCCTGGCCCTGGGCGAGGAGTTCCTGGCCCGGGGCGCCCGGGTCGAGCTGTTCGGGACCGTCGAGCGGGTCGGCTGGGCCAGCACCCAGCTCACCGCGCGGGGCATCCCGGTCCGGCCCGGCCCGGACACCCCCGCCGGGCTGGTCGAGGCGGCCCGCCGGCACGCCCTGGACGCGCTGGTGCTCGACTCGTACGAGCTGGACCCGGCGGGGGCCGGGGCGCTGCGGACGGCCGGCGTGGTCACCCTGGCCATCGTCGACGGCGACACCCGGGGGCAGGACGCCGACCTCTACCTGGACCAGAACTTCGGCGCGGACACCCTCGACCCGGCCCACCGCCCCGGCGGGCGGATGCTGGCCGGCGTCCGGTACGCGTTGCTGCGCGACGCGGTGACCGCCGCCCGGCCGGCCGCCCCACCGCCGGCCAGCCCGACGCAGCGCCCCCGGGTGCTGGCCTTCTTCGGCGGCACCGACGCCGTCGGCGCGGCCCCGGTGCTGGCCCGGGTGCTCTTCGGCACCGGCCACCCGCTGGAGCTGACCGTGGTGGTCGGGCGGCCGGAGATCGGGGCCGAGCTGGCGCAGGTCGTCCCGGGGCGGGGGCAGTCGCTGCACCCCGTCGCGCCGACCGACGCCCTGCCCACGCTGATCGGCGCGGCGGACCTGGTGGTCAGCGCCGCCGGCACCTCCACCTGGGAGCTGTGCTGCCTGGGTGCGCCCGCCGCGCTGGTCTGCGTGGTGGACAACCAGCGTGACTCGTACCGCCGGGTGGTGGCGCACGGGCTCGCCGCCGGCCTCGGTGAGCTGCCGGACCTGGTCGCGCCGGGGCTGGCCGGCCGGACCGCGCGGGCGGACGCGGCCCGGACGCTGCGGACGCTGCTGGCCTCCCCACGCCGACGGGCGGCGCTCGCGGCCCGCGCCTGGGCCACCGTCGACGGGCACGGCCGGACCCGGGTCGCGGAGGCCGTCCTCACCCGGATCGCCGATCGTACGGGTGTACTAAACCCCTGATAGGGTGCCGGGTATGCCGCAGGCCGCCTACCAGCCGTCGATGCTCGACCTCGCCGACGCCGGCCCGACACTGACCCCGCTGGCCGGGCTGCGCCGCCGGGTGCTCACCCGGGGCGCGTGGGTCGACCACCTGCCCGGCTGGGTGCACGGCTCCGACGCGGTGCTCGACACGCTGCGCACCAGGGTGCCCTGGCGGGCCGAACGCCGCACCATGTACGACACCGAGGTCGACGTCCCGCGCCTGCTCTGCTGGTACGGCCCCGACCGGCCGCTGCCGCACCCGCTGCTCGCCGCCGCCCGCACGGCGCTCAGCCGGCACTACGCGGCCGAGTTGGGCGAGCCGTTCGTCACCGCCGGCATGTGCCTCTACCGCGACGGCCGGGACAGCGTCGCCTGGCACGGCGACACCATCGGCCGCTCCGCGCACACCGACACGATGGTGGCGATCGTCTCCTTCGGGTCGCCCCGCCCGCTGCTGCTGCGCCCCCGGGGCGGCGGCGAGACGCTGCGCTTCCCGCTGGGCCACGGCGACCTGGTGGTGATGGGCGGCTCGTGCCAACGCACCTGGGAGCACGCCGTCCCCAAGACCGCCCGTGCCGTCGGCCCACGGGTCAGCGTCCAGTTCCGCCCCGTCGACGTCGCCTGACACCGACGGGGCGGCCGGTGCTCAGCCCTCGCGGCGACCGGGGCGACCTCAGTCGCGTTCGATGAGGTGCCCGACGACGGTGGGGCCAAGCATCACGGCGAAGCCGGAGCCGTCGCGGCGCGGATCGGCGGGCGGCAGCTCCACCGGGTCACCGGTCGCGGTCGCCCCGACCGGCCGCGCGCCGATCCAGGCCACCACCAGGTCCGTCTCGCCCTTGAGGAAGCGCTGCGCCCGCACCCCGCCGGTCGCCCTCCCCTTCGCCGGGTACGACGCGAACGGGGTCACCTTGACCGTCGCCCCCGTCGAGGTGACCACCATCGGCTCCCCGTGCGCGGCGTCGTCGGTGCGGACCGCGCCGAAGAACACCACCCGGGCACCCGCCGGCAGGCTGACCCCGGCCATCCCGCCGCCCTTGAGCCCCTGCGGGCGGACCAGCGAGGCGGCGAACCGCAGCAGAGACGCCTCGCTGGTGACGAAGGTCAGCGTCTCGGCGTCGTCGGCGAGCCAGCTCGCCCCGACCACCTCGTCGCCCGCCCGCAACGAGATCACCTCGAACTCGTCCGAGCGGACCGGCCACTCCGGGGTGCAGACCTTGACCACGCCCTGCCGGGTGCCCACCGCCAGGCCCGGTGAGCCCTGCGCGGTCGGGCCGAGCGGGGCCAGCCCGATCACCGTCTCCCCCGCCGCCAGCGGGACCAGCTCGGCGGCGGCCATCCCGCCCCGCAGCGACACCGTGCCGGCCTGCTCGGGCAGCACCGGCAGCGGCAACACGTCGACCTTGAAGGCCCGGCCGGCGCTGGTGACCAGGAGCACCCGACCCCGGGCCGTGGTGTGCACGACCGCGCGTACGGTGTCGTGCTTGACCCGGCCGTTGCGCCGACGCCCCTCGGACGCCTCCTCCGACTCGGCCGCCGTCCGGGCGACCAGCCCGGTCGCCGAGAGGATCACCTGACACGGGTCGTCGGCCACCTCCAACGGCCCGGCCGGCACCGACGCCGCCAGTACCTCCTTGAGATCCCCGTCGACCAGGGTGGTCCGCCGCGACCCGGAGAACTGCTTCACCACGGCCGCCAGCTCGTCGGAGACGACCTTCCGGAGCACCTTCGGGTCGTCGAGGATCTTCGACAGGTCGGCGATCTCCCCGCGCAGCTTCTCCTGCTCGGCCTCCAGCTCGATCCGGTCGTACTTCGTCAGCCGGCGCAGCGGGGTGTCCAGGATGTAGGTCGCCTGGATCTCGGAGAGCTTGAACTTCTGCATCAGGCCGTCCTTGGCGGCCTGGGCGTCCTCGCTGGCCCGGATCAGCTTGACCACCCGGTCGATGTCGAGCAGGGCGATCAGCAGCCCGTCGACCAGGTGCAGCCGCTCCTGGCGCTTGCGCCGCCGGTACGCGCTGCGCCGGGTCACCACCTCGTACCGGTGGGCCAGGAAGACCTCCAGCAGCGCCTTCAGCCCGAGGGTGCGCGGCTGGCCGTCGACCAGCACCAGGTTGTTGATGCCGAAGGACTGCTCCAGCGGAGTGAGCCGGTAGAGGTCGGCCAGCAACGCCTGCGGGTTGACCCCGACCTTGCACTCGACGACCAGCCGGGTGCCGCTCTCCCGGTCGGTGAGGTCCTTGACGTCGGCGATGCCGGTGAGCCGCTTGGTCTTGTTGACCTCGTTGGTGATCGCCGCGATGACCTTCTCCGCGCCGACGCCGTAGGGCAGCTCGACCACGGTGATGGCCTGCCGGCCCCGGCTGCCCTCCAGCGGGCCGATCTCGACCCGACCGCGCATCCGCACCACGCCGCGCCCGGTCTCGTACGCCCGGCGCACCTCGTCCAGCCCGAGCAGCAGGCCGCCGGTGGGCAGGTCGGGGCCGGGGACGAACTCCATCAGCTTGTCGAGGTCGGCGTCCGGGTGGTTGATCAGCCAGCGGGCGGCGGAGACCACCTCGCCGAGGTGGTGCGGGATCATGTTGGTCGCCATCCCGACCGCGATCCCGGACGCCCCGTTGACCAGCAGGTTGGGGAAGGCGGCGGGCAGCACGGTCGGCTGGGTCAGCGAGCCGTCGTAGTTGGGCTCGACGTCGACGGTGTCCTCGCCCAACTCCCCGACCAGCAGCATCGCCTCCCGGGCGAGCCGGGCCTCGGTGTAACGCGCCGCTGCCGGGCCATCGTCCGGGGAACCAAAATTTCCATGCCCATCGATGAGTGGGGCGTTGAGCGAGAAGTCCTGGGCGAGCCGGACCATCGCGTCGTAGATCGCCGTGTCGCCGTGCGGGTGGTACTTGCCCATCACGTCGCCGACGATCCGGGCCGACTTGACGTGCCCCCGGTCGGGGCGGTGACCCTGCTCGTGCATCGAGTACAGGATGCGGCGGTGCACCGGCTTGAGGCCGTCGCGGGCGTCGGGCAGGGCGCGGGAGTGGATGACCGAGAAGGCGTACTCCAGGTAGGAGTCGGACACCTCGGTGACCAGCGGGTTGTCGAAGACCCGCGCGCCGGCCTGGTCGAAGGCGGACAGGTCCACCTTGGCGCGGTCGTCCTTACGGCGTGCCATCGTTCAGCTCTCTTCCCGGTGTACGGCGGCCACGGTGCTCAGGCGTCGGATGCTCACGCCCTGGGTGCTCATGCGTCGATCGCGTCGCGGTCGACCCGGTCGGAGGAGTCGATCAGCCAGTTGCGGCGCGGCTCGACCTTCTCGCCCATCAGCAGTTCGAGGATGCGCTCGGCGGCGTCGACGTCGTCGAGGGTGATCCGGCGGACCGCCCGGGTGGCCGGGTTCATCGTGGTCTCCCACAACTCGTCGGCGTCCATCTCACCGAGACCCTTGAAGCGCGGGATCGGGGTGACGATCTGCCTGCCGGCCTTCTCCAGCTTGCGGACCGTCGCCTCCATCTCGGCCTGGGTGTAGGTGTAGGTGGTCTGCGGGCTGCGCCCCTTCGTGGTGATCTTGTGCAGCGGCGGCATCGCGGCGTAGAGCCGGCCGGCCTCGATCAGCGGTCGCATGTAGCGGGCGAACAGGGTGATCAACAGGGTCCGGATGTGCGCGCCGTCCACGTCGGCGTCCGCCATGATCAGCACCCGGCCGTAGCGCAGCGCGGACAGGTCGAAGGTACGCCCCGAGCCGGCCCCGAGCACCTGCACGATCGCCGCGCACTCGGCGTTGTCGAGCACCTGCTGGAGGTTGGCCTTCTGCACGTTGAGGATCTTGCCGCGGATCGGCAGCAGCGCCTGATATTCGGCAGAACGGGCAAGTCGCCCTGTGCCGAGGGCACTGTCCCCTTCCACGATGAATAATTCACTTCTGTCGATTCCCGCGGCGCGGCAGTCGACCAGTTTGGCGGGCATCGACGCGCCCTCCAGGGCGGTCTTGCGCCGGGCCGCGTCCTTCTGCTGCTTCTGGGTCAGCCGGACCCGGGCCGCGTCGACGATCTTCTGGAGCACCGTGCGCGCCTCGGCCTTGCTGCGCCGGTCCTCCAGCCAGGCCTTGACGTGCTGCTCGACCAGGGTCTGGAGCACCTTGGTGATGCCGGCGGTGGAGAGCTCGTCCTTGGTCTGCGAGGTGAACTGCGGCTCGGGGATGCGTACGTGCACCACCGCCGTCATCCCCTCCAGGACGTCGTCCAGGGTGGGCGGGTCCTCCTTGGGCTTGAGCAGGCCCCGGGTGTTGCGGACGGCGTCGGCCAGGGTCCGGGTCAGCGCCCGCTCGAAGCCCCGGCGGTGGGTGCCGCCGTGGGCGTTGCGGATGGTGTTGGTGAAGCACTCGACGGTGCGCTCGTAGCCGGTGCCCCAGCGGAAGGCGATCTCGACCTCGGCCCGGCGCTGCACGTTGGACTGCATCACGCCGTTGGCGTCGGCGGCGTTCTCCCGGTACGTCCCCTCGCCGGTGACCAGCAGGGTGCCGGAGACCGGCCGGTCACCGGCCGGGGCCAGGAATTCGACCATGTCGGTGAGCCCGTTGGGGTAGTGGAAGCGCTCCTCGGCCGGTTCCTCGGCGGTCTCGTCGCGCAGCCGGTAGTCGACCCCGGGGACCAGGAAGGCGGTGTTGCGCAGCTTCATCCGGACGGCCTCGACGTCGAGGCGCGCGCCGGTCTCGAAGTAGCGGGCGTCGTGCCAGTAGCGGATCGAGGTGCCGGTGCGCTGGCCCCGCTTCATCGCTCCGACGACCTGCAGGCCGGGGCCGGGGGTGAACGGGGCGTCCGGGCCGTCGCCGGCGAAGACGCCGGGCACGCCGTGCCGGAAGGACATCGCGTGCACCTTGCCACCGCGCCGGACGGTCACGTCGAACCGGCGGGACAGCGCGTTGACGGCGGAGGCGCCCACGCCGTGCAGGCCGCCGGAGGTCTTGTAGCCGGAGCCGCCGAACTTGCCGCCGGCGTGCAGCCGGGTGAGCACCAGCTCGACCCCGGAGATGCCGGACTTGGCGTGCACGTCGGTGGGGATGCCCCGGCCGTCGTCGTCGACCTGCACCGAGCCGTCGGCGTGCAGGATCACCTCGACCGTGGTGGCGTGACCGGCGACACCCTCGTCGGTGGAGTTGTCGAGGATCTCGTTGACGAGGTGACCCACGCCACGACTGTCGGTGGAGCCGATGTACATGCCGGGACGCTTGCGGACGGCGTCCAGGCCCTCCAGGTGGGTGAGGTCGTCGGCCCCGTAGAGGGTCTCAGGCTGTGCGGTCAACTGGTCGTACTCCCCGGTCTCGGCGGTGTGGTGCCGCTCACCGTCTAGATCTCCACGCGCGGCGTGCCGCAGCGAGCGTAGCCGTACGCCCCGACAGTGACGTGCAGCCCCACGTCGGACGGCGGTCGCGCGTCTCTCCGGGTCAACCACGCCGGCCGGCCGGGACTTCCCCGGTCGGGCCGCCGCCGGTCGGCGAAGACCATTTCCGCCATTCGACGATCGTGTTAAGAGGCATTGACGCCCATCTCGCCAGGTGATCTGATCGCGGCCGGCAAGGATCTTTCACATTTCCATGGACAGATGGGGGACGTCATGTCCAGGTTCCGTCGGAGCGCCCTCGCGGCGCTCCTCACCGTCGCCACGGCCGCCACACCGGTCGCCGTCGGCCCCGCCACGCCGGCCGCCGCCGCCCTGCCCACCGCCGCGGTCGCCCTCGGCGACAGCTTCATCAGCGGCGAGGGCGCCGGGGCGTACGCGCCGGTGCCCGACCTCAACGGGGTGGCCCAGCCCTTCCCCGGCTGGTCGGCGTCGAACAGCAACGCCTACTTCTGCCACCGATCACCGAACGCCTCACTGTTCAAGGCGGACCTGCCCGGGATCACCGACCGGTTCAACCTCGCCTGCTCCGGCGGCCAGCCGTACGACATCGCCAACGCCTCGGCCAGCCGGGCCAAGGGCCGGCAGGTGGCCGCCCAGCTCGACCAGCTCCGCGCGGTCGGGCAGACCCACGACATCGACCTGGTGCTGGTCGGCCTCGGTTCCAACAACAGCTCGTTCACCTTCGGCAGCGTTGCCGAGAAGTGCGCCAACCGGTTCATCGCCGACGCCTGGACCGGGTGGTGGGAGTTCTGGGCGTACCTGGGCGGGCCGGTGGAGCAGGAGCCCTGCTCGGACGCCGACCTGGCCACCGCCGCCCAGGTCGCCGCCGCGACGGCGGAGACCACCGCGGCGGTCCGGCAGATCCTGACCACGCTCGACCAGATCGACGCCGACGGCCAGCACCGGATCGTCTTCCAGGACTACACGAACCCGCTGCCGCCGGAGCTGGCCTCGACCTACTGGGAGGAGGACAGCCGGGACGACACCCGGGACAAGTTCCGTGACCTGGGTGCCGAGCGGTACGCCGCCGGCTGCCCGATCCACCGGGCCAGCCTCGCCCCCGGCCAGCGCTTCTCGCAGGGCCTGGGCACCCTGGTCAGCTCGGTCCGCAGCACGCTGGCCACCGAGTTCCCCGCCGCCGACCTGGTCTACCTCAACGTACAGCGGGCCTTCGACGGCGCCCGGCTCTGCGAGTCGGCGGGCAGCCCCGGCAACGCGCTGGCCACCCCGATCCGGCTCCAGGACGGTACCTCGGGTGTCTTCGTGACCAGCCTCTCCGGCTACGACAAGCTGGACATCCAGCGGATCGCCAACACCTGCGGGACGTACTTCCAGACCTGCCAGGAGTCCTGGCACCCGAGCGCCGCCGGGCACCAGGTGCTCGGCCGGTGCCTGACCGGGGCGGCGGCCACCGCGGCCCGCACGGTCGCCTGCGTCCGGTCGACGGACGGCACGGTCCGGGTCAGCTGAACCGCCGGCCGGTGGGAGCGACCCTGATGGCCGCTCCCACCGGCCGGACCCCTCCCGCCCACCGCCCCGGCCGGCACGCCCACCGGGGGCGGACGCCCGGTCAGGTCGCCACCGGGACGGTCGGGGCGAGGGTGAGCAGCGACGGCACCGCCGGGTCGTCGACCAGCTCGCCCACCGGCACCTCGTCGAGCGCGGCCAGGAAGGCGGCCTGGGCGCGGCGGAGCTGGACCCGCAGGCGGCAGCCGGCACGCAGGGCGCAGCCGGACTCCTCGCAGGCGACCACCTCGCCCTCCCCCTCGAAGGCCCGCACGATCCGCCCGACGGTGATCCGCTCGGCCCCCTCGGCGAAGGCCACCCCGCCCGCGCGGCCCCGGACGGTGACCAGCACCCCGATCCGCTGCAACCGCTGCACCACCTTGGCCACGTGGCTGCGGGGCAGGTCGAGCCGGTCGGCCAGCTCGTCGATGGTGGTCCGGTGCGACACGGGGGCGGTGAGCATGGCTATCCGCAGGGCCATGTCCGTCGACCGGTTGAGCTTCACGCCCCGACCCTAGCCAGCGGCACCGGCGCCGGACAGGGGCCGGACGGCGGTGACCACCACGACCACGGACCCGGGACCTTCGGCCCTGAAGAGGACTATCAGATTCCTGTTTGAGTGTCCCCAGTAGCCAAACAGGAGGAGGAGCCGTGCTCTCGGAGTCGTCAGCCGCCGTCGTCACCGCCACCCTGCCCGTGGTCCGGGCGCACGCCGACCAGATCACCGGCCGGTTCTACGCCCGGATGTTCGCCGCCCACCCGGAGCTGCTCGACCTGTTCAACCGGGGCAACCAGGCGACCGGCCGGCAGCAGTCCGCCCTGGCCGCCTCCGTCGTCGCGTACGCCGGCCACCTCACCGGCACCGACGGGGC
The DNA here is from genome assembly GCF_900090265.1 of Micromonospora rifamycinica. Lineage (NCBI taxonomy): Bacteria > Bacillati > Actinomycetota > Actinomycetes > Micromonosporales > Micromonosporaceae > Micromonospora > Micromonospora rifamycinica. Next base: position 2,222,959 of record NZ_LT607752.1, read on the forward strand.
GGCGTGGACGGCGATCCTGGACCGGATCGCGCACAAGCACGCCTCACTCGGCATCACCCCCGGGCAGTACCCGCTGGTGGGACGCCACCTGTTGGCCGCCGTCGGGGAGGTGCTCGGCGCGGCGGTGACCCCCGAGGTCGCCGCCGCCTGGGACGAGGTGTACTGGCTGATGGCCTGCGAACTCGTCGCCCGGGAGTCCCGCCTCTACACCACCGCCGGGGTGGCCGGGGACGGCACGGGGTGGCGCGACTGGCGGGTCGTCGGGGTGACCCCGGAGGCCACCGACACCGTCTCGTTCACCCTCGCCCCGGCCGACGGCGGCCCGGTGCCGGGCTTCGTCCCCGGGCAGTACGTCTCGGTCGCGGTGGGCCTCGACGGCGGGCTCGGCCGGCAGATCCGCCAGTACAGCCTCTCCGGAAGCCCCGACGCCGACCACTGGCGGATCACCGTGAAGCGGGTACGCGGCACCGGCGGAGCCCCGGACGGCCTGGTCTCGACGACCCTGCACGAGCGGGTCCGCCCCGGCGACACCATCCGGCTGAGCCCGCCCTTCGGCGAGGTGAGCGCGGTGCCCGGCACCGGGCCGCTGCTGCTGGTCAGCGCCGGGATCGGCCTCACCCCGGCGATGTCCGCCCTGCAACACCTGGCGGCCACCGCACCGGACCGGCCGGTGGTGCTGGCCCACGCCGACCGGGACGCCGCCGCCCACGCCCACCGGGCTGAGCTGGTCGACCTGCACTCCCGGCTGCCCGGGCTGCGGCTGCGGCTCTGGTACGAGACCCCCACCGCCGCCGGCGACGCCCTCCCCCCGGCCGCCGAGGTGGCCCGGGGACGGATCGACCCGGAGCTCATCCCGCTCTCCCCGGACGCGCACGTACACCTCTGCGGACCGCTGCCGTTCATGAACCAGGTGCGGGGCGGCCTGCTGCGCCGGGGCGTACCGGTGGAACGGATCGCCTACGAGGTGTTCGGGCCGGGGATGCTGCCCGGCGCGAGCTGACCGCCCACCGGGCCGGCACGGTCGGGTCGTGACCGGGCGACACGGTGGGGTCGTGGGTCGTCACCGGGCGGAACCACCGGGGGGCACGCAGAGCGGTGGGGCGGGCACGCAAAGTTGATGTTTACCGGTCCCCCGCCGGGCAACTGGTTCGGCATGCGTATCGCGATCGTCTCGGGGCACGCCAGCCCGCTCGCCGCTGCCGACGGACGAGCCGCCGGTGGTCAGCACCTGCACGTCGCGGAGCAGGCGGCGGCGCTGGCCGGCGAGGGGCACGAGGTGCGGATCTACACCCGCCGGGATTCCGCCGTGCTGCCCGACACCGTGCGGACCGACGCCGGCTACCAGGTGTGGCACGTCCCGGCCGGTCCCGCCCGACCACTGCCGCCCGACGACCTCCTGCCCCACCTGGGCGAGTTCGGCCGGTGGCTGGCCGGGCAGTGGCGACCGGACGGCTGGCGGCCCGACGTGACACACGCCCACTTCTGGCTCAGCGGCCTGGCCGCCCTGCACGCCGGTCGCCGTACCGGCACTCCGGTGGTGCTGACCTACCACGACCTGGGCAGCGCGCACCGACGCCGGGCCGGGGGCCGTGACCCCGGGCCCCGCGGGCGGATCGGCTACGAGCGGGCGCTCGGCCGGGCCGCCGACCGCGTCGTCGTCCAGTCGCACGACGAGCTGGGGGAACTGGTCCGGCTCGGGGTGCCGCGGTCGAAGCTGACCCTGGTGCCGGCGGGGGTGGACGGGACGATGTTCGGCCCGACCGGGCCGGTCGCGGCGCGTGACCCGGACCGCCCCCGGATCCTCACCGTCGGCCCGCTGCGGGAACGCCAGGGCTTCCAGGACCTCGTCCGGGCGCTGCCCACGGTGCCCGGAGCCGAGTGCGTGATGGTCGGCGGGCCGCCCGCCGAGCTGCTGCCGGCCGACACGGTGGCCCGCCGGTTGACCGCGCTCGCCTCGTCCTGTCGGGTCGCCGACCGGGTCCGGCTGGTCGGGGCGGTCCCCCGGGACGAGCTGGCGGCGTGGTACCGGTCCGCCGACGTCATGGTCGCCGCCCCCTGGTACGAGCCGTTCGGCCGGACCCCGCTGGAGGCGATGGCGTGCGGCGTGCCGGTGATCGGCACCGACGTCGGAGGGATCAGCGACAGCGTGGTCGACGGGCTGACCGGCGACCTGGTGCCGCCGCGTGACCCCCGGGCGCTGGGCACCGCGATCCGCCGGCTGCTCGCCGACCGGGTCCGCCGGTTCTCGTACGCCACGGCGGCGCTGGACCGGATCCGGGTCCGCTACTCCTGGCGGCACTGGGCGGAGCAGCTCACCGCCGTCTACACCGCGGTCAGCGGCGTCGGTCAGGTGGCCGGGGTGAACGTTGCCGGTCAGGCCGCCGCGGCGGCCGCCTGACCGACCGGACGGCGACCGGATCCGGCCGGGAGGGCGTCACCCGATCCGGTTATTACCGACCGGTAGGATGAGCCGGTGAGCGGGGACGCGGAATACACGCAGGAGTTCGTCGACGTCGACGGTGCCCGGATCGGCATCCAGGTCTACCCGGAGCCCGCCGGAGTCCCCGACGCCCCGGCGGTGGTGATCTGGCCGGCGATGGGGGTCCGTGCCCGGTACTACCGCCCGTTCGCCACCGGGCTGCGCGCCGCCGGCCTGGCCGTCGTCGTCGCCGACCTGCGGGGCACCGGGGCCAGCACGCCCGCCCCGTCGCGGGCCTGCCGGTACGGCTACCGCGAGCTGGCCACCGACGTCGGCGCGGTCCTCGACGCGCTGAAGCCCCGGCTGGACGGCCGACCGAGGCTGCTGCTCGGGCACTCCCTCGGCGGTCAGGCGGCCCTGCTGCACCTCGCCCTGCACGGTGCCGACCGGGTCGACGGTCTCGCCCTGCTCGCCGTCGGGATGCCGTACTGGCGCACCTATCCGGGCCGACGGAGGTACGGCGTGCTGCCGTACACCCAGGGGATCGCGGCGGTCGCCGGGGCGCTCGGGGTCTGGCCGGGCTGGGGGTTCGGCGGGCGGCAGGCACGCGGGGTGATCCGCGACTGGGCGCGCACCGGCCGGACCGGCCGGTTCCCCACCCTGGACGGGGTGGACGCCGAGGCGGCGGTGGGCCGGTTGACCCTCCCGGTGCTGGCGGTCAGCGTCGACGACGACCAGTACACCCCGCACCCGACCGTCGACCACCTCTGCGCCAAGCTCACCGCCGCGCCGGTCACCCGGCACCGGTACACGGTGGCCGAGGCGGGCGCCCCGCTGGACCACTTCGGCTGGGTCCGGGCCGGGCTGCCGTTGACCCGGCGGGTGGCCGACTTCGCGGCGGGCCTGCCCCGACGCTGACGCCGGACCACCCCCACCCGCCGCGCCGACGTGCCCGGTGGGCCTGCCTACCCGCCGCGCCGATGTGCGCTTTGGGCCGGGCGGCGGCACCGACGACCGTCCGGCGGCCGGGCGCGTAGCCGCCGCCGGGACGGGTATGCCGCTGCGCCCGAACACGGTGGAGGGGGATCAGATGTCCGAACGACACACCGCGCTGCGCTCGATGCACGATCTGGGCCTGGCGGCCTGGTTCGGTGGCTCTCTGATGGGAGCGCTGGGCGTCAACGGAGCGGCGGCACGGATCAGCGACTCGACCCAGCGGCTCCCGGTGGCCTCCGCCGGCTGGTCGCGGTGGACCCCGGTCAACGCGGCGGCGATCGGGGCACACCTGGCCGGCGCGGTGGGCGAACTGGCCACCGAGAGTCCCCGGATGATGGCCCAGTCCGGGGTGGGCCGGATGAGCGCGGTGAAGACGGCGCTGACCGTCGGCGCGCTCGCGGTGACCGGCTACAGCCGGCTGGTCGGCATGAAGTTGCAGAACGCCGGCAACCCGCCGGTGTCCGGGACCACCGAACCCAACTACCAGACGCCCGCCGAGGTGGCACACCGGCAGCGGCAGATGAAGGTTCTTCAGTGGACCGTCCCGGCGCTGACCGGGGCGCTGGTGGTGGTCACGGCGTACATGGGTGAGCAGCAGAAGCCGGGCCAGGTGTTCCGGGGGATGCTCGGTCGGGCCGGTGGTCTGATGGGTGCCCCGATGACGATGGGCCGCCTGGCCGCGACCGGCGCGCGGCGGCGGATGGCGATGGCCGGCTGACCGTCGGCCGGGGACCGCCCGGTGCGGGACCTGCCGTCGCGCCGTCGACGGCGGGCCCCGCACCAGCGCGTCGGCCCGACCCGACGGCAGACGTGGTGGCGCGCTCACCGGGCCGCCGCCGTGGTGGGGGTCACCCCGAGCAGCTCGGCCAGCCGGGCGGCGTCCCGCTGGGCCTGCCCCGCGCAGCAGTTGTTGAACAGCACGTGCAGCTCCCCGGACCGGTCGGCCAGGTCGGTCAGCAGGTCGGCCCACCGGCGCAGCTCGTCGTCGGCGTAGGCGTACCGGAACCGGTCCTCCTTGGAGCCGTCCGCCCAGTGCGCGCTGTGGCCGTGCATCCGCACCAGCGCCGGCTCCGCCGTGCCGACCAGCACCGGCGGCACCGAGGAGGGGTGTCCCTGCGGCATGTCGACGCCGACCAGGCTGAGGTCGTGGTCACGCAGGAAGGCCACCGTCTCGGCCGCGGCCGGGCCGTCGAACCAGGAGCCGTGCCGCACCTCCACCGCGACCCGCCACGGCCGGCACCGGTCGGCCAGCTCGACGATCCGCCGCCGGGCGCCCTCCCCCCGCACCAGCCACGGCGGGAACTGCAACAACACCGCGCCGAGCCGGTCGGCCGCCGCGAGCGGCTCCAGCGCCGCGCGGAACCGGGTCCACAGCTCGTCGTACGCCGCCTCGGGCAGGTCCCGGCGGCGGATCCGGGACGGCCCGCCGGCCGGACGCAGGTCCTTCGGCAGCACCTGCACCGGGGTCGGATGGCCGGTGAAGAGGCTGAACGCCTTGACGTCGAAGGTGAAACCCGGCGGGGTGGCCGCCGCCCAGCCGCTGGTGGTCGCCGGCACCGGGATGGCGTAGTACGAGGTGTCCACCTCGACCAGCCCGAACCGCCCGGCGTACCAGCCGAGCCGCTGGGCCGGGGTACGCGCCGACCGGGGATACCAGCCCGCCCGCAGCAGCGTCTGATCCGCCCAGGACGAGGTGCCGACCCTGATCACTCCCATGTGGTCCAGTGCACCGCCCGGCGACCGGATCGGCAACCGCTGGCGGGCACCGGGAGTGTCGGAGGGTGGGCCTAGCGTGATCCCCGACGACATCGACGATGGAGGGTTACCGCGATGACCACTACCGACCGGGTGCTCACCGGCGAACGGGCCGACCTGTTGCAGACCATCGGCAAGCACCGCGGTTTCCTGCGGCAGACCGTGCAGGGGCTGACCGACGAGCAGGCGGCGACCCGCAGCACCGCCAGCGAGCTGTGCCTGGGTGGCCTGATCAAGCATGTGACCTCGGTGGAGCACCGGTGGGCGCGGTTCATGGCCGGCGGGGCCGAGGCGATGGAGAGCGAGCCGGTGGACTGGGCCGGCATGTTCCGGATGTCCGCCGACGAGACCCTGACCGGCCTGCTCGCCGGCTACGCCGCGACGGCGGCCCGCACCGACGAGCTGATCGCCACCCTCGACCTGGACGCGAGCCACCCGTTGCCGGTGGCCCCCTGGTTCGAGCCGGGCGCGAGCTGGTCGGTGCGCCGCACGCTGCTGCACGTGATCGCGGAGACCGCCCAGCACGCCGGGCACGCCGACATCATCCGCGAGTCGATCGACGGGGCCAAGACGATGGGCTGACCTCCCGGCCGGTCGGCGGGGGGCGGTCCCTGGTGGTTCCCACCGTCGCCGCCCGGCTCCGGTGTGACCGGGGTCACCGGTAACCGTGCGGGCGTGACGTCCCGCCCGGGGACGGCGCTGAGGAGCACGAGATGATCCGACACCCGCTGGACCCGGAAACCGCCGAACGGCTGCTCAGCGGGCCGACCGCCGGGCCGGAGGGCGGCCTGGGGGCGCTGCTCGCGGCGCTCCGCGCCGCTGCGACCCCGGCCGAGCTGCGCGGTGAGCCCGCCGTGATGTCGGCGTTCCGGGCCGCCCGGTCCGGCCGCCCGCAGCCCGCGTCGCCCGGTCCGGCCGGCGGTTCCTCTCCCCCTCCCGGTGTGCCCACCGGGCGATCGTGACCGGTGTGCCCGCCGGGGAGAGCGTGCCGGTCAGGGCCGGAGCAGGCCCCGCAGGTAGGCGGCCTGGCCGACGTGTTGCAGATCGTCGGAGACGATGCTGACCAGCCGGACCCCGAGGGTCACCGGGGGATCCCAGTGCTCGTCGACCACCCGGTCCAGGTCCGCCGGGCGCAGCCCGGCCAGGAACCCGCGGGTACGCTCCGCCACCGCCCCGTGGTAGCCGACCAGCGCCTCCGCGCTCTCCGGGCGCACCGCGGCGACCTGCTCCGGGGTGTGGCCGAAACCGGTGTCGGCGGGGTCGGCGGGCAGCCCGAACCGGGCCGCCCAGTCGCCGGTGGCCCAGACCTGGTCGGCCCCGGACAGCTCGGCGACCTGCTGGTCCTGGATCCGGGTGAGGTGCCAGACCAGCCAGCCGACCGGGTTGGCGCCCTCATCGGGTGCCCGGCGCAGCTCGTCGGGGCTGAGCCCGTCCACCGCCGCGCGGACCAGGTCGGGCAGTTGGCCGTAGGCTTCGGTCAGCAGGTCGTCGACGTTCACCGGTTCCTCCTCGGCACGGGGCTTACCAGACCGGGATACCGCTGACGGACCCCGGCAAACCGCGTCGGGGTGATCTTCTGCCCGCGGCGCCGTCGTCCTCCCGTCAGCCGGCCGGGCGCTCAGCTGGCCGGTTCGGGCCGGGTGATCGCCCAGCTACGGCCGTTCGGTGCCCGCAGCAGCACCTCCCGGGCCGGGCCGCCGGCCGCGCTGACCCCGCCACCGGCCGCCACCGCCCGGCGCAGCACCTCGTCCGGGTCGGTGACGTCGACGGTGAGCACCGGCAGTCCGCAGGTCGCCGCGAGCGGGTCGGCCCATTCGCTGACGGTGAACCAGTGGCCGTCGACCACGAGGTCGGCGGCGAGCACCCGGCCGTCGGGCAGACACTCCAGCCGGTGCGGCACGGCGTCGAAGACGCGGGTGTAGAACGCGATGGCGTCGGCCGCGTCGGTGACCGTGAGGCACGGCACGGCTGGGGGGAACGCGGAGGTCATGATGGCGGTGCCACCCTTCCCGTCGACCGGTGACGGATCGATCGTGGTCGACGGTAGGCGGACGGCGGGCACCCCGGCACCCTTACCCGACCCCTGACCCGCCCCGGGGGTGGTGGCGGACCGGTCGACCGCACTAGCGTCGGCGGGACCGGACCGCGTGCCCGCGGGCTCCGGCCGAGGGACCGGGAGGCGTGGACGTGTCACTGCTGGCCGCGATGTCGTCGTCGATGGACGAGCGCCCCGACCGGATCCGGATCGGCGACCGGTCGGCCTCCCCGCCCCGGCTGCGGGAGTGGGCCGCCGCGGTCGCCGACGACCTGCACGGCACGGACCGGGTCGCGATCGAGACCACCCCCACGATGGAGACCGTGGTCGGCGTGGTGGGCGCGCTGCTGGCCGGTACGGCGGTGGTGCCGGTGCCGCCGGACGCGGGCCCCCGCGAGCGGGAGCACATCCTGCGCGACTCGGGGGCGCGGGCACTGCTCGTGCCGGCGGGCGCGGGCACGGCGGGTACGACCCGGGGCGGCGGCCCGGCGGCGGACGGTTCCGGGCTGCCGGTCGTACCGGTCGACCTGCGGCGGACCTCGGCGACCAGGCATCCGGAGCCCGGGCCGGAGCGGACCGCCCTGATCCTCTACACCAGCGGGACCACCGGCGCCCCGAAGGGGGCGCTGCTCTCCCGGGGAGCGATCGCCACCTGCCTGGACGGGCTGGCCGAGGCCTGGCGGTGGACACCGGACGATCTGCTGGTGCACGGGTTGCCGCTGTTCCACGTGCACGGGCTGGTGCTCGGTGTGCTCGGTCCGCTGCGGATCGGCAGCCGCCTGCACCACGTGGGTCGGCCGCAGCCGGAGCGGTACGCGGCGGCCGGCGGGACGCTGTACTTCGGCGTACCGACGATCTGGTCCCGGATCGCCGCCACCCCGACCGCCGCGCGGGCGCTGCGGTCGGCCCGGCTGCTGGTGTCGGGCAGCGCGGCGCTGCCCACCGCGGTCTTCGACGGCCTGGCCGCGCTGACCGGGCACCGGATGGTCGAGCGGTACGGCATGACGGAGACCCTGATCACGGTGAGCGCCCGCGCGGACGGCCCACGCCGGCCGGGTGCCGTCGGGCTTGCCCTGCCCGGGGTCCGCACCCGGATCGTCGACGAGCAGGGCCGGGACCTGCCGGCCGACGGGACCGCCATGGGTGAGCTGCTGGTCGCCGGTCCGACCCTCTTCGACGGCTACCTGAACCGGCCGGACGCCGACGCGGCGAGCCGCAGCGCCGATGGCTGGTTCCGGACCGGTGACGTCGCCACCATCGGCCCGGACGGATGGCACCGGATCGTCGGGCGGGCGAGCACCGACCTGATCAAGAGCGGCGGCTACCGGATCGGGGCGGGTGAGGTCGAGGAGGCGTTGCTGGCCCACCCGGCGGTACGCGAGGCGGCGGTGGTGGGCCTGCCGCACCCGGACCTGGGGCAGCAGGTCACCGCGTTCGTGGTCGCCGACGGGGTGACCGGTGCCGAGCTGGTGGACTTCGTCGCCCGGCAGCTGTCGGTGCACAAGCGCCCCCGGGTGGTCCGGTTGGTCGACGCGCTGCCCCGTAACGCCCTGGGCAAGGTGCAGAAGAAGCGCCTCGTCGAGGGGTGACGGATCAGACCTGGGCGGGTGCGGGCAGCACCGGGCGCAGCCACGAGTCGAGGCGGGTCCGGTGCCGCCACTCCCGGGGGTAGCCGACGGAGACCTCCTCGAACCGGACCCCGTCGTGCCAGGTGACCCGGGGGATGTGCAGGTGGCCGTAGATCACCGTGCGGGCGTGGAAGCGGCGATGCCAGTCGGCGGTGAGTTCGGTCCCGCACCACTGGGCGAACTCGGGATAGCGCAGGATGTCGGTGGGCATCCGCACCAGCGGGTAGTGGTTGACCAGGACCTTCGGCACCGCCGGGTCGCAGTCGGCGAGCCGGGCCTCGGTGCGGGTCACCCGCGCCCGGCACCAGGCGTCCCGGCTCGGGTACGGGTCGGGGTGCAGGAAGACCTCGTCGGCGCAGACCACCCCGGCGGCGTGGGCGCGGGCCAGGGCCTGCTCCTTGCTGGTCACGCCCGGCTCGCGGAACGAGTAGTCGTAGCCGACGAACAGTGGCGCCACCAGCAGCGGGCCACCGGCCCCGGTCCAGACCGGGTAGTCGTCCTCGGGGGTGCTCACGCCCAGCTCCCGGCACTGCCGCACGATGGCCTGGTAGCGGGCCTCGCCGCGCAGCCGGACGGGATCCTGCGAGTGGGTCCACAGCTCGTGGTTGCCGGGCGCCCAGATGACCTTGGCGAACCGTTCGCTGAGCAGCTTCAGCGCCCAGGTGACGTCGGCGAAGAGTTCGGCGACGTCACCGGCGACGATCAGCCAGTCGCCGGCCGCGGCGGGCCGCAGGCTCTCCACGATCTTCCGGTTCTCCGGGTACGCCACGTGCAGGTCGCTGACCGCGTAGATGCCGGCGTTCATGTGTGGTCCCCTCGTTCAGCCAGGTCGGTTGCCGGGTCCTGGGGTGGCTCAGTTCGGTACGGCGACGACGGCCAGGGTCAGGCCGGCGTCGTGCAGGTAGCAGCCTCCGAAGTCCCGACCGCGACCGGGGACGAGGACGCGGGCGGTGAAGGTGCGGTCGGCCGGGTGGAGGGTGATCCGGGCCTCGTCGAAGCCGAGGAAGACCCCGGTCACCGGGAACCACGCCTTGTAGAGGGCCTCCTTGGCGCTGAACAGCAGCCGGTCCCAGTGCGGGCCGGGGGCGTCGGCGGTCAGCCGGCGCACCATGGCCCGCTCGTCGGGCAGGGCGATGGCGTCGAGCACGCCGTCGGGCAGCGGGGCGTCGGGTTCGGCGTCGATGCCGATGGTCTCGACGTCGTCCCGGCGGGCGACCACGGCAGCCCGGTAGCCGTCGCAGTGGGTGAGGCTGCCGACCACGCCGGCCGGCCAGACGGGCGCGCCCCGGTCCCCGGTGAGCACCGGGGCGGGCGGCTGACCGAGGGCGCGCAGGGCCCGGTGGGCACAGGTGCGGGCGGTGGTGAACTCGCGTCGCCGCTTCTCGACGGCGCGGGCCACCAGGGCCGCCTCCTCGGGGTGCAGCGGTTCGGTGTCGGTGTCGTCGAACGCCTCGACGGCGACGGCGCCGGTCGGCACGAGCTGCTCGATCATGCCTCGGCCAGCGGTCGGATCGTCCAGGTGTCGCCGGTGTGGAGGAGGTTGGTGAGTTGTTGTTCGGGGGTGTGGGTGGTGGTGTTTGTGGCGGTGGTGATTTGTTGTTGGACGGTGGTGTCGTAGGTGGGGCGGGTGGTTTGTCGGAGGATGCCGATGGGGGTGTGGTGTTCGGGGAGGCGGGTGAGGGCGTAGGCGTAGGTGGGGTCGGTGATGGTGGTGTCGTGGGTGATGATGTCGTGGGGTGGGGTGGTGGTGGTGTTGCTGGTGTGGAGGCCGAGTCCGTGGGGTGGGCGGGTGAGGCAGTGTTGGTTGTCGGGGCCGAAGGTGATGGGTTTGCCGTGTTCGAGGCGGATGAGGTGGTTGTCGCGGGTGTCGGGGTTTTTGAGGGGTTCGAAGGCGCCGTCGTTGAAGATGTTGCAGTTTTGGTAGATCTCGACGAAGGCGGTGCCGTGGTGTTGGGCGGCGGCGCGCAGGACGGTTTGGAGGTGTTTGCGGTCGGAGTCGATGGTGCGGGCGATGAAGGTGGCTTCGGCTCCGAGGGCGAGGGAGAGGGGGTTGAAGGGGGCGTCGGCGCTGCCGGTGGGGGTGGATTTGGTGATTTTGCCGGTTTCGCTGGTGGGGGAGTATTGGCCTTTGGTGAGGCCGTAGATGCGGTTGTTGAAGAGCAGGATTTTGAGGTTGATGTTGCGGCGGAGGGCGTGGATGAGGTGGTTGCCGCCGATGGACAGGGCGTCGCCGTCGCCGGTGACGACCCAGATGGACAGGTCGGGGCGGGTGACGGCGAGGCCGGTGGCGATGGCGGGGGCGCGGCCGTGGATGGAGTGCATCCCGTAGGTGTTCATGTAGTAGGGGAAGCGGGATGAGCAGCCGATGCCGGAGATGAAGACGGTGTTTTCGCGGGGGATGTTGAGTTCGGGCATGAATTGTTGGACGGCGGCGAGGATGGCGTAGTCGCCGCAGCCGGGGCACCAGCGGACTTCTTGGTCGGATTTGAAGTCTTTGGTGGTGAGTTTGATCGGGGTGGGTTCAGGCATTTTTGCAGACCTCTTCCAGGATCGTCTCCAGTTCGGCGGCGGTGAAGGGTAGGCCGCGGACCTGGTTGTAGGCGATCGCGTCGATCAGGTAGCGGGCGCGGATGACCTGGGCGAGTTGGCCGAGGTTCATCTCGGGGATGACGACCCGGTCGTAGGTGGTGAGGATGTCGCCGAGGTTGGCGGGCAGGGGGTTGAGGTGACGCAGGTGGGCCTGGGCGATGGGTAGGCCGCGGTGGCGTAGGCCTCGGCAGGCGGCGCCGATGGGTCCGTAGGTGGATCCCCAGCCGAGGACGAGGACGCGGGCGGTGCCGTCGGGGTCGTCGACGTCGATGTCGTCGACGTCGATGGCGTCGATGCGGGCGGCGCGGGTGCGGACCATGAAGTCGTGGTTGGCGGGGTCGTAGGAGATGTCGCCGGTCTTGTCGGCTTTCTCCAGGCCGCCGATGCGGTGTTCGAGTCCGGGGGTGCCGGGGACGGCCCAGGGGCGGGCCAGGGTGTCGGGGTCACGCAGGTAGGGCAGGAACGTGGTGCCGTCGTCGTGGTTGGGTGTGGTGGCGAAGTCGACGTGCAGGTCGGGGAGATCGGCGACGTCGGGTAGGAGCCAGGGTTCGGAGCCGTTGGCGACGTAGTTGTCCGACAGCAGGATCACCGGGGTGCGGTAGGTCACGGCGATCCGGGCGGCTTCCAGAGCGGCGTGGAAACAGTCCGAGGGGGACTTCGCGGCGATGACCGCCAGGGGGGCTTCCCCGTGGCGGCCGTGCAGGGCGATGTTCAGGTCGGCCTGTTCGGTTTTCGTGGGCAGCCCGGTCGACGGGCCGGCGCGTTGCACGTCCACGATGACCAACGGTAGTTCCAGGGCCACGGCCAGGGAGATCGTCTCGGACTTCAACGCCACCCCGGGGCCGCTGGTCGTGGTGACCCCGAGGGCACCGCCGTAGGAGGCGCCCAGGGCGGCGCCGACCGCGGCGATCTCGTCTTCGGCCTGCATGGTGACCACACCGAGGCTCTTGTGTTTCGACAACTCGTGCAGGATGTCCGACGCCGGGGTGATCGGGTACGCGCCGAGGAACACCGGCAGCCCCGACCGGACCCCCGCCGCGACCAGGCCCAACGACAGCGCGGCGTTACCGGTGATGTTGCGGTACGTCCCCGGCCGCATCGCCGCGGGTTTCACCTCGTAACGCACCGCGAACGAGTCGGTGGTCTCCCCGTAGTTCCAGCCCGCCCGAAACGCCGCGATGTTCGCCGCGACGAGATCCGGACGCTTGACGAACTTCCGCTCCAGGAACCGCAACGTCGACTCGTACGGCCGGGAGTACATCCACGACAACAACCCGAGCGCGAACATGTTCTTCGCCCGTTCCGCGTCTTTCTTCCCCACGTTCAACTCTGCCAGGGCACCCACCGTCATCGACGTCAACGCCACCGGATGCACCACGAACCCCGCCAGGGAGTCATCCTCCAGAGGACTGACCGCATACCCGACCTTGGTCAGGTTCCGCTTCGTGAACTCATCGGTGTTCACGATGATGTCCGCACCCCGACGCAGATCCGCCAGGTTCGCCTTCAACGCCGCCGGGTTCATCGCGACCAACACGTTCGGCGCGTCACCCGGCGTCAAAATGTCGTAATCAGCGAAATGAACCTGGAAACTCGACACCCCCGGCAACGTCCCCGCAGGCGCCCGGATCTCCGCCGGGAAATTCGGCAACGTCGAAATATCATTACCCAACTGCGCCGTCTCCGAGGTGAACCTGTCCCCCGTCAACTGCATCCCATCACCCGAGTCACCCGCAAAACGGATCACCACCCGGTCCAACTGACGGATCTGCTTGGTGGTGGGCACGGCGTCGCCGGCCGGCTGCCCGTCGTCGTACCATGCCGTAGTGCTCATGGGCGATCACGTCCCTCTCTCCTGCGCGGCGCGCACCACGACGGCACGGCGCCCCGACGCGACGGGACCGGCGCCCGGCCGGCGGGCGGCACCCCCGTCGGTCGTCGCGCCCTCGGTGCCCGGCGTCCGGACGCCCGTACCCCCGGGGTCGGCGACCCCGTCGTCAGCCGGCGGGGCCGCCGACCGCGGCACGCGCCGGTGAGCGCGTGCGACCACACGTTAGGTTCCGCCTCCGGCGGTGCCAACCCTCAGCACGGTAGTTCCACCCCCAGCGGTGCCAACCCTTAGCGGCCCCCTACCCGGCACCGTCGCGCGACGCCGGCCGGGTGCGTCCATCGGGGACGGCTGAGGGGGCGCGGGCCTCGATCCGGCATGGGACACTCGTCTACGTGGGCGAGCTGACCAGCGGCGCAGTGGCCGAGCCGGGGTCACCGCTGCGCCCGGGGGATCCGGAACGGATCGGGCCCTACCGGCTGCGCCGCCTGCTCGGCGCGGGCGGCATGGGGGTGGTCTTCCTGGCCGAGTCGCCCGACGGGGGCCGGGTGGCGGTGAAGGTCGTCCACGACGAGTTGCGGCCCCGGCCGGAGTTCCGCCGACGGTTCGCCCGGGAGGTCACCGCCGCCGGTCGGGTGGCCGACTTCTGCACCGCCCGGGTGCTCGACGCCGATCCGCAGGGGCCGGTCCCCTACCTCGTCACCGAGTACGTCACCGGGTCGTCCCTGCACGAGCACGTGGCCCGACACGGCTCGCTCTCCGGCCCCCAGGCCGAGGCGTTGGCGGTCGGCGTGGCGGCCGGGCTCACCGCCATCCACGCCGCCGGGCTGGCCCACGGCGACCTGACCCCCGGCAACGTGCTGCTGTCCCCGTTCGGGCCGAAGGTCATCGACTTCGGGCTGGCCAGCCTGATCGAGGCGCTCGACCCGACCACCGGTCCGTCGTACGGCACCCCGGGCTGGCTGGCCCCGGAACGCCTCGCCGGTTCGCCGCCGGCCCAGCCCGCCGACGTCTACGCCTGGGGTGTCCTGGTCGGCTGGGCCGCCACCGGTCGACTGCCGGTCGACCCCCGGGTCCATCCGCTCGGCGACCCCGAGCTGAGCGGGCTGCCCGCCGGCCTGGCGGCAGTGGTCGCGCGGGCGCTGCGCGCCGACCCCCGGCAGCGCCCCACCGCCCGGGAGGCGATGCTGACCCTGGTCGGCAGCGCCGACACGGCGAGCATCCGGTCGGCGATGGAGCCGGTGGCGACCACCGGGTCGCTCGACGCCACCCGGCGGTATCCCGTCGCCGGCCAGCCGGTCACCCGACCCGTCTCCGGGCCGCCGCGTCGACCGCCGCCGTCCTGGCCGGCGGTGCTGACCGGGGTGGTGGCGGTGGTGGCCGCCCTGGTCCTGGGCGGCGTCGTGCTGCGCCAGGGCGGACACCGGGACACCCCGCGCGCCGGCCCGAGCCCGTCCCCGCCGGCCGTCCCGAGCCCCACCCCGAGCCCGCCGCCCAGCCCCACCCCGAACCCGTCACCGGCCCGTGCCACCGGCCAGGACGGGTCGCTGGAGTTCACCGTCCGGGGGGTGCACTGCGGGCAACGCGAGATCGGCTTCTGGCCGCTGACCCAGCAGGCGGACGGGGTGTACTGCATGGTCGACGTCGACGTGGCCAACCGGGGCGACAAGGGCGCCATCGTCTGGCCGCTCAGCCAACGACTGGTCGACACGGACGGCCACGGTCACACACCGGACGCCCGCTCCCTGCTCTACTATCCGGACACCCAACGGTTGACGAAGAACATCAAGCCCGGCGCGACGGTCAGTGGATCCCTGGTCTACGACACGCCGGTCGGCACCGAGTTCCGTCAGCTCGTCGTCCACGACACACCGCTGAGTGCGGGCACCACCATCGATCTACCGTGACCGGGAGAGCCGGAGAACATGGACGTCGCCGTCGCCATCGGACTCACCGGGCGGGCACTGACCCGTGCCCTGTCCGCCACCGGACGGGGCGTGGTGCTCGTCACCACCGCCGCGCTCAGCCTGGCCCTCTTCATCACCACCGCCCTCGCCACGGCGTTCATCCTGCTCGGCGTCGGGGTGTTGCTGCTGCCGCTGGTCACCCCGCTGGTCCGCCGGCTGACCGGGCTGTGCCGGAGGGTCGCCGCCCGCAGCGGGGTGCCGATCGCCTCCCCCTACCTGCCGCTGCCGCCGCTCGAGGAGGGGATGTTCGGCTGGGTACAGCGCTGCCGGGCCATCCTCACCGATCCGGCGACCTGGCGCGACCTGCTGTTCCTGCTGCTCAACACGCTGGTCGGGTTCGCGCTGGGGCTGCTGCCGCTCACCCTGCTGGTCTACTCGGTGGAGGGGCTGGTGCTCTCCACCGGGTTCTGGATGCTGATGCGCGAGTCCGGGGTGCACTTCTGGTACGGCTTCACCGCGCTGGACTCCTGGCCGCACGCGGCGCTCGGCGCGCTGGTCAGCCTCGCGGTGTTCGGGATCTGGGCGGCCACCGCCCCGCACGTGCTCGCCGGGCACGCGCATTTCGCCAGGTCGCTCCTCGGGCCGAGTGAGCGGTCGGTGATCGCCTCCCGGATGCGGCACCTCTCCGAGACCCGCTCGGACGTGATCAACATCCAGGCCACCGAGCTGCGCCGGATCGAGCGGGACCTGCACGACGGCGCGCAGGCGCGGCTGGTCGCGATCGGCATGAAGCTCGGCGCGGCCAGCCGGCAGCTGCGCACCAATCCGGACGCGGCGGAGACCCTGCTGGTCGACGCGCGCACCGCCACCGCCACCGCGCTGGAGGAGCTGCGCTGCCTGATCCGGGGCATCCATCCACCGGTGCTCGCCGAGCGGGGCCTGGAGGACGCCATCCGGGCCATCGCGCTGGAGAGCCCGATCGAGGTCGAGGTCACCACCGACGTGCCCGGCCGGATGGCCGCCCCGACCGAGTCCGCCGTCTACTTCGCCCTCTCCGAACTGTTGAACAACGTGGTCAAGCACGCCAACGCCGACCGGGCCAGCATCGACCTGCGGCACACCGACGGGCTGCTACGGGCGGTGGTGATCGACAACGGTCAGGGCGGTGCGGACGCCTCGCGCGGCACCGGTCTCCGGGGCATCGAACGACGCTGTGCTACGTTCGACGGGACGCTCGTCCTCAGTAGTCCCGAAGGTGGGCCGACCGTCGCGATCCTGGAGCTGCCGTGCGCGTTGTTCTCGCCGAGGACCTCTTCCTTCTGAGACAGGGAATGGTCCAGCTCCTCGAATCCTACGACTTCGAGATCGTCGCGGCGGTCGACAACGGCCCGGCACTGCTCGACGCTCTGGTGACGCTGCGCCCGGAGGTCGCGGTGGTCGACGTGCGGCTCCCCCCGACGTTCACCGACGAGGGCCTCCAGGCTGCCCTGGAGGCTCGTCGCCGGGTGCCCGGCCTGCCCATCCTGGTGCTCTCCCAGCACGTCGAGCAGCTGTACGCCAAGGAGCTGCTCGCCGACGCCAGCGGCGGCATCGGTTACCTGCTGAAGGACCGGGTGCTCAACAGCGACCAGTTCGTCGACGCCATCCGGCGGGTCGCCGACGGGGGCACCGCGATGGACCCGCAGGTGATCTCGCAGCTCCTGGCCGGCAGGTCCCGCCGGGAGCCACTGTCCACCCTCACCCCCCGCGAGCGGGAGGTGCTGAAGTTGATGGCCGAGGGATGTTCGAATACGGCCATCGCGCAGCGCCTCATCGTCAGCCAGGGGGCGGTCGCCAAGTACACGACCAGCATCTTCACCAAGCTCGACCTCACACCGGCGGACGACAGCAACCGTCGGGTGCTGGCCGTGCTGGCCTACCTCAACGGCACCCGCGCCGACGTCTCCTGACGTCCACCACGCCACCGCGGCACGCCGCCCCGACACCACGTGCACGCGCAGCGCGCACCGACACCACGTGCACGCGCAGCGCCCCCGGCCGGTCGACCGGGGGCGCTGCGCGTGGTGCCTCCCGTGCTAGTCGACGGCGACCGCCGCCTCCGCCGGCCGGGAGAACATCGCCCGACGTCCCGGCAGCAGGGTGGCGGCGAAGGTGAGCGCCGCCGCACCGGCCACCACGGCGATGTAGATGAAGATCGACCCGGAGGGGACGGGCCGACCCAGCACCACGGCGCTGAACGGCAGCAGAGTGACGACGGAGGCGATGGTGCCGAGGATGACCCCGATGATGGTGATCATGCCGGCCTCGACCCCGAGCATCTGCAGAGCCTGTTGCCGGGTCGCCCCGATGAGCCGTTGCATGCCCAGCTCCCGGCGGCGACCGGCGGTCGCCACGATCAGGGTGTTCGCCACCGAGATCATGGTGTAGCCGGCGACCAGCGCGACGAGCAGGTAGTTGACCCAGGCCAGGGTCTTGGTCCGCTCGGCGAACGTGGTGATCGCGTCATGGTCCTCGATCAGGGTGCCGGGCTGGCCGGCGAGCTTCTGCCGCACGCTGGCCGCGAGCGCGTCCCGGTCGGTGCCGGGCGCGGCGGTGACCAGGATCTGACGGGCCAGCCCGGTGGTGCTGTGGGCGGCGAGCAGCTCGGCCGGCAGCATGATCGTCTCGAACCCCTCCTTGGCCGGGTAGAGCGCGACCACCCGCAGGTCCACCGCCGACCGGTCCCCGAGCCGCAGGGTGATCTGGTCGCCGACACCCACGCTGAGGTTCTTCCCGGCGACCTCGGGCAGCGCCACCGTGGCACCGGTGAGGTCGGCCAGGTTGCCGGCGGTCGTCCGCACCCCGGTGATGTCGGCGGCGCTGGCCCCGTTCACCCCCTGGAGGGGCCACGGCGACTCCACGTGCGACCCGTCGTACGGCTTGTTGATCCAGCCGGCGCTGGTGACGTACGCGGACACCGCCTGCACGCCCGGCGCGGAGCGGAGCGTCTCGACCGTGTCGGCGGGGAACCCGCCGGTGGTCGAGCTGAGCACCACGTCGGCGCGGAGGTTGTCGGAGTAGTAGCGCTCGGCGGCCTCGTTCTGCGTGGTCTGCAGGTAGAAGTTGGCCAGGGCCAGACCCACCGCCAGCATGATCGGGGTGACCGCGGAGGCCACCCGGACCGCGCGGACCCGCACGTTGATCGTGCCGAGGTAACCGGCCAGCCCGAAGAACGCCCGCGCCGGCACGCTGAGGATGGCGGCCAGCAGCCGGGTCAGCCCCGGGCTGATCAACGCGATGGCGATCGCCCAGCACATCACCGCCGGACCGGCGGTCGCCGAGGCCACCGCCCCGCGCATCGCGATCGCCGTCACCAGCAGCAGGGCGAACCCGCCGCCGAAGAAGAGGATGGCGAACACGACCCGGGGCCAGCTCACCCATTTGCGTTGCAGGGCGGCCTCGGCGATACCGGCCGTGGGCCGGGTCTTGGCCGGACGCCGACCGGCGACGTTGGCCGCCATCAGCGCGGCGAAGATCCCGACGACCGGACCGATGAGGTACGGCAGGAAACCCTGGTGGAACTCGACCACCGGCGAGATCACCCCGGCCTCCCCGACGATGTGGTAGAGCAGTGGCCCCAGCACCACACCGGGAACGACGCCGAGGATCGCCGCACCGACCGCGACCACCAGGGCCTCGCGGCGCACCATCTTGCGGATCTGCCGGGGCGTCGCACCGATGGAGCGCAGCAGCGCGATCTCCTTCTGCCGCTGCTGCACCGACAGGCCGAGGGTGCTGGCGACCACGAAGATCGCCACGAAGACCGTCATGCCGGCGAAGACACCGGAGAGCGGGATGAGCTGGGCCTGCCCACCGACCGCCTCGGGGAACTCGGCCGTTCCCCGGTCGTCGCCGGTCAGCACGACCAGCTTGCGGTCGGCGAGGGTGCGCTCGATCCGGCCGCGCAGGGCGTCCAGGTCGGTGCCGGGCTTGGCCATCACGCCGATCGCGTCGGCGCTGCCGGTGTGTGGGTTGAGCCGCCGCTCGTCGTCGCCGGAGAAGAACAGCGCCGTCTGGTCCACCTCACCCGGGGGCGTGGCTATCCCGCTGACCTGGAAGGAGGAGGTGACCCCGCCGGCCACCACGTCGACCCGGTCACCGACCTTGGCGCCGGCCAGCCGGGCCACCGCCCGGTCCAGCACGACCTGGCCCGACTGGGTGGGCGGCTGCCCGTCGAGCCGGTACGGCCCGAGCTGGGCCGAATCCCAGCCGTGGCCCAGGGACTGGGTACCGACGATCACCGGAGCGCCGTCCCGGACGACAGTGGCGGCGAAGGACGCCTCCGCGACCGCCCGTTCGACCCCGGGCACCTCCTGGATCCTGCTCACCAGGCCCGGGTCGATCCAGTACCGCTCGGCCAGCGGCACCGACTTGATGTCCTTGGTGTCCTGCGGGTCCTTCTTGGGCACCCCGTAGGTCTGCTTGCCGCTGACCACGACGTCGGCCGCCGCCAGGCGCTGCGGCGGGACGGCCAGCCGGATGCCCGTCTCCATCAACCCGCCACAGGCGACGATCAGCGCCACGCCGAAGAAGACCGCGACGAACGTCGCGATGAAGGCGAGCTTGCGGTAGCGCAGGGTGCGCCACGCGAGGTACGTCATCAGAAGCCACCCCTGCCGGTGGCCTGCGGAGCCCGGTTCTGCTGCCAGGCGGTCAGGTGGGTCATCCGCTCGGCCACCACGTCGGCGGTCGGGGCCTCCAGTTCGCCGATGAACTGGCCGTCGGCGAGGAACAGCACCCGGTGCGCGGCGGCGGCGGCCACCGGGTCGTGGGTCACCATGATGATCGTCTGGCCGCCGCTGGAGACCGTCTCGCGGAGCAGTTGCAGCACCTCGATGGTGGTCTGGGTGTCCAGCGCGCCGGTCGGCTCGTCGGCGAAGATGACCGCCGGCCGCATGATCAGCGCCCGGGCGATCGCGACCCGCTGCTGCTGACCACCGGAGAGCTCGCTCGGCAGGTGCTTGCGCCGCTCGGCCAGCCCCACCCGGCCCAGCACCTCCAGCACGGAGTGGCGGTCGGGCCGGCGGCCGGAGAGCCGGTAGGGCAGGCCGACGTTCTGCTCGACGTTGAGCGCCGACATCAGGTTGAACGCCTGGAAGATGAAGCCCACCCGCTCGCGGCGCAGGATGGTGAGCTGGTTCTCGTTCATGCCGCTGAGTTCCTTGCCGTCCAGCACCACCGAGCCGGACGAGGGCACGTCGAGCCCTGCCGCGCAGTGCAGGAAGGTGCTCTTACCGGAGCCGGACGGCCCCATCACCGCGGTGAAGCTGCCCCGCGGAAAGCTCATCGTCACGCCACGCAGCGCGTCCACCCGGTTCTCGCCACGCCCGTACGTCTTGCGGACGTCCCCCAGACGGACCGCGTCGACGGAACCGCTCATGGCCATCCGACCGTCTTTATTTCTGTTCACCCCATGCTCCCCGCAGAAGAACGTCGCCAACTGGCGGTGGTTATGTGTTCACCGTATGGACCGGTCGGTCGCCGCTCTATGGAGCTAATGACCCGACCGGGTAGGCCTAGGCCCACGTCCCGGGGTCGGGTTCCCCGCCCCGGCGGCTCAGCTCGCCTGGACCGCCGTGGACTCCCACTGCGGCCAGGAGCGCTCAGCCCCGCTCGGGGCCACCGCCAGCAGTCCGGACCCGGTGGCGTCCATCGGGAGCCCGAGCGACAGCTCGGTGCGCCGCCGGACGTTCAGCTTCCGGTAGACCCGGGTGAGATGCTGCTCGACGGTGCTCACCGTGATGTACAGCTTCTTGCCGATCTCCCGGTTGGTGTGACCGAGCGCCGCCAGCGTGGCGACCCGCTGCTCGGCGTCGCTGAGCCGGGACAGCTCCTCGTGCTCCGGCGCGGCGTCCGCCTCGTCGCCGCCGACCGGGTCGTTGCCGGGCAGCAGCCGGCGGCACAGCGCCTGCGCCTGGATGTCCTTGGCCAGCTGCGTCGCGCTGCGGGCCACCACCCGCGAGGTGTTGAACTCCCCTCGCCCGTAGTGCGCGCTGCTGAGCGCGGCGAGGGCGAGGAAGAGCTGGAAACGGTCGCCGGCCTCCTGGAGCAGGTTGGCCGCCTGGCGCAGGGTCTCCACCCGTTGCTTGACGTCGAGGGCCGACCCGAGCAACCGCAGCGAGATGCCCCTGGTCCGGGCGTTCGCCGCACCGGGCCGGGCGAGCTGCTCGGTCACCATGCCCCGGGCCCGGTCGGGGCGGCCCGAACGCAGGTAGACCTGGGCCAGGTCGCCGCGCCAGGGCAGCAGGGTGGGCAGGTCCAGCCCCCACCGGGTGGCCAGCTGCCCGCAGGTCTCGAAGTCGGCCAGGGCGGCGTGCACCCGTCCGCCGGCGAGGTGCAGGTGACCCCGGGCACGCAGGTACAGCGGCCAGAACCAGGTGTCCCGGATGGCGTCCGGGATGACGTGCTTGAGCTGTGCCTCGGCCTCGTCCAGCTTGTCCATGCCGATCTTGGCAAGCAGCAGGTTGGACAGCGGCGAACCGATCGCGACACCCCAGTTGTGCGGTGACAGCGCGTCCAGCGCCTCGCGGGCGAACCGCTCGCTGAGCGGCAGGTCGCCCTGCCGGAGCGCGATGTGCGACCGGACGTCGGAGAGAATGGCGTGCCAGGTGGTGGCGCCCCGCGCCCCGGCCTCGGCGCCGAGGACGTCACACCAGTGCACCGCCCGGTCCATCCGGTCGGCGTAGACCAGCGTCTGCAACGCGCACAACGCCGACTCCAGCCCGACGTCGACCAGCAGGTGGCTGCCGAGCACCTGCTCGGCCCGGGCGATCACCTCGTCGGTGACCCCATCGGCGAGCACGGCGGTCAGCGACGGGGTGGCCGGCCCGAGGGAGCCGTCGGACCGGGTCGGGGTGGCGGTGGAGGGGAAGCCGGGGGCGGCGTCGAGCTCGGCGAAGGCGACCGGGAAGTGCAGCCGCAGCCATTCGGCACACCCGGCCAGCTCGGCGGTGGTGGCGGCGTCCAGCCGCTGCCGCTCGTCGCGTAGGTGCCGCAGCGTCTCCTGGGCGTCCTGGCGGTGACCGTGCCAGAGCTGGTAGCGCAGCAGCGCCACGGCGTGCCGCTCCGAGAGGTGCCCGGCCCGCAACGCGTCGCGCTGGGACTGGAGGTGCTGGCTCACCGCCGCCGGGTTGACCCGCCACTGGCAATCGGCCAGCATCGCGGTCAGTGCCGCCCGACGAGGGGCGTCGTCACACATCTCGTGGGCCAGCTTCAGCGACTCCATCGCGTCGTCGACCCGGTCCTCGGCGAGGGCGTGCGTCGCCGATTCCTGGAGCACGGTGATGGCCCAGGGCTCGGCGAGGCCACCCGCCGCGAGCAGGTGGTCGCCGATGGCCGAGGCCGGTGCGCCCTCGGCGTGCAGCAGCTCCGCCGCGCGGGCGTGCATCTCGGCCAGGGCGTCCGGGGCCAGGTCGTGCAGCACCGCGGTACGCGCCGCCGGGTGACGGAACCGGCCCCCGCGCAGCAGACCGGAGGTGGTCAGCGCGTCGAGCACCCACTGGACCCGGGCCGGCTTGCTGGCCAGCAGCCGGCCCAGCAGCACCGGGCTGGCCAGGTCGCCGAGCAGGGCCAACCCGTGGGCGATCTCCAGGATCGCCGGATCCCACCGCCGCAGGCAGGCCAGGACCGCCTGGCCGAACTGGTCACCGACGACCGGCTCGGTGCCGTCCACCGCGCCGGCGACGCGCCGGTCCTGGCCGAGCGCGTGCAGCAGCAGCGGGTTGCCGCCGCTGATCCGGTGGTACGCCGGGGCGAGCGCCGCGGCGGTGTCCCGATCGGTCCACCCGGCCAGCAGCTCGGCGACCCCCTCCTCGGACAGGGGGGACAGCTGGATGTTGCAGAAGCAGGCGTGCCGGGTGAGTTCGGCGCGGAACTCCGGGTTGAACGGCTGGGGTTGGGGCGACTCGGTGAGCACCACCAGGATCTGCGCCGCGGTGAGCCGGCGTTGCAGGTAGAGCAGGGTCTGCAGGGTGGTCTCGTCGGCGAACTCGACGTCGTCGACGAGCAGCACGAGCGGCCGGTTCCGGGCGATGTCGAGCAGCTCGGCGCACATTCCGCGGATCACGCCGATGTCGGCGGCCCCCTCCGCGGTGGTGGTCGCGGGGTCGACGAACGCGCCGACGCGCCGCAGCGTCTCGGCCGGCAGCGGCACGCTGTGGAAGAGCTGCCCCATCACCGCGGCGGGCAGCAGCCGCTCCGCCCGCGAGCAGGCGGCGCTCAGCACCAGCCCACCGTCCGCCTCGACGTGCTCGGCGAAGGCCCGCAGCAGCTCGGTCTTACCCGTGGCGCCGGGGCCGCTGACCAGTGCGACCCGCCCCCGGCCTGTGGCGCTTCCGGAGTAAAGGCCCCGCAAGATGTCAAGCTCGCGGCTTCTCTCCACGAATTCCACCGGTCTCCCCCCAGGTCAGCGACGACGCATCGAACGGGGTGCTGTCGCCTGGCGGGACAGGCGCCCGACGCAACCGATCGGCTCGATGCCACGCGGTCCGTCGAGGCCCAACCGACCGCTGCCCACGTCAGCCCGCAAAGCGGGCCTTTCAATGAGGATGGTCAATTGAATGATGACTTTGGCCGCGCCTCGACGGCGGACACAGCATACATAGACACCCGTACAAGACGGTAGTGGGGTAGCGATACTTCGTCACCGATATTACGTAGCGGGGTGGCGTTTTGTCGGTTCTCGGTGCCAGCCATCAAATTACCAATCAGTAACGGCCACCTGATCCAGAAATCACCCCCGCCCTCCCACCTGCACAAACGACCGCAAGATCCATCCCACCGCAGGCCGCTGACCTGGAAAAGGACGCCCTCCCCGGCTCCACACCGGAGATTTTATGTCAATTCCTCTCTGATCACCATCCATCATAACGGCATCCACACACCACCACCGAAGGGAACAGAATTAATAAATCGGGCAAATTACTCTTGAGGAAAAATTGAGTTTCGAGTCCGCGACGGCACCATTACAGACACAATTCAAAGGCCACCGCAATCCTGTCGCCTCCCCGACATCGGCGACCGGCATCGCAAATGCGAAGGGCCAGGCCGGGAAAGTGGCCGCAGGTTGACCGGCCACTGAAATCTGGTTGCCCACCGGCTAGTTAGGGGTCGCTTCCGGGTATACGCCGAACCCGCCGGCCGCCAGGCTGGAACCATCCGAGGGCAGTGACGCACAACACGATTTTCCGGAAGCGTGTCCGCCCCCAGCCGAGGAGGAAAGCGTGGATGATCTCGCACCGGTGAGCGGCGCGCGGCGGTTCGGCGACGGCCACGTCGACGTGGTGCTCGAAGGCGGACCGGTCGGTCTGCCGGCCGTCGACCGGGCCCGCAGCGCGCTGGCCGGCACCGGCCGCATCAAGGTGCCCTACCTCGGCGGATACGAACACTTCGAACGCCGCGGCGACCACGACGGCCGCGCCGACGACGCGTCCCGGGTGGTGGTCTTCCACTGGACCATGCGGACGAAGATCGCCGAATGACGGCACGGCGGAGCGGGGGCACCGGTTCACCGGTGCCCCCGCTCCGCCGTCGCCCGACTCAGCCCGCCGGAGTCGCGGGCAGCTTCCGCCCCAGCTCGGCGCCGATCAGCCGGATCACCTCGGCGGCGTGCTCGTTGAGGAAGAAGTGCCCGCCCCGGAACACCCGCACGTCGCACTCGGCGCTGGTGTGCAGCCGCCAGTCGCGCGCCTCGTCCACGGTGGTCATCGGATCGCTGTCGCCGGTGAGCACGGTGACCGGCGCGTCCAACCGCCGCCCCTCCTCGGCCCGGTAGGTCTCCACCGCCTTGTAGTCCCCGCGCAGTGCGGGCAGGATCATCGGCAGCAGCTCCGGGTCACCCAGCACCCGCGGGTCCGACCCGCTGAGCCGGGCCAGCTCGCGGAGCACCCCGGCGTCATCGCGGGTGTGCACGTACCGCTCGTCCCGGGTACGCGACGGTGCCCGGCGACCGGACGCGAACAGCCGTACCGGCGGCCGGCCGGTCTCCTGTTGCAACCGCAGCCCCAGCTCGTAGCCGAGCACCGCGCCCATGCTGTGTCCGAAGATCGCCACCGGCCGGTCCAGCCACGGTCGCAACGCGCCGAACACCCCGTCGACCAGGCCGGCGACCGTGTCCAGCACCGGCTCGTGCCGGCGGTCCTGCCGGCCCGGGTACTGGATCGCCAGCACCTCGACCCCGGGCGAGAGTGCCCGGGAGACCGGGAACAGGTAGCTGGCGGAACCACCGGCGTGCGGTAGCGCCACCAGCCGGATCGCGCTCGACGGCGCCGGATGGAACCGCCGCACCCACAGGTCGTTCTCAAGCGTTGCCGTCATCACTGTTCCTCTGGGATCGACGCTGCGGGCCTGACCCGCAGCGGGACGCCTACGGCGGAGGGCACCCGGGCCGGCCCGCCGGTGGCGGATCGTCGGGGCGGCCCGCCGGTGGCGGAGGGCTCCCCGGCCGGACCCGCCGGTCACGTGCCGTCCGGGCGTATCGTGACCGTCCCGGAACCGGCATCGCCGCTGCGTCGCCCGCGGGTGTCATCGCCGCTTCCGTGCCGGGGTGGCGGCGTCCCGTCGGGACACCGCCGCCGTCGACGAAGCGAGCGTAGGAACACCGGGGGACCGGGACAACCCCTAGCCGGCGCCCCGGCCCCCTAGCCGACGCGGCGCGGACGGGCGGGCCGGATCAGCCGGATCCGGCGGGTACGCCGGGGGCCGCCCGGGAGCGCGGTCAGGCCACCGGATGCGCCGGGCGGTGCCCGGCCGGCGTGGCCGACTCCGGTCCGATCCGGATCTCGGTGCCCGGCCCGGCGTCGGCCCGGCCGGTGCCCCCGGTGACCGTGTCCCCCGACGCCGTGGCCTCGGCCGGCGCGGCAACCGGACCGGCACCGGCGGCCAGGGTCGGGTCGGCAGGGGCCGGGTCGGCAGGGGCCGGGGTCGGGGTGTCCTCCGGTCCACCGGCCGGCTGCTGCCCGGGGACCGACACGCCCACGTCACGCAGCAGCACGGCCGCCAGGACCGCCGTCACCACCAGGATGCCGGCCGAGACGACCGCGGCGACCCGCAGCTCGTCGGCGAACGCCGCACGGGCCACCGTCACCAGCGTCTCCGCCGCAGTGGTGGACAGCGTCCGGCTCTCCTCGACCGCGCCTCCGAGGGTCTCCCGCGCGGTGACCCAGGAGTCCGCCGGCACGCCGTCGGGGGCCGCCCCGGAGAGCTGCCGCCGGTAGACGAACGTGCCGATGCTGCCGAGGATCGCCACGCCGAGCGCGGCACCGAACTGGCTGCCCGTCTCGGAGAGCCCGGCGGCGGCACCGGCCCGCTCCGGCGGCGCGGTGGAGACGATCAACTCGGCGCTCAGGGTCAGCACCATCGCGATGCCGCCCGTCATCAGGGCCTGGCCGACCACCACCTGGGTCAACCCGACCTCGTCGCCGACCTGGGCGAGCACCAGGCAGCCGGCGGCCCCGACCAGCAGGCCACCGGCGGCGACGTAGGCCCGCCGGAAACGCTGCGCCAGCATCGGGGCCAGCACCGCCGCGCCGATACCCGCCGCGCCCGCCGCCGGCAGCGACCAGAGGCCGGCGCTGAACGGCCGCAGCCCGAGCACCAGCTGGAGGTACTGGCTGATGAAGAACATGAAACCGACCAGCGCGAAGTTGGCGAGCACGTTCATCACCACCGCCGCGCTGAACGCCGGGGCGCGGAACAGCCGGACGTCGATCACCGGGTCGGCGACCCGTCGCTGGCGCAGCACGAAGACGGCCAGCAGGATCAGCCCGCCGACCACCCCGGACACCTGGGGCCAGTCGACGCCGTCCTCGGCGAACTGCTTGACGCCCCAGATCATCGGCAGCACGGCGACGAAGGCCAGCACCGTGCTGAGCAGGTCGAGCCGCCCGGCCGCCGGGTCACGGAACTCCGGCAGCAGCAGCGGGGCGAGCACCAGCAGGAGCAGCATGATCGGCACGTTGATCTCGAAGACGGTGCCCCAGGAGAAGTACTGGAGCAGCGCACCCCCGGCCACCAGGCCGATGACGCCGCCCGCGGAGAACCCCGCCGCCCAGAGCCCGATCGCGGCCCGACGCTCGTTCTCGTCGTGGAACATGTTGCGGATCAACGACATGGTCGACGGCATCAGCGTCGCCCCGGCGGCGCCCATCACCGCCCGGGTGCCGATCAGCATGCCGGGACTGGTGGACAGGGCGGTGGCCGCGGAGGCCACCCCGAACACCGCCGCGCCGATCATCAGCAGCCGACGGCGGCCGATCCGGTCGCCCAGCGTGCCCATCGGGATCAGCAGGCCGGCCAGCACGAAGGCGTAGACGTCGGTGATCCAGAGGAGTTGGCTGCCGGTCGGCTGGAGATCCGCCGTGATGAACGGCAGGGCGTACGACAGCACGGTCATGTCCATGCTGATGATCAGAGTCACCAGGACGAGTACCGCGAGACCGATCCACTCGCGACGACCGGCCTTTGCCTGCGCTGTAGCCATGGCCGAAAGCTACCATCGAATTTATACAGGCGTATACATCCGATGGGTGAATTAGGGGGTGGTTCCGAGTAGGGTGACGCCCGTGGGTCATCGGGAACGCCTGCTGGCAGGGGCCAGAGTCTGCCTGTACGAGCGCGGCTACACGCGCACCACCGCCCGCGACATCGTTGCCGCCTCAGACACCAACCTGGCGTCGATCGGCTACCACTTCGGCTCCAAAGAGGCCCTGCTGACCGCCGCCCTGGTGCAGGCGTTCGAGGAATGGGGCGTCGAGATCGACCGGGTGCTCCGCGACGGCACCCAACCCGACCTGCTGGACCGGCTGGAGTCGATGTGGTCCGGTCTGGTGGAGTCCTTCGGCACCCACCGGCCGCTCTGGGTCGCGGGGATCGAGGCGTTCGCGCTGGCCGAACACCTGCCGGTGCTGCGGGAGCAGCTGGCCGACAGCTACTCCCGGGCCCGCCCGGCGCTGGCCGCCTTCGTCATCCGCGACGGCGGCGAGAACGTCAGCGACGGCACCCGTAGGGCCCTCGGCTCGTTCCTGCTGGCCCTGATGATCGGCCTGACGGTGCAGCGGCTGCTCGACCCCGAGGCGGCCCCGTCCGGCAAGGAGCTGGCCCGGGCGCTGCAACTGATCGTCGGCGCGATCAACACCCCCACCGGCGACTGACCCCACCCGGAACAGGGGTCCGGGCCGCCCCGCCCCGACGGCCGGCACGCCGGCAGGGGGTCGGTAGGGGTACCGGGCCACCCGGTCACTCCACCCGCACCAGGCCGGCACGGAGCAGGTCCTCCAGCCACACGTCGAAATCCCGTCGGGTGATCACCGGATCGGCCGCCCACTGTCG
The DNA here is from genome assembly GCF_900090265.1 of Micromonospora rifamycinica. Classification (NCBI taxonomy): domain Bacteria; kingdom Bacillati; phylum Actinomycetota; class Actinomycetes; order Micromonosporales; family Micromonosporaceae; genus Micromonospora; species Micromonospora rifamycinica. The sequence continues at coordinate 2,251,481 of NZ_LT607752.1, forward strand.
GGCGAGGACCCCGGCGGCGCGCTCCGGTGAACCGCCCTGCTGCTGCAACGCGATCCACATCGCCGCGGCGGTCGCCCCGAACCGGTAGCGCACTCCGGCCTGCTGGCAGGTCAGCTCCAGCTGCCCGCTCCGGGTGACCCTGGCGACGATCCCCTGTTCGAGTCGCACCCGCATCCTCCCTGCCTCCCCGTGTCCACCATGGTGGGACCTGCGGCGAACCGACACCTCCAGCCGCACGACCACTACCGTACGAGGTCACCTGGTGACGCGATACGGTCGTGGACCCACGCCGAAGGTGGACAAATACCCACCCTTCTCCGGGGAGGAAGCCCGAGGCCCGCCGAACGCCATGGGCGTCGACGGACCCCGGGCCGGCCCGACGGAGGCAGGTCAGTCCGATGCCTCCAGTTCGTCGTCGAGGATGTCGAACAACTCGTCGGCGGAGACCGATGCCAGGTCCCGGGTGGCCGGCTCCACCGCCGCCACGCCGTACGCCGTGTTCCACCGGGCCACCAGCCCCTGGAGCCGGACGGAGATCCGGCCCCGCTCCGCCTCGTCCGGCACCGTGCCGTCCAGCAGCGCCTCCAGCCGGGCCAGCTCGGCCTCCAGCGACGGGGCGGCCGGCAGGTCACCGGTCAGCTCCGTCCGCACGAACCGGGCCACCGCCGCCGGACTGGGGTGGTCGTAGATGAGCGTCGCGGACAGCCGCAGGCCGGTGGCCGCGCCGAGACTGTTCCGGAACTCCACGGCGGCCAGCGAGTCGAACCCCAGCTCCAGGAAGCCCTTGTCCATGTCGACCACGTGTGGACGGGCATGGCCGAGCACCTCGGCCGCCTGCCCCCGCACCAGCTCGGTGACCAGCCGGTCGGCCTCCTCCGCCGGCAGGCCGGCGAGCCGGTCGGCCAGCGACCGTTCCCCGGCCGCCGGGCCACCCGCCGCCCGCCGCGCCGGGGCGCGCACCAGGCCGCGCAGCAACGGCGGCACCCCCTCGCTCCGGGCCCGGATCGCGGCCAGGTCGAGACGGACCGGGAGCGCCAGGGCCGGAACCGGCCGGGTGGTCGCGTCGAACAGCGCCAACGCGTCCACCGTGGACAGCGCGGTCACCCCGGACCGGGCCATCCGGCGCAGGTCCGCCTCGCCCAGGTGAGCGGTCATCCCACTGCCCGACTCGGCCCACAGGCCCCAGGCCAACGAGGTGCCGACCAGCCCGTGCGCCCGGCGGTGCTGGGCGAGAGCGTCCAGGTAGGCGTTGGCGGCGGTGTAGTTGGCCTGACCGGCACCACCCAGCGTGGCCGCCGCCGAGGAGAACAGCACGAACCAGCGCAACGGCAGGTGCAGGGTGAGTTCGTGCAGGTGACGCGCGGCCTCCGCCTTGGGGGCCAGGACCGCCGCCAACCGCTCGCCGGTGAGCGCCGGCAGCAGACCGTCGTCGAGCACACCGGCGGCGTGCACCACCCCGGTCAGCGGGTGCGCGGCGGGCACCGCGTCGAGCAGGTCCGCCACCGCCGACCGGTCGGCCAGGTCGCAGGCGACCACCGTCACCTGCGCACCGGCCGCCGACAGTTTGGCGACCAGCTCGTCCACCCCGGGCGCGGCCGGGCCACGCCGGCTGACCAGCAGCAGCCGCCGTACCCCGTGCCGGGTCACGGCGTGTTCGGCGACCAGCCGGCCCAGCCCGCCGGTGCCGCCGGTGACCAGCACGGTGCCGTCCGGATCCGGGCCGGCGGGCAGCTCACCCGCGGGCACCGGCAGCGGCGCGAGCCGGGGCGCGAGCAGCCCGCCGGGGCGTACCGCGAGCTGTGGCTCGGCAGCGGCGGCGAGCGCCGCGCGCAGCCCCGCCGGATCCGCGCCGTCCACGTCGACCAGGACGAACCGGCCCGGACTCTCCTCCTGGGCGGCCCGGACCAGGCCCCAGACCGTGGCGTCCACCGGCCGGGGCACGTCCTCGCCCTCGCCCGTGGCGACCGCACGGGTGGTCACCAGCACCAGCCGCGCCCCGGTGAACCGGTCGTCGGCGAGCCACCGCTGGAGCAGCTCCAGCGCCCCGGTGGTCGCCGGCACCGTCGAGTCCCCCGCCGCCCGCCAGGGCACCACGACGGTCTGCGGCGCGACCCCGGTCCGCCCGACCTCGGCCGCCAGCGCGACGAGATCCGGATGGTGGGGCACCCCGAGGCCCAGGTCCGTGTCGCCGAGCACCACCGTACGGTCGGTCGGCCCGGCCGGCGCGGTCGGCACCGGGGTCCAGACGACCTGGTAGAGCGCGGAACGGTGGGCGGTGCCGGCTGGGCCGAGCTGGTCGGCCGCGAGCGGCCGGACCACCAGCGAGGCGACCGAGGCGACCGGAGCGCCGTCGGCGTCGGCCAGCTCGAAGGCGATCTCGTCCGGGCCGGTCCGGGTCAGCCGGACCCGCAGCGCCGCCGCGCCGGTGGCGTGCAGGGCGACCCCGCGCCAGGCGAACGGCACCTCGAGCCGGCCCTCGTCGGGCCGGTCCGGCTCGGCCAGGTCCAGGGCGTGCAGCACGGCGTCGAAGAGTGCCGGGTGCAGGCCGAACCGCCCGGCCGAGGACCAGGCGTCCTCGGGGAGCGCCACCTCGGCGTACACCTCGTCGCCCTGTCGCCAGGCGGCCCGCAGCCCCTGGAACAGCGGGCCGTAGTGGTATCCGGCCTCGGCCAGCCGGTCGTAGCGGCCGTCCAGGTCGACCGGGGTGGCACCGGTCGGCGGCCAGGTGTCCCCGACGGGCGCGGCCGGCGCGGCGGGGGCCACCGGGGCCAGCACGCCGGTGGCGTGCCGGGTCCACCCGTCGACCCCGTCCGCCGGGCGGGAGTGCACGGTGACCGGGCACCGTCCCGACTCGTCGGGCGACCCGACCACCACCTGGAGGTCCACCCCGCCCCGCTCCGGGACGGTCAGCGGGGCCTGGAGGGTCAGCTCCTCCACCAGGGCGCAGCCGACCTGGTCACCGGCGCGCACGGCGAGTTCCACGAACGCCGTCCCGGGCAGCAGCACCGTCCCGGCGAGGGCGTGGTCGGCCAGCCACGGGTGGGTCCGCAGCGAGAGCCGGCCGGTCAGCACGGTGCCGTCGGCGTCGGCCAGGCCGACCACCGCGCCGAGCAGCGGGTGGGCCGCCGGACGCTGGCCGAGGCCCGGCACGTCGCCACCGCCCGCCGGGGCGTCCAGCCAGAGTCGACGCCGCTGGAACGGGTACGTCGGCAGTGCGGTGACCCGGGCGCCGGTGGGCGCGAACCAGGCTCGCCAGTCCACCGGGACACCCCGGGTGTGCAGGGTGGCGAGGGCGGTCAGCAGGGTCGCCGCCTCGTCCCGGCCGCCCCGCAGCACCGGCACCAGGGCGGCCCGGTCGGTGTCGGTGACGCAGTCCCGGCCCATCGCGGTGAGCACCGCGTCCGGGCCGACCTCCAGGTACGTGGTGACGCCGGCAGCCTCCAGGGTGGCGATGCCGTCGCCGAACCGGACCGCCTCCCGGACGTGCCGCACCCAGTACCCCGGGTCGCAGATCTCGTCGGGGTCGGCGAGCCGGCCGGTCAGGTTGGAGACCACCGGCACCCGCGGCGGGGCGAAGGCCAGGCCGGAGAGGATCCGGTGGAACTCGGCCAGCATCGGCTCCATGTGCGGGGAGTGGAACGCGTGGCTGACCCGCAGCCGCTTGGTCCGGCGTCCCCTGGCCCGCCAGCCGTCGGCGATCGCGCCCACCGCGTCGTGGTCACCGGAGATCACCACCGCGTGCGGTCCGTTGACCGCGGCGATGCCCAGCTCCGCCTCGCGTCCGGCCAGCTCCCGGCGTACCTCCGCCTCGGACGCCTCGACGGCCACCATCGCGCCGTCCTCGCGCATGCCCTGCATCAGCCGGCCCCGCGCGGTCACCAGGGTGGCGGCGTCGGCCAACGACATCACCCCGGCCACGTGGGCCGCGGCGACCTCGCCGATGGAGTGCCCGGCGACCAGGTCGGGCCGGATCCCCCACGAGTCGAGCAGGCGGAACAGCGCCACCTCGATGGCGAACAGCGCACTCTGGCTGTAGACGGTCTGGTCGAGCAGGGCCGCGTCGGCGACGTCCGGCTCGGTGTAGAGCACCTCGCGCAGCGGACGGTCCAGCTTCGCGTCCAGGTGCGCGCTGACCTCCTCGAACGCCTCGGCGAACGCCGGGTACGCGGCGGCCAGCTCGCGGCCCATGCCGAGGCGCTGGGCGCCCTGACCGGTGAAGAGCACGGCGAGCTTGCCGGCCGACGGCGTGCCCCGGACCACCTCGGCGGGGTCGCCGCCCCGGGCCAGGTCCCGCAGGGCGCGCAGCGCGTCCTGGCCCTCGGCGGCCACCACGACGGCCCGACGTTCCAACGCCGCCCGGGTGGTGGCCAGCGAGTACGCCACGTCGAGGTCGGCACCGGTGTCGGCGACCAGGCCGGCCTGGACCCGCAGCGCCTCCTCCGACCGCGCCGACAGCAGCCACGGCAGCACCGGCGGGGCGACGGTCGCGGGCTTGTCGGTCGGCGGTTCCGTCACCGGGGGTGCCTGTTCGAGGATGACGTGCGCGTTGGTGCCGCTGATGCCGAACGACGACACCCCGGCCCGCCGCGGCCGGTCCAGCTCCGGCCACCGCTGCGGCTCGGTGAGCAGCCGCACCTCCCCGGCCGACCAGTCCACCTGTGGCGACGGCTCGTCCACGTGCAACGTGCGGGGCAGCAGGTCGTGGCGCATCGCCAACACCGCCTTGATCACCCCGGCCACCCCGGCCGCGCCCTGGGTGTGCCCGATGTTCGACTTCACCGAGCCGAGCCACAACGGCCGGTCCGTCGACCGGCCCTGGCCGTAGGTGGCCAGCAGGGCCTGCGCCTCGATCGGGTCGCCCAGCGTGGTGCCGGTCCCGTGCGCCTCCACCAGGTCGACCTGGTCGGCGGGGACGTCCGCGGCGGCCAGCGCCTGCCGGATCACCCGCTGCTGCGACGGGCCGTTCGGCGCGGTCAACCCGTTGGACGCGCCGTCCTGGTTGACCGCCGAGCCACGGACCACCGCGAGCACCCGGTGACCGTGCCGTTCGGCGTCGGAGAGCCGCTCCAGCAGCAGCATGCCGACGCCCTCGGACATCGTCGTGCCGTCCGCGCCGGCCGCGAACGACCGGCACCGCCCGGCGGCGGAGAGTCCGCGCTGGAGACTGAACTCGACGAAGGTGGCCGGGGTGGACATCACCGTCACCCCGCCCGCCAGCGCCAGCGAGCACTCCCCCGACCGCAGCGCCTGCACGGCCAGGTGGATGGCGACCAGCGACGACGAGCAGGCGGTGTCGACGCTGACCGCCGGCCCCTCCAGCCCCAGGGTGTACGAGATCCGGCCGGACGCCACACTGGACATGCTGCCGTTGCTCAGGTAACCGGCCAGCTCGTCCGGCACGGACGGCAGCCGGCTGCCGTAGTCGTGGTACATGACGCCGGTGAAGACGCCGGTCGGGCTGCCCTTGAGCGACAACGGGTCGATGCCCGCCCGCTCCAGTGCCTCCCACGAGCTCTCCAGCAGCAGCCGCTGCTGCGGGTCCATCGCGGTCGCCTCGCGCGGGCTGATCCCGAAGAAATCCGGGTCGAAGTCGGCCGCGTCGTAGAGGAAACCACCCTGCGTCGAGTACGTCCGGCCGGGCCTGCCGGGCTCCGGGTCGTACAGGGCGTCGAGGTCCCAGCCCCGGTCGGTGGGGAACGGCGAGATGGCGTCCGCCCCGTCGAGCAGGAGCTGCCACAGGTCCTCCGGGCTGCGTACCCCGCCGGGGAAGCGGCAGCTCATCGCGACGATCGCGATCGGCTCGTCGGCCACCGGGCGGGGGGCGTCGGCCCGTACCACGTCGACCGGGCCGCCGACGACCGTCTCGTGCAGGTGGTCGGCGAGCGCGGTCGGGTTCGGGTAGTCGAAGACCAGGGTGGCCGGCAGCCGCAGCCCGGTGGCGGTGTTCAGCCGGTTGCGCAGCTCGACAGCGGCGAGCGAGTCGAACCCGAGTTCCTTGAACGCCCGGGTCGGGTCGACGGCGGTTCCGCTGTCGTGGCCGAGGACTGCCGCGACGGCGGCCCGGACCAGGTCGAGCAGCATCCGGTGCTGGTCGTCCGGGCCGAGGGCGGCGAGCTGCCGGTGCAGGCCGGAGCCGGTGGCCGGGGCGGCCCCGGTGGCCGCCGTCCGCCGGGCGGGCAGCCGGACCAGCCCCCGGAACAGCGCCGGCAACTGCTGGCCCTGGGCCCGCAGCGCGGCGGTGTCCAACCGGACCGGCACCAGCACCGGCGCGTCGGTGGCGACCGCCGCGTCGAGCAGGGCCAGGCCCTGCTCCGAGGCGATCGGCAGGACGCCGGAACGGGCCATCCGGGCCACGTCCGCCTCCCCGAGGTGCGCGGTCATCCCGCTGCGCTGCTCCCAGAAGCCCCAGGCCAGCGAGACCGCCGGCAGGCCGAGCGCCCGTCGGTGCCCGGCGAGGGCGTCGAGGAAGACGTTGGCGGCGGCGTAGTTGCCCTGCCCGGCACCGTCGAGCACCCCGGCGGCGGAGGAGAACAGCACGAACGCGGACAGCTCCCGGTCGCGGGTGAGGTCGTGCAGGTGCCAGGCCGCGGTGGCCTTGGCCCGCCAGACCGCGTCGAGCTGCGCCGGGGTCAGCGTGGCCAGCAGCCCGTCGTCCAGCACGCCGGTGGTGTGCACCACGGCGGCCAGGGTCGGGATGCCGTCCAGCAGGGCGGCGACGGCCGCCCGGTCGGCCAGGTCGCAGGCGGCCACCTCGACGTCCGCGCCGAGCGCGGTCAACTCGTCGCGCAGCTCGACCGCGCCGGGGGCGGCCAGCCCCCGCCGCGACACCAGCACCAGGTCCCGGACCCCGTGCCCGGCGACGAGATGCCGGGCCACCAGCGCGCCGAGCACGCCGGTGCCACCGGTCACCAGCACCGGACCCTCGGCCCGCCAGGTCCCGTCGACACCGGTCGCCCGGACCAGGCGGGGCACCCGGACCTGCCCGTCCCGCAGCGACAGCTCCGGCTCACCGGTGCCCACGGCGGCCAGGATCTCCTCCACCGGGGTCTCCGGATCCGCGTCCACCAGCACGAACTGGCCCGGGTTCTCCACCTGCGCGGCCCGTACCAGACCCCACACCGGGGCGTGGGCGAGGTCGGTGCCGCCGTCGACGGCACCGTGGGTGACCACCACCAGCCGGGCGGCGGCCTGCGCCGGATCGGCGAGCCAGGACTGGAGCAGGGCCAGCGTCTCCGCCGTGGCCCGGTGGGCGGCGGCGGCCCGGTCGGGGTCGTCGCCGGCCGGGGTGAGCGGGGCGAGCACCACGTCGGGGACGCCCAGACCGATCCCTTCGAGGTAGCCCCACGACTCGGTGGCGGTGCCGGTGGGGACGGTCGTCCAGTCGACCCGGTAGAGGTCGCCCTCGGTCGGACCGGCGGCGGTGAGCTGGACCGGACGGGAGACGAGCGCGCCGACGACGGCCACCGGGGCACCGTGGACGTCGGCGAGGTGCAGGGTGGCGGTCTCCGGCCCGGCGGCGGTGATCCGCACCCGCAGCGCGGTCGCGCCGGTGGCGTGCAGGGTCACCCCGGTCCAGGCGAACGGCAGGTACGGCGGCCGACCGGCGGGCACCGGCTCGCCGAGCCCCACCGCGTGCAGGGCGGCGTCCAGCAACGCCGGGTGCAGACCGAAGCGGCCCGCCTCCGCGTGCGCCTCCTCCGGGAGCGCCACCTCGGCGTACACCACGTCGCCGACCCGCCAGGCCGCCTGCACGCCCTGGAACACCGGGCCGTACTCGTAGCCCTGGGCCACCAGGTCGTCGTAGAGGCCGGCGACCGGCACCGGCACGGCACCCGGCGGCGGCCAGGCGGTCAGGTCGAACGCGGCCCCGGGGTCGTCGGCGGAGAGGATGCCGGTGGCGTGCCGGATCCAGCTCTCGGTGTGCTCCGGCCGGGAGTGCACGGTGACCGTGCGCCGGCCGTCGTCGTCGGGGGCGCCCAGCAGGAGCTGCACCTGGACGGCCCCCCGCTCGGGCAGCACCAGTGGGGCGTGCAGGGTCAGCTCGTCGAGGTGGCCGACGTCGGCGTGGTCACCGGCGTGCAGCACCAGCTCGACGAAGGCCGTGCCGGGCAGCAGCACCGTGCCGTTGACGGCGTGGTCGGCCAGCCACGGGTGGGTGTCCAGGGAGATCCGGCCGGTGAAGAGCACCTCACCGGAGGAGGCCATGCCGACCGCCGCGCCCCAGAGCGGGTGGCCGGCGGAGCCGAGCCCGGCCGAGGCCAGGTCGGCGGTGCCGCCGACGGCGTCGATCCAGTACCGGCGGCGCTGGAACGGGTAGGTGGGCAGCGGCACCTCGCCACGGGGACGCGCCGGCAGCACCGGCGACCAGTCCACCGCCACGCCCCGGGTGAACGCCTCGCCCAGCGAGGTCAGCCACCGGCGCAGGCCGCCCTCGTCCCGGCGCAGCGAGCCGACCGCGGCGACCTCGACGCCCGCGTCGGCGGCGGTCTCCTCGATCCCCATGGTCAGCACCGGGTGGGCGCTGCACTCCAGGAACACCCGCATGCCCGCGCCGAGCAGCACCCGGGTGGTCTCCTCGAAGCGGACCGTCTGCCGCAGGTTCGTGTACCAGTACCGGGCGTCCAGCCCGGCGGTGTCGAGGACACCCGCGCTGACCGTCGAGTAGAACGGCACGCTGGCGGCGCGGGGGGTGATCCCGGCGAGGACGTCGAGCAGCCGCTGCTCGATCCGCTCCACCTGGGCGGAGTGCGAGGCGTAGTCGACGTTGACCCGCTTGGCCCGGACGCCCTCGGCGGTGAGGGCGGCGACCAGGTCGTCGACCGCGTCGGGGTCGCCGGAGACGACGACCGAGGAGGTGCCGTTGACGGTGGCGACGGAGACCCGCCCGGCGTAGCCGGCCAGCCGCTCGGCCACCAGCCGCTCGGGCAGGCCGACCGAGGCCATCGCGCCCCGGCCCGCCAGCTCCTCGGCGATCGCCAGACTCCGTAGCGCCACCACCGCCGCGCCGTCCCGCAGGGACAGACCGCCCGCCACCACGGCGGCGGCGATCTCGCCCTGCGAGTGGCCGATCACCGCGTCCGGCCGCACGCCGTACGAACGCCACAGCCCGGCCAGCGACACCATCACCGCCCACAGCACCGGCTGCACCACGTCCACCCGGTCCATCGACGGCGCACCGGCGACTCCCCGCAACACGTCGGTCAGCCGCCACCGCACGAACTCGGACAGGGCCGCGCCGCACTCGGCGATCCGCTCGGCGAACACCGGCGACGAGTCCATCAGCTCCACCGCCATGCCCAGCCACTGCGAGCCCTGGCCGGGGAAGACGAAGACGGTGCCGCCCCGGAGCACGCCGGGGGCGACGCCGTCCTCGGCGAACGCCCGTGCCCCGGCGACGAAGTCGGCCCGGTCGCCGACCAGCACCGTCCGCCGGTCCAGCACCGCCCGCCCGGTCGCCAGCGCGTACGCCAGGTCACCGGCCCGTGCGCCCTCGTCGGCGGCCACGGCGGCCACCCGGGCGGCCTGCTCCCGCAGCGCCTGGTCGGTGCGGGCCGAGAGCACCCACGGCAGGACCGCCGGCTCGGGGGCGTCGGCCGGCGGTTCCGCCACCGGGGCGGCCTGTTCGAGGATGACGTGCGCGTTGGTGCCGCTGATCCCGAACGACGACACCCCGGCCCGCCGCGGCCGGTCCGACTCCGGCCACCGCTGCGGCTCGTTGAGCAGCCGCACCTCCCCGGCCGACCAGTCGATCTGCGGCGACGGCTCGGCGGCGTGCAACGTCCGCGGCAACAGACCGTTCCGCATCGCCAACACCATCTTGATCACGCCGGCCACCCCGGCCGCACCCTGGGTGTGGCCGATGTTGGACTTGATCGACCCCAACCACAGCGGACGGTCCGCCGACCGGTCCTGCCCGTAGGTAGCCAGCAGGGCCTGCGCCTCGATCGGGTCGCCGAGGCTGGTGCCGGTGCCGTGCGCCTCCACCACGTCCACCTCGGTGGCCGGGATACCGCCGGCCGCCGCGAGGGCCTGCCGGATCACCCGCTGCTGCGACGGACCGTTCGGCGCGGTCAACCCGTTGGACGCACCGTCCTGGTTGATCGCCGAACCCCGGATCACCGCCAGCACGTGGTGACCGTGCCGCTCGGCGTCGGAGAGCCGCTCCAGCAGCAGCATGCCGACACCCTCGGACATCACGGTGCCGTCGGCACCGGCCGCGAAGGACTTGACCCGACTGTCGGCGGCCAGGCCACGCTGGAGGCTGAACTCGACGAAGGTGTCCGGGGCGGACATCACGGTGACGCCGCCGGCCAGCGCCAGCGAACACTCCCCGGCCCGCAGCGCCTGCACGGCCAGGTGGATCGCCACCAGCGACGACGAGCACGCCGTGTCGACGCTGACCGCCGGCCCCTCCAACCCCAGCGTGTACGAGATCCGGCCCGAGGCCACGCTGGCCATGCTGCCGTTGCCCAGGTAACCGACCAGGTCCTCGGGGACCTCCGGCAACCGGCTGGCGTAGTCGTGGTACATCACCCCGGCGAAGACCCCGGTGAGGCTGCCGCGCAGCGAGGTCGGGTCGATCCCGGCCCGCTCCAGCGCCTCCCACGAGGTCTCCAGCAGCAGCCGCTGCTGCGGGTCCATCGCGACCGCCTCGCGCGGGCTGATCCCGAAGAAGTCCGGGTCGAAGTCGGCCGCGTCGTAGAGGAAACCGGCCTCCATCGAGTACGTCTTGCCGGGCTTGCCGGGCTCCGGGTCGTAGAGGTTGTCGAGGTCCCAGCCCCGGTCGGTGGGGAACGGGGTGATCGCGTCGCCGCCGTCGACGAGGAGCTGCCACAGCTCCTCGGGGGTACGCACGCCCCCGGGATAGCGGCAGCTCATCGCCACGATGGCGACCGGCTCGTCGTCGGCGACCGCGGTGGCGACGGTCGCCGCGACCGGGGTGGCCGCCCCGACGAGCCGGGTGTGCAGGTAGTCGGCGAGCGCGGTCGGGTTCGGGTAGTCGAACACCAGGCTGGCCGGCAGCCGCAGCCCGGTCGCGGTGTTCAGCCGGTTGCGCAGCTCCACCGCGGCCAGCGAGTCGAAGCCGATCTCCCGGAACGCACGGGTGGGTTCCACGCTGGCGGGGCTGTCGTGGCCGAGCACCGCGGTCACGTCGACCCGGACCAGGTCGAGCAGCAGGTGTCGCTGCTCGGTGTCGGTCAGACCGGCCAGCCGCCGGTGCAACGCCGATCCGCCGGCCGGCGTCGCGCCCGCCCCGGCGGCCCGCCGGGCCGGCAGCCGGACCAGGCCCCGGAACAGCGCCGGCAGCTGCTGGCCCTGGGCACGCAGCGCGGCGGTGTCCAACCGGACCGGCACGAACACCGGCGCGTCGGCGTCGACCGTCGCGTCCAGCAGGGCCAGGCCCTGCGCGGAGCTGATGGGCAGGATGCCGGAGCGGGCCATCCGGGCCAGGTCGGCCTCGCCAAGGTGCGCGGTCATCCCGCTGCGCTCCTCCCACAGCCCCCATGCCAGCGCGGTCGCCGCGAGACCGAGCCCGCGCCGGTGCTCGGCGAGAGCGTCGAGGAACACGTTGGCCGCGGCGTAGTTGCCCTGCCCGGAACCGTCCACCACGCCGGCGGCCGAGGAGAACAGGACGAACGCCGCCAGGTCCCGGTCCCGGGTCAGCTCGTGCAGGTGCCAGGCCGGGGTGGCCTTCGCCCGCCAGACGCCGTCGAGCTGCGCCACGGTCAGCGAGGTCGTCAACCCGTCGTCGAGGACGCCGGAGGTGTGCACCACCGCCGCCAGCCCGGGGATCCCGTCGACCAGGGCGGCCACGGCGTCCCGGTCGGCCAGGTCGCAGGCGACCACCTCGACGGCGGCGCCGAGCCCGGCCAGCTCCTCACGCAGCCGGGCGGCCCCCGGGGCGTCCGGTCCGCGCCGGGAGACCAGCACCAGGTCACGGACACCGTGCGTGGTGACCAGGTGCCGGGCGACCAGCGAGCCCAGCACGCCGGTGCCGCCGGTCACCAGGACCGGCCCGCGCGCCCGCCACCCGGTCCCGCCGGGGGCGGCGCGGACCAGCCGAGGCACCCGTACCTGCCCGTCGCGCACCGACAGCTCCGGCTCGCCGGTGCCGACCGCCGCCACGATCTGCTCGACCGGAGTCTCCGGGGCGGCGTCGACCAGCACGAACTGGCCGGGGTTCTCCGCCTGCGCGGCCCGGACCAGACCCCACACCGGAGCCTGGACCAGGTCGGTGACGCCATCGGCCGCGCCGCTGGTCAGCACCACCAGCCGGGACTCGGTCGACCGGGGGTCGGCCAGCCAGCGCTGGAGCAGCCCGAGCACCGCCGCCACGGTGGCCCGCGACGCCGACTCGACGTCGGCCGGGGCGGCCGACGGGTCGGCGAGGCGGGTGAGCACCAGCTCCGGGGCCTCGTCGGCCAGCTCCTCCAGGTAGGCCCAGGAGGTGGCCGGGGCGGCGGTCACCGGCACCGGGCTCCAGTCGACCCGGTAGAGGTTGCCGTCGGGGGCGTCCACGGCGGCGAGCTGCACCGGCCGGGACACCAGCGCACCGACCTCGGCCACCGGCGCACCGGTCGGATCGGCCAGGTGCAGCGACACCGCCCCGGTGCCCGCCGGGGTGACCCGGACCCGCAGCGCGGTCGCACCGGTGGCGTGCAGCGTGACGTCCGTCCAGGCGAACGGCACCGACGGCGGCCGGTCCGCCGACGCCTCCTCGCCGATCCCCACCACGTGCAGCGCCGCGTCCAGCAGCGCCGGGTGCAGCCCGAAGCGCGCCGCGTCGGCGTGCGCCTCCGCCGGCAACGACACCTCCGCGTACACCGTCTCGCCGGCCCGCCAGACGGCCTGCACGCCCTGGAAGACCGGGCCGTACTCGTACCCCTGTGCCACCAGGTCGTCGTAGAACCCGGTCACCGGCACGGGCACCGCGCCCGGCGGCGGCCAGGCCGTCAGGTCGACGGCGGGAGCGGCCGGCGGGTCGGCGAGCACGGCGGTGGCGTGCCGGGTCCACGGCAGGTCCGGGTCGGCGTGCTCGGGACGGGAGTGCACGGTGACGGTACGTCGGCGTGCCCCGTCGTCGGCCGTCGTCAACAGCTGCACCTGCACCGCGCCGCCGCCGGTCAGCGGCAGCGGGGCGTGCAGGGTCAGCTCCTCGAGGTGCCGCAGCCCCACGTGCTCACCGGCGTGCAGCACCAGCTCGACGAAGCCGGTGCCGGGCAGCAGCACCGTGCCGGCGACCGCGTGGTCGGCCAGCCACGGGTGGTCGTCCACCGAGAACCGGCCGGTGAAGAGCACCTCCCCCGACTCCGCCATGGACACCGACGCGCCCCACAGCGGGTGGCCCGCCGCCCCGAGGCCCACCGACGCCACGTCGGTCGCCGCGCTGGTCGCGTTGATCCAGTAGCGGCGGCGTTGGAACGGGTAGGTGGGCAGCTCGGTGCCCCGGGCGCCGGTGGGCGCGAACCAGGCCCGCCAGTCCACCGCCACCCCCCGGGTGTGCAGGGTCGCCAGGGCGGTCAGCAGGGTCGTCGGCTCGTCCCGGCCGGCCCGCAGCACCGGCACCAGCGTCACCGCGTCCTCGTCGGTCACGCAGTCCCGGCCCATCGCGGTGAGCACCGCGTCCGGGCCGACCTCCAGGAACGTGGTGACGCCGGCAGCCTCCAGGGCGGCCACCCCGTCGCCGAACCGCACCGCCTCCCGGACGTGCCGCACCCAGTAACCCGGGTCGCGCAGCTCCTCCGGGTCCGCCAACGCACCTGTCACGTTGGACACCACCGGCAGCTGCGGCCGGTCGTAGGTCAGGCCGGCGAGGACCTCGTGGAACTCCGTCAGCATCGGTCCCATGTGCGGCGAGTGGAAGGCGTGGCTCACCCGCAGCCGCTTGGTCCGCCGTCCCCGCTCGCGCAGCTCCGCCGCGACCGACTCCACCACCTCGGCGTCGCCGGAGACGACCACCGCCCGGGGGCCGTTCACCGCCGCGATGCCCGCCCGCGCCTCCAGGCCGTCCAGTGCCGCACGCACCTCCGCCTCGGACGCCTCGACGGCGACCATCGCGCCGTCCTGCCGCATCGACTGCATCAGCCGGCCACGCGCCGCCACCAGGGTCGCCGCGTCGGCCAGCGACAGCACCCCGGCCACGTGGGCCGCCGTCACCTCGCCGATCGAGTGCCCGGCCACCAGGTCGGGCCGGATCCCCCACGACTCCAGCAGCCGGAACAACGCCACCTCGACGGCGAACAACGCGGCCTGGCTGTAGACGGTCTGGTCCACCAGGGCGGTGTCGCCGGCCTCGGGCTGCTCGTACAGCACCTCCCGCAACGGCCGGTCGAGCTTCGGGTCCAGCTCCGCGCACACCTGCGCGAACGCCTCCGCGAAGGCCGGGTACGCCGCCGCCAGCTCACGGCCCATCCCCCGGCGCTGCGCGCCCTGACCCGTGAACAGCACGGCCAGCTTCCCGGCCGACGGCGACCCGTACACCACGTCGGCCGTGTCGGTCCCGTCCGCCACGCAGCGCAGGGCACGGAGCGCGTCCGCGCCGGTGGCGGCCACCACGACCGCCCGGCGTTCCAACGCGGCCCGCGTCACCGCCAGCGAGTACGCCACGTCGAGGTCCGCGTTCGTGCCGGCGATCCGGTCCGCCTGCGCCCGCAGCGCCTCCACCGACCGGGCGGACAGCAGCCACGGCAGCACCGCCGGGCCGACGGGCTCGGGGGTGTCGGCCGGCGGTTCCGCCACCGGGGCGGCCTGTTCGAGGATGACGTGCGCGTTGGTGCCGCTGATCCCGAACGACGACACCCCGGCCCGCCGCGGCCGGTCCAGCTCCGGCCACCGCTGCGGCTCATTGAGCAGCCGCACCTCCCCCGCCGACCAGTCGATCTGCGGCGACGGCTCCTCGGCGTGCAGGGTGCGCGGCAGCAGGTCGTTGCGCATCGCGAGCACCATCTTGATCACGCCGGCCACCCCGGCCGCACCCTGGGTGTGCCCGATGTTGGACTTGATCGACCCCAACCACAACGGCCGGTCCCCCGACCGACCCTGCCCGTAGGTCGCCAACAACGCCTGCGCCTCGATCGGGTCACCGAGCGCCGTGCCGGTGCCGTGCGCCTCCACCACGTCCACCTCGGTCGCCGGGATGCCCCCCGCCGAGGCCAGGGCCTGCCGGATCACCCGCTGCTGCGACGGACCGTTCGGCGCGGTCAACCCGTTCGACGCACCGTCCTGGTTCGTCGCCGAACCCCGGATCACCGCCAGCACCTGATGGCCGTGCCGCTCGGCGTCGGAGAGCCGCTCCAGCAGCAGCATGCCGGCCCCCTCGCCCCAGCCGGTGCCGTCGGCCCCGGCGGCGAAGGACTTCGACCGGCCGTCCCTGGCCAGGCCGCGCTGGAGACTGAAGTCGAGGAAGGTGTCCGGAGTGGCCATCACGGTGACGCCGCCGGCCAGCGCCAGCGAACACTCCCCGGCCCGCAGCGCCTGCACCGCCAGATGGATCGCCACCAGCGACGACGAGCACGCCGTGTCGATCGACACCGCCGGCCCCTCCAACCCGAGGGTGTAGGCCACCCGGCCGGAGACGATGCTGGCGAGGCTGCCGTTGCCCAGGTAGCCGGCCAGCTCGTCGGGCACCTGGTGCAGCCGCAGCGCGTAGTCGTGGTACATGACTCCCGCAAAGACACCGGTCGGGCTGCCCTTGAGCGAGGTCGGGTCGATCCCGGCCCGCTCCAGCACCTCCCACGAGGTCTCCAGCATCAACCGCTGCTGCGGGTCCATCGCCGTCGCCTCGCGTGGGCTGATCCCGAAGAACTCCGCGTCGAAGTCGGCCGCGTCGTAGAGGAAACCCCCCTCCATCGAGTACGTCCTGCCGGGCTTGCCGGGCTCCGGGTCGTACATGCCGGCCAGGTCCCAGCCCCGGTCGGCCGGGAAGCCCGAGACCGCGTCGGTGCCGCTCTCCAGCAGCGTCCAGAGCTGCTCCGGGGTGCTCACCCCGCCGGGGAAGCGGCAGCTCATCGAGACGATCGCGATCGGTTCCTGGGTGAACGGGGTCGGCGCGGGATCCGACGTCGTCACGTCCGCGCCGGAGCCCGACACGGTGGCGACCACGAACTCGGCCAGCGCCGCCGGGGTCGGGTAGTCGAACGCCAGGGTCGCCGGCAGCCGCAGCCCGGTGGCCGCCTTGAGCCGGTTGCGCAGCTCCACCGCGGCCAGCGAGTCGAAGCCCAGCTCGTTGAAGGCCCGGCGCGGCTCGATCGCGTCCGCGCCGTCGTGCCCGAGCACGGCGGCGACGTGCTCGCGGACCAGGTCGAGGGTGAACCGGTCCCGTTCGGCCGGGCTGATCGTGGCGAACTGCCGGGCCAGCCCCTGCGTCGCGTCCGCCGGGCCGGCCGCCTGGGCGCTGCGTCGTGCCGGCAGCGGCACCAGGCCGCGCAGCAGCGCCGGCACCCCGTCCGGCCGGTTGCGCAGCGCGGTCAGGTCGACCCGGACCGGGGCGAGCACCGGCTCGTCGACGCCGAGCGCGGCGTCGAGCAGGGCCAGGTTCTCTGCCGGGGTGAGGCCGGGCATGCCGGAGCGTTCGATCCGCTGCAACGCGGCGGCGTCCAGCTTGCCGCCCATCCCGCTGTCACCGGTCCACAGCCCCCAGGTGAGCGCGACGGCGGGCAGCCCGGCGGCCCGGCGGGCGACGGCCAGCGCGTTGAGGGTGGCGTTCGCGGCGGCGTAGTTGCCCTGCCCGGCGCAGTCGAGCAGGCTCGCCAGGGAGGAGAAGAGCACGAAGGCGGTCAGGTCGGCGTCGCGGGTCAGCGCGTCCAGGTGGAGCGCGCCGTCCAGCTTGGCCCGCAGCACCGCGTCGAGCCGGTCCGGGGTGAGCGAGCCGATCGTGCCGTCGTCGACGATGCCGGCGGCGTGCACCACGGCCCGCAGCGGCCGGTCGGCCGGGACGGCGGCGAGCAGCGCGGCCAACGCGTCGGCGTCGGCGGCGTCGCAGGTGGCCACCTCGACGCTCGCGCCCGCTGCCTCCAGCTCCGCGCGCAGCGCCGCCACACCGGCCGCCGCCGGGCCGCTACGACTGGTCAACAACAGATGGCGTACGCCGTGCCGGCCGGCCAGGTGCCGGGCGACGTGCGCGCCGAGCCCACCGGTGCCGCCGGTGACCAGCACCGTGCCGTCGGTCGGCCAGCTGGTGGCGGTGCCGGCGTCGGCGTCGGCGTCGGCGTCCTTCGGGGCGGTGTCGGAGCCCGACAGGGCCGCGTCGGAGCTCGGCAGGGCGGGCGGGGCGACGGCGACCCGGGCGAGCCGGGGCACACTGATCCCGCCGTCGCGTAGCCGCAGTTCCGGTTCGCCGGTGGCCAGGGCGGCGGTCAGCAACGACGTCGGTGCGTCGGTGAGCTGGACGGTGACGAACCGGTCCGGGTTCTCCGTCTGCGCGGCCCGGACCAGACCCCGGACCGCCTCGGCGGCGAGGTCGTCGACCCGGCTGACGAAGACCAGCCGGGTGCCGGCCAGCCGCGCGTCGGCCAGCCACTGCTGGAGCAGCGCCAACGCGTCGGCGGTGGCGGCCCGCACGTCACCGGTGGTGACGCCGACGAACGCCCACTCCGGGGCGGTGGCACCGGCGTCGATCGCCGCGCCCAACGCGGCCGGGTCGGCGTGCCGGATCGCCGTGCCGATCCGCTCGTCGCCGAGCACCACCCAGCGGGGGGTGCCCGCCGGGGCGGGCCGGTGGCCCAACGTCGTCCACTCCAGCCGGAACAGCCGCTCGTGGTAGCCGCCCCGGGCAGCGGTGAGCTGCGCGGTGGAGACCGGCCGGGAGACGAAGGAGCGCACCGAGGCGACCGGTGCGCCGGTGGTGTCGGCGAGGGTCACCGACACGCTGTCCCCGGCGGCCGGGGCGATCCGGACCCGCACCTCGGCCGCACCGGCGGCGTGCAGGGTGACGTCGTTCCAGGCGAACGGGATACGCACCTCGCCGTCGGCGGGCTCACCCCGGCGGGCCGCGTCGATGGCGTGCAGGGCGGCGTCCAGCACCGCCGGGTGCAGGCCGAAGCGGGCCGCCTCGGCCCGGCTGTCGGCGGGGAGCGCGACCTCCGCGTACACCTCGGGGCCACGTCGCCAGACGGCCTTGAGCCCCTGGAACACCGGGCCGTAGCCGTAGCCCTGACCGGCCAGCTCGGCGTAGACGCCGGCCAGGTCGACCGGCCGGGCGTCGCGCGGCGGCCACTCGGTGAGCGGCTGCCCGGCGTCGGCGGCCTGCGGGGCGAGGAAGCCGCTGACGTGACGGGTCCAGAGCTGCCCGTCCGGGTCGGCCCCGTCGGGGCGGGAGTAGACGGCCACCGGGCAACGGCCGGCCGGGTCGGCGACCCCGACGACCACCTGGAGGGCCACGCCGCGCTCGTCCAGCGCCAGCGGGGCCTGGAGGGTCAGCTCCTCCACCGTGGGGCAGCCGACCTGGTCGCCGGCCCGGACCGCCAGCTCGACGAAGGCGGTGCCGGGCAGCAACGCCACGCCGGAGATGGTGTGGTCGGCCAGCCACGGGTGGCTGCGCAGCGACACCCGTCCGGTGAGCACCATCCCGTCACCGCCGGCCAGCCCGACCACCGCGCCGACCAGCGGGTGGCCGGCGGCGAGCTGACCGAAGCCGGTCGCGTCGGCGCTGCCCCCACCGGAGGACATCCAGAACCGGCGACGCTGGAACCGGTAGGTGGGCAGCGCCACCCGGCGGGCGCCCCGCCCGGCGAAGAACGCCGCCCAGTCCACCGGCACCCCGCGCACGTGGGCGTGGGCGACGGCGGCGACGACACCGGTCTCCTCGTCCTGGTCGGGGCGCAGCAGCGGGACGAAGGCGGCGTCGGCGTCCTCGCCCAGGCAGGCCGGACCCATCGCGGAGAGCACACCGGCCGGTCCGAGTTCGAGGAAGGTGCCGACCCCCTCGTCGGCCATCGCCCGCACCGCGTCGGCGAACCGGACGCTGTCGCGGACGTGCCGCACCCAGTACCCGGGGTCGCACAGCTCACCGGAGAGCACCGGCCGACCGGTCACCGTGGAGACGATCGGGATGGTCGGCGGACGGTAGCTGAGCACCTGGGCGAGCCGGTCGAACTCGGCGAGCATCGGGGTCATCAGCGGCGAGTGGAAGGCGTGGCTGACCCGCAGCCGCTTCGTCCGGTGCCCGGCGGCGGCGAGGGCGGCGGCGATCTCCAGCACGGCGTCCTCGTCCCCGGAGAGCACCACCGAGGTCGGGCCGTTCACCGCCGCCAGGCCCGCCTGGGCCTCGCGGCCGGCGAGCAGCGGGCGGACCTGTTCCTCGGTGGCCTGCACCGAGACCATCGCGCCCCCGGCGGGGAGCTGCTGCATGAGCCGGCCGCGCGCGGCGACCAGGAGCGCCGCGTCCTCCAGCGAGAGCACCCCGGCGACGTGGGCGGCGGCCAGCTCACCGATCGAGTGCCCGGCGAGCAGGTCGGGCCGGATCCCCCAGGACTCCAGCAGCCGGAACTGGGCGACCTCCACGGCGAACAGCGCGCACTGGGTGTAGGCGGTCTGGTCGAGCAGGGCCGCCTCGGCGGTGCCGGGCTCGGCGAACAGGACGTCGGCCAGCGGCACGTCCAGTTGCAGGTCCAGCCAGCCGCAGGTGTCGTCGAACGCGGCGGCGTAGACCGGGTGGCTGCGGTACAGCTGCCGGCCGGCGCCGAGTCGCTGGCTGCCCTGGCCGGTGAACAGGAAGCCGAGCCCGCCACCGGTGGCCGGCCCGAGGTGTACGCCGGACGGGCCGCCGCCGTCGGCGAGGGCGGCGAGGTCCCGGGCCACGCCGGCCCGGTCCCCGGCCACCAGCACCGCCCGGTGCTCCAGCGCGGTCCGGGTGGTGGCCAGCGAGTACGCGACGTCCAGCAGCTCCGGGGCGTCCCCGTCGGTGTCCACGACGGCGAGCAGCGCGGCGGCCTGGTCGCGCAGCGCCGCCTCGTTGCGGGCGGAGAGCACCACCGGCAGCACCCCGCCGGGCTGCTGCGGCACGGCGGCGACGGCCTCGTCGGCGACGGCCGGCGGCTCCTCCACGATGACGTGCGCGTTGGTGCCGCTGACCCCGAACGAGGAGACCCCGGCCCGGCGCGGGTGGCCCGGGTCGTCCCACGGCCGCGCCTCGGTGAGCAGGGCGACGGTCCCGGCGGACCAGTCGACGTTGGGGGTGGGCGCGTCGACGTGCAGGGTGCGCGGCAGCACCCGGTGCCGCATCGCCATCAGCACCTTGATCACACCGGCGACACCGGCGGCGGCCTGCGAGTGGCCGATGTTGGACTTCAGCGAGCCGAGCCAGAGCGGCCGGTCGGCGGGGCGGTCCCGGCCGTAGGTGGCGATGATCGCCTGCGCCTCGATCGGGTCGCCGAGCCGGGTGCCGGTGCCGTGCGCCTCGACCAGGTCGACGTCGGTGGGGGCCAGCCCGGCCGACGCCAGCGCGGACAGGATCACCCGCTGCTGGGACGGCCCGTTCGGGGCGGTCAACCCGTTGGACGCGCCGTCCTGGTTGATCGCCGACCCGCGGATCACCCCGAGCACCCGGTGGCCGTTACGAAGGGCGTCGGAGAGCCGCTCCAGCACCAGGATGCCGACGCCCTCGGCCCAGCCGGTGCCGTCGGCCGCCGCCGCGAACGGCTTGCACAGGCCGTCCGGGGCGAGACCCCGCTGCCGGCTGAACGCGGTGAACGCGCCCGGGTGCACCATCACCGCGACCCCACCGGCGAGCGCGGTGGTGCACTCCCCCCGCTGGACGGCCTGGCAGGCCAGGTGCAGGGCGACCAGGGAACCCGAGCAGGCGGTGTCCACGGTCAGCGTCGGCCCCTCGAAGCCGAAGGTGTAGGCGAGCCGGCCGGACACCACGCTCGGCGCGTTACCGGTGAGCAGGTAGCCGTCCAGGCCCTCCGGGGCCTCGTGCAGCCGGGGGCCGTACTCCTGCGGCTCGGCGCCGATGAAGACGCCGGTCTGGCTGCCGCGCAGCGACGCCGAGTCGATGCCGGCGTCCTCCAGCGCCTCCCAGGCGGTCTCCAGCACCAGCCGCTGCTGCGGGTCCATCGTCATCGCCTCGCGCGGGCTGATGCCGAAGAACTCCGCGTCGAACTCGGCCGCGCCCTCCAGGAAGCCGCCCTGGCGGACGTAGGTCTTGCCGGGCTTGCCCGGGTCCGGGTCGTACAGCCCCTCGGTGTCCCAGTCCCGGTCGGTCGGGAAGTCGGTGATGACGTGCCGGCCCTCGAAGACCAGCCGCCACAGGTCGTCGGCGGAGGTGCTGTGCCCGGGGTAGCGGCAGCCGATACCGACCACCGCGATCGGCTCGTCGTCGGCGGTGGGCCGGCGCGACGGCGCGACGGCCGGGGCGGGGGCGGCGTCCCCGCCGAGCAGGCCGCGCAGCAGCCGGCCGACCGCCTGCGGCGTCGGATGGTCGAAGACCAGGGTGACCGGCAGGTCCAGGCCGGTGGCGGCGGTGAGCCGGCGGTGCAGCTCGACCGCGGCGAGCGAGTCGAAGCCCAGGTCGCGGAAGGGCCGGCCCGGCTCGACCGCGTCCGGGCCGTCGGGCAGCACGGTCCGCAGCACGTCGCGGGCCTGCTCCCGGACCAGGGCGGTGAGCGCCCGGTCCCGCTCGTCGGCCGTGCGGCCCTCCAGCCGCCGCCGCAGTGCCGACAGCGCGTCGGGCTGGGCACCGGTGGGGTTCACGGACTCGCTCATGGCACGCTCCACTAGGTCTCCGGGTTCGACGCCCGGCTCGGTGTGTCGGCTTTCGGCGCCCGGTCACGGCGAGGCCGCCACGACCGGTAGGGGACCGGTCGCGGCGGCCTCACGACGACCGGTGGGGGTTCACCGGTCGGGGCGGTGGTTCACTCCTCGGGCGCGAGCAGCGCGCCGGAGGCGGCGTCGCGGACCGTGATCGCGGACATCGGGCACATGTCGGCGGCGTCGATGACCGCCTCGTCGGGCTCGGTCTGCGGGGCCAGGGCGGACGCCTTGCCGTCCCGGATCTCGATCTGGCGGGGGGCCGCGCCGGCGCAGACCCCGGTGCCGATGCAGGCGTCCCGGTCGACGGTCACCGTCCAGCGGGTGTCCACCGCGCTCACCACGCCACCAGCAGCCGGTTCGGACCCCGGACCAGCAGGCCGGACTTCCACGACACCCCGGCGTCGCCGTCGGCCAGGCTCAGCTCGGGGAAGCGGTCCAGGATGGTGTGCAGGGCCACCTGGAGTTCCATCCGGGCGAGCTGCGCGCCGAGGCAGTGGTGCGGGCCGTGGCCGAACGCGACGTGCGGGTTCTGCTCGCGGGTGAAGTCGAAGGTCTCCGGGTTGTCGAAGACCTCCGGGTCGCGGTTGGCCCCGGGCAGGGAGACCAGCACCGGCTCCCCGGCGCGGACGGTGACGCCGCTCAGCTCCACGTCCTCCACCGCGTAGCGGGGGAACATGGCGGCCGGGTTCAGCGGGATCATCCGCAGCAGCTCCTCCACGGCCGCCGGCACCAGGCTCCGGTCGGCGCGCAGCTGCGCCATCAGCTCCGGGTGGGTGAGCAGCGCGTAGACGAAGTTGGGGATGTGCGTGGAGACTGTCTCGACGCCGGTGAGCAGCAGCCCGACCCCGGCGATGGAGAGCAGCTCCTGCTCGGTCAGCCGGTCGCCCTCGTCACGGGCCTTGACCAGCGCGCCGAGCAGGTCGTCGGTGGGCTGCTCGCGGCGCTGGGCGACCAGCTTGCCCATGTAGCCGAAGAGCTGTTCGACGTAGCTCATGAGCTGCTCGCTGGTGCTGGTCAGCCCCTCGGTCCAGATCCGGAACTGGGCGCGGTCCTCGAACGGGACGCCGAGCAGCTCGCAGATCACCGTGATCGGGAAGGGCAGCGCGAACATCTCCACCAGGTCGCCGGGCGAACCCTTGGCGATCATGTCGTCGACGTACTCGTTGGCGATCCGCTGCGCGTCCGCGCGGATCTCGTTGACCCGGCGGGCGGTCAGCGCCTTGCCGGCCAGCTTGCGCAGCCGGGTGTGGTCCGGCGGGTCGAGGCCGATGATGCCCTCGTAGGTCATCTCCTCGCGGAGGCGGGGCTGGTCCTTGCCCTGCGCCGCGGCCCGGCTGAACCGGGGGTCGGTCAGCACGGTCTTGACGTCCTCGTAGCGGGTGGCCAGCCAGGACACCTCGCCGTAGGGGAGCTGCACCCGGGCCAGCGGCTCGGTGCTGCGCAGCAGCCCGTACGCCGGGTCGATGTCGATCCCGGGTGACTCGCTGAACGGGTACTTGCGGATCTCCTGATCGATGGTCACGGGGCAACTCCCTCGGTTCGCACCGGGCGCACGGGATCGGGCGCTGGCGTCGATGTCTGCACGGCCGCTCGGTGCGGTACGGCGTATCCGGGCGACACGCCGGGCGCCGGCCGGACCAGGCGAGGGATACGTAATCAGGAAAGGAAATCCACCTACACCCCCGCGACGCCCCTAGCCGCCCCCTACCGGCCCCGCTAAGGGGCGGCTCTGGGGTGCCGTTAGGGGTCCGGGCGCAGCGGTCGCCACTAGCGTGTGGGCGAGGCAACGCGCTGTTGACCGTTGACCGTCGAGCGATTCTCGCGGGCGCGCACCGGTGATTGATTCACGCCACGTCGGTGGGCGCAACCCCCCATGGAGGATGGTTGATGTCCCTGCTCGTCTCCACGACCGCCGATCCGGGGCGGTTCCACTCCTTCGGGCCGCACCACATCGACGAACTCGGTGCCCGGTACGGATTGTCGGCCGACAATCTGCAGGCGATCCGCACCATTTCCCAGGTGCTGCCGTTCCGGGTCAACGAGTACGTCCTGTCGCACCTGGTCGACTGGGACCGCATCCCGGACGACCCGATCTTCCGGCTGGTGTTCCCGCAGCGCGGCATGCTCGCCGCCGACGACGAGCGGATCCTCGGCGACCTGCTGCGCGCCGGCGACCGCAAGGGGCTGCGCGGCGAGGTGGCCCGGATCCGGGCCGGGCTCAACCCGCACCCGTCCGGGCAGCAGCAGCACAACGTGCCGAGCCTGGACGGCCAGGAGTTGCCGGGCATGCAGCACAAGTACCGGGAGACGGTGCTCTACTTCCCGCAGCAGGGCCAGACCTGCCACGCCTACTGCACCTACTGCTTCCGTTGGGCGCAGTTCGTCGGCGACGCCGATCTGCGGTTCGCCGCGCCCGGCCCGGAGCAGTTGGTGACGTACCTGCACCGGCACCCGGCGGTGACCGACGTGCTGGTCACCGGGGGCGATCCGATGATCATGTCGACGGAGCGGCTGCGCAGCCACGTGGAGCCGCTGCTGCGGGTGGACACCGTGCGAACCATCCGGTTCGGCACCAAGGCGGTCGCCTACTGGCCGTACCGGTTCGTCTCCGACAGCGACGCCGACGACCTGCTGCGGCTCTTCGAGCAGGTGGTGGCGTCGGGCCGCAGTGTCGCGGTGATGGCGCACTTCAGCCACCCCCGGGAGCTGTCCACCGAGGTCGCCGGCCGGGCGATCGCCCGGATCCGGTCGACCGGGGCGGTGGTCTACTGCCAGGCCCCGCTGATCCGCTACGTCAACGACGACGCCCGCGCCTGGAGCGAGATGTGGCGGGCCGAGCTGGCCGTCGGCGCGGTGCCGTACTACATGTTCGTCGAGCGGGACACCGGCCCCCGGGACTACTTCCAGGTGCCGCTGACCCGGGCCGCCGACATCTTCCGCACCGCGTACCAGGATCTGCCCGGTCTGGCCCGGACGGTGCGCGGACCGGTCATGTCGGCCACCCCCGGCAAGGTGCTGGTCGACGGCGTGGAGCGCACCCCGGACGGCGACTTCTTCCAGCTCCGGTTGATCCAGGCCCGTGACCGGCGGCTGGTCGGCCGGCCGTTCCGGGCCCGCTGGTCGGCCGACGCGGCCTGGCTGAGCGACCTGGAGATCGACCCGAGCGCCCCGGCGGACGTCCTCGCCGCGGTCAGCCCCAGCGCGGCCCGCCCCGGCGCGGCCGTCACCACCTGAACACCCACCCACCCCGAAGGGAGCTGGCGATGGCCGGCCGGAAGATCTCGCCCAACCTCGCGCTCGACCAGCTGGTCGCGCAGCGGATCGCCGCGGGCGAGTCCATCGTGCACCTGGGCTTCGGCGAGTCCCGCCTCCCGGTGTTCGCGCCGCTGCGGCGGGCACTGACCGAGGGCGCCGACCGCAACGCCTACGGGCCGGTGGTCGGTGACCCGGACACCCGGGACGCGGTCGCCGGGTACTTCTCCCGCCGCCGGCTGCCCACCGAGGCGGACCAGGTGATCATCGCGCCCGGCAGCAAGCCGCTGCTGATGGCCCTGCAACTGGTGGTCGGCGGGGACACCCTGGTCGCCGCGCCGAGCTGGGTCACCTACGCCCCGCAGGCCCGGCTGGCCGGCAAGACCGTGCTGGGGGTGCCGATCCCGGAGTCCTGCGGCGGGGTTCCCGACCCGGCGGCGCTGCGGGAGACGATCCGCGCCGCCCGGGTGCTCGGCCACGACCCGCGCATCCTGGTGCTCACCTCGCCGGACAACCCGACCGGCACACACGCCCCGGACGACCTGGTCCGCGAGCTGTGCGCGATCGCCGAGGAGGAGGACCTGCTGATCGTCTCGGACGAGATCTACCGGGACATCCTGCACACCCCGGGCACGGACCTGCTCTCCCCGGCCGAGATCGCCCCCCGGCGGACGGTGGTGCTCACCGGGCTGAGCAAGAACCTGGCGCTCGGCGGCTGGCGGATCGGAGCGGCCCGGTTCCCGACCGGCGGGTGGGGCGAGCGGATCCGCGCCGACGTCGCCTCGGTGGCCAGCGAGATCTGGTCCACCCTGGCCGGACCGATGCAGTCGGTGGCCCGGTACGCCTTCGCCGAGCCACCGGAGATCCGCGAGCGGCTGACCGCGGACGCCGCGCTGCACGGCGCGGTGGCCGGTGCGGTGCACCGGATCATGGTGGACGCGGGCGCCACCTGCCGGCCGCCGACCGGCGCGTTCTACGTCTACCCGGACTTCGCGCCGCTGCGGGAGCCGCTGGCCGAGCAGGGCATCACCGACGGCGCGTCGTTGCAGCACCACCTGCTGGAGGAGCTGGGCGTCGCGGTGCTCTCCGGCCACCACTTCGGCGACCGGCCGGAGGCGCTGCGCTTCCGCGCCGCGACCAGCATGCTCTACGGCGACACCCCGGAGCAGCAGCGGCAGACCCAGACCGCGGCCGACCCGCTGGCCCTCCCGCACGTCGCCGACGCGCTGGTCCGCATCGAGCAGGCCCTGGCCAAGCTCCCCCGGTGACCTCCCGTCCCGGCTCCCCCGCCGACCGCGCCCCGGCCGGTCCGCCCCGACGACAAGGACGCCCCAGATGACCAGCGCCATCGTCTTTCCCGGGATGGGTCCGTGCGACTTCGCCGACGTCGCGAAGTTCATGCTCATCGACCGGGATGCCCGCGAGCTGCTCGCCGCCGCCAGCGACGCCCTGGACTACGACCTGTTCGCCAGGTACCGCGACAGCGACAGCGACTACTCCGAGT
Organism: Micromonospora rifamycinica; assembly: GCF_900090265.1. NCBI lineage: Bacteria > Bacillati > Actinomycetota > Actinomycetes > Micromonosporales > Micromonosporaceae > Micromonospora > Micromonospora rifamycinica. The sequence continues at coordinate 2,277,987 of NZ_LT607752.1, forward strand.
ACGCCCAGGTGGCCTTCCTGGTCAACTGCCTGGCGTTGGCCCGCTGGGCGGAGCGGACCATGGACCTGCGGCCGGACCTGATCGCCGGCCCCAGCTTCGGGGGCAAGGCCGCCGCCGTGTTCAGCGGCGCGCTGGACTTCGCCGAGGCGGTCCGGATGACCGCCCGGCTGTCCCGGATCGAGACGGAGTACTTCACCGCCGAGCAACGGGGCGTGGTGACGATGTCGTTCGTCCGCACCCCGGGCGAGCGGCTGCGGGAGATCCTGGCCGAGCTGGACGAGGCCGGCGAGTGGTACGAGATCTCCTGCTACGTGGACACCGACTTCTGGATGGTGACCCTGCACGAGGAGCGCGCCGACTGGTTGACGCAGCGGCTGCGGGCCGGCGGCGGGCTGCCGCTGTACGTGATGGACCCGCCGCTGCACGCCGCCGCGTTCCAGCCGCTGCGTGACCGGGTGGAGGCGGAGCTGTTCGGGTCGCTGCGCTTCACCGACCCGCAGATCCCGGTCGTCGCCGATCAGGACGGCACGGTGTGCACCACCGCCGACGGCGTCCGGGCCATGCTGCTCGACGGGATCGTCACCCCGGTGCGCTGGCCGGAGGTGGTCGCCACCTTCCAGCGGCACGGGGTGGAGACGGTGCACGTCTGCGGACCGGACCGGTTGTGGGGCCGGGTCGGCGCCACCGTCCGCAATTTCCGGACCACCATCGTGGACCCCCGGCGGGCGATGCGGCCGATCCGCCGCACCGTGGCCGCCTGAGCGCGGCAGAGCACGGAGGACGAGATGACCCAGCACACCGACTACGCCCTGCACGGCCGGTTCCTCCAGGGGCTGGCCACCGCGCCCCGGGCCACCGCCCTGCACCTGCCCACCGGCCCGGTCAGCTACCAGGAGCTGCACGCCACCGCGCTGCACTGGGCCGGGGCGCTGGCCGCCGGCCCGGACGGACCGCCCCAGGTGGTCGGCATCCTGGCCGGCAAGACCCTGGAGTCGTACGCCGGCCTGCTCGCCACGCTGTACGTCGGCGCGACCGCCGTACCGCTGCACCCGGAGTTCCCGGCGGCCCGGACCGCGGGGATGCTCACCGCGTGCGGGGTCTCCACGCTGCTGCTCGACGAGGCCGGGTTGGCGGTCCGGGCGGAGCTGGGCGACGCGGTGGCCGGGGTGCCGGTGTTCGCGCCGGTGGTGGACCCGCGCGGCAGCGGCACCGGGCCACGGCTGTCGGTGGCCTCGGCGACGCCACTGGCCGCGCCCCGCCCCGCCGGCCCGGACGACCTGGCCTACGTGCTGTTCACCTCAGGGTCGACCGGGCGGCCCAAGGGAGTGCCGATCACCCACGGCAACCTGCGGCACTACTTCTCGCTGCTCGACGACCGGTACGACTTCGGCCCGAACGACCGCTTCTCCCAGTCGTTCGACCTGAACTTCGACTGCGCGATGTTCGACCTGTTCTGCGCCTGGGGCGCGGGGGCGAGCGTGCACCCGGTGCCGCCGGCGGCCTACCGGGACGTGCCGGCGTTCGTCGCCGAACGGCGCCTGACCGTGTGGTTCTCCACCCCGAGCGCGATCACCCTGGTCCGGCGGACCGGCCGGCTGGGGGCGGCGGCGATGCCGTCGCTGCGGTGGAGCTTCTTCGCCGGGGAGGCGCTGCACGCGGCCGACGCGGTGGACTGGCAGGCGGCGGCCCCCGGGTCGACGCTGGAGAACATCTACGGCCCGACCGAGCTGACGGTGACCATCACCGGGCACCGCTGGTCACCGCAGACCTCCCCGGCGCTCTGCGTCAACGGCCTGGTCCCGATCGGCGCCCTGCACGACGGGCACGACGGGGTGCTGCTCGACGCGGACGGCGCGGCCAGCGAGGTGGAGGGCGAACTCTGCATCACCGGCCCGCAGCTCACCCCCGGCTACCTCGACCCGGCCGACGACGAGGGCCGGTTCCTGCTGCGCGACGGCCGGCGGTGGTACCGCACCGGGGACCGGGTCCGGCGGCTGGACAACAAGGAGCTGATCTATCTGGGGCGGCTCGACTCGCAGGTGCAGGTGCACGGCTGGCGGGTGGAGCTGGCCGAGATCGAGCACGCGCTGCGCGGCTGCCCCGGCATCGAGGACGCGGTGACCGTGGCCCGGGCCGGCGCGGGCGGCACCGAGCTGGTGGTCTTCTACACCGGGCGGCCGACCGCCCCGGCGGAGCTGTCCCGGCAGCTGCGGCAGATCCTGCCCAAGGGGATGCTGCCGCGTTCGTACCGGCACGTGCCGGAGTTCCCGCTGAACTCCAACCGCAAGGTGGACCGGTCCCGGCTGGCCCGCGAGGCCGCCGAGGGCTGAGCCCACCTCCCCCACCTCCCCCACCTCCGCGCCTCCCCCGCCTTCCTTTCCCCCCAACCCTCCCCGGCCCGGACCACTCCGGGCCGGGGATCTCCATGATCGACACAGTTTCGTGGTTGTAGTGGCATCCGCGCGCGCGGATGCCACTACAACCACGAAACTGCGCGCCCAGCGCCCAGCGCCCCTCGGGCGGCGGGCGGCGGGCGGCGGGCGGCGGGCGGCGGGCGGCGGGCGGCGGGCGGCGGGCGGCGGCAAGGAAAACCCCTGGCCGGTCCCCCTCCTGAAGGGACCGGCCAGGGGCCGTCGGGGCGCGGGATCAGCTCCGCGTGGGCTGCCCGGCGCGGGCGGCGAGCAGCCGGCGGTCGACCTTGCCGTTGGCGTTGACCGGCAGCTCGTCGAGGACCCGCACCTGCTGCGGCACCATGTAGTCGGGCAGCGCCTCCAGGCAGAACGCGCCCAGCTCCATCTCCTCCACGCCGGTCACGCCCTCGTCGAGCACCACGAACACGGCCAGCACCGGGTCCTTGCCCTCCTGCGGCAGCATCAGCGCGGCGGCCCCGGCGATGCCCGGGAAGTCCCGGACCCGGCGCTCCACCTCGCCCAGTTCGACCCGGTTGCCGCGGACCTTGACCAGGGAGTCGACCCGGCCGATGAAGTACAGCTCGCCTCCCTCCCCCCGGTAGGCCAGGTCCCCGGTGCGGAAGACCACCTGCCCGCTGGCCGGGTTGAGCGGGTCGGGGACCAGCGCGGCGGCGGTGGCCTCCGGGTCGTTCCAGTAGCCGTGGAACAGGGCGGCGCTGCGCAGGTGGATCTGCCCGACGACCCCCGGGGTGTCGACCGGCCGGCCGTCCTCGTCGATCAGGAGCATCTCGGCACCCGGGTGGGCGTGGCCGATGGAGATCCGGTCGACCTCAGCGGGCAGCGGGTTCGGCACGTCGGTGAAGGACGCGGCGATGGACTCGCTGCTGCCGAAGCAGTTGACCACCCGGGCGTGCGGCAGGGCGCGGTGCAGCTCCCGCATCTCCGGCAGGGGGAAGTTCTCGCCGGAGTAGAGCACCCCACGGATCTGCTCGCCGAGCGCGGCCAGCCCGGCGAACTCGTGCCGCAGCACCCCCCGCCAGATCGACGGAACCCCGTTGACCTGGGTGGCGCCACTGTCGGCGAGGAACTGCACGAAGCGGCGCGGCCAGCGCAGCAGTGACCGGGGCACCGGCACCACGGCCGCGCCGCTGCCCAGGGCCAGACCGATGTCGAGCAGCGAGAAGTCGAACTGGAGCGGCGAGGTGGTGGCGACCCGGTCCTCGGCGGAGACGATGCCGTGCCGCAGCATGCCGCGGAAGAAGGCGAGCACGCCCCGGTGGCTCATCACCACGCCCTTAGGCCGGCCGGTGGTGCCCGACGTGAAGATCATGTAGGCCGGGTCGGTGGGCACCAGCTCGCGGCGGTGCCGGGTGCGCGGCGCGGGGGCCCGCTCGACCTGGATGCCGTCCGGGCCGAACCGGGCGGTGCCCAGCGGCGCGGGCACGGCCTCCCGGCGGCCGTCGACGGGTTGCAGGTGCAGTGCCGCCGCGGTGCTCTCGGCGATCAGCGCGAGCCGCTGGGCCGGCGTCTCCGGGCTGACCGGGATGAACGTCAGCCCCAGCGAGGAGCAGGCCAGGAAGACGGCGATGGCGGTCGGGGAGGTGTCCGACTCCAGGATCACCCGGTCGCCGATGTCCAGGCCGAGCTGGTCGAGAGCGGCGGCGTAGCCGTCGACCCGCTGGGCGAGCTGACGGTACGACAGGGAGCCGACCTCGCCGCCGACGACGTGGATGACGGCCGGCTTGTCGGGCGTCAGCCGGGCGCCCGCCAACAGGAACTCGTGCAGCGTCTCCACCGAGGCGTGCGTGCGCGCGAAGTTCTCTCGACTCATGGCCCGGAGCGTAGCGGCGGCCCCGGCCGTGCCCACCCGCATCGACCCCCCTAGCCGCCCCTTACCCCGACCTGCCGGCGACCGGAGATTTGTCGGGTCGTCACCGCCTGACAGCCGTTGTTAGCGTCTTCCTCACCCTGCACCGGAAGGAATCGCGGACATGTGGGATCAACGGTTCGAGGCCATCCTGCGCCAGCACCTGCCCTTCCTCGACGCCGAGGAGCCACTGCTGGGCGACACCAGCCTGCGCGACTCGGGCCTGGACTCCCTCGCCATGGTCGAACTGCTGGCGACGCTCGAGAGCGAGTACAACGTGCGGTTCGTCGACGAGGCGATGTCGATGGAGACGTTCGCCACCCCGCAGACGCTGTGGGGGGTCATGACCGAGCTGCTCGGCGCTCCCGTCTGACCGACCCGACCCGCGGAAAGGTCCCGTGACCGGAGCCGGTCACGGGACCTTTCCGTGCGGCGGGGGAGGCCGGCCCGCGCCAGGGGCCGGTGCCGACTCCCCGACTGCGGCCACCTCGTCGGGCGTCCGCCGGCCCGCGTCGGGGCCGGCGGGTCGACCCGTCAGCGGCCGATCTTGTCCAGCTCGGCGAGGTCCTCGTCCGACAGGGCGAGCCCCGCGCCGACGACGTTCTCCCGCAGGTGGGCCACCGACGAGGTGCCGGGGATGAGCAGGATGTTCGGCGACCGGTGCAGCAGCCAGGCCAGGGCGACCGACATCGGCGTCGCGTCCAGCCGGGCGGCCACCGCCGAGAGCGCCGCGGACTGCAACGGGCTGAAGCCGCCGAGGGGGAAGAACGGCACGTAGGCGACCCCCTGCTCGGCCAGCGCGTCGATCAGCGCGTCGTCCTGGCGGTAGGCGAGGTTGTAGAGGTTCTGCACGCACACGACCGGCGCGATCTGCTGCGCCTCGACGACCTGTTCCGCCGTCGCGTTGCTCACCCCGAGGTGCCGGATCAGGCCCTCCTGGCGGAGTTCGGCGAGCGTCCCGAACGCCTCGGCGAGTGAGCCGGGCCGGGTGCCCTGGGCGTCGCCCAGCCGGAGGTTGACCAGGTCGAGCACGTCGAGGCCGAGGTTGGTGAGGTTCTCGTGCACGGCCCGGCGCAGCTCCGCCGGCTGCCGGGCCGGGGGCCACCCGCCCTGCGGGTCGCGGGTCGCGCCGACCTTGGTCACGATGTGCAGCGCCTGCGGGTAGGGGTGCAGAGCGGCCCGGATCAGCTCGTTGGTGACGTGGGGGCCGTAGGCGTCGCTGGTGTCGATGTGGGTGACGCCGAGGGCCACCGCCTCCCGGAGGACGGCGAGCGCGCCGTCCGGGTCGGCCGGCGGCCCCATCACCCCGGGGCCGGCGAGCTGCATGGCGCCGTAGCCGAACCGGGTGACCGTCAGATCGCCCAGCGTCCAGGTGCCGCCGGGGAGGGACGTGGAGGACATGGTTCCTTACCTCGGATCTTCGTCGTCGGGCCAGGCGGTGCCTGGCGGGTGCCGGTTCCACTATCGTCAGGTAGCTTCCTGACGGGAAGTAGGCACCTACAGGTGCGTAACATTCCGACGGGAAAGGAAGACGCGGTGACGACGATGACGGCGGCCGAGCAGCGGTCCCGGGCCAAGGCGGAGTATGACGCGTTCGTGGCGCGGTGCCCCAGCCGCGACCTGCTCGACCGGATCTCCGACAAGTGGGTGGTGCTGGCGCTGGCCGCCCTGCGCGGCGACGGCGCGCAGCCGTTCGGCGCCGACTGCTCCGGCGAGCCCCGGCCGATGCGCTACTCGGAGCTGGCCCGCCGGATGGCCGGGGTCAGCCAGAAGATGCTCACCCAGACGCTGCGCTCGCTGGAACGCGACGGGCTGGTCGCCCGCACCGTCACGCCGACGGTGCCGGTCACCGTCACCTACGAGCTGACCGACCTCGGCCTCTCCCTGCACCAGGTGATCCGTGGCCTCAAGGGGTGGGCCGAGGCGCACATGGACGAGGTCTTCACCCACCGCGCGACATACGACGCCCGCACCGGCTGACCGGCGGGCGCGGGCGTCGTACCGGTCGGCTCAGAGCTTGTCGAGGAACTGGGTGAGCAGCTCGGTGAAGCGCTCCGGCGTCTCCAGGTGGGGCAGGTGGCTGGCGCCCTCGACGACCTCCCAGTGCGCCCCGGGGACGAGGTCGGCGAAGGGCCGGGCCGCCGCCGGGGTGACCTCGTCGTGCTCGCCGGTGATCACCAGGGTCGGCGTGTCGATCTGCGGCAGCCGGTCGACCAGCGAGTAGTCGCGCAGCGTCCCGGTGATGCAGAACTCGCTCGGCCCGTTCATCGTGTGGTACACCGTCGGATCGCTGTTGATCTCCATGAAGGTGGCCATCAGCTCCGGCGGCAACGGCTTGCACCGGCAGACGTGGCGTTGGTAGAAGACCATCATGGCGGCCTTGTAGGCCGGGCTGTCGGTGGTGCCGGCGGCCTCGTGCCGGCGCAGCGTCGCGTCCACCCCGGGTGGCAGCGCCGCCCGCAGCACGTCCAGCTCCGTCAGCCACAGCGGGTACGACGCGGGCGCGTTGGCGATCACCAGACCCCGCAGCCCGGCCGGCCGCCGCACCGCGTGCGCCGCCGCCAGCACCCCGCCCCAGGACTGCCCGAACAGCACGTACTCCTCGGCGATGCCGAGCCGGCCCAGCAGGTTGTCCAGCTCGTCGAGGAACAGCTCCACCGTCCAGAAGTCCGCCCCCCGGTCCCGCAGGTGGGTGGAGCCGCCGTTGCCGAGCTGGTCGTAGTGCACCACCGGCCGGCCGGATCGGCTCAGCCCGGCCAGGTTGAGCAGGTAGTCGTGGCTGCTCCCCGGGCCGCCGTGCAGCACCACCAGCGGCGGCCGGTCGCCGGGCAGCTCACCGGTGACCCGGTACCAGGTCCGGTACGCGCCGAACTCGACGGTGCCCTTGACGGTCGGTGCCAGTGTCATGTCGTCCACTCCCGCTGTCGTCACTGCGCGATCCAGTCCCGTACCACCTCGGCGGTCGTGCCGACCCGACCCTCCATCATGGTGAAGTGGTCGCCGGGCACCTCCCGGAGCGTGTGCGGGGTCTCCCAGGTGGCCCGCCACCCGTCGTCGTCGCCACCGGCCACGATCGACTCCTGCGGCCGGACGAAGAGCACCGGCGGGTCGATCGCCTCGACCGGGCAGCTCTCCAGCAACCGGATGTAGCGGCCCATCGCCGAGAGCCGGGCGCTGCTGAACTCGCCGAAGGTGGCCTCCTTGGCCAGCAGCGACTCCAGCATGTGGGTGAAGAACGTCGCCGTGGTGCTGCCGGTGGTCAGGTAGGTGTCCAGCAGCACCACCCCGGTCGGGCCGTGCCCCTGCCGCGCCAGCTCACCGGCGGTGGCGTGGGCGAACAACCCACCGGAGGAGTAACCGACGATCACGTACGGCCCCTGCTCGGCGATCGGGCGGACCATCTCGGCGAAGACCCGTACCGCCGCGTCGGCGGAGGCGGGCAGGCTGTCGTCGCGGCCGAAACCGGGCACCGGCAGCGTCCACACGTCCCGGGTGCCGCCGAACTCGGCGGTGAACCGGGCGTACTGCTGGTCACCGCCGAGCGCCATCGGCGAGGGGAAGCAGACGATCGTCGAGCGCTGGTCGCCACGGGCGAGCCGGCGGGGCGCGGGGACCTGCGGCAGGTCGTCAGGTCCGTCGAAGGTGGGCCGGATGTCGGCGACGGCGTGCAGCAACGCGAGGCCCTGCTGCACCCGGCCGCCCCGGACGGCGGCACCGAACAGCGCGCTCATCGTGTCGGCGGCGGTGTCGGGTGCAGCGGTGCCGTCCCGGGCCGGCGGCGTGGCCAGCTCGGTCCCCAGCAGGGTGGCGAGTTCGTCGACGCTGCCGTGGTCGAAGACCACCCCGGTGGCCAGCCGCAGCCCGGTCGCCTCGTTGAGGGCGTTGCGCAGCTCCATCGCGGTGAGCGAGTCGAAGCCCAGCTCGACGAAGCGCAGCGCCGGATCGACGTCGCCCGGCCCGCCGTGGCCGAGCACCGTCGCGGCGCGGTCCCGGACCAGGTCGCGCAGCAGCGCCTGCCGGCCGCCGGCGTCCAACCCGGCGAGGGTACGCCGCAGCGCCGCCGGGTCGGGACGACCCGGACCGGATGCGGCCCGCCGCACCGGCGGGACCAGCGTACGCAGGATCGGCGGCACCTCGCCCTCCGCCGAGGAGCGCAGGTCGGCCTTCACCGGCACCAGCACCGCCTCGGTCCGGGCCAGCGCCGCGTCCAGCAGGGCGAGCCCTTCCGCGGTGGACATCGGCAGCACCCCGCCCCGGGACATCCGGGCCCGGTCGGTGCCGCCGAGGCCCTCGGCCATCCCCCCGCCGGCCCACGGCCCCCAGGCCAGGGACTGGGCGGGCAGCCCGGCCGCCCGCCGCGCGCCGGCCAGCGCGTCGAGGAAGGCGTTCGCCGCCGCGTAGTTGCCCTGCCCCGGCCCGCCGAGCACCCCGGCCGCCGAGGAGAACACCACGAACGCGGTGAGCGCCGCGTCGCGGGTCAGCTCGTGCAGGTGGGTGGCGGCGTCGACCTTGGGGCGCAGCACCGCGTCCAGGCGGTCCCGGGTCAGCGACGGGATGATCCCGTCGTCGAGCACCCCGGCGGCGTGCACCACCCCGGTCAGCGGGTGGTCGGCGGACACCCCGGCGAGCAGCGCGGCGACCGCGTCCCGGTCGGCCAGGTCGCAGGCGGCCACGGTGACCTCCGCCCCAGCGGCGGTGAGGTCCGCGCGCAGCGCGGCCATCCCGTCCGCGTCGGGGCCGCGCCGGCTGGCCAGCAGCAGGTGCCGTACCCCGTACGCGTCGACCAGGTGCCGGGCGACGAGCCGGCCGAGGGTGCCGCCGGCCCCGGTGAGCAGGACGGTGCCCTCGGCGGTGAAGACGCTGCCGGGGGTGCCGTCGGGTGCGGCGGCGGGCGTCAGCCGGGCGGCGTGGGCGACGCCCTCCCGGACGACCAGTTGCGGTTCACCGCCGGCCAGCACCGCCGGGAGGGCCTGCGCCGACTCGTCGTGGTCGTCGAGGTCGACCAGGACGATCCGGTCCGGGTTCTCCGACTGGGCGGACCGGACGAGACCCCAGGCCGCCGCGGCGGCCGGTTCGGTGACCGGGGTGCCCTGTGCCCCCCGGGTGAGCACCAGCAGCCGGGACGACGCCAGCCGCTCGTCGGCGAGCCAACCCTGGAGCAGGGTGAGCAGCTGCCCGGTGGTGTGCCGGGCCCCGGCGGCGAGGTCCCGGGAGTCGGGCTGCACGCTGGCCACCAGCACCACGTCCGGCACGGCCCCGCCCGCGTCCAGGGCGGCCGCGAGGGCGGCCAGGTCGGGGTGGGTCTCGGCGCGCAACCCGACGGTGTCGAGCGCGGCGGACACCTTGAACTCGTCCACCCCGACCAGCGCCCAGCGGCCGGTGGCCGGGGTGGCGGGCAGCGGCACCGGGGTCCAGTCGACCCGGTAGAGGTGCTCCTGCCGGCCGGTGCGGGCGGCGGCGAGCTGCCCCGCGTCGATCTCCCGCAGCACCAGCGAGTCGACCCGGGCGACGGGCGCCCCGGTCTGGTCGGCGAGGGTGAGGGCGACCTGGTCGGGGCCGGCGGGGGTGACGGTGACCCGCAGCGCGCCCGCGCCGGTGGCGTGGACGGTCACCCCGGTCCAGGCGAACGGGACGGCGGTGGCCCCCTCGCCCCGGGTGAGCCCGATCGCGTGCAGGGCCGCGTCGAACAGCGCCGGGTGCAGGTGGAACCGCTCGGTGTCGAGCACGTCGGCGGGGAGCGCGACCTCGGCGTACACCTCGTCGCCGTGCCGCCAGGCGGCCCGCAGGCCCTGGAAGACCGGCCCGTAGACCAGACCCGCGTCGGCCATCCGCTCGTACAGGCCGTCGATCTCGACGGGGGTGGCGGCGGGCGGCGGCCAGGCGGTCGACGGGCCGGCCGGCGGGCCGGCCGGGGTCGGGGTGAGCAGCCCGGTGGCGTGCCGGGTCCACGGCGCGTCCCGGTGCCGGGAGTAGACGGTGACCGGCCGTCCGCCGTCGTCGCCGGGTGCGCCCACCGCCACCTGGACCTGTACGCCGTCGTCGTCCGGGACGACCAGGGGGGCCTGGAGGGTGAGCTCGGCGAGCCGGGCGCAGCCGACGTGGTCCCCGGCCCGGACGGCGAGTTCGACCAGCCCGGTGCCGGGCAGCACGACCGTCTCGCCCAGCGCGTGCTCGGCCAGCCACGGGTGGGTACGCCGGGACAGCAGCCCGGTGGCGATCAGCCCGTCGGTGTCGGGCAGCGTGGTGACCGCCGACAGCAGCGGATGGGCGGCGTCGAGCAGGCCGGCGGCCACCACGTCCCGCTCGGCGTCGGCGTCGCGCATCCAGTAGTACTGGTGTTGGAAGGCGTGGGTGGGCAGGTCGACCCGCCGGCCACCCGGGTTGACCGCCGGCCAGTCGAGGTCGACGCCGCTGACCCACGCCTGGGCCATCCCGGTGGCGTACGCCTCGATCTGACCCCGGTCGCGGCGCTGCACCGCGATGGTCACCGCGTCGTCCACGCAGTCGGCGACCATCGCGGTCAGCACGCTGTCCGGGCCGATCTCGATGAACCGGGTGACGCCCCGGGCCGCCAGGGCGGCCACCGCGTCGGCGAACCGCACGGTGCCCCGGACCTGGCCCTGCCAGTATTCGGCCGAGCCGAGTTCGTCGTCGCCGGCCAGGTCACCGGTGGCGGTCGACACCAGGGGGATGTCCGCCGGGTGGGCGGTCACCCCGTCGAGGACCAGCCGGTAGCCGGCCAGCATCGGATCCATCAGGTGCGAATGGAACGCGTGCGACACCCGCAACCGCCGCGTCTTCACCTCCAGCGACGCCTCCAACGCCGCGACCCGCTCCTGCGTGCCGGACACCACGACCGCGCGGGGACCGTTCACCGCCGCCACGTCGACGTCACCCAGATCCAGCTCCGCCAGCGGCGCGGCAATCGCCAACATCGCCCCACCCGCCGGCAGCGCCTGCATCAACCCACCACGGGCCGCGACGACCCGACACGCGTCCGCCAGGGACCACACCCCGGCGACATGCGCGGCAGCCAGCTCACCGATCGAGTGACCCGCCACGAAATCCGGCTTCAACCCCCACGACTCCGCCAGGCGGAACAACGCCACCTCGACCGCGAACAACGCCGGCTGAGTCCACCCCGTCTCGTCGAGGACCCCGTCCGGATCGGTGAACATCACCTCCCGCAGATCACCGTCGAGCAGCGGCCCGAACGCGGCGCACACCTCCTCCAGGGCCTGCGCGAACACCGGGAACGCCGCCGCCAGCTCACGACCCATCCCGACCCGCTGCGCACCCTGACCGGTGAACAGCACCGCCGTCCGACCGGTGGTGACCCGGCCCGACAGGCCGGTGCCGGCGGTCAACGCCTCCAGACCGGCGGCCAGGTCGGCGGTCGTACCGCCGACGGCGACGGCCCGGTGGTCCAGGGCCGCCCGGCCGGTGGCCAGGGAGTACCCGACGTCGACCGGTCGTTCGTCGGTGAGGAAGTCCCGTAGGCGGGCGGCCTGGGCGGCGAGGCCGCTGGTGGAGCGGCTGGCCAGCGGCCAGAGCACCACGGCCGGTGCCGGCGTCGGCTCGGACACGACGACGGGCTGCGGATACTCCTCGACGATGACGTGCGCGTTGGTGCCGCTGATGCCGAACGACGACACCGCCGCCCGACGCGGCCGGTCCAGCGCCGGCCACCGCACCTCGTCGGTAGCGAGCCGCACCTCACCGGCGGACCAGTCCACATGCGGGCTCGGCGCGTCCACGTGCAACGTCCGCGGCACCACCCCGTGCCGCATCGCCAACACCATCTTCATCACACCCGCCACACCCGCCGCCGCCTGCGTGTGACCCAGATTCGACTTCACCGAACCCAACCACAACGGCCGCTCCCGATCCCGCCCATACGTCGCCAGAATCGCCTGCGCCTCGATCGGATCACCCAACGTCGTACCCGTACCGTGCGCCTCTACCACATCCACCTCGCCCGCCGACAACCCCGCATTCGCCAGGGCCTGCCGGATCACCCGCTGCTGCGCCGGCCCATTCGGCGCCGTCAACCCATTCGACGCACCGTCCTGATTCACCGCCGAACCGCGAACCACGCCCAGCACCCGGTGCCCGTTGCGCACCGCGTCGGACAACCGCTCCAACACCAGCACCCCGACACCCTCAGACCAACCCGTCCCGTCCGCCGCCGCCGCGAACGGCTTGCACCGACCATCCGGCGCCAACCCCCGCTGCCGCGAAAACTCCACGAACGTCTCCGGCGACGCCATCACCGTCACCCCACCCGCCAACGCCAGATCACACTCACCCGACCGCAACGCCTGACCCGCCAGATGCATCGCCACCAACGACGACGAACACGCCGTGTCCACCGTGACGGCGGGGCCTTCGAGACCGAGGGTGTAGGCGATCCGGCCGGAGACGACGCTGCCGGCGCTGTGCCCGGTCACGTAGTCGTGGTACATCAGGCCGGCGAACACCCCGGTGGCGGAGCCGCGTACCGAGGAAGGGTCGATGCCGGCCCGCTCGAAAGCCTCCCAGGAGACCTCCAGCAGCTGCCGCTGCTGCGGGTCCATCAGCACGGCCTCGCGGGGCGAGATGCCGAAGAAGGCCGGGTCGAAGCCGGCCGCGCCGGGCAGGAACCCGCCCTGGTCGGCGTAGCTGGTGTCGGGACGGGTGCCGGTCGGGTCGTAGAGCCGGGCCAGGTCCCAGCCCCGGTCGGTCGGGAAGGCACCGATCGCGTCACCGCCCTCGGCGACCAGCCGCCACAGGTCCTCCGGCGAGGACACCCCACCCGGGTACCGGCACGCCATCCCCACGATCGCCAACGGCTCGTCGGCAGCCACGGTGCCGGTGGTCGACCGCTCCCGCGGTACGTCGAGCGCGCCGGTCAGCTCCCGGTGCAGCAGCTCGGCGAGGGCCTCCGGGGTCGGGTAGTCGAAGATCAGGGTGGCGGGCAACCGCAGGTCGACGGCGGTGGAGAGCGCGTTGCGCAGCTCGACGGCGGTGAGCGAGTCGAAGCCGAGGCTCTGGAACGTGCGGTCCGCCTCCACCGCCTCCGGGCCGTCGAGGCCGAGCACGGCCGCGACATGGGTGTGCACCAGGTGCCGGACGGCCCCGGCCCGCTCGCTCTCCGGCAGCCCGGCCAGCCAGCCGCTGCCCGGCCGGTCGACCGCTCCGGCGGCGGCGGTACGCCGGGTCGGCCCGGCCAGGCCACGCAGCACCGGGGCCAGCCGGTCCCCGAGGGTCCGCAGGGTGGGCAGGTCGAGCCGGGCCGGGACGAGGGTGGCCGGGCCACCGGCGACGGCGGCGTCGAGCAGCGCCAGCCCGTCCTGCGTGCTGAACGGCAGCACCCCGCCCCGGGACATCCGCTCCCGGTCGGTGTCGGCGAGCCGGTCGGTCATCGCCGAACCGGTGCCCCACAGCCCCCAGGCCAACGACACCGCGGGCCGGCCCGCCGCGCGGCGGGTCACCGCGAGCGCGTCGAGGTAGGCGTTCGCCGCCGCGTAGTTGCCCTGACCGGGTGCGCCCAGCACCCCGGACAGCGACGAGAACAGCACGAACGCCGACAGGTCCCGGTCCCGGGTCAGCTCGTCCAGCAGCGCCGCCGCGTCCGCCTTGGGACGCAGCACGCCGGACACCCGGGCCGGCGTCAACGACGAGACCACCCCGTCGTCGAGCACCCCGGCGGTGTGCACCACCGCCGACAGGTCCGGCACGCCGGCCAGGACGGCGGTCATCCGGTCGCGGTCGGCCACGTCGCAGGCGAGCAGGTCGACCCGCGCGCCGGCCCCGGTCAGCTCGGCGACGAGATCGTCGGCACCGGCTGCCGCCGTACCGCTGCGGGACAGCAGCAGCAGCCGGGACACCCCGTGCGCCGTCACCAGGTGCCGGGCGACCGCCGCGCCGAGCGCGCCGGTCGCGCCGGTGACCAGCACCGTGCCGGTGCCGTAGCGCGGTGCCTCCGGTGGCGTCGTCGGCAGCGTGCGCCGGACGATCCGGGGGATCCGGACGACACCCTCGCGGACCAGCACCTGCGGGTCGCCGGTGGCCAGGGCCAGCGGGAGGACGTCGTCGAGCCGGTCGGTGTGGGCGTCGACGAGGAGGAACCGGTCGGGGTTCTCCGCCTGCGCCGACCGGACCAGGCCCCAGACCGCCGCGCCGGCCAGGTCGGTCACGTCGTCACCGACGGCGTAGCGGGTGAGGACGACGAGCGGGGCGGTGTCGTCCCCGGCCAACCGGTGCTGGACGATCCCCAGCACCCGGTTCACCTCGGCGTGCACGTCGTCGGTGCCGCCCGCGCGTACCACCACCAGCCCGGCCGGCCCGCTGGTGGGGCTGTCGCCGGCACCCGGGCCGGTGGCCGTGGTGGACGGCCCGCCCGTCCGGGTGGTGTCGGGGTGCCAGGCCCAGGTGGGAGTCGTCGCCGAGGGGGTGACGGCGACGGGCTGCCAGTCCAGGCCGAAGATCGCGTCGGCGACGGCGGAGGTGGCGGCGACCTGCACCGGGCGGAGCACCAACGACCGTACGGTGGCCACGGGTGCGCCGAGCGCGTCGGCGACTGCGATCCGGACCCCGCTGCCGGCGGGGGTGAGCCGGACCCGGAGGCTGGTCGCGCCGGTGGCGTGCAGCGTCACCCCCGACCAGGCGAACGGCAGGCCCCGGTGGGTGTCGCCGTCGGCGCGGGTGAGGGCGTGCAGGCCGGCGTCGAACAGCGCCGGGTGCAGGCCGTAGCCGTCGTGCTCCGTACCGTCGGGGAGGTCGACCTCGGCGAACAGTTCGTCACCGGCCCGCCAGGCGCGGCGCAGGCCCTGGAAGGCCGGGCCGTAGTCGAGCCCGCCGGTGGCCAGGTCGTCGTAGAGGCCGGTCAACGGGACGGGTTCGGCGTCGGCGGGGGGCCACGCGGTGAGGGCGACACCGGGGGTGTCCCCGGCGACGAGGACACCGGTGGCGTGCCGGGTCCACGGGGAGTCGTCCCGTTCCCGCGAGTGCACCTGGACGGCACGCCGCCCGGTCGGGTCGGGTGGCTCCACGGCCACCTGCACCTCGACGCTGCCGGCGTCGGGGACGACGAGCGGCGCGTGCAGGGTCAACTCGTCGAGCACACCGGTGCCGACCTGGTCACCGGCGTGGATGGCGAGTTCGACCAGGCCGGTGCCGGGGAACACGACGGTGCCACCGACGGCGTGGTCGGCGAGCCAGGGGTGGGTGTGCGGCGACCACCGGCCGGTGAACACCACACCGTCGGTGTTGGCCAGTGGTACGGCGGCGTCGAGCAGCGGGTGGGTGGCGGCGAGCAGGCCGGCACCGACCAGGGCCGGGTCGTAGAGCCAGTAGTGCTGGCGTTGGAAGGCGTAGGTGGGCAGGTCGACCTGGCGGGCGCCGGGGTGAACGGCGGCCCAGTCGAGGTCGACGCCGCTGACCCACGCCTGGGCCATCCCGGTGGCGTACGCCTCGATCTGACCCCGGTCGCGGCGCTGCACCGCGATGGTCACCGCGTCGTCCACGCAGTCGGCGACCATCGCGGTCAGCACGCTGTCCGGACCGATCTCCACGAACCGGGTCACGCCCCGCGCCGCCAGAGCAGCCACCGCATCGGCGAACCGCACCGTCCCCCGCACCTGACCCTGCCAGTACCCGACCGAACCCAACTCGTCGTCGGTAGCCAGGTCACCGGTCGCGGTCGACACCAACGGGACACCCGCCGGATTGGCGGTCACGCTGTCGACGACCCGCCCATACTCGGCCAGCATCGGATCCATCAGCTGCGAATGGAACGCGTGCGACACCCGCAACCGCCGCGTCTTCACCTCCAGCGACGCCTCCAACGCCGCGACCCGCTCCTCCGTGCCGGACACCACGACCGCGCGGGGACCGTTCACCGCCGCCACGTCGACGTCACCCAGATCCAGCTCCGCCAGTGGGGCGGCAATCGCCAACATCGCCCCACCCGCCGGAAGCGCCTGCATCAGGCCGCCACGGGCCGCCACCACCCGACACGCGTCCGCCAGCGACCACACCCCGGCGACATGCGCGGCGGCCAGCTCACCGATCGAGTGACCCGCCACGAAATCCGGCTTCAACCCCCACGACTCCGCCAGGCGGAACAACGCCACCTCGACCGCGAACAGGGCCGGCTGCGTCCACCCCGTCCGGTCCAACACCCCGTCCGGATCGGTGAACATCACCTCCCGCAGATCACCGCCGAGCAACGGCCCGAACGCCGCACACACCTCCTCCAGGGCCCGCGCGAACACCGGGAACGCCGCCGCCAGCTCACGACCCATCCCCACCCGCTGCGCACCCTGACCGGTGAACAACACCGCCGTGCGGCCGGTGGTCAGGTGGCCGTGCACACCCTGGCCGGCGGCGAGGGCGCGGAGGCCGGCGACGCCGTCCCCGACGGCCACCCCCCGGTGCTCCAGGGCCGCCCGGCCGGTGCCGAGGGTCAGCGCCACGTCGGCGGGGTGCAGGTCGGCGTCGGTGAGGAAGTCGGCGAGGCGGGCAGCCTGGGCGGCGAGGCCGTTGGCCGACCGGCCGGAGACCGGCCACAGCGGCACCGGCGTCGGGGCCGGCGGGGCCGGCGGCGCGGCCTCGGGGGCCTGTTCCAGGATCAGGTGGGCGTTGGTGCCGCTGATGCCGAACGACGACACCGCCGCCCGACGCGGCCGGTCCAGCGCCGGCCACCGCACCTCGTCGGTAGCGAGCCGCACCTCACCGGCGGACCAGTCCACATGCGGGCTCGGCGCGTCCACGTGCAACGTCCGCGGCACCACCCCGTGCCGCATCGCCAACACCATCTTCATCACACCCGCCACACCCGCCGCCGCCTGCGTGTGACCCAGATTCGACTTCACCGAACCCAACCACAACGGCCGCTCCCGATCCCGCCCATACGTCGCCAGAATCGCCTGCGCCTCGATCGGATCACCCAACGTCGTACCCGTGCCATGCGCCTCCACCACGTCCACCTCGGCCGCCGACACCCCGGCGTTGGCCAGGGCCTGCCGGATCACCCGCTGCTGAGAGGGACCGTTCGGAGCGGTCAGCCCGTTCGACGCGCCGTCCTGGTTCACCGCCGAACCCCGCACCACGCCCAGCACCCGGTGCCCGTTGCGCACCGCGTCGGACAACCGCTCCAACACCAGCACCCCGACACCCTCGGACCAGCCCGTCCCATCCGCCGCCGCCGCGAACGGCTTGCACCGACCATCCGGCGCCAACCCCCGCTGCCGCGAAAACTCCACGAACGTCTCCGGCGACGCCATCACCGTCACCCCACCCGCCAACGCCAGATCACACTCACCCGACCGCAACGCCTGACCCGCCAGATGCATCGCCACCAACGACGACGAACACGCCGTGTCCACCGACACCGCCGGCCCCTCCAGGCCGAGCGTGTACGCCACCCGGCCGGTGACGACACTGCCGGAGCTGCGCCCGGAGACGTAGTCGTGGTACATCACCCCGGCGAACACGCCGGTGGACGAGCCGCGCAGGGTGCCCGGGTCGATGCCGGCCCGCTCGAACGCCTCCCACGACACCTCCAGCAGCAACCGCTGCTGCGGGTCCATGATCACCGCTTCGCGGGGGGAGATGCCGAAGAAGACCGGGTCGAACTCGGCGGCGTCGGTGAGGAAACCACCCCTGTCCACGTACGTCGTGTCGGGGCGGGTGCCGGTCGGGTCGTAGAGCCGGGCCAGGTCCCAGCCCCGGTCCGTCGGGAACCCGTCGACGGCGTCCGCGCCGTCGGCGATCAGCCGCCACAGGTCCTCCGGCGAGGACACCCCGCCGGGGTAGCGGCAGGCCATCCCGACGATCGCCAGCGGCTCGTCGTCGGCGACGGTCGTGGCTACCTTCCGTACGGTGTCGACGCCGTCCGGGCCGGCGATCTCGCTGAGCAGGTGCCGGGCCAGGTCACGCGGCGACGGGTAGTCGAAGATCAGGGTGGCGGGCAACCGCAGGCCGGTGGCGGCGGAGAGCCCGTTGCGCAGCTCGACGGCGGTGAGCGAGTCGAAGCCCAGCTCCTGGAACGCCCGGCCGGCGTCGATCCGTTCGGCGGAGGCGTGCCCGAGCACCGCCGCCACCTGGCTGAGGACCAGGGCGGTCGCGGCGCGTTCGCGGTCGTCGGTGGACAGTGCGGCGAGGTCCGCCGCCCACCCGGTGGCCCCGGCGGCGGCGCGGGCGGCGGTCCGCCGGGCCGGGCGGACCAGGCCGTGGAACGGCAACGGCAGGTCCCCGCCGAGGGTACGCAGGGCGGCCAGGTCGAGCCGGGCCGGCACCGCGGTCGGGTACGAGCCGGCCACGGCGGCGTCGAGCAGGGCCAGCCCGTCGGCGGTGGCCAGCGGCAGCACCCCGCCCCGGGACATCCGCTCCCGGTCGGCGGCGCCGAGCCGGTCGGTCATCGCCGAACCCTCGCCCCACAGCCCCCAGGCCAACGACACCGCCGGCAACCCGGTGGCGCGACGGGACACCGCCAACGCGTCGAGGAACGCGTTCGCCGCCGCGTAGTTGCCCTGACCGGGTGCGCCCAGCACCCCGGACAGCGACGAGAACAGCACGAACGCCGACAGGTCCCGGCCCCGGGTGGCCTCGTCGAGCAGCCATGCCGCGTCCACCTTGGGCCGCAGCACCGCCGACAGCCGGTCGGTGGACAGCGCCGACACCACGCCGTCGTCGAGCACGCCGGCGGTGTGCACCACCGCCGACAGGTCGGCGCGGGCGTCGAGGAGGGCCGCCACCTGTGCCCGGTCGGCCACGTCGGCGGCGACCAGCTCGACCTGCGCGCCGGCCGCGGTCAGCTCGGCGACGAGGTCGTCGGCCCCTGGCGCGGCGGGGCCGCGACGGGACACCAGCAGCAGCCGGGTGGCTCCGTGCGTGGTCACCAGGTGCCGGGCCACCGCCGTGCCGAGGGCACCGGTCGCGCCGGTGACCAGCACCGTGCCGGTGCCGAACAGCGGGGCGTCCGGGGTGGACGGTTCGACGAGCTGACGGGTGAGCCGGGGCACCGAGACCACCCCGTGGCGGACCCGCACCTGCGGCTCCCCGGCGGCCAGGGCCAGGGCGAGCGCCGACGTCACGTCACCGGCGGGGTCGGTGTCGGTGTCGAGCAGCAGCAGCCGGTCCGGGTTCTCGGCCTGCGCCGAGCGGAGCAGCCCCCAGACCGCCGCCCCGGCCAGGTCGGTCACGTCGGCACCGACGGCACGGCGGGTGAGCACCACCAGCCGGTCGGTGTCCGGGCCGGTCAGCCACTGCCGTACCAGGCCGAGCACCCGGTTCACCTCGTCGTGCACCGCCTCCGGGCCGGCGAGGTCCCCGGTCAGCCCGGCGGCCAGCACCAGCAGGTCGGCGGTGCCCGGGACCGCCGGATCCACCTCGACGGCGACCGGGGTCAGGTCCGACCCGGCGGCGGCCGGCGCGAGGTCCGATCCGCTGCCGGTCGCCGGGTGGCGGGTCCAGTTCGGGGTGGTCGTGGTGGTGGGGGTGCCGATCTCCTGCCAGGTCAGGTCGAACAGCGCGTCGGCGACCCCGCCGGGGCGGGTCACCTGGACGGGGCGCAGCACCAGCGAGTCGATGGTGGCGACGGGTGCGCCGACCGCGTCGGCGACCGCCACCCGTACCCCGGAGCCGACCGGGGTGAGCCGGACCCGGACGCCGGCCGCGCCGGTGGCGTGCAGGGTGAGGCCGGACCAGGCGAACGGCAGTCCCCGGAAGGTGTCCCCGTCGGCGAGGCCGAGGGCGTGCAGGCCGGCGTCGAGCACGGCGGGGTGCAGGCCGAACCCGTCGGCGTCCACCCCCTCCGGCAGGGTGACCTCGGCGTAGAACTCGTCGCCGCGCCGCCAGACCCGGCGCAGGCCCCGGAACACCGGGCCGTAGCCGAGGCCGCCGGCCGCCAGGTGCGGGTAGAGGTCGTCGGTGGGCACCGGTTCGGCGTCGGTCGGCGGCCACTGGGTGAGCGCGGTCCCGCTGGTACGGGGACCGGGGGCGAGCACCCCGCTGGCGTGCCGGGTCCACGGGGCGTCGGCGTCGGCGCTGCGGGCGTACACCTGGAGGGTGCGGGTGTGGTCGGTGCCGGCGGGGCCGACGACAACCTGGAGCTGGACGCCCCCGTGTTCGGGCAGCACCAGCGGGGCTTCGATGGTGAGTTCGTCGACGGTCTCGACGCCGACCTGCGCCCCGGCGTGCAGGGCCAGGTCGACGTAGCCGGTGCCGGGGAAGACCACCGCGCCGTCGACGGCGTGGTCGGCGAGCCACGGGTGCCGGTCGAGGGAGAGCCGGCCGGTGAGGACGGCCCCGTCGGCGTTGGCGAGGGTGACGGCCGCGCCGAGCAGCGGGTGATCGGCGGAGTCCAGGCCCATGGCGGTGGCGTCACCGGGGTCGGCCGGGGCGTCCAGCCAGAACCGCTGGTGCTGGAAGGCGTAGGTGGGCAGGTCGACGGTCCGACCGCCCGGGTTGACCGCCGCCCAGTCCAGGTCGACGCCGCTGGTCCACGCCTGGGCCATCCCGGTGGCGTACGCCTCGACCTGCTCGCGTTTGCGCCGCTGAAGCGCGATGGCGGTGGCGTCCTCGACGCAGTCGGCGACCATCGCGGTGAGCACGCTGTCCGGCCCGATCTCCACGAACCGGGTGACACCCCGCGCGGCGAGGGCGGCCACCGCGTCGGCGAACCGCACCGTGCCCCGCACCTGACCCTGCCAGTACCCGACCGAGCCGAGTTCGTCGTCGGTAGCCAGGTCACCGGTCGCGGTCGACACCAACGGGACACCCGCCGGATTGGCGGTCACCGACTCCAACACCCGCCCGTAGTCGGCCAGCATCGGATCCATCAGCTGCGAGTGGAACGCGTGCGACACCCGCAACCGCCGCGTCTTCACCTCCAGCGACGCCTCCAACGCCGCGACCCGCTCCTCCGTGCCGGACACCACGACCGCGCGGGGACCGTTCACCGCCGCCACGTCGACGTCACCGAGGTCCAGCTCCGCCAGCGGCGCGGCGATCGCCAGCATCGCCCCACCGGCGGGGAGGGCCTGCATCAGGCCGCCACGGGCCGCGACGACCCGACACGCGTCGTCCAGCGACCACACCCCGGCGACATGCGCGGCGGCCAGCTCACCGATCGAATGACCGGCCACGAAATCCGGCTTCAACCCCCACGACTCCGCCAGCCGGAACAGGGCCACCTCGACCGCGAACAGGGCCGGCTGAGTCCACCCCGTCTGGTCCAACACCCCGTCCGGATCGGTGAACATCACCTCCCGCAGATCACCGCCGAGCAGCGGCCCGAACGCCGCACACACCTCCTCCAGGGCCTGCGCGAACACCGGGAACGCCGCCGCAAGCTCACGACCCATCCCGACCCGCTGCGCACCCTGACCGGTGAACAACACCGCCGTCCGACCGGCGACGACCCGACCCGACAGGCCACCACCGGCAGCCAGAGCCTCCAGACCGGCCACGCCGTCGCCGAGCGCCACGCCCCGGTACGCCGAGGCGGCCCGGGTGGTGCCCAGCGAGTACCCGACGTCCACCGGACGTTCGTCGGTGAGGAAGTCCCGCAGCCGCGTCGCCTGCCCGGCCAGCGCCGCCGCCGACCGGCCGGACAGCGGCCAGAGCACCACCGGCGGCTCGGCGGCGGCGGCCGACTCGACGGCCTCGACCGGCGGGGCCTGCTCCAGGATCACGTGCCCGTTGGTGCCGCTCACCCCGAACGACGACACCCCGCCCCGGCGCGGCTGGCCGTGGTCGGGCCACTGCCGTGCCTCGGTGAGCAGCTGCACGGTGCCGGCCGACCAGTCCACGTGGGTGGAGGGGACGCCCACGTGCAGGCTCTTGGGCAGCACGCCATGGTGCAGCGCCATCACCAGCTTGATCACACCGCTGACGGCGGCGGCGGCCTGGGCGTGGCCGATGTTCGACTTGACCGAGCCGAGCCAGAGCGGCCGGTCCGCCGGTCGGTCCCGCCCGTACGTGGCGATCAACGCCTCGGCCTCGATCGGGTCACCGAGGGTGGTGCCGGTGCCGTGCGCCTCGATCAGGTCGACGTCGCCGGAGGTGAGCCCGGCGTTGGCGAGCGCCTGGAGGATGACCCGCTGCTGGGCCACCCCGTTGGGGGCGGTCAACCCGTTGGACGCGCCGTCCTGGTTGATCGCGGAGCCCCGGATGACGGCGAGGACGCGGTGACCGTTGCGCTGGGCGTCGGAGAGGCGTTCCAGCAGCAGCATGCCGACGCCCTCGCCCCAGCCGGTGCCGTCGGCGTCGTCGGAGAACGGCTTGCAGCGACCGTCGGCGGCCAGCCCGCGCTGCCGGCTGAACGCGACGAACGAGCCGGGCGTCGACATCACGGTGACGCCGCCGGCCAGCGCCAGGCCGCACTCGCGTTGCCGCAGCGCGTGCGCGGCCAAGTGCAGCGCGACCAGCGACGACGAACAGGCCGTGTTGACCGTGACGGCCGGCCCCTCCAATCCCATGCTGTACGCGACCCGCCCGGAGATCACCGCGCCGGAGCTGCCGGTGCTCATGTACGCCTCGACCGGCTCGGGCAGTACGGTGAGCCGGTCCCAGTAGTCCTGGCCGCCGCAGCCGACGAAGACGCCGACCGGGCCGCCGCGCAGCGAGTCGGGGTCGACGCCGGCCCGCTCGCACGCCTCCCAGCTCGCTTCCAGCACCAGCCGTTGCTGCGGGTCCATGGCCAACGCCTCGCGGGGCGAGATGCCGAAGAACTCGGCGTCGAACTCGTCGGCGTCGTGGACGAAACCGCCCTGCCGGACGTAGCTGCTGCCGGCGGCGTCCGGGTCGGCGTCGTACAGGGCGGTGGTGTCCCAGCCCCGGTCGGTGGGGAAGTCGCCGATGGCGTCGACGCCGTCGGCGACCAGCCGCCACAGGTCCTCGGGCGAGTTGACCCCGCCCGGGTAGCGGCAGGCCATGCCGACGATCGCGATCGGGTCCTGTTCCTGCGACTCGACCTCGCGCAGCCGTTCCCGGGTACGGTGCAGGTCGGCGGTGACCCGCTTCAGGTACCCGAGGAGCTTCTCTTCGTTCGACATCGGAACCTCACCAAACTCGTTGCCAGCGGGACACGTCGCTCCGGGAGCCGGGGGGCGGCTCAGGTCATCCCGAGTTCCTTGTCGATCAGGTCGAACACGTCGTCCGCGGAGGCCGTTTCGAGCCGGTCGACCAGGGTGGTGCCCGTGGTGGTGCTGAGGGTTTCGTTGAGCTTCGCCAGCAGCGACTGGAGCCGGCCGGTGACCCGGTGGCGTTCGATCTCCTCCGGCGTCAGGCCGGCGACGGTGACCTCCAGCCGGTCCAGCTCGGCGAGCAGGCCACCGGCGGTGTCGCCGGTGTAGCCGAGTTCGGCCCGGAGCTGGTCGGCCAGCGCGGTCGGGTTGGGGTGGTCGAACACCAGGGTGGCGGAGAGCCGGACGCCGGTGGCGGCGCTGAGCCGGTTGCGCAGCTCCACGGCGGTCACCGAGTCCATGCCGAGCTCCTTGAACGCGCGCTGCGGCTCGACCAGTTCGGCGTCGCCGTAGCCGAGGACGGCGGCCACGTTGGTGCGGACCGTCTCCAGCAGCAGGGCACGCTGCTCGGCCTCGGGCAGCGTGCCGAGCCGGTCGACCAGGGCCGAGGAGGACGCCGGGTCGGCGGCCCCGGCGGGCTCGGGTGCGGCGTCGGGCAGCTCGGCGAGCAGTGGCCGGGGCCGGGACAGGGTGTAGATCGGCGTGAACCGGGTCCAGTCGACGTCGGCGACGACGAGGTGGCTCTCGTCGTGGTCGAGGGCCTGCCCGAGCGCGTGGACGGCGAGCCGGGGGTCCATCACGCCGACGCCGAGCCGGTCGAGGTGTGCACCGACCTCACCGCCGGCCATCCCACCGCCGCCGCCCCAGCTTCCCCAGGCGACCGAGGTCGCCACCGCACCCCGGCTGCGCCGCCGGTGCGCCAGCGCGTCGAGGAACGCGTTCGCCGTCGCGTACCCGGCCTGACCGGCACTGCCCCACACCGCCGCACCCGACGAGAACAGCACGAACGCGTCCAGCGACCGGTCGGCCAGCAACGCGTCGAGGTGCACCGCACCGAGCACCTTCGCCCGGCACACCTCGGCGAAGTCGTCGAGGCCGGTCTGCCCGAGCGGCACCTCCGGGTGCAGCACCCCGGCCGCGTGGAAGACCCCGGTCAGTTCGTCACCGAGGTCGGCCAGCAGCGCGGCGACCGCCTCCCGGTCGGCCACGTCACACGCCACCACCTCCACCCCCGGATGCCGGGCCGTCAACTCGGCCGCACCGGGGGCGGCCGGACCGCGCCGGCTCGCCAGCACCACCCGCTGCGCGCCCTGCGCGATCAGCCACTCGGTGACGTGTCCGCCGACCCCGCCGGTGCCGCCGGTGACCAGCACCGTGCCGCTGGCCCGCCAGTGCCGACCGGGTGCCCCGGTCACCGGGTGACGGACCATCCGGCGGGCCAGCGGGCCGGCCGGCCGCAGCGCCACCTGGTCCTCGCCGCCGCCGGTCAGCACGTCGGCCAGCCGGTCGACGGTCTGCGGCGTCCAGTCGGCGGGCAGGTCGACCAGGCCGCCCCACCAGCCGGGGTAGTCGAGGGAGAGCACCGTGCCCAGGCCCCACAGCGCGCCCTGGGCCGGGTCGGCGACCGGCTCGAACCGGTCGACGCCGACCGCACCGGCGGTGACGCACCAGAGCCGGCCGGTGAAGTCGGCGGCGGCCAGCGCGTGCACCAGCGACACGGTGGCGGCGACCCCGGCGGACAGGCCGACGCCCAGCGGGTCGGGGCCGTCGTCCAGGGCGAGCAGGGAGAGCACCCCGGCGGGGGCCTCCCGGCCGGCGTGGTCGGTGCCGGTGACGGTGACCACCTCGGCGCCCCGGGCGGCCAACCCGTCGGCGAGCGTACGCAGCCGCTCGTCGTCGGCCAGCGCCGCCGGGGCGACCACCCACCACGTGCCGGTGAGCTGCCCGCCGGCGGGCAGCTCGGTCGGCCGCCACGCCACCCGGTACCGCCAGCTGTCCACGGTGGCGACGTCGCGCTGCCGGGACCGCCACGACGTCAGGCCGGGCAGCACCTCGCCGACCAGGGCGGTGTCGACGCCGAGGCCGTCGGCGAGCAGGTCGACGTCGGCGCGTTCCACCGCGTCCCAGAACCCGGCGTCGGTGCCGGCGGTGGCCGGGGCGTCGGCGGTCGGCGCGATCCAGTAGCGCTGGTGCTGGAAGGCGTAGGTGGGCAGGTCCGCCCGGCGGGTGCCGGGCAGGGCGGCGGCCCAGTCCACGTCGACGCCCCGGACGTGCAGCTCGGCCAGGGAGGTGAGCAGCCGGTCCAGGCCGCCGTCGTCGCGGCGCAGGGTGCCGGTGACCACCGTCGGCTGGTCCGCCGACTCCAGCGTCTCCTGCATGCCCATGCCGAGCACCGGGTGCGGGCTGACCTCCACGAACCCGGTCCAGCCCTGCCCGGCGAGAGAGCGGATCGCCGGGTCGAACCGGACCGTGTTGCGGAGGTTGTCGTACCAGTAGCGGGCGTCCAGGGTGGCGGTGTCCACCCAGTCGCCGGTGACGGTGGAGAGCATCCGGATCGTCCCGGTACGCGGGTTGATCGGGGCCAGGTCCTCCAGCAGCCGGTGCTCCAGCCCCTCCACCTGCGCCGAGTGCGAGGCGTAGTCGACGGCGACCTGCTTGACCCGGACCCCCTCCTCGGTGAGCGCGGCGACGAGTTCGCGCAGCGCCTCCGGGGTGCCGGAGACCACCACCGAGCTGGCGCCGTTGACCACGGCGAGGGAGATGTCGCCCGCCCACCGGGCGATCCGCTCCTGCGCCCGGTCGGCGGGCAGCCCGATCGAGACCATCCCGCCCCGACCGGCCAGCTTCTCGCCGATGGCCCGGCTGCGCAGGGTGACCACCCGCGCCCCGTCGGCGAGGGAGAGTCCGCCGGCCACGCAGGCGGCGGCGATCTCCCCCTGCGAGTGGCCGACCACCGCGTCGGGTTCGACACCGTACGCCCGCCAGGTGGCGGCGAGGGAGACCATCATCGCCCAGAGCGCGGGCTGCACGACGTCCACCCACTCCAGCGACGGCGCACCGGGCACCCCGCGTACCACGTCGAGCAGGTCCCAGTCGACGTACGCGCGCAGTTCGGTGGCGCAGCGGCGCATCTGGTCGGCGAAGACCGGCGAGGAGTCCAGCAGCGCGGCGGCCATGCCGACCCACTGGGCGCCCTGGCCGGGGAAGACGAAGGCGACCCGCCCGGTGGCGTCGGCGGTGCCGGTGACCGAGGTCGCGGACGGCTGGCCCTCGACGACCGGGACGAGCCCGGCCCGCAACTGCGGCAGGTCGCCGCCGAGCACCACCGCCCGGTGGCCGAGCCGGGCCCGGCCGGCGAGCGTACGGCCCACGGCGGCGGCGTCGGCGGGCACGACGTCCAGGTGCGACAGCAGCCGCTCGGCCTGGGCGCGCAGGGCGCGTTCGGTGTGCCCGGACAGCACCCACGGCAGCACCGCCGGGGCGGCCGGCTGCTCGTCCTCGTCGGCCGGGGCCACCTCTTCGAGCACGACGTGGGCGTTGGTGCCGCTGATGCCGAACGAGGAGACCGCGCAGCGCCGGGCCCGGCCGGTCTGCGGCCACTGGACCGGCTCGGTGAGCAGCCGTACCGTGCCGGGTGACCAGTCGATCTCACCGCTGGGCTCGTCGACGTGCAGGGTGCGGGGCAGCACCCCGTGCCGCATCGCCTGCACCATCTTGATCACCCCGCCGACCCCGGCGGCGGCCTGTGAGTGGCCGATGTTGGACTTCAGCGAGCCGAGCCAGAGCGGCCGGTCGGCGGGGCGGTCCCGGCCGTACGTGGCGAACAGCGCCTGCGCCTCGATCGGGTCACCGAGCCGGGTGCCGGTGCCGTGTGCCTCTACCGCGTCGATCTCCTGGCCGGCGAGCCGCGCGTTGGCCAGCGCCGCCCGGATGACCCGCCGCTGGGAGGGGCCGTTGGGGGCGGTCAGGCCGTTGGACGCGCCGTCCTGGTTGATCGCGGAGCCGCGGATGACGGCGAGCACCGGGTGGCCGTTGCGCCGGGCGTCGGAGAGCCGCTCCAGCACCAGCGCACCGGCGCCCTCGGCCCAGCCGGTGCCGTCGGCGGCGGCGGCGAACGACTTGCACCGGCCGTCGGAGGAGAGCGCCCGCTGCTGGGAGAACTCGACGAACGCGCCCGGGGTGCCGATGACGGTCACCCCACCGGCGACGGCGAGCGACGACTCCCCGGAGCGCAGCGACTGGCAGGCCCAGTGCAGGGCGACCAGCGACGACGAGCAGCCGGTGTCGACGGTGACCGCCGGCCCCTCCAACCCGAGGGTGTACGCCAGCCGGCCCGAGACGATGCTGCCGGCACCCCAGCTGTTCGGGTAGTCGTGGTAGACGACGCCGGTGAACACGGCGGTGGGGCTGCCCTTGAGCGACGACGGGTCGATGCCGGCCCGCTCCAGCGCCTCCCAGGACGTCTCCAGGAACAGCCGCTGCTGCGGGTCCATCTCGGCGGCCTCGCGAGGCGAGATGCTGAAGAAGGTGGGGTCGAAGTCGCCGGCGTCGTAGAGGAAGCCGCCGGTCCGGGTGTAGCTGGTGCCGGGGTGGTCCGGATCCGGGTCGTAGAGCCGGTCGAGGTCCCAGCCCCGGTCGGTGGGCATGCCGGAGATCGCGTCGGTGCCGGCGGCCACGAGGTCCCAGAGGGCGTCGGGCGAGTCGACCCCGCCGGGGTAGCGGCAGCCCATCCCGACGATGGCGATCGGCTCGACGGCGCGCTCCTCGACGTCGCGGAGCCGTTCGCTCGTCTCGTGCAGGTCGGCGGTGACCCGGCGCAGGTAGTCACGAAGCTT
Organism: Micromonospora rifamycinica; assembly: GCF_900090265.1. Lineage (NCBI taxonomy): Bacteria > Bacillati > Actinomycetota > Actinomycetes > Micromonosporales > Micromonosporaceae > Micromonospora > Micromonospora rifamycinica. The sequence goes on from NZ_LT607752.1 coordinate 2,306,113, forward strand.
CTGTTCGTTGGACATCAGGAACCCATTCCTGGACGGAGCCGACGGATCATGAGGTGCCGAACTTGCTGTCGATGAAGTCGAAGAGGTCGTCGTCGGAGGCCGTGTCGAGATCCTCGGCGACGCTGGCGACCTCGGCCGGACGCTGCCCGGCGGTCCAGGCCGCGAGCAGGGCCTTGAGCCGCTCCCCCACCCCGGCCCGGGTGCTCTCGTCGAGGGCGGCCACCGCGTCGGCGTCCAGGGTGGACAGCGCGGCCTGGAGCCGGTCGAGGTCGTCGAGCAGGGTGACGCCCCCGGCGTCGGCGGGCACCAGCTCGGTGAGCAGTTGCTGGGCCAGCTCGGTCGGGGTCGGATGGTCGAAGACCAGGGTCGCGGGCAGCCGCAGCGCCGTCTCGGTGGCGAGCCGGTTACGCAGCTCGACGGCGGTCAGCGAGTCGAAGCCGGCCTCCTTGAACGCCCGCTCGGGGTCGACGTCGGCCCCGGAGGCGTACCCGAGGACGGCGGCGACCTGGTCGCGGACCAGGGCGAGGACGGTGTCGAGGCGGTCCGGGGACGGCATCGCGGCGAGCCGGCCGGCGAGGTCGGCGGTCGCGGTCGCCGGGGCGGCCGGCTCGCTCTCCGGCTGGGCGTCGGGGAGCGCGGCGAGCAGTGGCCGGGGCCGGGACAGGGTGTAGATCGGCGTGAACCGGATCCAGTCGACGTCGGCGACGACGAGGTGGCTCTCGTCGTGGTCGAGGGCCTGCCCGAGCGCCCGGACGGCGAGCCGGGGATCCATCGGCGGGGTGCCCTGCCGGCGGAGGTGGGCGGTGGCCTCCCCGTCGGCCATCCCGCCGCCGGCCCAGCTTCCCCAGGCGACCGAGGTCGCCACCGCACCCCGGCTGCGCCGCCGGTGCGCCAGCGCGTCGAGGAACGCGTTCGCCGTCGCGTACCCGGCCTGACCGGCACTGCCCCACACCGCCGCACCCGACGAGAACAGCACGAACGCGTCCAGCGACCGGTCGGCCAGCAACGCGTCGAGGTGCACCGCACCGAGCACCTTCGCCCGGCACACCTCGGCGAACTCGGCCACGCTGGTCTCCGGCAGGGACTTCTCCTGGTGCAGCACCCCGGCCGCGTGGAAGACCCCGGTCAGTTCGTCACCGAGGTCGGCCAGCAGCGCGGCGACCGCCTCCCGGTCGGCCACGTCACACGCCACCACCTCCACCCCCGGATACCGGGCCGTCAACTCGGCCGCACCGGGGGCCGCCGGACCACGCCGGCTCGCCAGCACCACCCGGTCGGCGCCGTGGTCGAGCAGCCATCCGGTGAGCTGACCGCCGATGCCGCCGGTACCGCCGGTGACCAGCACCGTGCCGCCGGGCTGCCAGCGCCGCTCGGGGCTGCCGGCGGTGGGCCAGCGGACCAGCCGGCGGGCCAGAACTCCGGCGGTACGCACGGCCACCTGGTCCTCCGCACCGGCGGCGAGCACGTCGGTGAGCCGCTCGACGTGCCCGTCGGTCCAGTCGGCGGGCAGGTCGACCAGGCCACCCCAGGAGTGCGGGTACTCCAGGGACAGCACGGTGCCCAGCCCCCAGAGCGCGCCCTGGGTGGGGTGCGGCAGGTCCTCGAACCGGTCGACGGCGACCCCACCCGCGGTGAGGCACCAGACCCGACCGGCGAACTCGGTCGCGGTGAGCGCCTGGATCAGCGCCACGGTGTCGGTGACGCCGACGGAGAGGCCGGCGCCGGCGGCGTCGGGGGTGTCGTCGAGGGCGAGCAGGGAGAGCACCCCGGTCGGGGTGTCCCCGTCGGGCAGCACGGTGCCGGTGACGGTGACGACATCAGCGCCCCGGGCGGCCAGCCCGTCGGCGACGGCCCGTACCCGTGCGTCGTGGCTACCGGGGTCGGCGAGCCCGTCCGGGCGTCCCCCGGTCGACCCGGCCGGTACGACGAGCCACCAGGTGCCGGTCAGCACACCGCCGACGGGCAGCTCGGTGGAGCGCCACACCACCCGGTAGCGCCAGTCGTCCAGGGTGGACGCGTCCCGCTGCCGGGACCGCCAGGCGGCGAGGCCGGGCAGCACCTCGGTGACCACGCCGGGCGCGACGCCGAGGCCGTCGGCGAGCAGGTCGGTGTCGGCCCGGTCGACGGCGTCCCAGAACCCGCCGTCGGCGGTGGCGGTGCCGGCGGTGGCGGGGTCGGGCTCGATCCAGTAGCGCTGGTGCTGGAAGGCGTAGGTGGGCAGGTCGACCTGCCGACCACCCGGGTTGACCACCGACCAGTCCAGGTCGACGCCGCTGACCCACGCCTGGGCCATCCCGGTGGCGTACGCCTGCACCTGCTCCCGGTCCCGACGCTGCACCGCGATGGTCACCGCGCCGTCCACACAGTCCGCCACCATCGCGGTCAGCACGCTGTCCGGACCGATCTCGATGAACCGGGTCACGCCCCGCGCGGCGAGGGCGGCCACCGCGTCGGCGAACCGCACCGTCCCCCGCACCTGACCCTGCCAGTACCCGACCGAACCCAACTCATCGTCACCAGCCAGGTCACCGGTCACCGTCGACACCAGGGGAATCTGCGCCGGGCTCGCGGTGACACCCGCCAGAACCCGCCCGTAGTCAGCCAGCATCGGATCCATCAGGTGCGAGTGGAACGCATGCGACACCCGCAACCGCCGCGTCTTCACCTCCAGCGACGCCTCCAACGCCGCGACCCGCTCCTCCGTGCCGGACACCACGACCGCGCGGGGACCGTTCACCGCCGCCACGTCGACGTCACCCAGATCCAGCTCCGCCAGCGGCGCGGCAATCGCCAACATCGCCCCACCCGCCGGAAGCGCCTGCATCAGGCCGCCCCGGGCCGCCACCACCCGACACGCGTCCGCCAGCGACCACACCCCGGCGACATGCGCGGCGGCCAGCTCACCGATCGAATGACCCGCCACGAAATCCGGCTTCAACCCCCACGACTCCGCCAGCCGGAACAACGCCACCTCGACCGCGAACAGGGCCGGCTGCGTCCACCCCGTCCGGTCCAACACCCCGTCCGGATCGGTGAACATCACCTCCCGCAGATCACCGTCCAACAACGGCCCGAACGCCGCACACACCTCCTCCAGGGCCTGCGCGAACACCGGGAACGCCGCCGCCAGCTCACGGCCCATCCCGACCCGCTGCGCACCCTGACCGGTGAACAACACCGCCGTCCGACCGGCGACGACCCGACCCGACAGGCCACCACCGGCAGCCAGAGCCTCCAGACCGGAGACGAGACCAGCAGCGGAACCACCGACCACCACACCCCGGTGGTCCAACGCCGCCCGACCGACAGCGAGAGAATGCCCGACGTCGACGGGACGCTCATCGGTGAGGAAGTCCGCCAGCCGGGTCGCCTGGGCCGCGAGGCCGGCAGTGGAACGGCTGGCCAGCGGCCAGAGCACCACCGGCGGCTCGGGGGCCTCGACCGGTTCGACGGACCCGACCGGCGGGGCCTCCTCGACGATCACGTGCGCGTTGGTGCCGCTGATCCCGAACGACGACACCCCGGCCCGACGGGGCCGCTCCCCCGCCGGCCAGTCCACCGGCTCGGTCAACAGCCGGACGTCCCCGGCCGCCCAGTCCACCTGCCGGGACGGCGTAGCCGCGTGCAGGGTGCGCGGCAGCGTGCCGTGCCGCATCGCCATCACCATCTTGATCACCCCGGCCATACCCGCGGCGGCCTGGGCGTGGCCCATGTTCGACTTGATCGAGCCGAGCCACAGCGGCCGGTCCCGGTCCCGGCCGTAGGTGGCGAGCAGCGCCTGGGCCTCGATCGGGTCACCGAGGGTGGTGCCGGTGCCGTGCGCCTCGACCGCGTCGACCTCGTCGGGGGTGAGCCGGGCGTTGGCCAGCGCCGCCCGGATCACCCGCTGCTGCGCCGGCCCGTTCGGCGCGGTCAACCCGTTCGACGCCCCGTCCTGGTTCACCGCCGAACCCCGGATCAACCCGTACACCCGGTGCCCGTTACGCCGGGCGTCGGAGAGCCGCTCCAGCACCAGCACACCGACCCCCTCGGACCAGCCGGTGCCGTCGGCGTCGTCGGAGAACGACTTGCACCGGCCGTCCGGGGCGAGCCCCCGCTGCCGGCTGAACGCCACGAACGGGGTGGGGTTCGCCATCACCAGCACACCGCCGGCGATGGCGGTACCGCACTCCCCGGCCCGTAGCGCCTGGCTGGCCAGGTGCAACGCGACCAGCGACGAGGAACAGGCCGTGTCGACGGTCATCGACGGCCCTTCGAAACCGAACGCGTACGACACCCGGCCGGAGATCACCGACGCGGAGCTGCCGGTGCTCAGGTACGCCTCCGACTCGGCGGGGGCGAGGCCGAGCAGGTCGCCGTAGTCCTGGGCGCCGGAGCCGACGAAGACGCCGACCGGGCTGCCGCGCAGCGCCTCCGGGTCCATGCCGGCCCGTTCGCACGCCTCCCAGGTGACTTCGAGCATCAGCCGCTGCTGCGGGTCCATGGCGATCGCCTCGCGCGGCGAGATGCCGAAGAACTCGGCGTCGAACGCGCCCGCCTCGTAGACGAAACCGCCGGAGCGGACGTAGCTGGTGCCGGGCCGGTCCGGGTCGGCGTCGAAGAGCGCGTCGGCGTCCCAGCCCCGGTCGACGGGGAACGCGCTGATCGCGTCGGTGCCGCTGTCGACCAGCCGCCACAGGTCCTCCGGGGACCGCACCCCGCCGGGGTAGCGGCAGCTCATCCCGATGATGGCGATCGGCTCGTCGGGGTCGGACCCGGTGCTGGCCGGTGTCGCGGTGGCCGGGCCGGTGCCGCCGACGAGTTCGTCGTACAGGTGGCGGGCCAGCACGGCGGGGGTCGGGTGGTCGTACACCATGGTGGCCGGCAGCCGCAGCCCGACGGCCGCGTCGAGGGCGTCGCGCAGCTCCACGGCGGTCAGCGAGTCGAAGCCGAGTTCCCGGAACGGCCGCTGGACGTCCACGGTGGTCGTCGCGTCGTAGCCGAGGACGGCGGCGACCCGGGTACGGACGGTGTCCAGCAGGTACGGCAGCCGGTCGGCGTCGGGCAGCCCGGCCAGGACGGAGGTGTCGGCCGGCACGTCCGGCACGACGGTCGCCGGGGTCTGGTGGGCCTCGGGGAGCGCGGCGAGCAGCGGCCGGGGCCGGGCCAGGGTGTAGATCGGGGTGAACCGGGTCCAGTCGATGTCGGTGACCACGAGGTGGCTCTCGTCGTGGTCGAGGACCTGCTGCAACGCGCCGAGGGCGAGACGCGGCTCCATCGGCGGGGTGCCCTGCCGCAGCAGGTGCCCGGTGGCCTTGTCGTCGACCATGCCACCACCGGCCCAGGTGCCCCAGGCCACCGAGGTGGCGGTCCGGCCCCGACGGCGGCGCTGGTGGGCGAGGGCGTCGAGGAAGGCGTTGCCGGTGCCGTAGGCGGCCTGCCCGGCGCTGCCCCACACCGCCGCGCCGGAGGCGAACAGCACGAACGCGTCGAGTGGCCGGTCGCCGAGCAGCGCGTCGAGGTGGGTCGCGCCGAGAACCTTGGCCCGGCACACCGCGGCGAAGTCGTCGAGGTCGGTCTCGCCGAGCGGGGCGGGGTCGTCGAGCACCCCGGCGGCGTGGAAGACGGCGGTCAGGTCGTCGCCGATCCCGTCGAGCAGCGCGGCGACGGCCTCCCGGTCGGCCACGTCGCAGGCGACGACCTGCACACCGGGCAACCGGGCCGCCAGGTCGGCGGCCCCGGGCGCGGCCGGACCGCGCCGGCTGGCCAGCACCACCCGCTCGGCGCCCCGGTCGAGGAGCCATTCGGTGAGGTGGGCGCCGATGCCGCCGGTACCGCCGGTGACCAGCATCGTTCCGGTGGGCTGCCAGCGCCGCTCGGGGCTGCCGGCCACCGGCCAGCGGACCATCCGCCGGGCCAGCACCCCGGCGGTACGCAGGGCGACCTGGTCCTCGCCGCCGTCGGCGAGCACGTCGACGAGCCGGTCGAGGAGGCCGGGCGTCCAGTCGGCGGGCAGGTCGACCAGGCCGCCCCACCAGTCGGGGTAGTCGAGGGAGAGCACGGTGCCGAGGCCCCAGAGCCCGGCCTGCGCGGCGTGCGGCAGGTCCTCGTACCGGTCGACGGCGACACCGCCGGTGGTGAGGCACCAGAGCCGGCCGGTGAAAGCGGCGGCGGCGAGGGCGTGCACCAGGCGTACGGTGCCGGTGACCCCGGCGGACAGCCCGGCGTCGTACGGGTCGGGGGTGTCGTCGAGGCCGAGCAGCGACACCACCCCGGCGGGGGTGCCCCGGTCGGCGAGGGCGGCAGCGCCGCCGGTGGACAGGTCGGTGGCGGTGAGCCGGGTGACGGCAGCGCCGCGGGCGGCGAGCGCGTCGGCCACGGCGGTGGCCCGAGGGTCGTCGGCGGGAGCATCCGGCGTGACGATCCACCAGCCGCCGGTCAGCTCCGGCCCGGTGGGCAGGCCGGTGTCCCGCCACACCACCCGGTACCGCCAGCCGTCGGTGACGGTGGCCGGCGCGGCGGTGGGCGCTTCCAGCCAGTAGCGCTGCCGGGCGAAGGCGTAGCTGGGCAGGTCGACCTGGGTGCCCGGGTTGACCGCCGACCAGTCGAGGTCGACGCCGCTGGTCCACGCCTGGGCCATCCCGGTGGCGTACGCCTGCACCTGCTCCCGGTCGCGGCGCTGCACCGCGATGGTCACCGCGTCGTCCACGCAGTCGGCCACCATCGCGGTCAGCACGCTGTCCGGCCCGATCTCGATGAACCGGGTCACGCCCCGCGCCGCCAGAGCAGCCACCGCATCGGCGAACCGCACCGTCCCCCGCACCTGACCCTGCCAGTACCCGACCGAACCCAACTCGTCGTCGGTAGCCAGGTCACCGGTCGCGGTCGACACCAACGGGACACCCGCCGGATTGGCGGTCACGCTGTCGACGACCCGCCCATACTCGGCCAGCATCGGATCCATCAGGTGCGAATGGAACGCGTGCGACACCCGAAGCCGCCGCGTCTTCACCTCCAGGGAGGCCTCCAGCGCCGCGACCTGCTCCTCCGTGCCGGACACCACGACCGCGCGGGGACCGTTGACCGCCGCCACGTCGACGTCACCCAGATCCAGCTCCGCCAGCGGCGCGGCGATCGCCAACATCGCCCCACCCGCCGGAAGGGCCTGCATCAACCCACCACGGGCCGCGACGACCCGACACGCGTCGTCCAGCGACCACACCCCGGCCACGTACGCGGCGGCCAGCTCACCGATCGAATGACCCGCCACGAAATCCGGCTTCAACCCCCACGACTCCGCCAGCCGGAACAACGCCACCTCGACCGCGAACAGGGCCGGCTGCGTCCACCCCGTCCGGTCCAACACCCCGTCCGGATCGGTGAACATCACCTCCCGCAGATCACCGTCCAACAACGGCCCGAACGCCGCACACACCTCGTCCAACGCCGCCGCGAACACCGGGAACGCCGCCGCAAGGTCACGACCCATCCCCACCCGCTGCGCACCCTGACCGGTGAACAACACCGCCGTCCGACCGGCGACGACCCGACCCGACAGGCCACCACCAGCAGCCAGCGCCTCCAGACCGGAGACGAGACCAGCAGCGGAACCACCGACCGCCACCCCCCGGAACTCCAGCCCGGCCCGACCCGCACCCAACGAGAACCCCACCTCCACCGGGCGCGCGTCGGTGCCGGCGGCGAACTCCGCGATGCTGGCGGCCTGCCGACCCATGCCCTCGGGCGAGCGCCCCGAGACCGGCCAGAGGGTGACCGGCGGGGTCGGCCCGGGTTCGGCGTCCTCGACGGGAGGGGCCTGTTCCACGATGAGGTGCACGTTGGTGCCGCTGATCCCGAACGCCGACACGCCGGCCCGACGGGGCCGGTCCACCGCCGGCCAGTCCACCGGCTCGGTCAACAGCCGGACGTCCCCGGCCGTCCAGTCCACCTGCCGGGACGGCGTAGCCGCGTGCAGGGTGCGCGGCAGCGTGCCGTGCCGCATCGCCAGCACCATCTTGATCACCCCGGCGACCCCGGCGGCGGCCTGGGCGTGCCCGATGTTCGACTTGATCGAGCCGAGGAAGAGGGGGCGGTCCCGGCCCCGGCCGTAGGTTGCCAGGATCGCCTGGGCCTCGATCGGGTCACCGAGGCTGGTGCCGGTGCCGTGCGCCTCGACCGCGTCGACCTCGTCGGGGGTGAGCCGGGCGTTGGCCAGCGCCGCCCGGATCACCCGCTGCTGCGCCGGCCCGTTCGGCGCGGTCAACCCGTTCGACGCCCCGTCCTGGTTCACCGCCGAACCCCGGATCAACCCGTACACCCGGTGCCCGTTACGCCGGGCGTCGGAGAGCCGCTCCAGCACCACCAGGCCGGCGCCCTCGGACCAGGCCGCGCCGTCGGCCCCGTCGCCGAAGGAGCGGCACCGGCCGTCCGGCGACAGCGCCCGTTGCCGGCTGAACTCGACGAAGAGCTGCGGGGTGGCCATCACGGCGACCCCGCCGGCCAGGGCCAGCCCGCACTCCTCCTTGCGCAGCGACTGGCAGGCCAGATGCATCGCCACGGACGACGACGAGCAGGCGGTGTCGACGGTGATCGCCGGTCCCTCCAGGCCGAGGTTGTAGGCGACCCGGCCGGAGACGAGGCTGCCGGAGGTGGTGCTGTCGACGTAGTCGTGGTGCATCACCCCGACGAAGACACCGGTGGCGCTGCCCTTCAGGGCGAGCGGGTCGATGCCGCCGTGCTCGAACGCCTGCCAGGCCACCTCCAGCAGCAACCGTTGCTGCGGGTCGGTCTCCACCGCGTCCCGGGGGCTCATCCCGAAGAAGCCCGGGTCGAACTCGGCCGCGTCGTGCAGGAAGCCGCCGTGCCGGGTGTAGCTCTTGCCGGGCCTGCCGGGTTCCGGGTCGTAGACCCCGTCGACGTCCCAGCCCCGGTCGGTGGGGAAGCCGGAGATGGCGTCGGTGCCGTCGGCGACGAGCCGCCACAGGTCCTCCGGCGACCGGACCCCGCCGGGGTAGCGGCAGCCCATGCCGACGATCGCGATCGGCTCCTGGTCCCGGCCCTCCACCTCACGCAGCCGCCGGTTGGCCTGTTGCAGTTCGGCGGTGGCGCGCTTGAGGAAGGTCCGGAGCTTGTCGTCGTTCGCCATCGTTCACACCAATCTTTCCCGCGCCGCAGGTTCGTCGGAGGCTGTCCTCAGGAGATGCCGAGCTCGTTCTCCAGCACGTCGAACAGCTCCTCGTCGGTGGCGGACTCGTAGTCGTGCCGGGCGTCGTCGTCGGGGTCGCCACCGGCCCGGTCGTGCCAGCCGCGCAGCACCGCCTCCAGCCGGGCGGTGATCCGGCCGTGCTCGTCGTCGGGCACCCCGGTCAGGGCCTTCTCCAACCGGTCGAGGTCGGCGAGCACCGCGGCGGCCGGGTCGGCGTCGGGCACCACCAGTTCGGCCTTCAGCGCGCGGGCCAGGGCGACGGGTTCGGGGTGGTCGAAGACGAGGGTGGCGGGTAGCCGCAGCCCGGTGACGGTGCTGAGCACGTTGCGGAACTCGACGGCGGCGAGGGAGTCGAAACCGAGGTCCTTGAACGCCCGGCCGGGTTCCACCGAGGACGGGCCGGGGAAGCCCAGCACCGCGGCGGTGTGCGTACGCACCAGGTCGAGCAGCAGGGTGTCCCGGTCCACGTCGGAGAGTCCGGCGAGCCGCTCGGCCAGCGTCGGGCCGCCGGCCGCCGCGCCGCCGGTGGCGGTGGCGGTGGGTCGGGCCTGGGTGCGGACCAGACCGCGCAGCACGGCGGGCAGCGCGTCGGTGCGCCGCCGCAGCGCGTCCAGGTCGACCCGCACCGGTACGACGCTGGCCCGGTCGGAGGCGACGGCCGCGTCGAAGAGTTCCAGCCCCTCGTCGACGGTCATCGCGGGCATCCCCAGCCTGCGCATCCGGTGCAGGTCGGCGTCGTCGAGGTGGCCGCCCATCCCGGTACCGGTGTCCCACAGGCCGAAGGCCAGCGAGGTGGCCGGCAGGCCGTCGGCCCGGCGGCGTTGGGCGAGCGCGTCGAGGAACAGGTTCGCGGCGGCGTAGTTGGCCTGGCCGGCACCCGCCACCCAGGCGGCCGACGAGGAGAACAGCACGAAGGCGGTCAGGTCGCGGTCCCGGGTGAGGTCGTGCAGGTGCCAGGCGGCGTCCACCTTGGGCCGCAGCACCCGGTGCAGCTGGGCGGGGGTGAGGGCGTCGACCAGCGCGTTCTCGGCGGTGCCGGCGGCGTGCACCACGGCGGCGACCGGGTGGTCGGCGAGCAGCGCGGCGACCGCGTCCCGGTCGGCGACGTCGCAGGCGGCGACCGTCACGTCGACACCGGCGGCGGTGAGATCCGCGACCAGTTCCGTCGCGCCGGGCGTGCCCGCACCGCTGCGCCCGGTCAACAGCAGCCGGCGTACGCCGTGCCGGGTGACCAGGTGCCGGGCGACGAGGCTGCCCAGCCCGCCGAGGCCACCAGTGATCAGGACGGTGCCGTCGGCGGGCCACGGGCCGGCGGCGGTGTCGACGGGCAGCCGGGTGAGCCGGGGCACCAGCAGCCGACCGTCCCGGACGGCCACCTCGGGTTCGCCGGTGGCCAGCGCCGCCGCGAGGTGTCCGGCGTCGACCTCGCCGGTGCCGTCGGTGTCGACCAGTACGAACCGGCCGGGGTGTTCGGCCTCGGCGGCGCGGACCAGCCCCCACCGGGCCGCCGAGGCGGGGTCGACCCGGGTGTCACCGGCCGCCACCGCGCCACGGGTGTGCAGCACGAGCGTGCTGTGCGCGTACCCCGGGTGGGTGAGCCAGCGGCGCAGCAGCCCCAGCAGGCGTTCGGTGTCCCGGTGCACGGCCTCCGGTGCCGTGCCGGGCGGGTCGAGGGCGACCACGACGGTGCCGGCCCCGGGCTCGGGCAGGTCCGCGTCGACGTCGACCAGGGTCCAGTCGGCGGCGGCGACGCCGGGGGTGGGGACGGGCTGCCAGTCCACCTCGTACAGGTGGCGGTGCCGGTTGCGGGCGGCGACGCCGAGGGCGTCGGCGGCGACCGGCCGGACCACCAGCTGCTCGATGGTGGCGACCGGGTTGCCGTGCCCGTCGGCGACGGTGACGGCCAGCTTGTCGGCGGCGGCCGGGGAGATCCGCAGCCGCAGGGCGGCGGCGTGCGCGGCGTGCAGGGTGACGCCGCGCCAGGAGAACGGCAGCGGGGTGTCCCCCGCGCCCTCGTCGACCAGGTTGGCGTGCAGTGCCGCGTCGAGCAGCGCCGGATGCAGCAGGAACCGGGGGGCGTCGGCGGCCGCCGCCTCGGGCAGCGCCGCCTCGGCCCAGATCTCGGCGGCGTCGCCGTCGCCCCGCCGCCACACCGCGCGCAGCCCCTGGAACGCCGGCCCGTAGCCGTAGCCGTGGTCGCGCAGTCGCTGGTAGAGACCGTCGAGGTCGACGGGTTCGGCCCCGGCGGGGGGCCAGGCGGACAGGTCGGCCGCCGCCGGGTCGGCCCCGGCCTGCCGGACCAGGACCCCTTCGGCGTGCCGGGTCCAGTCGGTGTCGTCGGCCGCGTCGCCGGGCCGGGTCCAGATGCCGAGGGTACGCGCGCCGCTGTCGTCGGCGGCGTCGACCGTGACCCGCAGGGCGAGGTCCCCGTCGGCGGGCAGCACCAGTGGCGCGTTGATGGTCAACTCGTCGATCACCGGGCAGCCGACCTGGTCACCGGCGCGCAGAGCGAGTTCGACCAGCCCGGTGCCGGGGACAAGCACGGTGTCGAAGACCGCATGGTCGGCGAGCCACGGCTGGGCGGTACGGGAGAGCCGGCCGGTGAGCACCACGCCGCCGGTGCCGGGCAGGTCGACGACGGCACCGAGCATCGGGTGGTCGGCGGCCAGCTGGCCGAGCCCGGTGGTGTCACCGGCACCCGGGGGCACGTCGAGCCAGTAGCGCTGGTGCTGGAAGGCGTAGGTGGGCAGGTCGACCTGCCGACCACCCGGGTTGACCGCCGACCAGTTCAGGTCGACGCCGCTGACCCACGCCTGCGCCATGCCGGTGGCGTACGCCACCACCTGGTCCTCCGCGTCGCGCTGCACCGGGCCGGCGGTCCCGGACCGCACCCGACGCTGCAACGGAACCGCCACCGCGTCGTCCACACAGTCCGCCACCATCGCGGTCAGCACGCTGTCCGGACCGATCTCCACGAACCGCGTCACACCCCGCGCCGCCAGAGCAGCCACCGCATCGGCGAACCGCACCGTCCCCCGCACCTGACCCTGCCAGTACCCGACCGAACCCAACTCATCGTCACCAGCCAGGTCACCGGTCACCGTCGACACCAGGGGAATCTGCGCCGGGCTCGCGGTGACACCCGCCAGAACCCGCCCGTAGTCAGCCAGCATCGGATCCATCAGGTGCGAGTGGAACGCATGCGACACCCGCAACCGCCGCGTCTTCACCTCCAGCGACGCCTCCAACGCCGCGACCCGCTCCTGCGTCCCCGACACCACGACCGCGCGGGGACCGTTCACCGCCGCCACGTCGACGTCACCCAGATCCAGCTCCGCCAGCGGCGCGGCAATCGCCAACATCGCCCCACCCGCCGGAAGGGCCTGCATCAGGCCGCCCCGGGCCGCCACGACCCGACACGCGTCCGCCAGCGACCACACCCCGGCCACATGCGCGGCAGCCAGCTCACCGATCGAATGACCCGCCACGAAATCCGGCTTCAACCCCCACGACTCCGCGAGCCGGAACAACGCCACCTCGACCGCGAACAACGCCGGCTGCGTCCACCCCGTCTCGTCGAGGACACCATCCGGATCGGTGAACATCACCTCCCGCAGATCACCGCCGAGCAACGGCCCGAACGCCGCACACACCTCGTCCAACGCCGCCGCGAACACCGGGAACGCCGCCGCCAGCTCACGACCCATCCCCACCCGCTGCGCACCCTGACCGGTGAACAACACCGCCGTCCGACCGGCGACGACCCGACCCGACAGGCCACCACCGGCAGCCAGCGACTCCAGACCCGCCGACAGCCCCACCGCGTCCCGACCGACCGCCACCCCCCGGAACTCCAGTCCGGCCCGACCCGCACCCAACGAGAACCCCACCTCCACCGGACGCGCGTCGCTCGGCCGGGCACCCAGCCGTTCGGCCTGCCCGGCCAGCGCCGCCGTGGACCGGGCGGACAGCGGCCAGAGCACCACCGGCGGCTCGGCGACCTCGGCCGGCCCGGCGTCCTCGACCGGGGGTGCCTGCTCCAGCACCACGTGGGCGTTGGTGCCGCTGAGCCCGAACGACGACACGGCAGCCCGGCGGGGTCGCCCGGTCGTCGGCCAGTCCACCGGCTCGGTCAGCAGCCGGACGTCCCCGGCCGTCCAGTCGACGTGCGGGGTGGGCCGGTCGACGTGCAGGGTGCGGGGCAGGACGCCGTACCGCATCGCCAGCACCATCTTGATCACCCCGGCGATCCCGGCGGCGGCCTGGGTGTGGCCCAGGTTGGACTTCACCGAGCCCAGCCAGAGCGGCTGCTCGCGGTCCCGGCCGTAGGTGGCGAGGATCGCCTGGGCCTCGATCGGGTCACCGAGACGGGTGCCGGTGCCGTGCGCCTCGACGGCGTCCACCTGGTCGGCGGTGAGCCGGGCGTTGGCCAGGGCGTCGGCGATGACCCGGCGTTGCGACGGGCCGTTGGGGGCGGTGAGGCCGCTGCTGGCCCCGTCCTGGTTGACCGCGGTGCCCCGGACCACGGCCAGCACCCGGTGCCCGTGGCGCTGGGCGTCACTGAGCCGCTCGACCAGCAGCACCCCGACGCCCTCGGCCCAGCCGGTGCCGTCGGCGGCGGCGGCGAACGGCTTGCACCGGCCGTCGGCGGCCAGGCCCCGCTGCCGGCTGAAGTCGACGAACGTCTCCGGGGTGGCCATCACGGTCACCCCACCGGCCAGCGCCAGGGTGCACTCCTCGCGGCGCAGCGCCTGGATCGCCAGGTGCAGGGCGACCAGCGACGACGAGCAGGCGGTGTCCACGGTGATCGCCGGGCCTTCGAGGCCGAGCACGTAGGCGACCCGGCCGGAGACGATGCTGCCGGTGTTGCCGGTGCCGATGAAGCCCTCCAGCTCGGCGGGCACCGTCGGCAGCCGGCTCGAATAGTCGTGGTACATCAGGCCGGCGAACACGCCGGTACGACTGCCCCGCACCGAAACCGGGTCGATGCCGGCCGATTCAAAAGCCTCCCAGGACGCTTCCAGCAACAGTCGTTGCTGCGGGTCCATGGCGAGCGCCTCACGCGGGGAGATACTGAAGAACTCGGCGTCGAAAAGCGCGGCGTCGGAGAGGAAACCACCCGTCCTCGCGTACGTCTTGCCGGCCTTTGAATCGTCGGGGTCGTAAATGTCGTCGACATTCCAGCCCCGGTCGTCGGGGAAGTCGGACACCGCGTCCGCCCCGTCGACCAGCAGTTGCCACAGGGCGGCCGGGCTGTCCACACCACCCGGGAACCGGCAGCTCATGCCCACGATCGCGATCGGGTCGTATTCCCGGCGCTCGGCCTGACGCAGCTGCCGGCGGGCCTCACGCAAATCGGTGGTGGCCCGCTTCAGGTACCCGAGAAGCTTCTCCTCGTTCTCCATCTACGTCTCCCGCCACTAGACCCAGCCGGGCAGACCCGGGCCAATATCGACTCACGGGTCAGCGCGGCGGAAATTGTCGAAACAGAGAGCTTCTACAGGCATTCTTGGTTGTCCGCGATGACCCTACGGCGGCCCGCCGCACCCTAGACCCCCTACCGCCCCCAGAGCGCCCCCTAGGCGTCGGGGGTCCAACCTCGACTGTCCGGCACCCGGTCGGCCCGCCGCGACCGCCGGCTGGGGTTGCCCGTCGGGCACCGGACCGGCGACGGACGTAAAGTCGGGAGAGTCCTGGCCCCACGATCCTCGGCAGCCCGGCACCACACGGATCCACCACCGGCACCGGGCTGTCGGCCCCGAAGGAGCACAGTGAACAGACGCCTCCGGACCGCCCTCGCCCTCACCCTGACCGGCACGCTGCTGACCACGGTCGCGGTGACGCCGGCGCAGGCCCACCCGGCGCAGCGCCTCCCCGACGTCATCGCCCTGCCCGACGGCTTCCAGCCCGAGGGCATCGCCACCGCCGGCCGGTACGCCTTCCTCGGCTCCCGCGCCACCGGCGCGATCCAGCGGGTCGACCTGGTGACCGGGCGCGGCAGTCAGCTCAGCCCGCCGACCGGCACTCCGTCGCTCGGCCTCAAGATCGACCAGCAGGGCCGGCTCTTCGTCGCCGGTGGCACCACCGGGGACGCCCGGGTGGTCGACACCCGGACGGGGCAGGTCCTGGCGACCTATACGTTCGCCGGTGCGCCCAGCTTCGTCAACGACGTCGTGCTCACCCGCGACGCCGCCTGGTTCACCGACTCGTACCGGCCGGTGCTCTACCGGGTGCCGTTCGGCCGGCACGGGGCGCTGCCGGCGGCCGACGCCGTCACGACGGTGCCGTTGACCGGGGCGTACCAGCAGGTCCCGGACACGATCAACCTCAACGGCATCGTGGACACCCCGGACGGCCGGGCGTTGATCGTGGTGCAGTCCAACACCGGGAACCTGTTCCGGGTGGACCCGGGCACCGGGGCGACCACCGTGGTGGACGTGCCCGGGCACTCGTTCGTCGCCGGTGACGGCCTGCTGCGCGACGGCGACACCCTCTACGTGGTGCAGAACCGGTTGCAGCAGATCACCGTGGTCGCGCTGGACCGGGCGGGCACCTCGGGCACGGTCACCGGGACGCTCACCGACCCGGACTTCGACGTGCCGACCACTGTCGCCAAGGCGCTCGGCCGGCTCTACCTGCCGAACGCCCGGTTCACCACGACGCCGACGCCGACCACGCCGTACGCGATCGTCGCGGTCCGCCCGGCCTGACCACCACCCCGGGGGTACGCGCGGAGGTCGCGGGTGCCCCCGGGGCTCCGGCCGCGGACCGGCGCGGCGGGGCCGGGCTCCCCGGTGCGCCGGGACGCCCGGTCCACGACCGTCGGGCCGGCCGTGGCGGCCGGCCCGACGGCGCTCGGGCCGGTCAGGCCCGGGACCACTTCTGGCTGCTCACCCCGAGGCAGTCCCACAGGTGCAGCTTGCCGCCGTTGTTGGGGTTCTGGTCCCGCACGTCGACGCACCGGTTGGCGCTGAGGTTGACCAGGTCGCCCGCGCCGTTCAGGGTGAACCGCTGGGCCGGGTTGCCGTTACAGGTGACCAGGTTGACCTCGGTGCCGTTGGCGGTGCCGGCCCAGGCCGGGTCCATGCACTTGCCCATCGCGCGCACGGTGCCGTCGCTCGCGAAGGTCCAGGCCTGGGCGGCGGTGGTGTTGCAGTCCCAGATCTGGAGCTTGGCCCCGTCGACCGGGTCGGCGCTCGGGATGTCGATGCACCGGCCGCTCTGCGCGCCCCGGATCCGGGTGGTGCCCGACGGCGGGTTGCCCCCGCCCGGCACGTAGCTGGAGACCCGGACGTAGTCGACGAGCATCTGCTGGGGGAACTGGGTGGAGCCGTCGGGGTAGCCGGGCCAGTTGCCGCCCACCGCGACGTTGAGGATCATGAAGAACGGGTGGTCGAAGACCCAGCGGTTGCCGCCGAGCCGGGACGGGTCGACCCGGTGGTACTCGACACCGTCGAGGTACCAGACGATCAGGTTCGGCTCCCAGTCCACCCGGTAGGTGTGGAAGGTGTCGGCGAGCGGCTGGCCGATGGTGCGGCTGCCGGTGATGCCGCCGCCGCCGGAGTAGCCGGGGCCGTGCACGGTGCCGTAGACCGTGTTCGGTTCCCGGCCGATGTTCTCCATGACGTCGATCTCGCCGGCGTTGGGCCAGCCGGCGCCGCCCATGTCGTTGCCGAGCATCCAGAACGCCGGCCAGATGCCCTGACCGCGCGGGATCTTGATGCGGGCCTCGAACCGCCCGTACGCCTGGGTGAAGGTGGCGGCGGTGAGCAGCCGGGCCGAGGTGTACTCGCACCGGCCGTAGTGGCACTGGTAGTTGGCCGGGTTCTCCCGGCGGGCGGTGATGACCAGGTTGCCCTGTCCGTCGTGGACGGCGTTGCTGGTGCTGTTGGTGTAGTACTGCCGCTCGTTGTTGCCCCAACCGCCACCGCCGATGTCGAAGCGCCAGCGGTTCTGGTCGACGGGGGTGCCGGCGCCGGCGTTGAACTCGTCCTGCCAGGTGATGCCGCCGATGGCGGCGGAGGCCGGCTCGGCCTGGGCGGGCAGGACCAGGGCGGCGGCGAGGGTGACGAGGGCGACGGCCGCGCGGGCGAGGGGTCGGGACCGGGGGACGGGTCGGGTTCCGGGCACGTGAGGCTCCTTCGGGGCGACATCGGGTGCGGGGGAATCTGCCGGGGAGAGCGCTCTCCACGAAGGATGTCGATTTCCCGCACTTCTGTCAAGAAAGTTGACAGTTAATCCGACCGCTCCGACCACCTGAACGGAGATGGTGACCAGAAAATCACTCTCGGTAATCGTGGGGTGTGGCGCGCGACGTCGCAGGGGGCGGGCCTCCCCGAAGGGGGCACTCAGCCCGGGAGTTACCGGTCGACCGGGGCCGGATGCGGGCGGGACGCGGTGCGGACCGCCCGCCGGCCCGCTGGTCAGCGGTGCAGACCGCGCCAGGAGGGATTGCTGCCGCGCCAGGCGTCGGCCAGGATGAGTGCCGCCGCCCGACTCGGGCACTGCTGCACGCGGGAGCGACCCGACGCCCCGCCGATCTGCGCCTGGACCTCCCAGGCCTCCCCGTCGGTACGGATGTACACGTCCCGCCGCCCGCGCGGGCTCGGGTCACCGTTCCACCAGTGCTCCTCGACCATCATTTACCGACCGTATAGCAAATCGGCGTCGGAACGTGAGTCACGAATTCGTCGAGGCCCGCCGACGGCCTCCCCCGGTCACCCCTGTCGGGGGGTGAGCAGGTAGTCGTCGGCCTCCGCGCTCCACGCCAGGGTGACCTCGCCGGCGGTCGCGGCGGCCTTGCCGAACTGGAGGAAACTGCGGTAGCCGAGCTTCTTCTCGCTGAACTCCGGGCGGGCCCGGCGGAGCTGGTTCTTGAGCCCGGAGAGCGCCACCGGCCCCCCGGACGCGGCCAGCTCCGCCACCACGGTCCGCAACAACGCGAAGGCCACCTCCTGGTCGCCGTGCTCCGGCAGGGACACCTCCGGGTCGCCCTTGGCCGGCCCCTCCGCCAGCTCGACGACGTTGTGCCCGGCGAGGTGGCGCAGCAGCTCGCCGAAGGTACGGAACCCGTAGTCGGATTCGCTGAAGGTGGGATCCTTGCGCAGCAGGGTGCGCTTCAGCCGGGAGGCGGTCACCTCGCCGTCGGAGCTGCCCTGGAGCCCGGCGACGGTCTGGGCGACCAGCACCGCGAGCGCGTCCGCGTCGCGGGCCGGCTCCTCGGCGGCCGGCGGACGCTCCGGCTCGACCGCCTCCCGGTCCACCTGGCCCGGCTGCGGCGGCTCCGTCGGCCGGGCGGCCGGCCGACCACGACGGCCCCGGACCGGCAGGACGTCGACGCCCTCCAGCCGGTCGTAGTAGAGGAACTCGTCGCAGGCGGGCGGCAGCAGCGCCGAGGTGGACTTCTCCACCCCGACCCCGATCACCCGCTTGTTGAGTTCGCGGAGCTTGTGCACCAGCGGGGTGAAGTCGCTGTCCCCGGTGCAGATGACGAAGGTGGAGATGTAGCCGCGCTCGAAGGCCAGCTCCACCGCGTCGACCGCCATCTTGATGTCGGCGGCGTTCTTGCGGGACGCCCCCATCCGCTGCGGGATCTCGATCAGCTCGACGTGCGAGCGGGTGAGCATCCGGCGGTCCTCGTCGAAGTACGACCAGTCGGCGTACGCCCGGCGTACCACCACCCGCCCCCGCTCGGCCAACGCGTCGGCGATCGGCCGGAAGTCGAACGCCCGCCCGCCATGGTGGTCCCGCGCTCCCAGCGCCAGGTTCTCGTAGTCGAGAAAGAGCGCGATCCGATCCTCTTGATCCACCCGCCCACCGTACGCCCGCACCCGCCCGGCACCACCCCGCCACGTCGAACCGTCCGGCGGCACCCGGTGGGCGGGCCTTCCGCCGGGGGCGCCGGCCGGCCCGGTGGGCGGCCACGGTCCGGCCTCCTGACGCGTTGTCGCAGCTCATGGGTAGAATCCCGGCCGGAAACGATCATCGGAAGGGCCATGACGAAGAGGTACGAGCTGCCGCTGCTGGTGCTGACCGCGGCGACCGGGGCGGTCGACGGCGTCAGCTACCTCGCCCTGGACCGGGTCTTCACCGGCAACATGACCGGCAACGTGCTCTTCATCGGCTTCGGGCTGGCCGGGGTGTCCGGGCTGCCGGTGCTCAACAACCTGCTGGCGCTGCTGGCGTTCATGCTCGGCGCGGTGCTCGCTGCCCGGTTGACCCGGGGTGCATCGGGGCCGGCGAAGCTGCCCGCCGCCGGCCTGGCCATCCTGGTCGGCGGCAGTGTGCTGTCGCTCGTCCTGGCCGGCATCTGGCTCGCCACCGGCCCGCCGGCGCACGGCACGATGCTGGTCGTCACCGCCCTGCTCGCCCTGGTGCTCGGCGCGCAGGCCGCGGCGGTCAAGCACATCGGCATCCGGGACCTCTCCACCGTCGTGGTGACCATGACCATGGTGAACCTCTCCGCCGACAGCCGGGCGGCCGGCGGTCCCGGCACGGCGTGGCTGCGCCGGTTCGGGGCGATCACCGCGATGGGGCTGGGCGCCTTCGTCGCCGCGGTGCTGACCCTGCGGGTCAACGGGGCGGTGGCCCTGGTCGTGGCCGGGGCGCTGCTGGCCCTCGGCACGACGCTGATCGCGGTGGCCCGCCGTCGGGAGGTCGCGGCGGCGTCGACGCCCGACGGACCCGCCGCCGGGGGCCACTGACCCCCGTCCCACCGCCCCACCGCCGCCCAGCCCCGCGAGCTGCCCGGACGGCGTGGAGCCCGGCGGACCGGGCGGGGAAGACCAAAAACTTTTGTGGGTTTCCTACAACGGTCACCGCTCAGGGTTCGGTGATTACGACATGGCGCTACCGGCCGGCACCCGGAAGGGTGATCGCTGTCAGGGGTCGATGCCTTGCGGCGCGTACTCGTGGATCTACCGGAGGAGTCGATCGGGTGTTCAGCCGTGTCGCCATCGTCAACCGGGGTGAGGCCGCGATGCGCCTCATTCACGCGGTCCGAGAGTTGGCCGCGCAGACCGACACCCGGATCGAGACCGTGGCCCTCTATACCGACGTCGATCGCGCCGCGACCTTCGTCCGCGAGGCCGACATCGCCTACGATCTCGGTCCCGCGTCCGCCCGGCCGTACCTCGACCTGAAGCGGCTGGAGCACGCCCTGGTCGAGACCGGGGCCGACGCCGCCTGGGTCGGCTGGGGCTTCGTCGCCGAGGACCCGGCCTTCGCGGAGCTGTGCGAGAAGATCGGCATCACCTTCGTCGGGCCGAGCCCGGACGCGATGCGCAAGCTCGGCGACAAGATCGGCGCGAAGCTGATCGCCGAGGAGGTCGGCGTGCCGGTCGCGCCGTGGAGCCGGGGCGCGGTGGAGACCCTGGAGGCGGCGATCGCCGCCGCCGCCGAGATCGGCTACCCGCTGATGCTCAAGGCGACCGCCGGCGGTGGCGGGCGGGGCATCCGCGTGGTCACCAGCGACGCCGAGCTGGCCGACGCCTACCAGCGCACCAGCCAGGAGGCGGCCCGCGCCTTCGGTAGCGGGATCGTGTTCCTGGAGCGCCTGGTCACCGGCGCCCGGCACGTCGAGGTGCAGGTGATCGCGGACGGCCAGGGCACCGCCTGGGCGCTCGGCGTCCGGGACTGCTCGGTGCAGCGGCGCAACCAGAAGGTCATCGAGGAGTCCGCCTCACCGGTGCTCGGCCCGGAGCAGACGGCCGAGCTCAAGTCCTCGGCCGAGCGGCTGGCCGTCGCGGTCGGCTACCGGGGTGCCGCCACCGTCGAGTTCCTCTACCACCCGGGCGACCGGCTGTTCGCCTTCCTGGAGGTCAACACCCGGCTCCAGGTGGAGCACCCGATCACCGAGCTGACCACCGGGTTCGACCTGGTCAAGGCGCAGCTGCACGTCGCGGCGGGCGGCCGGCTCGACGGGGTGCCGCCGGTGGAGCGCGGGCACGCCATCGAGGCCCGGCTCAACGCCGAGGACCCGGACCGCGACTTCGCCCCCGCCCCGGGCCGGATCGCCCGGCTGGACCTGCCCGCCGGCCCCGGCATCCGGGTGGACACCGGGGTCAGCGAGGGCGACACCATCCCGGCCGACTTCGACTCGATGATCGCGAAGATCATCGCGTACGGGCGGGACCGGGACGAGGCGCTCGGCCGACTGCGCCGGGCGATGGCCGACACCACGGTGATCATCGAGGGCGGCGCGACCAACAAGAGCTTCGTGCTCGACCTGCTCGACCAGCCCGAGGTGATCGACGCCAGCGCCGACACCGGCTGGATCGACCGGGTCCGCGGCGAGGGCCGGCTCGTGTCGCACCGGCACTCCGCCGTCGCGCTCGCCGCCGCCGCGATCGAGGCGTACGAGGAGCAGGAGCGCGCCGAGCAGCAGCGGCTGCTGTCCACGGCGTTCGGTGGACGCCCGCAGGTGCAGCACGCCAGCGGCCGCCCGTTGGACCTCAAACTGCGCGGCGTGGGCTACCGGATGCGGGTGGCCCGGATCGGCGCGCACCGGTTCCGGGTCGGCATCGAGGCCGGCGGCGACGTGCGGACCGCCGACGTCGAGCTGGACCGGTTCGACCGGCACACCGGGCAGATCGCCGTCAACGGCGCCCGGTACCGGCTGCTCACCGGCACGCACGGGGCGATCCACCTGGTCGAGGTGGACGGGGTGACCCACCGGGTCGGCCGGGACGAGGGCGGCGTGATCCGCTCGCCGATGCCCGCGCTGGTCGTCGCGACGCCGGTGGAGGTGGGCGGCGAGGTCGAGGCGGGCGCACCGGTGCTGGTGCTGGAGGCGATGAAGATGGAGACGGTGCTGCGGGCACCGTTCCGCGCCCGGCTCAAGGAGTGCGGCGTCTCCGTCGGCAGCCAGGTGGAGGCCGGCGCGGCGCTGCTGCGGCTGGAGCCGCTGGCCGACGACACCGACGAGCCGACCGACGCCCCCACCGCCCCACCGGTCGAGCTGGACCTACCGGTCGCGCCCGACCTGGCCCCGGCGGTCGAGCGGTCCCGACGCGGCCAGGAGGACCTGCGCGGCCTGCTGCTGGGCTTCGACATGGACCCGCACGACGACGGCCGGGTGCTCGACGAGTATCTCGCCGCGCGGCGGGCCGCCATCGAGGACGGCCACCGCCCGCTGGCCGAGGAGATCGACCTCGTCGACGTCTTCGCCGACCTCGCCGAGCTGAGCCGCAACCGGCTGACCGGTGAGGACGGCAGCGGCGACAGCCACGTCCCGAGCGCCCGCGAGTACTTCCACACCTACCTGCAGAGCCTCGACGTCGAGCGGGCCGGGCTGCCGGCACCCTTCCAGGCCAAGCTGGCCAAGGCGCTCGGCCACTACGGTGTCACCGACCTGGAGCGCACCCCGGCCCTGGAGGCCGCCGTGTTCCGGATCTTCCTGGCCCAGCAGCGGGCCGCCGCCGACGCCACTGTCGTCGCGACGTTGCTGCGCTCCTGGCTGCGCGAACCGCCGCCGGACGCGGTGCTGCGCGAGCCCGCCGGCCTCGCGCTGGAGCGGCTGGTGGCGGCGACGCAGGTCCGCTTCCCGGTCGTCGCCGACCTGGCACGCGGGGTGGTGTTCGCCTGGTTCGCCCAGCCGCTGCTACTGCGCAACCGGGCCCGGCTGTACGCCTCGGTCCGCCGGCACCTGCGCCACCTGGACGCGCACCCGGATTCGGCGGACCGCGCCGAGCGGGTGGCGGAGATGGTCCGCAGCACCGAGCCCCTGGTCCGGGTGCTCGGCCAGCGGCTCGTCCGGCACCACCTCGACAACGCGGTGATGCTGGAGGTGCTGACCCGGCGGTACTACGGCAACAAGGGCCTGACCGACGTACGCACCCGTCGGGTCGCCGACTGCACGTTCGTGGTCGCCGAGCGGGCCGACTCCAGCCTGGTCTCCGCAGCGGTACGCTTCGACGCCCTCGGCGACGCGCTGCGCGGGCTCGGTGAGCTGGCCGGGGACGGCTCCGCCGTCGACGCCGACATCTACCTCGGCTGGGAGAACCAGCCGGAGGACTTCGACGCGATGGCCGCCGCGCTGCTGGAGGTCGTCAACGCGCACCCGCTGCCGTCCCAGGTCCGCCGGCTCACCACCACGGTGGCCGGGCGGGGCGGCGCGGTGATGCACCACCACTTCACGTTCCGCCCGTCGAGCACCGGGATGAGCGAGGAGCGGCTGATCCGGGGCCTGCACCCGTACATCGCCCAGCGGATGCAGCTGGAGCGGCTGCGCAAGTTCGACCTGACCCGGCTGCCGTCGTCGGACGAGGAGGTCTACCTCTTCCAGGCCGTGGCGCGGGAGAACCCGTCGGACGAGCGGCTCGTCGCGTTCGCCCAGGTGCGGGACCTGACCCCGCTGCGCGAGCAGGACGGCCGGCTGGTGGCCCTGCCGACGGCCGAGGACATCGTCGCCACCTGCCTGGACTCGATCCGCCGGGCGCAGACCCGCCGCCCGTCGAAGACCCGCTTCAACACCAACCGGATCGTCATCTACGTCTGGCCGCCGAGCGACCTGACCCGCGAGGAGATGGAGATGATCGCCGAGCGGGTCCGGCCGACCACGGTGGGCGCCGGGCTTGAGGAGATCCTCTTCATCGCGCGGCAGCGCGACCGCCGCACCGGCGAGCTGGCCAAGATCTCGGTTCGGATCTCCTTCGACGCCACCGGCGGAGCCGAGCTGACCATGGGCGAGCCGCCGGCCGACCCGGTCGAGCCGCTCGACGACTACCGGCTCAAGGTGCTGCGGGCCAGCAGCCGCAACACGGTGTACCCGTACGAGCTGACCGGGCTGCTCGGCAGGTTCGTCGAGCACGACCTCGACGACGACCACGCGCTGGTGCCGGTGGACCGGCCCCGGGGCCGCAACACGGCGGCGATCGTCGCGGGTGTGGTCACCACGCCGACGCCGAGGCACCCGCAGGGGGTGACCCGGGTGGTGCTGCTCGGCGACCCGACCAAGTCGCTCGGCGCGCTCTCCGAGGGCGAGTGCCGGCGGGTGATCGCCGCGCTGGACCTGGCCGAACGGCTGCGGGTGCCGCTGGAGTGGTACGCCCTGTCGGCCGGCGCGCGGATCTCGATGACCTCCGGCACCGAGAACATGGACTGGGTGGCGGCGGCGCTCAAGCGGATCGTCGAGTTCACCCAGGACGGCGGCGAGATCAACATCGTCGTCGCGGGGATCAACGTGGGCGCCCAGCCGTACTGGAACGCCGAGGCGACGATGCTCATGCACACCCGGGGCATCCTGGTGATGACGCCGGAGGCCGCGATGGTGCTCACCGGCAAGCAGTCCCTCGACTTCTCCGGTGGGGTGTCCGCCGAGGACAACTTCGGCATCGGCGGCTACGACCGGGTGATGGGTCCGAACGGGCAGGCGCAGTACTGGGCGCCCAACCTGACGGCGGCGCGGGACGTGCTGATGGCGTACTACGACCACACGTACGTCGCTCCCGGCGAGGACGCGCCGCGCCGGGCGACCACCATCGACCCGGTGGACCGGGACGTCACCGTCTTCCCGCACACCGTGGCCGGCAGTGACTTCACCACGGTGGGGGAGATCTTCTCCGCGACGGCGAACCCGGACCGCAAGAAGCCGTTCGACATCCGCACGGTGATGCGGGCCCTGGCCGACCAGGACCACCCGGTGCTGGAGCGCTGGGCGGGCATGGCCGACGCGGAGACCGCGGTGGTGCAGGACGTCCACCTCGGCGGCATCCCGGTCTGCCTGCTCGGCATCGAGTCGCGGTCGGTGCCCCGGCGGGGCTTCCCGCCCACCGACGGCCCGGACACCTACACCGCGGGCACCCTGTTCCCCCGCTCGTCCAAGAAGGCCGCGCGGGCGATCAACGCGGCCAGCGGCAACCGGCCGCTGGTGGTGCTGGCCAACCTGTCGGGCTTCGACGGCTCACCCGAGTCGATGCGCAAGCTGCAACTGGAGTACGGGGCCGAGATCGGCCGGGCGATCGTCAACTTCCGTGGACCCATCGTGTTCTGCGTGATCTCCCGGTACCACGGCGGGGCGTTCGTGGTCTTCTCCAAGGCGTTGAACCCGAACATGACCGTGCTGGCGCTGGAGGGCTCGTTCGCCTCGGTGCTCGGCGGCGCTCCGGCCGCGGCGGTGGTGTTCTCCGGTGACGTCAACGCCCGTACCGCTGCCGACCTGCGGGTCCGTGAGCTGGAGGGCCGCGTGGCAGCCGCCACCGGCACCGAGCGGGCCGCGCTGACCGCGGAACTCGACGAGATCCGTGCGGCGGTCCGCGCGGAGAAGCTCGGCGAGGTCGCGGCCGAGTTCGACCGGGTGCACAACATCCAGCGCGCGGTCGAGGTCGGGTCGGTCGACGCGGTGGTCCGGGCCGCCGAACTCCGCCCCCGCATCATCGAGGCGATCGAGTCCCGACTGGGCTGACCCGCCCGGGCCGGCATCGGCGTACCCCGCCCGAACAGATCCGGGCGGGGTGCGCCGATGCCGTCGGCCCACCCGCCGGTAGGGCCGGAGACCTCGACACCTGGCCGCCCGATGGTGGAGCGGGGCAACTCGCACGAGACCTTCCCTGGCGGGCCGGGAAGTGGTTGTCGTAGACAGCCTTATGCCACACGGGCATAGCGGCCGGACCCACCGCAAGGAGATCACCGCCGGCGCTGGGGGTGGAGGGGGTCAGGGGGTGGCGGGTGCGCCCGCGTCCGCCAGCAGCCGCTGACGCATCAGGAACTTGCGGACCTTGCCGGTCGGACCCATCACCACACCGTCGGCCGGCACCGTGACCACCCGCCGGAGCGTCCCGCCGACCACCGGGCCGAGCGCGGCGCGGACCTGGTCGGACCGGTCGGCCGTCGGATCGGCGTCGTCGGCGAGCAGCAGCAGCGCCTCGGTGACGATGCGGTCGTCGGCCTCCCGGACCGCGATGACGGTGCAGTCGCGTACGTCCGGGCAGTGCTTGAGGATGCGCTCCTCGGACAGCGCCGTGTAGAGCCAGTTGCCGTCGCCCAGGTCGACCGCGTCACTGGCCCGGTCGACATGGTGGTAGTTGCCGTCCGGGTCGCGGTACATCAGGTCGCCGGTCAGGTAGTAGCCGTTGAGCCGGGTGCGGAAGGTGTTGACCGAGTCGTTCCAGTACCCGATCGCCAGCGTCGGCGACTTGAGCCCGACGTGCCCCACCTGCCCCTCGGCGACCTCCTCGCCGGTCGTGACGTCCAGCAGGGCGATCTGCGCGAACGGGTACGGCTTGCCGACGCAGCGGTCGTAGCGGTCGCTGCCGAGGCGGTGGCTGATCCGGAACGCGCCGTGGCCCATCTCGGTCGAGCCGAGCATGTCGACGAACTTGGAGCCGGGCACGTCGACCATGCCCTGCCGGGTGTACGCGGGGTGGCTGCCGACGGCGACCAGCCGCCGGATGTGCGACTCGTGGGCGCAGTCCCCGGTGTTGAACCAGTTGCGCACCGAACTCAGGTCGCGGGTGCTCAGGTCGTGCCGGGCCAGCTCGGACCAGGTCACCGCGAAGCCGAAGACGCCGGTCGGCCGCCAGCGCTCGATGGCGTCGAGGATCGTCTCGGCGCTGCGCTCGAACGGACCGCCCTGCGCCGACAGGTAGAGCAGCTGGTAGCCGTTGCAGAGCGCCTGGTTGACGGTGATGATGCCGGCGGTGTGCGCGGCCGGCAGGACGGACAGCTCCCGTACCTCGCCGTAGGGGCGGGACTCGGTGAGCCGGACCGCCCGGATGGCGGCGAACAGCCCGTGGTGCGAGTGGACGATCGCGGCCGGCACCCGGGTGGTGCCGGACGAGTGGGTGATGACGACCGGGTCCTCGGGGTGGTGGCGGTAGTGCGGCGGGGCCTGCCCGGGGTCGCCGGTGCCGGTCTCGGCGGCGTCACCGAGGACCGGCGCCCCCAGGTCGTGCTCGCGCAGCGCGGCGTGGTCGGCGTCGAGCACCACCCCGACGCCGCGCAGCCGGCGGATGAACTCGGCCGCCAGCTCGATCGGCATGTTGCCGTTCATCAGGGCCGGGATCGCGCCGAGCCAGGTCAGGGCCAGGAAGTTGAGGAACACGTCGGGCGCGGACGTCACGTAGACCGCGACCGGGTCGCGCCAGCCGATGCCGCGCCGGCGGAACCAGTCCGCCCGTGCCGCGACCCGTTCGGTCAGGGTGGCCAGGGAGAGCGGCGTCCAGGCGGGGATGCCGTCCACGTCGACGTCGAAGGTGATCCGCGGCGAGTCCGGGTCGGCACCGTGCTCGGCCAGCCGGAGCAGCACGTTGCCGGCCCCCAGCTCCATGTCGGCCGCGAGCGTCGCCCGGAAGTTGTCGGCACCCAACGAGTTGTCTCCTCACCTGACACGCTCACGGCAGCGCACCGGCGGCGCGGCGGCCGATCTGGGACACGCTCAGGCTAGAGCGCCGACCAGCGGCAGACAATGGCCAACATCAATCATGGCCACCCGGTCGGGCTCAGGAGACCTCGCGGTTGAACAGGTGCGACGACCAGACCAGGCTGACCGCGGCCAGCCCGATCATGATCAACGCGCCCTGCCAGACCACGGGATCGGCGAGCTGACCGTTGAACAGCGCCCGCATCCCGTTGGTGGCCCAGGAGAAGGGGTTCCAGAACGCGACCCGCTGGATCCACAGTGGCGCGAGGACGAGCGGGATGAGCACCCCGGCGAGCAGCGACACCGGCTGCCCCACCGTGTTGACCAGCACACCGAGGCTGTTCTCGTTGCGTACCAGCAGGGCGATGTCGTACGAGATCGAGGTGCTCAACAGCACCATCACCGACAGCAGCGCGTACGAGATGAGCAGGTTGCCCAGGTGCACCCGCAACCCGAACGGCAGCGCCACGATCGTGATGATCACCGCCTGCACGACGTTCAGGCAGACGTGCATCATGGCCCGGCCCAGCAGCAGGCCGGTCCGGCTGACCGGGGTCACCCGGCACCGGTCGATGATGCCCGCCCGCAGGGCGCTGAGCAGCCCGTAGCCGGCGAACAGGCCACCGAACAGGCCCATCGCCACGAACAGGCCGGGCACGTAGATCCGGTAGGCGTCGGCGTAGGTGGAGGCCCCCCGGTCGACCATCACCACCTTGAGGAACGGGGCGAACAGCACGAGGTAGGTGATCGGCTGGGCCAGACTGAACGCCACCATCACCGGGTTGCGCACCATCAGACCGACCTCCTGTTGGAAGATCAGCCAGGTGTCCCGGACCAGTTTCACTGCGGCTCCTCTCGTGCCGGCCGGTCACTCCTCGAGCGACCGGCCGGTCTTGGCCAGGAAGACGTCGTCCAGGCTGGGCCGGCGGGCCTCGATCGCCCCCGGCTCGATCCCGCGGCCCAGCAGCGTACGCATGATCTGCGGGATGGCGGTCGCCGCGCTGTCCACATAGAGCCGCAGGGTGCCGTCGACGGTCTCGGACGAGTGCACGTAGGGCTGCTCGCCGAGCAGCTTGCCGGCCGCCGCCAGATCGGAGTCGGCGTCGGTGTCCACCACGTCGGCCCGGGTGAGGTCGACCGCCACCACGTCCCCGGAGATCTCCCGCTTGAGATCCGACGGGGTGCCCTCGGCGACGATCCGCCCACCGTCGATGATGGAGACCCGGTCGCACAGGGTGTCCGCCTCGTCCAGGTAGTGCGTGGTGAGGAAGACCGTCATGCCCTCCGCTCGCAGCCGCCGGACCTCCTGCCACATCCGGACCCGGCTGGGCGGGTCCAGCCCGGCGGTCGGCTCGTCCAGGAAGATGACCTGGGGCGAGTGGATCACCCCGAGCGCGACGTCGAGCCGTCGGCGCTGCCCACCGGAGTACGTCCGGATCCGGCGGTCGGCGAAGTCGTCGAGCTGGAAGGCCCCGATCGCCGCCTCGGCCCGCTGCTGCGCCTCGGCCTTCGTCAGACCGTACAGCCGGGCCTGGAGCACCAGGTCCCGGCGGGCGGTCGAGTCGTCGTAGGTGCCGCTGGACTGGGCCACGAAGCCGATCTGCCGGCGCACCTGCGCGGGTGCCCGCAGCAGGTCGACGCCCGCGATCGTCGCCCGCCCCCCGTCCGGGCGGATCAACGTGGCCAGCATCCGCAGGGTGGTGGACTTACCCGCGCCGTTGGGGCCGAGGAAGCCGACGATCTCGCCGCGCCCCACGGCGAAGTCCACTCCCCGCACCGCCTCGACCGTGCCGGCCTTGCGGCCACGCCCGACCCGGTAGGACTTGCGCAGGCCGGTGGCCTCGATCATCGAGCCTCCTCGTACGGCGACGACGCCGGGCCACGTCGGTGTCGGCCGTGGACGGCGACCTCCGCGCGGGAGCGTCAGGTCAGGCTAGTGGCGCCGTACCCGTAGGACAATGGTCGATGTGCCGGGCGGCCAGGGCGGCGAGGTGCCGGGCCGCCGCGACCGCACCGCCGGCCGCGGCGAACGACGCGCCGACCCGGCGGGCCTGCGCCCGGTAGCCCGGTTCGTCGAGGAGCGCGGTGAGCGCGGCGGTGAGCTCCGCCGGGGTGGCGGAGCCGAAGGAGACCTCGATGCCGGCGCCCGCCTCGACCACCTGGCGGGCCACCGCCGGATGGTCGTGCCGGATCGGCGCGACGATCACCGGGACGCCGTGGGCCAGCGCCTCGCTGACGGTGCCCAGCCCGCCGTGGGAGACCAGCGCGTCGAGCCGGGGCATCAGCTCCAGCACCGGCACCCGGGGGGCGACCAGCACGTGCGCGGGCGGGTCGGGCACCAGGTCGGGCGGGGCGGTGAGCACCACCTGCACCCGGTCGGCCAGCGGCGCCGTCGCCGCCATCATCCGCTGGTAGAAGTCCCGGGCCAGGTGCTCGGCCATGGTGCCGACGGTGACCAGCACGTGCCGGCGGGCCGGATCCCAGGCGTTCCAGGCGAAGCCCGGCGCGTCCGGCCGGTGGCCCAGGGCCGGGCCGGTCAGCACGCACTGCGCCGGCAGCGGCGTCGCGCCGGTCAGCGCCGTGCTGGTCAGACCGATCACCAGATACGGCGAGAACCGCAGGTCGATCGTCTCGTCGACCGGCAGGTCGGTCATCGCCCAGACCCGGGGCAGCTGCGCCCGCACCCAGTCGGTGAACTCGGGCATCTCCCAGGTCGGCGGGGTGAGTTCCAGGGTGCCCACGCAGAAGGTGGCCCACGGCACCCCGTGCCGGTGGGCGGCCAACGCGCCGGCCAGCGCGTACTGGTCGACGACGACGACGTCGGGGCGGTGGTCGGCGACCGCCCGGTCGGCCGCGTCCCGGATGAACCGGTTGACCGGCAGCACGTGCCCCTCCCAGAGGCTGCGCACCGAGGCCATCCCGGACTCGCCGTCGAGCCGGTAGTACCGCTTGCCGGTGGGATAGAGCGTCGCGTCCGGGCCGATCAGCGGACGCAGGTCGCTGCGCGGCCCGCACCAGGCCACCTCGTGCCCGGCCGCCTCGAGTGCCTGGGCGATGGCGAGCGGAGCGTTGAGATGGGACACCACCGGCAGCACGACGAAGAGGAAGCGGGCCACGTCGATATTCTGGCACGCGTTGACATCGGCGGGGGCCGCTGATGGGATTCAGCCCGTGGTGGTCGACGGGCGACGGACGCGGACGGCACCCTCCACTGTGGGCGGATGTCGGGCGGCCCTCGCTCCGGGCACCCACCGACCGGCCCCGACGCCATCCGGTCCCCGGACGGTCGCCGGTCGCCGGAGCACCCCGGCGCCGGCCGCATGACGGCGCTCGACGCGGTCTCGGTCCACCTGCCGCAGCGCCGCGTCCCGATCGAGAGCCTGGCCGGGCCGCTCGGGCTGACCGAGATGCAGGTCCGGCTGTTCCGCCGCTTCCACGGCCTGGACCAGGTGCGGCGCGATCCCGACCTCTCCCTGCACGACCTGCTGCTGGGCGCGGCGACCCGGCTCGCCGCCCTGCGCGGGCAGGAGCACCGGGTCCGGTTCGTGCTGTACGGGCGGGCGTTCCCGGTCGTGGTGCCGTACCCGGCCAATCCGCTGCACGACGTCTGCCGCGCCCTGGGGCTCGGCCACGCGGTCGCCCTCACCCTGACCCAGCAGTCCTGTGCCAGCGCGTTGCTCGCCATCGAGCTGGCCGGCCGGCTCCTGGCCGCCGAACCGGCGGCCCGGCCCGGGCCGGGCGAGGGGCCGCTGGCCCTGGTCCTCACCGGGGAGAAGGCGTTCACCCGGGATGCCGAGTTCATCCCGGAGACCTCGATCTTCAGCGAGGGGGCGTCCGCGTGCCTGGTCAGCACCGACGGCCCACGGGACCGGCTGCTCGGCTACGCGTGCGCGCAGCGGGGCGAGTTCGACGTCGCCGGTGGCGCGTCCGGCGCGCAGTTCCAACGCGAGTACCGGCCGGCGCTGGCGGAGGTGATCGGCCGGGCACTGGCCGAGGCCGGGGTGGCGCTCGACGACGTCCGGCTCGTCCTGCCGCACAACGTCAACGTCGTGACCTGGCAACGGCTGTGCCGGCTGCTCGGCTTTCCGCGGGACCGGGTGCTGCTCGACAACGTCCGGGAGACCGGCCACGTCTTCTGCGCGGACGCGTTCGTCAACTACCG
This sequence comes from Micromonospora rifamycinica, assembly GCF_900090265.1. Taxonomy (NCBI): domain Bacteria; kingdom Bacillati; phylum Actinomycetota; class Actinomycetes; order Micromonosporales; family Micromonosporaceae; genus Micromonospora; species Micromonospora rifamycinica. Next base: position 2,337,817 of record NZ_LT607752.1, read on the forward strand.
GACGGCGTGCGAGCGCGGCCTGCTGCGGCCGGGGGACCACTACCTGGTCGCGGCCGTCGGGGCCGGGGACGGGGCGACGTTCGCCGCGATGGTCTTCACCCACTGACCGGATGTCGCAGGAGACCGGTCGGCCACCCCGCCGGCCGGCGTGAGGTGAGGAGAACCGTGCCGGCAGCAGCCCCGACCGACCTGCACCTGACCCGGGCCGCCCGGCGGGCCTTCCCCGGCCCGGCCACGCTGCTGGCGGACCCGGCCCACCGGGAGCGGTCCCGCCGCTACCTGGCCGACCTGGCCCGGCAGGACGGCCAGGAGCTGCCGGCGGGCCTGTTCGACCCGGCGTCCGGGTCGCCGGGCCAGTCCTACGCGGAGATGGCCGAGGCGTTGGTCCGGGGGCTCGTCTCCCCGGACGAGCCGGTGGACCTGCTCGTGCTGGCGTTCTCCGGTCACGACATGCTGCCCGGCCGGGCCACCGCCACCTACCTGAGCCACGTCTGCCCGGGGAATCCGCTCGCTTTCGCCGTCTGCGACCAGGGTTCGGCAGCGCCCTTCAGCGGGCTGCGGATCGCCCAGGCGTACGCGGCGTCGGGCGGTCGCGCCCTGCTGATCGCCGTCGAGCAGGCGGTCCTGCCCTACCGCACCCGGACGCCCGGCCCGGCCCGGCACCAGGGGGTCGCCCTGCTCCACACCGCCACCCCGACCCTGCCGGCCGGACCCGGCGGGAGCGCCCGGATGACCGTGCTCCGCCAGCACCCGGACGTGGCGGCCGGTGACGTCGCCGCCCTGGCCAGGGCGGAACTGGCCACCCTGTCGGGCGGGTGGTCCGACACCCGGGTGGTGCTGGGTGCCGACCTCGCCGCGGCCTGGCCGGCGCACCCCACCGAGCGGGTCACCGTGACGCCACCGGGGCAGCCGGTCACCGGCCTGTGGTGGACCCTGCTCGACCAGCTCACCGCCGGCCCGCAGCGGCCCCGGCCCGCCGTCGGCGCACCGCTGTCCGGCCCGGTGCTGGCCGCCGACTACGACCCGGAGCTGCGGTACCTCTGCCTGGTCGGCTGGGACGGCACCGGCACCCCGGACGACGGGCGACCCGACCTCGGGCGGTGAGCGGCACCCGACGGCCGACGCGGGCCGGACCGGTCGCCGGCACGGTTCAGCGCACGCCGACCCGCGCTCAGACCCCGGCGGCCGACGCGGTCCGGACGAACGCGCACAGCCGCGCGTTCGCCTCGTCCGTGCCGACGGTGACCCGGACGCCCACTCCGGGCAGGGCCATCACCAGGATGCCGGCCTGCCGGGCCTGCTCGGCGAACGACGCCGACCGCTCCCCCAGCGGCAGCCAGACGAAGTTCGCCTCACTGGGGGCCACGGTGAGGCCGAGCCCGCGCAGCTCGTCAACCAGCCCGGCACGCGCCGCCGCCAGCTCGGCGCAGCGCCGGGTCAGCTCCGGGGTGACCGCCTCGTCCAGGCTCGCCACCGCCGCGGCCTGGGCGAGGCTGTTCGGGAAGAACACCGCGCCCGTCATCGCCACCGCCGGCGTCATCCGGGACGGCACCACCGCGTAGCCGACGCGCAACGCGGCCAGCCCGTACGCCTTGGAGAAGGTCCGCAGGACGCAGACGTTGTCGTGGGCGCGGAACAGGTCCATCCCGTCGGGCACCTGCGGGTCGGTGACGAACTCCCGGTACGCCTCGTCGATGATCACCGGCACGTCGGCCGGGATCCGCGCCAGGAACTCCTCGATCTCGTCGCGGCGCAGCGCCGCCCCGGTCGGGTTGTTCGGGTTGCACAGCAGCACGCAGCGGGTCTGCCCGGTCACCGCGGCGGCCATCGCGGGCAGGTCGTGGCGGTAGCCGTCCATCGGCACGGGCACGTCCCGGGCGCCGACGTTCCGGATGATCAGCGGATAGCCCTCGAAGGACAGGGCCGCACGGACCACCTCCGGCCGCGGCCCGAGCGCCTGCACGAGGTGCTGGCACAGCCCGGCCGAGCCGGGGCCGACGACGATCGACTCCGGCCCCACGCCCAGCCGGCCCGCCAACGCGGCCACCAGCGCCGACGAGGTACGGTCCGGATACCGCTGGAGCGCGCCCGCACCCTGTTCGACGAGTCGCCGGACACTCGGCAGCGGCGGGTACGGCGTCTCGTTCATCGACAGGTCGGCCGGCGGGTGGGTGCCGAGGGTCGGCGCAGTGGTCATCGTCGCTCACTTCGTTGCGGGGCCGGCGGGGCGGTTCGATGGGCTTTCCGGTCGACGAGCAGCCCGAGCTGGTACATCCGGTCGACCAGGGACAGCGGCCGGACGGCCGTGCCGGACAGGTTGCCGGCGGTGAGCCCGAGCAGCCGGGGGTTCGCCGCGGTACGCCGCATCATCCGCCCGCCGAGCAGCCGGGGCAGCCCGGACACACTGGTCAGCATGAGGGCCGCGCTGTGGCTGACCGTCGCGACGTGGTCGAGGCGGGGCCGGCGGGCGGCGTCGTAGTCCCGCAGCGCCCGGTCCACCCCGGCGTCGTCCGGGTGGCCCCCGGCGGTGAGGGTGGCCGCCAGGGTCTCGGCGTCGGCCAGTGAGCTGTTGACGCCCTGCGCCGCCATCGGGTGCACCGCATGGGCGGCCTCGCCGACGAGGGCGAGCCCCGGCACGGTCAGCCGCGCCGCCCGCAGCCGGTAGACCGCCAGCAGCTGCCGCCGGTGCAGGTTGGCCCGCAGCGCCGGGCCCAGTGGCCGGATGGCGGGCACCTCGGCGAGCAGCCGGTCGCACCAGTCGGTCAGGTCGGCGGCGCTGCGTCCGCGGAACTCGTCCGGGGTCACCTGGACGTAGACCCGGCAGCGCCCGCCGGGTAGCGGATAGACCAAGCACAGCCCCCGGTCGGTGCGGTAGGCCGACACCTCGTCTGCCACCTCGACCCCGGCCACGTCGAAGGCGACCAGGCCGTGCGGGTACTCCCGCCGCTCGACGGTGATGCCGGCCGCCTTGCGCAGCGGTGAGGACATGCCGTCGGCGGCGACCACCAGCGCCGCCCGGATCTCCTGCTCGCCGTCGCCGTCGGTGACCCGGACCCCGGTCACCCGGCCGTCGGCGGCGCGCAGCGGGCCGGTGACCCGCTGTCCCCACCGGACCGTCACGGTGCCGGGCAGCCCGTCGGCGAGCACGCCGCGCAGGTCGCCGTAGTCGGCGCAGAGGATCTGCCGGTGGCTGCCCGGCAGGGCGCGGTAGTCGAGGGCGAGCAGCGGGCGGCCCTGCGGGTCACGGATGGCCAACTGGTCGACCGGGCACGCGCCGGTGGCCCGCAGGGCGTCGAGGACACCCCAGCCGTCGAGGATGCGTACCGTCTCGGGTTGGAGGATCTCGCCCTTCGCGATCGACGTGGGGGTGGATTGCCGGTCGAGCACCAGCACCCGCAGCCCCCGCCCGCCGAGGGCGCGGGCGGCGGCCAGGCCGCCGGCCCCGGCGCCCACCACGACGACGTCGGCGTTCACCGGGCCACCACGCCGGGTGCGACGCCCGACCGGCCGGCGACCGCGCGCCGGTACTCCCCGAGCGCCCGCAGCGCGACCGCCTGGGTGATCACCGCGTTGGGGTACCGCAGGTGGTGCCGGATGTAGTTGCAGACCCGGGTGGCCGGCCAGCCACCGTCCGGCCCGGCGGCGGCGAGCAGCCAGCCCACCCCCCGGTCGACCGCCCCGGCGGCCTCCGGATCCCCGCTGGCCAGCAGCCCCTGTACGGCCCAGCCGGTCTCCTCGACCGACCCGGCGGTGCCGTCGCCCGGCCCCCACGACCCGTCGGGCAGTTGGGTGTCACGCAGCCAGCGCACCGCCCGCCGGACCACGTCGTGCCGGGCGTGGCCGACCCGGGACAGCGCCGCCACCACCACGGCGGTGCCGGAGGTGTGGTCGCGGTACCAGAGGTTCTCGTAGCTGCCGTCGGGGCGTGCGGCGGTCAGCAACCAGGCCGCGCCGGCGGCGACCGCCGGGTGGTCGTCGGGGTGACCGGCGTCGTGCAGGGCGAGCACCGCCTGGCTGGTGATGGCGGGGCACGGGCCGTCGTTGGCGAGCTTGGTGTCGCGTACCCACAGGCTCCACGAGCCCCGGCTGTCCTGCCGGCCGACCAGCCAGGCCAGGCCCCGGCGCAGCACCGGATCGTCGGCGGCGTCGGGGTAGCCGGCGAGCGCCGAGAGGATCTCGGCGGACTCCAGGGTCACCGGCCAGCCGCCCACGTTGGAGTAGCTCCACCCGCCCGCCGGCACGTCCAGCACCGTGAAGGCGGTCGGCTTCTGGGTGGCGTGGAAGAAGTCCCGGGTGGGGCGCAGCCGGGGGTCGGCGGCGTACCCGGCGGCGATCAGCCCGGTCACCGCGTACCCGGAGCGGGTCAGGTCGAGGTTGCGCACCGCGTCCCAGGCACCGTCGGGGCGGACCGCGCGGCGCAGCCAGCCGACGACGGCGGTGGCGATGTCCGGCGCCTCGCCGGAGCGGGCCAGGCCGAGCAGCACCAGGGCGGCGGGCCACGGGTCCTCGCTCAGCGCGCCGGTGCGGCCCTCGTGGTCGTAGATCGCGCGTAGCAGCCGCAGCGCCACCGGCCGGGCCCGGCGCAGGGTGGCCCGGCGAAGCCGGCCGGTGGGCAGCAGGTCGGCCTGCATCAGGGCCAGCCCGATGAACGGCGCGGTACGGAACGACAGCCGTTGCCGGCGGACCCGGTCGAACAGCACGATCTCCAGCGGCAGCCGGCGCAGCGGGCCGGCCTCGGTGGTCAGCCCGGCCATGGTGAGCAGTTGCCGGCAGAGCAGCGAGATGGCCGGATCGGTCACCGTGTCGACGCCGCCCATCGCGGCCAGCCGGGCGCGGCCGGCGGTGATCGCCTCGGCGCTGGCGGCCGGCGCGGTCAGGGCCAGCGCCGCGACCGCGACGGCGGTGGCGACGACCTCGCTGTCGGCCCCCACCACGCCGCCCCAACCGCCGTCGGCGTGCTGCTGCCGGCGCAGCCAGTCGGTGCCGGCGTCGACCAGGTCGGCGCTGCCCACCGGGTCGGCGGCGTGCAGGGCGGCCACGGATCCGGCGGTGCCCAGCACCGAGGCCGGCGGGTCGTCGCCGAAGACCCCGTCGGGGCGCTGCCGACGCAGCAGCGCCTCGGCGCCGTCGGCGATGGCCCGGTCGACGGCCTCGGTGGGCACAGCGGTCATGACACGTCCTCCAGGGCGGCTCTGCGAGGGGTGGTCAGGGTACGGACCGGTCGTCCGGTGCCGAGTTCGTGCCGGGTCCGCATCAGGCGCTGGGACCACCAGGTCAGCCCCACCATCGGCAGGGCCAGCGCCAGTTGCGGCCCGACTCCGAGACCGAGCCCGACCAGGGCCGAGGCCAGCACGACCCGCTCCACCACCAGGACGGCGTGCGCCCGCAGCGCCACCAGGACGGGCATGTCGGCGCGGTGGGTGACCAGCGGGGCGAGGGCGGTGCCGCCCAGGGCCAGCACGACGAGCAGGGTCACCAGGTAGCCGGGCCGCCCGGACGGCCCGGCCAGCAGACCGGCGGTGAGCGCGGCGGCGACGGTGACGGCGTAGAGGGCCAGCACCGTGTTCACCGCGAACGGCGTGCCCCGGCGGACCGGCAGTGTCAGGTAGCCGCCGGCCCGGTCACCGTCGATGTCGCGCAGCGCACCGACCAGGTTGGACATCGTGTCGTGCGACCAGAAGGCCACCATGGACGCGAGCAGCACCGGCACGGTCGACGCCGTGTCCCCCGGGAGCCCGACGGTCAGCGCGCCGTAGAGCAGCGCGATCGCGCCGAGCGCGCCGCGGACCAGGTTGCCGGCGATGCCGCGCGCCTTGCCCCAGCTGCTGTAGGCGACGATGCCGCACGCGGCGAGCAGCGCGGCGGCGGTGGTGCCCCAGCCGCCGAGCACGGCCAGCAGCGCGAGCACGGCGAAGCAGGCACTGCCGCACCAGAGCGCCGTGCCGGGGCGCAGCCGGCCGGACGGGATCGGCCGGTGCGGCTTGCTCCCGGCGTCGAGGTCCCGGTCGAAGTAGTCGCCGAGGTAGTGCCCGCCGAGCCAGCCGGCGGTCGGGGCGGCCCAGGCCGACGCCAGCAGCCACGGGTGGTGCGGGCCGTCGGTCAGGGCCGCGCCGGCGAGGCCGACCATCCCGACGTACCACAGGGTGTACGGCCGCCAGGTCTCGACGTGTGCCCGCAGCGCCCGGGTGACGCCGGCCGTGCTCACGCCGTCTCGCTCGTCATCCAGTGCGCGATGCCGGCGAGCACGTCGACGCTGGGCGAGGGGGTGAGCGGGGAGAGTTCGGCCAGCGCCCGCTCGGCGTGCTCGACCATCTGCCGGCGGGCGTCCCGCACCGCGTCGACCTCGGCGAGCAGGCCGGCGACCCACTCGACGTCCCCCGGGCCGGCTCCCCGTCGGTGCAGCACCGCCATCAGCTCCACCCGCGCCGTGTCGGTGGCCGTGTCGTAGGCGAGCAGCAGCGGCAGGGTGGGCCGCCCGTTGTTGAGGTCGCTGGTGGCCGGCTTGCCGGTCTGCTCCGGGGTGGCCACGTAGGACAGCAGGTCGTCGCGGATCTGGAAGGCGATGCCCAGGTGTTCGCCGTAGCGGGCCAGCCCGGCCGCGAGCTGCGGGTCGGCCCCGCCGAGCAGGGCACCGACGTGGCACACGGCGCGGAACAGCGCGCCGGTCTTCAACCGGATCATCTCCGGGTACCACTGCGCGCCCGCGTCCAGGTCGCCGACGAGCTGCGTCTCCAGCAGCTGCCCCCGGCAGAGGTCGCGGCCCGCCTCGGCCAGCGCCGCGACGGCGGCGGCGACCTGCCCGGGGGGTGCCGTCGCACCTACTTCCACAATGGACTGAAAGGCGGTGAAGATGAGGTGGTCGCCCACCACGATGGCGTCGGGGATTCCGAACGCGACCGGTACCGCGGGGCGGCCCCGCCGCAGCGTGTCGGCGTCGATGATGTCGTCGTGCACGAGCGTCGCGACGTGGAGGTACTCCATCCCCAGTGCGGCGGGCAGGACGGCGGACGGTGACCCGCCCACCGCCTCCGCCGCGTGCAGCGTCATCATCGGCCGGAGCAGCTTGCCGGCCGGCAGCAGGGCGTACCGGGCGATGGTGACCAACTGGTCGGTCGTCTCCGGCCACCGGCGCTCGAGTTCCGCGCGCAGCAGCCGCCCCGATTCGCTGCGGGCGAGGTCGTCGATGAAGGGCGGATAGCGCGTGAAACCAGTAACCGTCATAGCGTGTCGACCCTTTCGCAAAGGCTCGGCCCAGCCGGCACGCGAGACGTTACCTGCCGGTCCCGCCCCGAACAACCATCGGAAAACCACCCCGACGATGGAGAAACACGAATGTCGTAACCCTGTTCGCCAGCAAATCGGTTGATGGGCAGAGAAATCCGCTGCACCGCTCACCGTGCGTCACACAGATCGATGAGATTAGGTACGAAAGTCTGATCGCTGACCGGCGGATCAGGCAGCCGCGGCGAACTCCAACAGGGTCAGTCCGTCGGTGCCCCGGTAGGTCCGCACCGGGGCCAGACCCGCCGCCGCCGCCAACGCCACGTGCTCGGGCACACCCCGCTCCCGGCCACCCACCAGCACCAGCATCTGCAGGTCGTACGGAGACCGGTGCGGCACGTACGGGTCGGTCGGCAGCACCTCCACCACCAGCACCCGCCCGGTGCTCCCGGCCGCCTCGGCGCACCGGCGCAGGATCGCCGTCGCGTGGGCGTCGCTCCAGTCGGTCAGCGCCCGGGACACCACGTAGACGTCGGCCCCGGCCGGCAACTCGGCGAAGAAGTCCCCGACCACGGTGTCGACCCGCCCGGTCAACCCGTGCTCGGCGAACGCCCGGGCCGCCGTCGCCACCGGCTCGCTCCGGTCGACCAGTGTGCCCCGCAGGTGCGGGTGGGTGTCGAGCAGTTCCCGCAGCAGCCCGCCGGCACCTCCGGCGACGTCGACGACGTGGCCCACCTGCTGCCACGGGTAGAGCGCCGCCACCTGGGGCGCGGTGAACCGCTGCTGGCTGAGCATCAGCGCGTCGAAGTAGGCCCGGTAGGCCGGGTGGGCGTCGAGGTCCGCCCAGAAGTCCCGCCCGTGCACCGCCTGGTAGCCGGGGCCGCCGGTGCGGACCGCGTGCGGCAGCCCGGTGTAGGCGAGGTCCATCCGGGCGCCCAGACCGTCGAGGTCCAGGTAGGCGCCGTGCCCGCCGCCGTCGCGGTCGCAGAGCAGCTCGCCGACGTCGGTCAGGGTGAACTCGTCCGGCGACGCCTCGACCACGACGCCCCGGTGGGCCAGGTAGCGCAGCAGCCGACCCAGCGCGTCCGGGTCGGCGTCGCAGGCGGCGGCCAGCTTGTCGAGGCGGGTCACGCCGGCCGCGATCCGCTCCGGCACCCGCAGCGTCACCGCCGTGCGGACCGCGAAGGGGGTGGCCAGGTCGGTCAGTCGGGCGAGGCGGGCGGCCGGGTCGTCCCCGGTGGGGTTCTCGATCGTCACCCGGACAGCCTCCCTGTCCCGCCGCGCGTCCACAATGCCCCTCGCGTGGATGCCGTCCGGCGGCCCGGATGCTCCCGGGGCCGGTGCGACCCGTCGACGACGGTGGAGAACCCATTCATCCCCGTGGAACAATGCGCCGACGGCCCCCCGCCCAGACCGGAGGAACCACCGATGACCACTTCCCTCGTGCCGGAGGTACGGCTCGTCGCGGGCGCCCTGGGCGCCGAGGTCCACGGCATCGACCTCAACACCCTGACCGACGAGGGGTTCGCCCACCTGCACCGGCTGCTGCTCCAGCACCAGGTGGTCTTCGTCGCCGGCCAGACCGGGTTGACACCCCAGGCGCACATCGCCTTCGGCCGGCGCTTCGGCGAGGTCGAGCTGCACCCGTACCTGCCCCGGTTGGACGGGCACCCGGAGATCGTCGTGATCGACTCCGAGGACGGCGGGAAGGTCGACGTCTGGCACACCGACATGACCTTCCACCAGAGCCCGCCGATCGCCTCCATCCTGCACCTGGTCCAGCTTCCCGAGACCGGCGGCGACACCATGTGGACCAACCAGTGCAAGGTGTACGAGGCGCTCTCCGCACCGCTGCGGGACCTCCTCGACGGGCTGACCGCCATCCACGTCATCCGGATCGGCAACGAGTTCACCAGCCGGGCCGAGCACCCGGTGGTCCGGGTCCACCCGGAGACCGGCCGCCGCTCGCTGTACGTCAACCGGCTGTTCACCTCGCACATCCCGCAGCTCAGCCGCAACGAGAGCGACGCGCTGCTGGAGTACCTGTTCGGGTTCTCCGAGGGGCCGCAGTTCACCTGCCGGTACCGCTGGCGGGTCGGTGACGTGGCGATCTGGGACAACCGGGTCACCCAGCACTACGCGATCAACGACTACCAGGGGGTACGACGCGGGCAGCGGATCACCGTGCTCGGCGACCACCCCACCGGCGACGCGCCCCGCTGGGACCACTACGTCGCCGCACCCGGTCAGCGGTACTGGCCGGACCGGGTCAACGCGGTGGACAACTACTGACCACCCGGCCGGCGGCGACGTCGGCCACCCGCGCGGGAACCAGGTCCACGTCGTTCCCGGCCCGCGTCGTCCCCGGTCACCAGGTGACCGGGAACGACGCGATGCCGCCGTTCATCCGGTCGTGCCGCCACGGGATCTCCTCGACCGGCAGCGCGGGGGCCAGCCCGGGCAGCCGGCGCAGCAGCTCGCCGACCGACAGCTCGACCTGCATCCGGCCCAGCGCCGTGCCCAGGCAGAAGTGCGGCCCGAACCCGAAGGTCAGGTGCGGCACGGTCGGCACCCGGTCGATGTCGAAGACGTTGGGGTCGGGAAAGACCCGCGGGTCGCGGTTGCCGGCCCACGGGATGGCCATCACGCAGTCCCCGGCCCGCATCGCCACCCCGCCGAGGGTGAGGTCCTCGCGGACCACCTGGACCCGGAACATGCTGCTCACCGAGGTATAGCGCAGGATCTCGTCGGTCGCCGAGGACAGCTTCCCCGGGTCGGCCCGCAGCTTCGCCAACTGCTCGGGGTGCTGGAACAGGGCACGCAGCCCGGCGCTGGTGGAGTTGATCTCCAGCCCGCCGAGCAGCACCCCCATCGCCAGCTCGACCAGCTCGGCGTCGACCAGCTCGTGCGCGTCCCGGCCGAGCACCCAGGCCGAGAGCAGGTCGTCGCCGGGGCTCACCCGCTTGCGGTCCAGCTGCCCCGCCAGGTATTCCCGCAGCTCCGCCTGGGCGGTGGCCGCGTCGGCGGAACCGTACGCGGTGACCGAGTTCAGCCCCTCGATCCAGCCGTAGAACCGGGGCCGGTCGGCGACCGGAACCCCCAGCACGTCGCAGACCACGTACACGGGCAGGGGCGCGACCAGCGCGGCGACCAGGTCGGCCGGGCGCGGACCGGCCAGCAGGTCGTCGATCAGCCCGTCCACCAGCCGCCGCACCCGGGGGCGGAAGGTGTCGATCCGGCGGGCGGTGAACGCCCGGCTGGCCACCCGGCGGACGACCGCGTGCGCCGGACCGTCCATGTTCAGCTCACGGGGACCGCCCCCGTCGGGGGTGCCGGTCGCCCCCAACGGCAGCCGGGAGAACCGGGGATCGGCCAGCACCGTGCAGCAGTCCTGGTAGCCGAGGACCAGCCAGGCCGGGCGGCCGTCGGGCAGCCGCACCCGGCTGACCGGATCGGACACCACCATGTCGAGCAGCTCGGCCGGCAGGTCGCCGGTGAACGGCTCGAACGGGTAGTTTCGCAGCTCGGAGACGACGGTCATGGCGAGCTGCCACCCGCCGGCCGGCGGTCCACATCGGGCATCGGGTAAGACTCGGCCATCGGTACGTCCGGCGTCAATATCCATCGGTACCACCGGCGACCTTCCGGGTCGGGACATCCATCGCCTAGCATCTGTGCACCGGAACTGCCCGGTTGGCGTGCGCGGATGAGGCGGACTTGACTGCGGCTTTGCGGATCCTGTTGACGACGTGGGGCTGGCGGTCGCATTTCTACGGCCTCGCCCCGCTCGGCTGGGCGCTCCAGGCGGCCGGTCACGAGGTGCGGGTGGCCAGCCATCCCTCGCTGGTGCCGGCGATCACCGCGGCCGGGCTGGCGGCGGTGCCGCTGGGCCGGGACCTCGACTTCGCCGAGGCCTTCGCGGGCCGGATCGGCGCGGTGGGCGCCCTCGACCCGGCCGGACCCGCCGCCCCCGACCCGGCTCTACCCGCCGCCCCGGCTCCGGCGGTGCCCGCCACCCCCGACCCGGCCACCCCCGAACAGGACGACCCGCTCGAACCGGCGATCACCGCCGACGGCGGGGTGGTCCGGTTCGCCGACGCCCTCCTCGACGACCTGGTCGGCTTCGGCCGGGCCTGGCGGCCGGACCTGATGGTCTGGGAGCCGTTCAACCTCGCCGCCCCGGTGGCCGCCGCCGCGCTCGGGGTGCCCGGCGTGCTGCACCTGTGGGGGCCGGACTCCTCGGTCACCCTCCGGCTCGACCCGGAGTCGGTGCTCGGCCCGCTCGCCGGCCGGTTCGGGCTCGCCGCCTCCGACGTGTCACTCACCGGTGCGCTGACCCTCGACCCGGTGCCACCGCCGATGCAGGTGCCGACGGCCCGCCCCGGCCGGCCGGTCCGGTTCGTGCCGTACAACGGTCCGGCCGTGCTGCCGTCCTGGCTGCACGGCCCGGCGGACCGGCCCCGGGTCTGCGTCACGGCCGGCACCATGATGGCCGGGGTCGGGCTCGACGACCGGCTGGGCCTGGCCCGGGTGATCCGGGCGGTGGCCGGGCTGGACGTGGAGGTCGTGGTGCTGGTCGAGCCGGCCCAACAGGCCCGGCTCGGCCCGCTGCCGGACAACGTCCGGCTGGTCGACGCCCCGCTGGCCCTGCGCCTGGTGCTGCCGACCTGCGCCGCGCTGGTGCAGCAGGGCGGCGCGGGCAGCACCATGACGGCACTCGGCCTCGGCGTGCCGCAGCTGGTCCTGCCGCAGGTCAGCGACCAGCACTTCAACGCCGAACGGCTGGCGGTCACCGGCGCGGGGACCTGGTTGTCCCCGGCGCGGGCCGACGACGACACCCTCCGCGCGCTGGTCGGTGAGCTGATCGGCGACGGCCACTGGCGGGAGTCCGCGGCGCTGATGCGGGACCGGGTACACGCGATGCCCACCCCCGCCGAGGTGGTGCCGGCGCTGGTGGCCCTCGCCGCGTCCACCCGGAGCTGATCCACCGGCCTGTCGGACCACCCTAGGAGTCACTGATGACGCAGCCGTCGCCCATTCCTTACCCGCTCGCTCCGGCGCCCACGATCTACCACCCGTCGCCGGACTACACCCGGCTGCGGGAGACCTGCCCGGTGGCGCCCATCGCGCTGCCCGACGGGGCGTCGGCCTACCTCGCCACCCGGCACGCCGACGTGCGCCGGGTCTTCACCGACCACCGGTTCAGCCGGGCCGCCGCGGCCGGCCCCGACCGCCCGACCCGGGAGCTGGGGTCACTGGCCGAGGACTCGCTGATCGGGATGGACCCGCCCCGGCACACGACGATGCGCCGGGCGGTGTCGCACGCGTTCACCGTCCGCCGGGTGGAGGCGCTGCGCCCGACGGTCGCCGCACTCGTCGACCGGATGATCGACGACCTGGTGGCGGCGGGTCCGCCGGCCGACCTGATCCCGCACCTGTCCGCGCCCCTGCCGATCTACGTGATCAGCAAGCTGTTCGGCATCCCGGAGCACGACCAGGAGCGGGTACGCCAGTGGTCCGACGCGCTCGTCGGGGACTGGGACGCCGACCCGGCGGCCCCGCAGGCCGCCCTCGACGCGTTCGGCGAGATGATCGTCGAGCGTCGCCGCAACCCCGGCGACGACCTGATGAGCGCGCTGATCGCCGCCTGGGATGCCCACGACGACCTCACCGAACGGGAACTCGTCTCGGTCACCGCCGGCATCTTCGTCGGCGGCCACGAGACCACCACCAACCAGCTCAACCTGTTCCTGCTGGTGCTGGCCCGGCACCCCGAGCAGCTGGCCGGGCTGCGCGGCGACGACCCGGTGGCGGTGGCCCGCGCGGTCGAGGAGCTGTCCCGGTTCATCCAGCTCGGCGACAACGGGGTGCTGCTGCCCCGGGTGACCACCGAGGAGGTGGAGCTCGGCGGGGTACGCCTGCCGGCCGGCACCCCGGTGCTCCCGGCGATCGCCTCGGCGAACCGCGACGCGTCGGTGTTCGCCGGGGCGGACACCCTCGACCTGGGCCGGGCCGACAATCCGCACCTGGCGTTCGGTGCCGGCCCGCACCACTGTCTCGGGGCGGCGCTGGCCCGGATGGAGCTGCAGGAGGCGCTCGGAGCGCTGCTGCGCCGGCTGCCCGGCCTGCGCCTGGCGGTGCCCGAGGAGGAGCTGCGGTTCAAGCCCGGCCTGGTGGTACGCAGCCTGGAGACGCTGCCGGTGAGCTGGGACCGGGTCGCCGGGTGACCGTCGATCCGGCGCTCAGCCGGTGACCCGGGTGGGGGCCGTCGGGTCGAACGCCGCCTCGACGGCCACCTCCTCCACCCCGCGCAGCAGCGCCTCGGCCTGGGCCTCGGTGAAGCAGCCCAGGTCGAAGATGACCTGGAGGAAGATGGTGTCGGGGTGGTCCTCGACGGTGATGAACGCCTGCTCGGGCAGGTGGTCCAGGGTGCCGTCCCAGACCAGGAACGTCTCGACCGCCTTCCGCCGGATCTGCTCCGGGGTCACCTCCCCGGCACGGGCGGCGTCGTCGGCCGCCTGCCGGGTGACCACCCGCCGGTCGTTGATCCGCAGGGTCACCCGGGCCGGATACCCGCGCTCGTCGTCCAGCCGGGCGCTGGTCTCGGCGAGCTGCACCGGGTCGTAGTAGGCGTACATCCCGGCGGCGACCGACGCCCGGCGGGCCCGGGTCACCACTTCGTCCACCGTGGTGTCGGCGGCGTCCACGGTGAGCACGCCGTTCTGGCTCAGCGGGGCGATGGCCTCGGCGAACCCGGGCCGGAACCGGTTGCCCACGATGAGCTTGGCGGTCAGCGGGCTGACCCCGGTGGCCCGGCCGACCGCCACCGCGATGACCGCGAGCAGCACCCGGGAGGTGTCCGTCCTGGTCCGTCGGGCGATGGCCCGCACCGCCAGGTGGGCCGCGGGCGAGCTGAACCGGCCGTGCCAGAACCGCCGGCCGTGCCGCCCGGCCGGGTTGGTGACCTCGCCGAAGGTCGACGGCGGGATGGCCCGCAGGTGCGTCTCCCAGTGCCGGACCGCCCGGTCGCTGACCCGGCGCAGCGGTGGCGTGCGCTCCCGCCGGCCGAGGTCGAGCAGGTCCACGGTACGCGGGTCGGGGGTACGGCGGGCCGCCAGGTCGACCAGCCCGAGGTCGGCCATCAGCAGGGCGGTCGCCGTGCCGTCGACCACCAGGTGGTCGAGGGTCAGCACCCGGTGCACCGGGACGCCCCGGTGCCGGACCACCGCCATCCGCACCGACCAGTCCCGGTAGAGGTCGTAGTGGGTCAGCAGCCGGGCGTGGCCCAGCTCGTAGGCGAACTTCGCCACGTCGGCCGGGTCGGCGTCGTCCGGAACGTCCAGCACGTCGAGGGCGATCTCCCCGTCGGCGGACACCACCTGGCAGGGTTCACCCCGGTCGTCGGTGCCCAGCCGCATCCGCAGCGCCGGATACCGGCTCATCAGGTCGCCGAGCTGCGCCGCGAGCTGGGCCACGGTGACCCCCGCCGGCACCGGGTGCGCGCCGCTGACGTTGTGCGTCCACCCGGTCTCCCGCATGTCCTGCATGATCGCCAGTTGACCCCAGGTCAGCGGCGCGGTCCCGGCCCCCGGGCCGGCGAACGGGACGAGCACCTGCGCCTCGGCGGTCTCCGCGAACATCGGTCCATCAGAGCAACGCCGATCGGCGCGTGTCAACGTCACAAATCGCCGCCGACGACCGGGGCGTCGGCAGCGTCGTGGTGCCGGCGGACCGGGCAGCGGCGTTAGGGTACGGCCATGCGGGACACCGTCCGGGTCTGGACCGTGCCGGCCCGGGTGACCCCGGACGAGCTGGCCCGGTACCACGCGGTGCTCGATGCCGGCGAGCGGTCCCGGGCGGCGGCGCTCGCCGACGCGGCGACCCGGGACCGGTTCACGGTGGGGCACGGGGCGCTACGTCTGCTGGTCGGCCGGATCCTGGACGTGCCGCCTGAGCGGCTGCGCTGGTCACGGGGTCGGCACGGCAAGCCGACGCTGGCCGATCCCGGGGGCGGACCGCAGACGAGCCTGTCGTACTCCGCCGATCTCGTCGCGCTGGCGGTGGGCGGTCGCCGGGCGGTCGGGGTCGACATCCAGCACCCCTCGCCGGGGCTGGACCCGGTGGGTCTGGCCGACCGGTTCTTCGCCACCGAGGAGGCGCGGCAGGTCGCCTCCGGAGCCACCGCCGCCGTCCGGGCCGACCGGTTCGCCCGGTTGTGGGCGCGCAAGGAGGCCGTGGTCAAGGCGGCCGGGGGTCGGCTCTGGCCCAATCTGGCGATGCCGGTGTACCGGGGCGACCTGGTGCGGTGCGCCGACCCGGTGGGCGTACACCGGGTGACCGACGTGGTGACCCCGGCCGGATACCGGATCGCGGTGGCCCTGACCGGGGACGCGCCGTACGTCGTCGAGTCGTGCCGGGGCCTCGGCGGGTGACGTGCACCGGGCACCGCGGACGAAGATCGCCGCACCCGTTGACACCCTCCGATCCCGTTTGCTCTGATGACTCCATGGTGGAGCGCAGGGTCCAGTGACAGAGTCCGACACGGCCGCCCCGCCGCGGCTACGCGCGCAGGTCGTCGACCGCATGACCACGCTGCTGACCCGGATGCTCAAACCCGAGGCCCCGGTCACCGAGCGGACCCAGCTCATGGACGAGCTGGGCCTCAGCTCCTCCCTCGCGCTGGAGCTGCTGCTCGAGCTGGAGGACGAGCTGGAGATCCAGATCGACGTGGAGGACCTCGACGAGGACCGGATGACCACGGTCGGCGACCTGGCCGACTACATCACCGAGCACAGCACCCCCCGCTGACGGCCCGCGACCGGGGCCTGGCCGGCGTTTCCGAAGGAGTCCCATGCCGACCATGGACCGGCCCCGCCTGAGCGTGGTGATCCCCGCCCACGACAACGGTTCGGTGCTCGACACCACACTGGCGTCGCTGACCCGGCAGAGCCTGCCGGCGGAGGAGTTCGAGGTCGTCGTCGGCGACGACGGCTCGGCCGTCCCGCTGGCCCCGGTCGTCGAGCGCTACGCCGACCGGCTGCGGATCAGTTGCGTGCGCAGCGACACCAACCGGGGCCGCAGCGCCAACCGCAACGCGGCGGCGGCCCGCGCCACCGCCGACACCCTGCTGTTCCTGGACGCCGACACGGTGGCGCACCCCGGCCTGCTGGCCCGGCACCGGGCCTACCACGCGGCCCTCGACGGGCGGCCCGGGGTCCTGCTGGGGCAGCGCTACGACCTCGACTGGGCCGGTGCGGACGCCCTGCGCCGGGGTGAGCCGATCGACCCGCTGATGCTGGACGCCGAGCGGGGCGACCCCCGGCTGGAGGACATCGCCCATCCGCAGCGGATCAAGGATTTCCCCAGCGCGCCCTGGGTGCTCGGGCTGACCCACAACGCGTCGGTGGACCGGGAGTCGTTCCTGCGGGTGGCCGGCTTCGACGAGGCGATGGTCAAGTGGGGGTTCGAGGACCTGGACTTCTTCTACCGGGTCTTCCACCTGCACGGGGCCCGGCCCGACCTGTTCCGGCTGGACGTCGAGGCGCTCTCCTACCATCTGCCGCACTTCCGCAAGACCTCCAACGGCATGGCCTCGATGGACAACATGAAGCACATGCTGCGCAAGCACCTGCGCTACGACGTCGAGGTGCTGTACGCGATCAACACGTTCGGCCGGCACCTGGGCCGGATCCGGCTCTACGGCGAGGCGATCGAGGCGTACCGGCGCAACGGGTTGGGGCGGCCGGACGCGCTGCCGGACGCGCTGCGGGCGGAGCTGGCCACCGGCACGGCGCTGGTGATCGGCAACGGGGTGTCCGCCCTGGAACTGGGGTCCGGCTCGCACACCTTCGACCACGACGCACCGCCCGGCCCGACCAACTCGCACCTGCTCGGCACCGTGCTCCAGCAGTTCCGGGCCGGTGCGCTGGATCTGATCGTCAACGTCGACCTGTGGCGCTTTCTCCTCCCGGAGGATCTGCCGGCCTTCCTGACCCGGGGGCTGCTCAAGGCCGACCGGATCGAACTGGTCGCCACCCACGTCCCGGTGGACCAGCGGGCGATGCTGCCGGTGCCCTTCATGGCGGATCTCGACTACCTGGTCGACATGCTGCACCGGCACTTCACCGTCACGGTCGGCGTCCACGACGGCGCGACCCTGTTGACGGTGCGCTGAGCCGTCCGACGCGCCCCCTGTTGACGGTGCGCTGAGCCGTCCGACACGCCGCTGTCGGGTGGCCGCCAGCGTGGTGCCGGCGGCCGGTCACGCCCCCGGGTGGCCGAGGATCAGGCTGACGTTGTGGCCGCCGAAGCCGAAGGAGTTGGACATCACGGTGGCCACCGCGGTGGTCCGGGGCTGCTTGCGGATGTGGTCGATCTCGTCGGCCGGGTCCGGTTCGTCGAGGTTGTGGGTCGGCGGCAGCACGCCGCGCCGCAGCGCCTCGACGCCGATGGCCGCCTCGATCACCCCGGAGACGCCGAGCACGTGCCCGGTCACCCCCTTGGTGGAACTCACCGGCGGGGTGGCCGCACCATAGACGTCCCGCAGCGCGGCCACCTCGGCCGCGTCGCCGGCCTTGGTGCTCGTGCCGTGGGCGTTGAGGTACCCGATGTCGTCGGGGCGCAGCCCGGCGTCGCGCAGCGCCGTCCGCATGCAGTGCGCGGCGCCGGAACCGTCGGGGCGGGGGGTGGTGGGATGGTAGGCGTCGTTGTTCGCGCCCCACCCGAGCAGGTCGGCGTGCCGCCGGGCGCCGCGCGCCACCGCGTGTGCGGTGCGTTCCAGCACGAACACCCCGGCGCCCTCGCCGAGGACGAGGCCGTTGCGGCGGCGGTCGAACGGGCGGCTCGCGGCGGTCGGGTCGGACCAGCCGCGGGCGAGCGCGCGGGCGTTGCCGAACGCGTCGACGAAGGTCGGGAAGAGGGGTGCCTCGCTGCATCCGCAGAGCACCACGTCGGCTTCGTCGGCGCGGAGGATCCGCACCGCCTCGCCGATCGACTGGGCGCCGGCCGCGCAGGCGGTCCCGATCGACGAGGTGTAGCCCCGGATGCCGTACCGGATGGCGATCCGGGCCGCGCCCATGTTGGGCAGCGTCCCGGGCAGCATGTACGGGCTGACCCCGAACCGGCCCCGCTCAGCCCGCGCGAGCACCTGGTCGGCCAGCGTGGACAGCCCGCCGACGCCGGAGACGATCACGGCGACCCGGTACGGGTCGACGTCCCGGCCCACCTCGATACCGGCGTCGGCCAGCGCGTCCCCGGCCGCCCGCAGGGCCATCACGATCGAGCGGTCCGCCACCCGGGACTCGGGGCCGGGCAGCACGCTCGCCGGGTCGATGGCCGGGCTGAACGCCGCGACGTCGACGACGCCGTGCACGGGGTGCCCCTCGGCGGGTCGGGTCAGGCCGGACCGGCCCTCGCAGACCGCGTCGAACACCTCGGCGGCCCGGGAGCCGACGGGGCTCACCAGCCCGATCCCGGTCACCGTCACGCCGGCGGGCACGGGTGTCCCTCCCGTCCGGTCCCGTCGACCCGCCGCACCGGCGAGCCACGCCGGTGACCCACCGGGCGGACGACGCGGGAGGACGTGGCGGGCATGCTCAGTGCGCCGAGGCGGGCTGGATCCGCAGTGACACCGTGCGGCAGAACTCGCCGACGGTCATCATGGACAGCGCCTCCGCCTCGTCGTCGTCGAAGGTCACCCCGAACCGGTCCTCCACCCGCACCGCCAACTCGGCGAGGCCGAGCGAGTCCACGTCGAGACCGGCCGGACCGAACACGGTGTCGTCGTCGGCGTCGGAGATGTCGTACTTCATCTCGGTCAGCGCGGCGAAGAGGAACGCGCGGATCTCATCGGTCATGTCCGTTGTTTCCTTTCCGGAGATCGGCGTCGGCGGACCCGGCGGCCGGTGGGGACGCGGAAGGCGTGGCGGTGGCCGGGGACGCGGCCGGGAACCAGGGGCGACGTCGGTGTGAACCGTCGCCGGCTGGCCACCGGAGCAGCCGCTCCGTCGGAATTGACCTTACTCAATCAAGACGGTTCCGCAAGGTCCACCCGGACGGTGCGGACCGACCGATCGGTGTGCGGGGCGACCACGTGCACGGGCAGCCGGTCGTGGCCCCGCAGCATGAGTTCACGCCGCTCGCCGGGGGCCTCGGCGAGCGTCAGCCCGGGGAACCGGTCCAGCAGCCGGGGCAGGACGAGCCGGCCCTCCGCCCGGCCGAGCGCGGCACCGAGGCAGTAGTGCGGCCCGCCGCTGAACGCCAGGTGCCGGTTGTCCCGGCGGGACGGGTCGAAGGAGTCCGGCGCGGTGAACCGGCGCGGATCGCGGTTGGCCGCCCCGGTCAGTACCAGCACCGACCGTCCCTTGGCGACGGTCACCCCGGCGATCTCGGTGTCCTCGGCGGCGTAGCGGACCGCGAAGTGCACCGGTGGCTCGTACCGCAGGATCTCCTCCACGTAGGCCGGTGCCAGCGACGGGTCGGCGCGCAGCGCGGCGAGGGCGGCGGGCCGCGCGGTGAGCAGGGCCAGCCCGTTGCCGAACAGGTTCGCCGTGGTCCGGAACCCGGCGTTGTACATGACGATGAGGTTGGCCGACAGCTCGGCCTCGGTCAGCTGGTCGGGCTGCTCGTCGCGGATCCGGACGAGGGCCGAGACGAGGTCGTCGCGGGGTTCCGCCCGCCGGGCGGCCACCAGGGCGGCGAAGTAGCCGGTCAGCTCCTCGGCGGCGGCGTTGGCGGCCCGGATCTCCCGGAACGAGCGCGGCCCGATCTCCAGCACGGCGTCGAACGCCCGGACCCGGGACGGGAACCAGTCCCGGTCGCGCTGCGGCACTCCGAGCAGCTCGCCGACGACGGCGCTGGGCAGCGGCAGGGCGAACGCGGCCATGAAGTCGACCGGCCGACCGTCGGCACCCGCCTCGGCGAGCCCGTCGAGCAGCCCGTCGGCGATCCGCAGGATGGCCGGTTCCAGCGCGGCGACCCGGCGGGCGGTCAGCGCCTGGCCGAAGAGCTGGCGCAGCCGGGCGTGCTCGTCGGGCGGGGCGTTGAACATGCTGGCCTGGAGGGTGCGGATCACCGGGTGGTCGCGCCAGCGCAGGCCGGACCGGTCCAGGTGGTCGGCGTCGAGCACCCGGAAGACCGGATCCCGCAGGACCCGGTGGGCGGCGTCGTAGCCGTGCACCACCGCCGCGTACGGGGCCGTCGGGGGAAGCGCGGCCGCCTCCCCCAGCTCGTGCAGCCGGGCGTAGTACGGGTACGGATCGCGTCGTACCTCGTCGCCGAGCAGCTCGTCGAGGGAGACGGAGAAACCCATGGCGCTCCTCGGACGACGTGCACGGGCGGAGGATGCGCAGACCATAGACGCATCGGCGGCGACGTGTCCACGACCGGGCCGGCCGACGGCACCGGGCGCACCGGGCCGGTCGTCGGCCGCCGTGACGAACCGGCAGGTCAGCCGCCCCGCCGGGTGGCACGGTGGAATCCGGTGTGACAGTTACGGCGGAGGCGGACAGGTAGGGGGTGTGACAGCGATCGAGAGGCAGACATGAGCAGTGGTGACGACGGTGCCCGGGAGCAGCGGTTCCGTCGCGTGCACGCCGCGACGTACCCCGACCTGCTGCGGTTCGTCCAGCGGCGGGTTCCGCCCAGCGAGGCCGAGGACGTCGTGTCGACGGTCTTCCTCACCGCCTGGCGTCGACTCGACGACATGCCCGAGGACGCCCGGCCCTGGTTGTTCGCGGTGGCCCGCCGGACGATGGCGAACCAGACGCGCAGCTGGCTGCGGCGGCAGGCGCTGGACGTACGGCTGGTGACCCAGGACGAGCCCGCGTACGGCGACGGCACCGTCGACGCCGCTGCCCGGATCGACCTCGATCGGGCCTGGCGGAGTCTGCGGCCCGACGACCGGGAGGTGCTGGCGCTGGTGGCGTTCGACGGACTGACCGCCGGACAGGCAGCCACCGTGCTGGGGTGTCGCCGCTCGACGTTCGCCATGCGGCTGAGCCGGGCCCGGGAACGCCTCCGCGCCGCGCTCGAACCCGCCGCCGTCCGCCCGCACGCCCTCACCGTTCTCAAGGAGCAGCAGTCATGAAGGATCTGGAACAGCTCGCCGTGCTCGACCCGGCCGGTGGACACGAGCCGACTCCGGCCGAGTGGGCGCGGGCGAACGCGCTCGTCGACCGGATCGTCGAGGGCGGGACGACCGCCCACACCACGCCGGCCCGCCGGCCGACGACCCGGCGGTGGGCGGTCGGCCTGGTCGCCGCCGGGGCGGCTGCGGTGGTCGGGGCGGTCACGCTCCCGTCGCTGCTGCCGGGATCCATGGACCGGGCCCTCGCCTCCTGGACCCCGGTGCCCGGTTCGCTCACCGGCGAGCAGGTCATGCCGCAGGCCCGTCGGTGCGCCGAGAGCGGGGTGGGCAGCGACCCGTCGGCGCCGGTCAGCCCGTCCGACGTGCTCCTGGCCGAACAGCGCGGGGTGGCCACCCTGCTGATTCAGCGGCGTGGCGCGGGTGTGATCGAGTGCATGAGCGTGGACGGGGATCGGCCCGCCGCGATGGCGTTGACGGACGGTCCCCTGCCGCCGCCCGCCGCCGGCACCGTCAACGTGGAGACGCGCAGTTCGGTCGGTGACGGTGATGACCAGTACTCGAACGTCGTCGGCCTGGTCGGTCCGTCGGTGACCGGCGTCGACCTGGTCCTCGCCGACGGCAGGACCGTCCGGACCAGCACCAGGGGTGGCTGGTGGGCCGCGTGGTGGCCGGGCCCGGAGGGTGGCGAGATCGGCAGCATCACCGTGCTGGTGCACCACACCGCCGGCACGTCCACCCACCGGATCGAGGATCTGTGACCGGCCGGCCCCGGCCGGTCAGGAATCGAGAAGCCAACGCTGTCACCTGGTCATAGCCTGTATCCGGTGGCCGGCAGGACGCCGCGCCTCGTCCACCCAGTGAGGGAGCACGCGTGTCCACGAAGAGTTCGACCACCGCGTCCGGCGGCGACACCGCCGAGTCGACCACCGGAACCGACGGGTTCAGCGCCGAGGAGCGCGCCGCGATGCGGGAACGCGCCGCCGAGTTGCGCGCCGAGGGGAAGAAGGGAGCCAAGAAGGCCGACGGGATGCAGGCGGTGCTGGACCGGATCGCCCAGATGGCCCCGGCGGACCGGGTGCTCGCCGAACGGGTGCACCTGACGGTCACCGCGGCCGCCCCGCAGCTGTCCCCGAAGACCTGGTACGGGATGCCGGCGTACGCGAACGAGGACGGCAAGGTCGTCGTCTTCTTCCAGGACGCCGGCAAGTTCAACTACCGGTACTCGACCCTGGGTTTCCAGGAGGCGGCCCACCTCGACGACGGCGACCTGTGGCCGGTGTCGTACGCGCTGCGCGCCTGGAGCCCGGCGGTGGAGAAGCGGGTCCGCGAGCTGGTGACGGCAGCGGTCTCCTGACCGGCGGGCGCCCGGGCGGCGGGCGCCCGCCCCGGGGCGGCGGGGCGGGCGCCCGGGGTGTCAGCGCCGTGTCGACGGGTATCCGGCGGCAATGACGCCGACCAGCAGAGCCCTGATCGCCGGCGCGGCCGGTGCGTCCGCCCTCAACGCCGTCACCTACCTCGACATGGCGATCCGGGCCCGACCGGCCAGCAGCGCCGCCGAGGACAGCGCCGGCCGGCTGGCCGAACTGGCCCACGTCGACCTCGGCGACCAGCGGACCGCCACCAACCGGCGGTCCGGGCTCGGGCCGCTGCTCGGCTACGCCACCTCGGTGGCCGCCGCGGCCGGTTATGCGGCGGCGGGTGGCCGCCAGCTGCCGCTGGGCGTGTCCGTCCTGGCGCTGACCGGCCTGGCGATGATCGGATCCAACGGCCCGCTGACCGTCCTGCGGGTCACCGATCCACGGACCTGGTCGGCCACCGACTGGATCACCGATCTGGTCCCGCACCTGGCGTACGGTGCGGTCACCGCCGTCACCCTGCGCGCCCTGCGCTGATCTCACCGTAGGTAGCGACCATCGGCGTGTTTTGCTCCGGGTTGCCCGGGTAGGGGAAGAACACCCGTTCCCCGCTCCACGAAGAGGTGCCACCCAGATGGAATCCCGCAAGCCGACCGAGGTCGTCAAGGACGTGGTGGACGCCGCAGCCGAGAAGGTCTCCCACCTGATGGCCCCCGAGGTGCCCGGCGCACCGGGCAGCGCGCCGCCCACCGTCGACGAGCCCACCACCCCGCACGACCCGCTGCCGCCCAAGCGGGAGCAGGGCGCACCCGAGACGCGCACCCCGACCGGTGCGGTCACCGGGGCGCCGGCCGTCGCCAACGGCCAGCAGGGCGCGTTCCTGACCACCTCGCAGGGGGCCAGGCTGCGCGACACCGACCACTCGCTGAAGGCCGGGGCGCGCGGCCCGACGCTGCTCCAGGACCACCACTTCCGCGAGAAGATCACCCACTTCGACCACGAGCGCATCCCCGAGCGGGTGGTGCACGCCCGGGGCGCGGGCGCGCACGGTGTCTTCACCGGGTACGGCGCGCAGGAGGTCACCCGGGCCGGTTTCCTGCGCAAGGGGAAGGAGACGCCGGTGTTCGTCCGGTTCTCCACCGTGCTGGGCTCCCGGGGTTCGGCCGACACGGTGCGGGACACCCGGGGCTTCGCCACCAAGTTCTACACCGATGAGGGCACCTTCGACCTGGTCGGCAACAACATGCCGGTCTTCTTCATCCAGGACGCGATCAAGTTCCCGGACATCATCCACGCCGGCAAGCCGCATCCGGACCGGGAGATCCCGCAGGCGCAGAGCGCCCACGACACCTTCTGGGACTTCGTCTCGCTGCACACCGAGGCGCAGCACCACACGATGTGGAACATGTCCGACCGGGGCATCCCGCGCTCGTACCGGACCATGGAGGGTTTCGGGGTGCACACCTTCCGGCTGGTGAACGAGGCCGGGGCGACGGTGCTGGCCAAGTTCCACTGGAAGCCGAAGCTGGGCGTGCACTCGCTGGAGTGGGAGGAGGCGCAGCTGCTCGCCGGCATGGACCCCGACTTCCACCGGCGTGACCTCTACGACGCCATCGAGGCCGGCGCGTACCCGGAGTGGGAGCTCGGCCTCCAGGTCTTCCCGGACACCCCGGAGGAGACCTTCGCCGGCATCGATCTGCTCGACCCCACCAAGATCGTCCCGGAGGAGCTGGCCCCGGTGCAGCCGGTCGGGAAGCTGGTGCTCAACCGGACGCCGACGAACTTCTTCGCCGAGACCGAGCAGGTCGCCTTCCACCTCGGTCACCTGGTACCGGGCATCGACGTCACCAACGACCCGCTGCTGCAGGGCCGGCTCTTCTCGTACGTCGACACCCAGCTCACCCGGCTGGGCGGGCCGAACTTCGCGCAGATCCCGATCAACCGGCCGCACGCGCCGGTCAACGACATGCTCCGCGACGGGTTCCACCAGCACGCGGTGCACGCCGGGGTCGCGCCCTACCGGCCGAACTCGCTCGACGGGGGCAACCCGTTCCCGGCCGGGGACGCCGAGAACGCGTTCCTCGACGTGCCGGTGACCGTGGCCGAGGCCCCGAAGGTCCGGGCCAACCCGGCCTCCTTCGACGACCACTTCAGCCAGGCCCGGCTGTTCTGGCTGAGCATGTCGCCGGTGGAGCGGGAACACATCGTCCGGGCCTACACCTTCGAGCTGGGCAAGTGCTACCACCAGGCGATCCGGGAACGGCAGCTGCAGTGCCTGGCCAACATCGACCCGGTGCTCTGCGCCGAGGTGGCCACCGGTCTGGGGCTGCCGACGCCGGAGCCGACCGTGCCGCTGGCCGACGTCACGCCCAGCCCGGCGTTGTCCCAGGTCGGCCGCACCTGGCCGGCCGACGGCCGGACGGTCGGCATCGTGGTCGACGCCGGAGCCGACGCGGACGGCGTATCGCGGGTGTGCCGGGAGGTGTCCGCCGCCGGCATGGTGCCGCTGGTGATCGCCGCGCACGGCGGCACGGTGGACGGCCTGACCGTGCAGCGGACCTTCGCCACCGGCCGCTCGGTCGAACTGGACCTGTTGCTGCTGGCCGGGGCGCCCGCTCCCGCGCCGGACGCGCGGCCGGCCCGGGACGCCAAGGCCGGCGCGGCGGACGCCACCGTCGTGGATCCCCGGGTGCTGCTGCTGGTGCAGGAGTGCTGGCGGCACGCCAAGGTGATCGGCGCCTGGGGTGACGGCGTGCGGGTGCTGGAGCTGGCCGGTGTGGTCGGCGCTGCGGGCGTGGTGGCCGGTGACTCGCCGGCCGACGTGCTCGCCGACGCGCAGGCCCTGCTGGCCGCACACCGCGTCTGGGAACGGTTCCCCGCCTCGGTCGCCTGACCGCGGGCTGTCGACGGGCGTCCACCGCGGTGCGCGGTGGACACCCGTCGCGGCCGGTCCGCCGGCCAGTTCGCCGGCAGCCCGTACCGTCGGCAGCCAGCTTGTCGGCAGCCCGAGCCGTCGGCAGCCAGCTTGTCGGCAGCCCGTACCGTCGGTGTGGTGGCCGCCGAGAAGGAACTCTCCGCCCGGGGTTTCGTCGTCGTCATCGTCGGCGTCGGCGTGCTGCTCTGCTGTGGCACCCCCACCGCCGGCTTCTACCTCTCCCACAAGGACGCGAGGGAGGAGCCCGGCATCCGCGCCGCCGCCGACGCCTACCTGTCCGCCGTGGTCAGGCATGACGACAACGGCGCGTACGACATGTTGTGTGCGGCCGACCGACGCCGCGAGTCGCGGGCGGACTGGCTGGACCGTCCTGCGGCCGGGTACGGGGTGACCGGGTTCCGGATCACCGACGTGACGGTCAGGCGCCTGAGCGAGGGACCGACCCTGCGGTGGGTGACCGCCGAGGTCACCTATTCGGACCAGGCACCCCGGACGGTGGGGCTGAACGTCGAGCGGCAGGACGGCGACTGGAAGGTGTGCAGCCCGGACGTCCGGTGACCTGCCCCGGACGGCGGGCGGTACGGCCCGGGCGAGGGCGGCCCCGGGTACGGTCGGCGGGCGCGTATTGACGTCACATGTCAGACGAATTACGTTGACGTTCGTCAATTCAATACGTGTCCTGCACCCCGGCGAGGAGCGTGCACATGCTCAGACGGAGAGTCGCCCTGCTGTCCCCGGTACTGCTCGCGGCGACCCTGGGCACCGCGGTGGTCACCGGCACCGTGCTGCTCGGCAGCGCCCCACCCGCGCAGGCGCTGGAGAACGGCCTGGCCCGCACCCCGCAGATGGGCTGGAACGACTGGAACTCGTTCGGCTGCAACGTCAACGAGACGCTGATCCGGCAGACCGCCGACACACTGGTCTCCAGCGGGATGGCCGCCGCCGGCTACGAGTACGTCAACATCGACGACTGCTGGTCGACCAAGCAGCGCAACGCCAGCGGCGACCTGGTCGCCGACCCGGCGAAGTTCCCCAGCGGCATGAAGGCGCTCGCCGACTACGTCCACGGCAAGGGCCTCAAGCTGGGCATCTACTCGTCGGCCGGGACGACCACCTGCGCCGGCTACCCGGCCAGCATCAACTACGAGCAGCGCGACGCCAACCTCTGGGCGTCCTGGGGCGTCGACTACCTCAAGTACGACAACTGCGGTGACCACCTCGGTCGCAGCGGGCAACAGCGCTACACCGCGATGCGGGACGCCCTGGCGGCCACCGGCCGCAACATCCTCTACAGCCTGTGTAACTGGGGCCAGGAGAGCGTCTGGACCTGGGGCGCGGCGGTGGGCAACTCCTGGCGCAACACCGGGGACATCGGCGGCAACTGGAACTCCATCATGGGCATCCTCGACCAGCAGGTCGGCAAGGACTCGTACGCCCGACCCGGCGCGTGGAACGACCCGGACATGCTGGAGGTCGGCAACGGCCCCACCGAGACCGAGTCCCGCGCCCACTTCAGCCTCTGGGCGCTGCTGAACGCCCCGCTGCTGGCCGGCAACGACCTGCGCACCATGTCGGCGGCCACCCGGACCATCCTGACCAACACCGAGGTCATCGCGGTCAACCAGGACTGGGGTGGCCGGCAGGGCTACAAGATCAGCGACAGCGGTGACCTGGAGGTCTGGCGCAAGCCGATGTCCTCGGGCGGGGTGGCCACGGTGCTGCTCAACCGGGGTGGCGGCACGGCCACCGTCTCCACCACGGCCAGCGCGCTCGGCCTCGGCAGCGCCTCGTCGTACGCGGTACGGGACCTGTGGGCGCACAGCACCGCGACGTCGACCGGCACGATCAGCGCCTCGGTGCCGGCGCACGGCGCGGCGATGTTCCTGGTGACCGGCGGCGGCACTCCCCCGCCGACCACCCCACCCCCGACGACGCCGCCCCCGACCACCCCACCGCCGACCACTCCCCCGCCGAGCACGACGACCGCGGTCCGCAACGTCTCCGCCGGCCGGTGCCTGGACGTCAACGGCGCGACGCAGACCAACGGCGCCGCGGCCATCGTCTGGGACTGTCACGGCCAGGCCAACCAGTCGTGGACCTCGACCAGCAGCCAGGAGCTGCGGGTCTACGGCACCAAGTGTCTGGACGTCAACAACGCCGGCACCGCCAACGGCACCTCGGTGATCATCTGGGACTGCAACGGCCAGTCCAACCAGAAATGGCGCTTCAACGCCGACGGGACCGTCACCGCGGTCGGCTCGGGCCGCTGCCTGGACCTGGTGGGCAACGGCACGGCCAACGGCACCCGTACCCAGATCTGGGACTGCAACGGCGCCGCCGGTCAACGGTGGAGCCGCGGCTGACCCGTAGCGTGCCGCCGACACCCGCCACCACCGGCCCGACGAGCGGGCACAGCGCATCTCGGCGACGCGCCGCCGCGGTCACGACCCGCGCGGCGCGTCGCCGCTACGGTCCGGCGGACGGGCCTGCCCCGGGGCGGACCCCACCCCCGGACGGCATCGGAGGCGGGGCCGGACCCACCTGCGTCAGCCGCGTCCGGTGATCTCCACGGTCGCGCGGGCGAGCGTCCGGCCCGTCCCGTCCAGCACGGTCAGCCGGACCCGCCCGTCGGCGACGTCGACAGCGGTGGCGGCGACCAGGAACCGCTGGGCGTGGACGTCCGCCCGGACAGACGACGACCCGACCAGGACCGTCCGCGCCTCCCGAAGGGGCAGGTAGCCCAGCAGACCACCCAGGATCTCGCTGATCGCGTACTCCGGTCCGCCGCCGCTGGTGCCGACCGCCGCCGTGGAACGCCCGGCGTCGAGACTCTCCACGTAGCTACCCGACGGTCCGGCCCAGAGCCGCAGCGTACGACCATCGTCCAGGGTGACCCTCTCGGCGTCGACATAGCCGGAGGGCGGCTGCCAGCCACCTGCGGACTCCGCCGGTGGGTCCGGGGCGATGACGACGACCGCCGCGATCGTCAGGGACACCGCCGCGAGCCCGACGAGACTGCGCAGTGGCGAGCGGGGCGGGGCGGCGGTCATGCGGGGGTTCCGCCGGCCGACGGTACGGGCTCGGCGAAGGTGTCGCGCAGCGCCGGGTCCAGGGACCGGCCGGTGGTCGGGGTGAGGAACAGCTCGGCGAGCAGGAGGTCGGCGAGGTGGGCGGGGTTGATCCCGGCCTCCCGGCCCGCGAGAGCGTGCAGCAGACCGCCGCAGCGCAGCGGGGCCCGTACCGCCGCGGCGGGCAGCCGACCGACCCGGCGCGGACGGCCGACCGACCCCGCGATCCGGGTCATCATCTCCGCCCAGCTCAGGTTCTCGTCGGCGACCGGAACGTCCCCACCACGGGCCTGTTCGAGCGCGTCGGCCGTGATGTCGGCGACGCTGTCCACCGAGGCGGTGGCGGTCCCGCCGACGGGGACGACCAGGGGTGCCCGGGACCGCGCCCACCGGTCCAGCGGACCGGCCCAGTTGGGCAGCCGGTCGCCGGCCCGGCCGAAGACGAACGGTAGCTCCAGCACGGCGACCGGCAGCCCCGGGCCGGCGGCGGCCCGCCCCTCCCCGGCCTGATCCCGCCGGCACCTGACGTACGCGTGGTGTGCCGTGAGTCGCCACTGTGGATGCAGCCGGTCGAAGTGGGTGTAGTACGAGCCCATGACGACCCCCCGGGTGAGCCCCTCGTGACGGGCGGCGGTGAACAGGCGCACCACCGGCTCGACGAGTTCCCGGCGCAGGGCCGGGTAGGCCGGCCTGGGCAACACCCGCTGTTCGTCCGCCCGGGTGGCCAGGACCACACCGTCGTGGCCGGCGAGCAGCGGCCGGAGGTCGTCGATCGCGGCGGACTCCAGGTCGAGCAGGTGGTCGACGCCCGGCCGGGCGGTACGGGCGACCGAGGTCACCGCGTGCCCCCGCCCGCGCAGCACGTCGACCACCCGGGTACCGATCAGACCGCTGCCGCCCACCACGAGAATCCGCACGGCCCATCGTCCACTGCGGACCGGTCGGCTTGTCAAGCCGTACTCCCCCGGACCGGTGGGTGGGTCACCTGTGGCGGGGCGGCACCGGCCACGTGCCCCCCGTCCGGGTCCTCAGCGGCGACGTTCCGGCCGGCACCCGCCCGCAGCCGGTCGTCGCCGCCTCGCGGGTCGGGTCGGCAGCTCGGCGAGGAACCGCTCGGCCCGGCGGGTGTGCAGGAAGGCCCCCCGGTCGGCGGAGACCGCCCGCGCCCGCTCGGCGGCGGCCCGGACGACCTCGACCGGCTCGCCCCGCGCCTGGAGGAGCCGGGCCCGCAGCAGGAGCAGCAGCCCCTCCGGGTGGCGCTGGCCGCACGACTCCAGATAGAAGTCGGCCCGGTCGAGTGCGGTCGCGGCGGCCTCGACCGCGCCGGCGGCGATGAGCATCTCGGCGAGGAGCCCGTGCCAGGCGGCGACGTCCGAGCGGGGCGGGTCGAGCAGGTGCGCGGCGATGAGCCGACGCACCTGCTCCGCGTTGCCCACCGGATCCCGGCCGGTCACCGCCAGCGCCCAGCAGCGGGCCAGCCGCTGGTAGGTGCCGAGGAAGACGAAGGAGAAACCGGGATCCACAGCGATGCCCCGCCCGGAGGCGCGCAGCGCCAGCGCCGGATCACCGACGAGCACCGCGATCCGGGTGGCGGCGCACGCCCACACGGTGACCATGTATGGGTCCTCCCCGGCCAGGTCTTCGAGCCCGTCGAGCAGGGTCCGCCCGTCCGCGACCTCACCGTGCAACGTGGTCACCTCGGCCAGCATCGCGGCCATCAGCAGCTGGAGGTCGTGCCGGACGGGGTCCTCGTCCCGACGGGGAATGTCGAAGATCATCTCCCGGGACCGGTCCAGCCAGCGCGCCGCCTCACCGATCTCCCCGTAGTCCCACTGTTGCAGGCCCCAGGCGTGCAGTCCGCACGCGAGCACCCACGGATCACCGGACTCCTCCCCCCGTCGCCGCAGCCGGCGGGCCAGCAGGGCGCTGCGGTCGAGATCGACCGCCTGGACCAGGGCGGCCCAGCGGGAGTAGAGGAAACTGGCCGCCTCCCGCTCCCGACCGAGGCCACGGGCCAGGTGCTCGGCCCGCTCCAACAGGTCGGTCACCGAGAAGCCGTACATCGACCGCATGCCGAGGACCGCGGTGAGCTGGGCCAGCGCGGACAGCTCCCCCTCGGCGAGGCCTGCGGCCCGGGCCACCTGCACGGCCGCGCGCAGGTGGCGCTCGGCGACGTCGAGCGCCGACTTGCCCGCCGCGTGCCGGCCCGCGTCGACCAACGCCCGGACGGTCCGGGCCGGCTCGGCGAGCAGCCCGGCGGACCACAGGTGGTGCCCGAGACGTTCGGCCACCGTCTCGGCCTCCGGACCGCCCCGATCAGGCCGTACCCGGGTCGTTCCGGGGGGCGTTCGTTCGAGCGCGTCGGCGATCCGCAGGTGCAGCTGGCCGAGCTGCGTCGGCCGGGTCGTCACGGTCACCGCCTCGCGGACCAGATCGTGGGCGAACCGCAGCGAGAAGGGGTCGCCCGGCCGGCTCTCCAGCATGCCGAGCGCCAGTACGGGTTCCAGCCGTTCGAGGCAGCTGTCGAGGTCGAGACCGGCGGCGCGGGCGAGCAGCCCGAGTTCCACCTCCCGGCCGATCAGCGCGGCGATCCGGAGCAGGTCACGGGTGTCGGCGTCCAGCCCGGACATCCGGTCGACGACCACGTCCCGCACGGTCGCCGGCACGCCGGCCCGCCCCCGGGGCCGGTCGGCGAGCAGCCGGGACAGTTCCCGGACGAAGAACGGGTTTCCGCCGGTGCGGCTGAGGATGCCGCGGGTCGCGTCGGCGGTGGGAGCCGCGCCGGTCTCCCGGCGGACGAGTTCGGCCACCTCGGCCTCGTCCAGGTTGCCGAGCTGGATCCGCTGGTGGCCGGGGAGCCGGCTGACCGTGGCGAGCATCCGGGACAGCGCGGAACCCGGGGTCGGGGCGCGGTCGCGCAGCGCGCCGATCAGGGCGGTGCCGCCGGGCAGGCGGGTCGCCAGGTGACCGACCAGGTGCAGCGACGCGCTGTCGCCCCAGTGCAGGTCGTCGAGCGCGAGCACCGTGGGCCGCCGCGCCGAGGCCGCGGCGACGATCGCGACGACCTGCTCGAAGAGCCGGAACGGGAAACCGTTGTCGGGCAGCACCGGCGCGGCGAGGACGTCCGGACGCGGTTCCAGGAGGCTGCCCAGCTCCCGACCGACCGGAACGTCCCGCTGCGCGGCCGGCAGACCGTCGAGGATCCCCCGGATGGCCTGGACCCAGGGCCACATCGAGGGGGTGCCGCCGCCGTCGAGGCAGTGCCCCCACACGACGAGCGCGCCGCGCTGTTCCGCCTCGGCGGTGGCCTCCCTGAGCAGTCGGGTCTTGCCGACCCCGGACTCGCCCTGCACGATCACCAGCCCGGTGCCCCCGGCGAAGGCGGCGGCGGTCGCGTGCCGGAGCGCGGCGAGTTCGCCGACCCGGCCGACCAGGCCGCCGCCCGTCGGGGTCCGTGGCGTGGGCGGCGTCGACGCCCCGCCGCGCACCCGGTGGTACGCCTGCCACAGGGCCGGGCCGGGATCGACCCCCAGTTGCTCGGCGAGGTCGGCCCGGACGGCCCGGAACACGGTCAGCGCCTGCGCCTGCTGGCCGGCGGCGGCCAGCGCGGTGACCAGCGCCGCCTGCACCGGCTCGTGCAGGGGTGCCATCGTGGCGGCCAGGCGTAGCGGAGCCAGCACCTGGTGCGGTTGCCCCGCCGCGACGGCCAACCCGGCGGCGGCGACGGCGGCGGCGAAGAACTCCCCGTCCAGGGCGGAGAAGAGGGCGACGGCGCCCGGCCGGTGCGGGTGGCCGTCACCGGCCGGGCCGCGCCACAGCGCGAGCGCCCGGACGTACGCGTCGAGGGCGGCCCCGTCGCCGCCCTGGGCCAGGTGGACGGCGGCGGCCCCGACGTGCTCCCGGAAGGCCATCAGGTCGAGCGTCTCCGCCGAGGCGGACAGCCGGTAGCCGGTCGGGTGCCGGAGCAGGTAGGAGCCGGCCGCGCGGGGCGGCAGCCCGGGTTCCAACAGCCGGCGCAGCACGCCCACGTACTTGTGGATGACGTTGACCGCGCTCACCGGGGCGTCGTCGCCCCAGACGAGGTCGATCAGCTCGGCGGTGCTGACCGGTCCCCCGGCGCGGGCCAGCAGCAGGACGAGCAGGTAGGCCCGCTGGCGGGGCCCGGGGTCCAGCTCGACGCCGCCCCGCCGGACACGGAGCGGGCCGAGGATCTGGAGTCGCAGTGCGTCTTCCGGCCGTGTCCGGTGTCCGCTCTCCCCCGACCACAGCCCAGCCACGCCTCGGTAACCCCCGGCCGTCGGTGATATCGACGCCCTTCAGCTTACGCCGAAGCCCCGCAATACCGACCGGAGATGAGGGCGGGGCCGGGGCTCACCAGCGCCAGCCCTCCCGCCCGGTGTCCGGCACGGACTCCACGCTCAGGTGCGCGTGCAGGCCGTGGTCGGTCAGGTAGGTCTGGACGAGCTGACCCTGCACGACCGTGTTGTTGTAGATGGTCATCGAGGTGCTGTCCTGGTGGACGCACCAGAGCTGGCCCTGGCTGTGCGGGTCGTAATCGTCCAGCACGACGTGCGCGCCGGGCACGGGCAGCCCCCCGTCCGGGGTGGACGTCAGGTACTCGTCGCCGTGGAGCAGATAGAAGCACCGGTCGGACCCGCGCTGCCCGGCCGGCACCGGCTGCCACTCCCGGCTGCCGGTGGTGGCGGGCAGCAGCTGCACCGGTCGGCCCTCGACCCCGTCCGGGCCGGCCACCCCCAGCTCGGCCGCCGTGCCGGCGGGCGCGACCACGGGCAGGATGTCCCGGTGCAGTTCGAGGTCGGTCGACGACGAGAAGAACCAGCGCTGGTACGGCGAGTCCGTCGCGTCCCGGGCGGCCAGCAGGAAGTCGCCCGCCACGCTGGTGAGCGCCTGGCCGGTCAGGTAGTTGAGCAGGGTGTACGTGCCGTCGCCGTTGCTCACCGGCCGCCACAGCTGGGTCAACGACGGTGACCAGCCCAGTCCCGCGCGGGCGTCCGGGGCCGCGTCGGCCAGGCCCAGGTAGCGGTCGTCGGTCGAGTTGCCCTCCCGGACCCGTTGCAGGCGCAGGTAACCGGGGAACTCGTTGTCCCATTCCAGCCGCCACTGCTGTGCCCGCGACGGGTCGTACGCGGTGTCCACGACCAGCGGCCCGCCGTTGGGTTCGGCGTCGGCGACGGAGGTGGTGGCGGCGTTGCGCAGCAGTGCCCGGCCGGGCATCGTGGGGGTGGCCAGCGGCGGCACCTCCGCCGCGGCGCGCAGGTCGAACCCGTAGGTCACCGGGTGGTGGTCGGAGTTGGTGATGGTCCGTTCCGTGTGCGCCTGGAAGAGCGTCGGTGCGCCGTTGCCGAAGTCGGTCACCGCGTAGTCCAGGGTGCTCGTCGGGCCCGTCGTCGGATGGGTGTTGGCGTCCGGGGCCATCACGGCGAACTGGTTGGCCGGTAGCGCATTGCGCAGGTTCTGCGGTTCCCGGTTGAAGTCGCCGAGCACCACCCACTCGTACGCACGACCGGTCGTCGGATCGAGGTTGTTCTGGAGGTACGTGCGGATGTTCGCCAGCGTGGTCGGCATGTCGTTGCCGTTGCCCGACCAGCCGTGCACGGTGAAGAAGAACGTCGCACCGATCCGTACGCCGAGCGCCGGCCGGGCGCCCGCCGCACCGGCGACCACGACGACCTGGTCGGCCCGCTGCGCGGTGGCGATGGCCAGGTTGACCCGGTTCGGGCCCTGCGTCGAGGTGTCAGTGTTCAACCAGTACAGGTGACGGGTGGGTTCACCGAGCAGGGTGCCCAGGTAGTACTCGTAGACCGGGGGGAAGACGCCGTTGTTGGCGAACACGTTCTGGGTGTAGCGCCCCCGTTCGTGCGCGCTGCCGGCCGGTGGTGACCCGGCCTCCTGGAGCGCCACCGCCAGCACCCCCGCGCTGAGGAACCCCAGCACGGTCGCGTACTTGTTCTCGTAGGTGCCGCCCGCGCTGGAGCCCGCGCCCTGCATGTTCCAGGTCATCACCGTCTGCCGGTTCCCGGCACGCGGGTCGAGCTGGCCGACGTCGCGCAGGAACAGTGACGGCCACCGCTCGCCGGTCCGCACCGCGACACCCTGGCCGGCGTAGTTCACGGTCTCCCGGCCGGACCAGTCCTTGATCGGCGCACCGCCCTGGCTCAGCGGGGTGAACGCGCGCGGGTTCGCCGCGTCGGAGCCGAACTGGTAGATCGCCTCCGACTCGCCGCTGTCGCTGGAGTACGGCTCGTAGGGCAGGTAGGGGCCACCGGCGACGGACTGTTTGATCATCGTGTTGCGGTGGAAGACGTTCTGCGGGCCGGACGCCCCGGACCACTTGATCGCCTTCGCCGCCGCCGCCCACCAGATCGGGAACCAGGTGCCGTCCTCCAGCTCGCCGCCCTCGCCGCCGCAGTTGGCGGTGCAACTGCCCGACCGGTGCTCGTACGGGACGCGGACGGTGTTGCCCTCGAACAGGTTGTAGCGTTCCCAGCCGCCGTGCAGGTTGAGGTCGGAATCCAGGTCGTTGCCGAACGCCACGTTGCCGCTGGCCGACCACTGGAAGGTGAAGTGCCGCAGGTTCCGGCTGGTGTTGTAGGCCCACAGCGAGTCCCACACCCGGCTGCCGCGCAGGTAGCCGTTGCCGCCCTTGCCCTTGTTCCACGCCCCGTCGAACGTGTTGTGCTCGATCTGGAGGTTGCGGGCGACCTCGGTGACGATCGGGTGCGAGCCGGTCATCGACCCGGCCAGCCCGCGCGCCCAGCTGTTCGCGGCCCACTTGAACGCGATGCCGTGCATGGCGTACTCGGGGGCCAGGTTGCCGTAGTTGTGCACCGCGTCGGTCGGGGTGGGGTGGTAGACGCCGCCGAGCAGCTTCGGCAGCCCCTCCATCTCCTGGGAGAAGGCGAAGTTCTCGAAGCCGACGCCCTCCACCGCGCGTAGCGGCGTGATCTTGCTGGTGTAGACGGTGCCGGCGATCGGCGCGGAGCCGTCCGAGGTGGAGTCGACCGGCACGTCGTACTCCAGCGGACGGTCCAGCGTGACGGTCTTCGCCGACGTGTTCACGGCGGTCGCCCGGAACATCTGCTGCCGCATGTGCAGGTTCTCGCGGGTGCCGGGGTCGTCCGGGGAGAGCCCCTGCTGCTCGTAGAAGCGCAGGCTGTTGGCGGCCCCGACCCAGACGTAGCCGCCGACCCGGAAGCCGTCCATCTTCGCCTTGCTGTCGAGGCGGATCACGTTCTGCCCGGCGCGGGCCGAGAAGCCCGGGTCGGCCGAGGCGGACCCCAGCTTCTGGCCGGACGCCCAGTGCTGGTTGATGGAGCCCTCGAACAGGTCCTTACGGTTGGCGGGGGCGGCGGACCACTCGTCGGCGTACCGGTCGGCGACCTCGCGGGTCTGCACCTTGAACAGCGCCCGGCCGGGCCAGATCCAGCCACCGGTGCCGGTGTCCGGTGCCGAGCCGAACGTCATGGTGTCCTGGTTCCACCGGCTGCCGTCGGCGGTGAGCGTGTCGTACCGGGTGTTGACGTCCGGCCGGAGCACGATCCGCGTCCCGCCGCTGCCCGCCCCCTGGCCCCGGAGCACCAGGAAGTTCGCGTCGACGTAGATCTGCCGGGAGATGTCGATCCGCCCGGCCGGCAGCACGATCAGCGAGAGCCGGCGCGCGTTGCCCGACGGCGAGCAGGTGGCCTTGATCCGGTCGATGGCCGACTGGAGGCCCCCGCTGTCGTCCACCGTGTCGTCGGCGCGGACCCCGAACTCGCCGGCCAGCCGGGCCGGATCGATCGTGCAGGCCCCGCCGGCCAGGTCCGCGTCGGTCGGCAACGACTGGCCGCCGAGATAGCCGACCCGGGACCAGTCGGGCAGCCCGGCGACCCCGCCGATCCGGTTGCCGGCGGCCAGGTCGGCGTCCCCCGCGACGCCCGCCACCAGCGACGCCGCCGAGTCCATCGACCGCGGCACCCCCGCCGGCCGGGCCGCCGCCCGCGCCGACGAGGGCGGCGGCCCGGCGACCGTCACGACGAGCAACAGCCCCAGCAGTACGCGGGCGGCGCGGACCATGGTTGTCTCCCCTGTTCCGGGTGGTTCAGTAGCGGTAGTAGTGCGCGTCCTTGCGGCCACCGGAGGCGGTGGTGCCCTCGGCGGCGATCCCGATCCCGTCGACGCCGTTGTAGAACGTCTCGTACTTCCGGTTCGGGCCGATCACCGCGAAGGTGTCGGTGCTGGTGTTGAAGTGTCCGACGACCGAGATCAGGGTCGCCTCACTGCCGGTCGGCACCGGTCCCCACCAGCAGTCGGCCCCCGGGGCGAGGACCGGGCCCAGCTGCACGGTCTGGTTGTTGAGGGTCAGGTACTCGAGGTGCACCCGGTAGTTGCCCCAGGGGCAGAGCTGCACCCACCCGTCGCGGATGGTGGAGGCGGCGGCGGGTGTCGTCGGCGCTACGACCAGCGCGACCGCGCCGACCGCCACGCCGACCGCCGCCACCATCCGCCTCGGCTCGAAGTGCTTCGATGTCATTCCGGAGAGGGTAGGTCGCCCCACTGGACAGGAAGTGAACCCCCGATCCAGTACACCGCCCGCGCCCCGTGGAGATTGTGCGTGGTCACTCCCGGAACATTCGGCTGCAAGGGATCACCCCTGAGGACAGCCCCGGCTTCCGACCCCAGCGGTGAGGACCCATCAGGTTCCCTCCTTACTCCCCCGCGGACGCTGCGCCCGCTCGGTGACCTCGCCGATCTTGGATCTGGCTCGCCCCAGGGCTCCCGCACCGAGACGGCTGGCGGCACCAATGCCTCCCGCCCCTGCCTCCAGCACCTTGTCACGCATCCCCGTTCCCGTGTCGAGAACCCTGTCCCGCACCTCCCCGGCCGCGTCCCGCCACCGCCTGGCACTCCAGGAACTATGGTCACGATCAATGCCGAGCCGTCCGTGGAATTCGACGACGGCGGTCCCTACCCGGTTGGTCGAATGCACAACGGCGCGGGAGGTGGTCGGATTGAGCAGCACCTTCGCGTTGGCCGTCCCAGCGGCCGCGTCCATCCGGGCCAGCAGGCGTTCGGTGCTGCGGGAGATGAGATCGAGGCGATGGCGTCGGGCGATCCTGATGGCAACCCGATGCTCCTCCAGGTCCTCCGGAGAGGCGTCCAGCACCCGGTCGATTTCGAGCACGGCGACCGCGTCCTGGAGTTGGAAGCAGCGGGCCAGAACGGCGAGCCACTCCTGAACCTTGATCTCGGCTTCGCTGGTGGTCCTGACCAGATCACCAACCTTGGTCTGGCTCTCCAGCTTCTCGGCGATGGCGTCCATCTGCCGCAACGCGTACGCCTGGGTCCGGGCCAGCGGGATCGGTGTGGTCTGCACCTTCGACCAGGTGACCTCGGAAACCCTGCCCACCCGTTCCCGGATCGTCAGTGCCTCGTCGATGACGAGTTCGACCCCGATCATGTCCGCCACCACGGCATCGGTCTGGGCGCGGAGCACCGCGTCGACCTTCGCATCGATCACGGCGAGATAATCGGTGATCTGGTCCATGGTCTGTTGCATGGCGAGTTGCGTCATGAGTCCGGCGACGCCGGTCAGCACCGCCGGGTTGGTCAGCAACGTTCGGGGATTCTTCTGCACGATTTCCAACAGGCCCGTGATCTTTCCACGGTCGGTCAGCACAGCGCGGCTGATGCCGTCCCCCGAGCCCTTCATCAGGTTGTACTTCTTCATCGCCTGTGCCGATTCCGCAGTCAGCTGAACCCAGCGACCGGAGTGCTCGGCAATCTCGGAGCCGCTCTTGGCGAGCGTGGACCCGGTGCGGAGGGTGGAGCTGATCCTTCTGAACCCAAGGTCCTTCGACGGCAGCCGCTCACCGGTGAGGAAACGATCGACAGTAGCCGGATGCCCGATGACCGCCAGACCATCGCCGTCACTGACCAGCTCGATCTCGTTCTCCAACGTCTGCTCCCAAAAATCTGACAAGAACTTGCCCACGCTACCGGCGACGTCGCCACCCCTGCCATGGGCCGCTCGTCCCATGGTTCCCGGGCATCAAGTGGACCATCCGCTTCCTAGACCACACGGTCACGAACGCGGCGCATCCCAGCCACAGACGCCGACCATCGAGTCGTCGGGCCGGCGATCCTGAAAGGAATTGCTACCCGAGGCTGAGATCGTGCTGCTCCAGTGCGCTCTGAAGGATCCCGAGCGCTCTCGGCCCCACCCCGTGCAGTGCGGCCAGCTCGGCGCGCGGCACGCCCGCGAGGTCGCGCAACGTCAGGTAGCCGGCTCCGGTCAGCGCACGCGTTGCCGGCGCACCGATCTTCGGCAGGGCGTCGAGGGAGGAGTTCACGCCGCCGACCCTACGCACCCGCCGCCGCACCCGCGCCCACCGACGTGAACGTGTCACGAGGCCGGCGGCCACCGGCCGGACCGCTGCCCGCTCAGCGGACAGTGGACTCTCGGCCGGTCGGATCGGTGTCATCCGGCCTGGCGGCGCTGGTGCCGGTCGGATGCGGCCGGCACGGTAGCCGCACTTCGGTCTCCTGCACCTCCGGCGGCCGTCTGGTCCAGCCGACGAAGTGGCGGTACAGGGGGCCGGCCGGTGCCCAGGGCATGTCCTCGGCCGCCCGGACGAAGCAGGCCCCGAGGTGGAGGGCCAGCGACACCGGCGCGTCGGCGTACTCCGCGCGCAGTTCCTGCCGCCGGGTCGGACAGGGCCAGGGCCGGTCGCATCCGCCGCAACTCCACCCCGGCGGCACCGGGCCGTGACTGGTCACCGCTCCTCCTCGGTCGGCCAGTGTCCACGGCTGATCGGAAGCCGGTGTCGGACGTGACCCGCCGCAGGAGTCCGCTGTTCACCGCCATGTGGCTGGCCCTCCGTCCTCAGGGCATGGAGGGCAGCACACCACTGGTGCTCCTCGTTCCGTGCCCGGCTTCAGTGAGCCTCAGCCTCATGCCCCGCCGGCCACCGATCCAGAGGGTGAGCGTCCGCTAACCAGATGCGCTGTCCGCTGATGGTCGCCGTCCCGGTGCGAACTCGGTGCACACATCACGCAGTGTCACTGCCTCCGGCACTCCCGACTGCTCCACCTTCGCCAGCAGTTCCGCAGCACGCCACCAGTTCGACGGCACCACCCGTCCGGACGCCACCGCCTGCGCCCCCAGGGCAACCGCCTCGTCCGGCTGGCCGGCGGCGACCAGGGCGAGACCGAGGTCGAGGCGGGCCGACGCGGACCGGCGGGGCCGCGCTCCCCCATCGCCGTACGGGTCCAGCTCGGCCAACACCGCCCGCGCCACCTGCTCGGCACCGGGGTCACCCGCCCACGCCAACGTCGTGGCCGCGTACGCGGCAGCCTTGGCCGGGTCGTAGCGATAGTGGTGCTCGGCCCGCTCAGGAGCGGGCAGATTCGCCGTCAGCCGCTCCACCCGGTCCAACGCTCGGCGAGTCGCACCGACATCGCCGATCCGCGCCCAGGCGCGAGCCTCCTGAGCAGTCGCCTGAATGCGGGCGGAACTTCCCCTCGGAGCGACCCGCTGCGCTTGACGGGAGAGATCGAGTGCTCCCTGGTAGTCACCTTGGGTCAGCACATCCCAGGCCCGGGTTTCGAGGCACCACGCCTGGATCTCGCCGTGCTCGGCATGTTCGGCAAGATCACGAGCGGCTCGCAGGTGGGCGACCGCAGCAGTCCGTTGCCGCAGGTCGATGTGAACCGTCGCCCGCAGCACCGCCAACCAGCCACCGGCAACCAACAACCGCCTCCGTTGCGCGAGCGTCACCCTCCCCTCCAACAACCGCCCCACGTAGGAGAGATGCCGCCGCACCAACGGCAGGAGATCCGCCGGTGTCATCGTCGGGTAGGCACTGGCGAGATCGTCAACGCCCTGCTCGATCCGGTCGAGCACGTCCGCGCTCACATCACTGGCGGCGACTCTGGCCCTCAGCTCGCCGGCCTCGGCCGCATGGTCGATCGGCGCATCCACCAACCGCGCGAGTGCACCTCCCACGTCGAGAACCCGATCCAGGTGACAAGCCGTGTCGACTGTCGGAGCCTTGAGTCCCGCCTCCAACTCGTGCAGATGGCTCTTACTCCGATGAGCACGCTGCCCCAGGGAACGAAGCGACAGACCACGCTGCTCCCGAAACTCACGCAGAGCTACGCCGAAGCGCGGGTCGACAGACGAGACCATACCGCCGCTCCAAGCTCACGGGGCCAGGCGACACCCGGTCGCCACCTCGTCGGACGGTACCCCGACCACCGGCCGGATCGTTGCACCCGTCGTGCCCGAATGGCGCAGCCCGCCGTACCACTGGAGGTCCGACCATGCACCGTCGCCCGGCCGCTGCGGGTCACCTTCGTCGACGCCACGTACTCGGCGGCGAAGCTTGAGGGGTGGGCCGCCAAGGTCCGGAACGACCAGGCATTCTGGCAGCGGCAGGGGGTGACGGTACATGGTGTCGGCACCGACTTCGGCCGGTGCGTCACGGTTGGCCTGGCCGACCCGCAGCGTGACGGCGCGACGGTGCTCGCCCACTACCCCGAGGCGACACTGTGCGTGGAGCAGGGGTACGCCTCAGACCCGCTGACAGCGAGCTGAGCCACTGCCGTTGCACAGAAGGGAGGCACGGCACCCGCCTTCTCGCTGCCTCCCGACCGGTAGTGATCGACAGAGACGACTCAAGGCCCCTCGATCGAGGGGCCTTGAGTTTGCTATATCGAGGGTGGGCGATGCTGGTATCGAACCAGCGACCTCTTCGGTGTGAACGAAGCGCTCTCCCACTGAGCTAATCGCCCTCAGCGCCGTTGACTCTACCCGATCGTGCGACGGAGCCAAAAACCCGGGGGGTGGGGTCAGGTGGTGGCGAGGTAGTGCAGCAGTTGGGCGACCAGGTCGATGCCGAGGCTGTACTTGAGCGAGAGCCAGAGGACCACGGCGACGAAGACCAGGCCGACGGAGCCGAGCAGGAACCGCACCGGCAGCGACCGGGTGGTGGCCCACCGGGTCCAGGCGTGCACGTGCCGGCGGGTGAAGCCGAGCAGGCGGCGGGCCCAGTGGAATTCGACGGCCCAGATGGCGAGGCCGGCGATGACGATCAGCCAGCCGGGGCCGGGCAGCGGGATGAGGGCGATGCCGACGGTCACCACGAGCGCCCCGGCTACGGCGATGAAGATCTTGAGGGCGACCCGGCCGGTGGGGTTGGCCCGGATCAGGTCGAGGGTGGTGCGCAGCCGCCAGCGCCAGCCGGCGGGGCGGGCGGCCAGCGCGGTGCGCCCGGACCGGCTTCCGCCGCCGCCCCGGGCACGTCCGTTCGCGGCCGGGCGGGGCCTGCCCCGGGCCGTCCGGGAGGGACGTCCGGCACGACCAGCGTCGGACATCGTCCGACCGTCCCGGTCCGGTGGCTTGATCGGCACCCCGTCACCCCGCCTTTTGGCTGCCCGGGCCCCTACTTTCGGTGACCCGGCCATACTCACCGCATCCATTGAGGAACGCTTCGTGGCCATTTCACACCCCAGTGTCGTCCCGGCCCGTCACTTGCGCAGACCACTGGACGTTACCGGAGTAAGTCGACGACTGAACCACCCGACTTCGGACGGGCTCCCGACTGGGCAGAACCGGAAATCCTACAAGAATCCTCACATTCTCGCAGCGATTCGGACCCCCTTCCCACCACTGGGTGAAGTCAGCGTATGGCGGAGCGTAGCCAGCAGTAGCACCTGAGTATGGGAAAAGCGGGACACGCGCGTTCCGCAGCGGTGCCGGGGGGAGAACGTCCATGAGTGTCATCCGACCGACGACCGTAGAGGTCGAGACGTCACTAAGGCTCGTCGCGCCTGACGCCACCGCCTTGCCGGTGCGTGCCAGTCTGCGTTACGACCCTGCTGACCCGTATGCGGTCCATGTCCTGTTCCACGCCGAATCGGCCGGCGGCGAGGCGGTGAGCTGGTCCTTCGCCCGCGAGCTGCTGGTCACCGGCCTCGACGAGCCGGCCGGCATCGGCGACGTGCGGGTCTGGCCCTGGGCCACCCCGCGCGGCGACTTCGTCGCGCTGGCCCTGTCGTCGCCCGACGGTAACGCCCTGTTCGAGGTCCCGCGCAGCGTGCTGGTGCGCTTCCTGCGCCGGACCTACGTCGTCGTCCCGCGCGGCCGGGAGGCCGAGCACCTGGACGTCGACACGGCGGTGAGCCGGCTGCTCGCCGGCCGCTGACCAGCAGCCCCACCGGAGCCGCGCGGATCTGCCGAGTCCGCGCGGCTCCGGCCGTCCGACGCCCGGGTACGCCTGCCTCCCCGGTCACCCGCCGGGCACACCGGTCAGCCGTGCGTGGTGATGCCGCCGTCGACCGGGATCACCGCGCCGGTCAGGTACGCCCCGGCCCGCGACGCCAGGTAGATCGCCGTGCCGGCCATGTCGTCGGGGCGGCCGATCCGACCGAGCGGCACCTGCTGCTCGATCGCCGCCCGGGACGCCGGGTCGTCGAGGGCGAAGGCCATCATCCTGCTCTCGAACGGCCCCGGGGCGATCGCGTTGACCGTGATCCGCTCGTCGGCGAGCTGGTGGGCCAGGCTGCGGGTGAGCATGTGCACGGCCGCCTTGGTGGCGGAGTAGGCGTACACCTCCATCGTCGGCACCCGGAGACCGTCGATCGAGCCGATGTTGATCACCCGGGCCGGGTCGTCGTCGCCCGCCGCGGCGCGCAGCAGCGGCAGCAGCGCGGTGGTGAGCCGGAACACGGCCTTCACGTTGACCGCCCAGAGCTTGTCGAACGCCGCGTCCGGGTACGCCTCCAGGGGTGCGCCCCAGGTCGCGCCCGCGTTGTTGACCAGCACGTCGAGCCGGTCGTACCGCTCGCGGACGGCGGCGGCGAGCCCTGCCGCGCCCGCGTCGTCGCTCAGGTCGGCCGGGATCGCCGTGCAGCGCCCCTCGGCGGACAGCTCCTCGGCCACCGCCGCGCACACGTCGGCCTTGCGGGAGGAGATGATCACGTCGGCTCCGGCCCGGACGAAGCCCCGGGCGATCATCAGCCCGATCCCCCGGGAGCCACCGGTG
Source organism: Micromonospora rifamycinica (assembly GCF_900090265.1). Classification (NCBI taxonomy): domain Bacteria; kingdom Bacillati; phylum Actinomycetota; class Actinomycetes; order Micromonosporales; family Micromonosporaceae; genus Micromonospora; species Micromonospora rifamycinica. The sequence continues at coordinate 2,381,529 of NZ_LT607752.1, forward strand.
ACCAGCACCGTCTTACCGTCGACCGAGAACAGATCCGTCATGGGCACCCCATCGCGTGTCGCTTTTCTTACCGATCGGTAACGTAGCCCGGCCCGGACGGACCGGACAAGCCACGGCGGTCGACCCCGCCGACACCGGCCGGGCCGCCACCGAGGGTGCCCGCGATGCCGGGGGTGCGCCCGCCCGCCGGGAACGCGGCGGAGTCCCGTCGCCGGGATGCGACCACGGCCCTGCCCGGTTACGGTCGAAGACGATGGTCCCTTCCGGTCAGCTCTCCCCGGCAACCCGTCCCGACCTGCCCCGCCCCGAGATCGAGATCCTGGAGCTGGGCGACCTCACCCCGGGCACGGGGCCACCCCGGCCGTTCCTACTCGACGCCGACCTGCTCGTCCTGGTCACCGACGGACACGGCATCGCCGAGCTGGACTTCCGCGCGCTGCCCTGCCGGGCCGGCACCCTGCTGCGGGCCACCCCCGGGCAGGTGCTGCGCTCCCCCACCCGACTCGACGCGATCGTGGTCCGCTGGCGGGCCGACGCGCTGCGCGGCCTGGACGTCGATCCCGCCGCGGTCCCCCAGCACCACCAACTCGTCGGCGAGGACGAGGACGCGGTCATCAACGAGGTCTCCCAACTGGTGGTGGACCACCGCCGGCACCGGGACGACCCGGCCGCCCACGCCCTGCTCCGGCACCAGCTCGCGGTGCTGCTCATCCGGCTCGCCCTGCTGCCCGGCGCCGCACAGGCCCGGCGGACACCCGACGACGCCGACCCGCAGCGCACCGAGCTGGTGACGTTCCACCGGTTCCGCCGGGAGGTGGAGGCGGGTTACCCGTACACCCGCCGGGTCGAGGACTATGCGGCCCGGTTGGGCTGCTCGGTGCGTACCCTGACCAGGGCCTGTCTGGCGGTGACCGGGCGCAGCGCCAAGCAGGTGGTGGACGAGCGGGTCGCGCTCCAGGCCCGCCGGCTGCTCGCCGCCACCGACGAACCGGTCGCCCGGGTCGGCCGCCAGCTCGGCTTTCCCGAGCCGACGAACTTCGGCCGGTTCTTCACCCGCGAGGTGGGGGTGAGCCCGGGGGCGTTCCGGGCCGCCCGGGACCGCCCACCGTCACGAATCGGCCGGCCACGGCGACCCGCCGACCCCGCCACCCCCGACGGGCAGGCATGATGGCATGGTGCAGATCTCCGCGCGCGGCGACTATGCGGTCCGAGCGGCCCTGAGCCTGGCCACCGCCTACCCCTCCCTGCTCTCCACCCAATCGATCGCCAGCGAGCAGGACATGCCGCGCAAGTTCCTCGAGGCCGTCCTGGCCGACCTGCGCCGGGCCGGCGTGGTCCGCGCCCAGCGTGGCGCCGAGGGCGGCTACACGCTGGCCCGCTCGCCGCGCGAGGTCACCGTCGGGGCGATCCTGCGCGCCGTCGAGGGTCCGCTGGCCGGGGTACGCGGGCTGCGTCCCGAGGAGACCCGGTACGAGGGCTCGGCGGAGAACCTCCCCCGGCTCTGGGTGGCCGTCCGCGCCGCCGTCCGGCAGGTGCTGGACGAGGTGACCCTCTCCGAGGTGGTCAGCGGCCGGCTCCCGATGCACGTGCGGAGACTGACCACCCTGCCCGACGCGTGGGAGCCGCGCTGAGGTCACCGGGTCCAGACCACCTCCTCGGTGGTGAGCCGGGGCAGCCTCTCGCGCCAGGCGTCCGGGCCGGGGCGGCCGATGTTCACCAGGAGCAGCACCTCGTGCCGTCCGTCGGGAAAGAACTCCCGCTGCACCCCGGTGGCGTCGAAGCCGGCCATCGGTCCGGCGGCCAGGCCGGCGGCGCGTACCCCGATCAGCAGGTAGCCGATCTGGAGGGTGGCGTTGAACCGGGCCTGGGCGACCCGCTCCGTCCGGTCGGCCAGCCACTGCCGCGCCTGCGGCTGGTGTGGGAACAGCTCCGGCAGCCGCTCGTGGAAGTCGACGTCGGCGGCGAGCACCGCCACCAGCGGCGCGGCGGCCGTCTTCGCCCGGTTGCCGCTCGACAGGTACGGCAGCAGTCGGTCACGGGCCGCCGTCGAACGCAGCAACAGCACCCGCAACGGTTGACCGTTGAGCGCGGTCGGGCCGTACCGGATCAGCCCGTGGATCGCGGCGACCTGCGCGTCGTCCACCGGTTCGGCGGTGAACGTGTTGGCCGTGCGGGCCGCCCGGAACAGCAGGTCCTGGGCGGCCGGGTCGAGGGCGAGCAGGGACGCCCCGGCCCGGTCCGCCCGACCGGCGGCGGGTGTGCCCGTCGCGCCGGTCACACCGGTACCCGGGTGTGCGCGGTGGTGTAGTCGCCCCGGTGGTACACCAGCGGGTCGCCGTCGGGCCCGGGACCGAGGGCGAGCGGTTCGGCGATGACCAGGACGTGGTCGCCGGCCGGCACCCGGTGCACCACCCGGCACAGCAGCCGGGCCAGCACCCCGTCGAGCAGCGGCACCCCGAACGGGCCGGGCGTCCAGGCCCGGTGCGCGGCGAACCGGTCGATGCCGCTGGTGGCGAAGATCCGGGCCACCTCGGTCTGGTCGGCGCCGAGCAGGTGGACGGCGACGTGCTCGGCGCGGTCCAGCACCGGCCAGCTCGACGACGTGACGCCGAGGCAGAACGACACCAGCGGCGGGGTCAGCGACACCGAGGTGAACGAGGTGGCGGTGAAGCCGGCCCGGGCCGGACCGGAGTCCCGGGCGGGACCGGTCGGCTCGGGGTGGCGGGCCACGGCGGTGACCACGGTGACCGTGCTGGCCTGCCGGCGCAGCAGGCCGCGGAACAGGTCGTGGTCGACGGGCAGCAGGTCGGCCGGACGGTCCGGGGTGGTCATGCGGTCACCAGCTCCCGGTCGCCCGCATAACGCGAGCCCGGCCGGGGCAGTCCGTAGTGCTCGCGCAGCGTCCGGCCGGTGTACTCGTGGCGGAACAGGCCCCGGGCGCGCAGCAACGGCACCACGTGGTCGACGAAGTCCTCCAGCCCGCTGGGCAGCAGGGGCGGCATCACGTTGAAGCCGTCGGCGGCCCCCTCGGTGAACCACCGCTCGATCTGGTCGGCGACCTGCTCCGGGGTGCCGGCCACCACCCGGTGCCCGCGTCCGCCGCCGAGCCGGCCGATCAGCTGCCGGACGGTCAGCCGCTCCCGCCGGGCCAGGTCGACGACGAGCTGGTAACGGCTCTGGTGCGACTGCACGGTGGCCGCGTCGGGAAGCTCCGGCAGGGGACCGTCCAGCGGCAGGCCGGTGAGGTCGACGCCGATCATGCCGGACAGTTGCGCGAGGGCGTGCTCGGGGACGATCAGCTCCTCCAGTTCGTCGGCGAGCGCCCGCGCCTCCGCCTCGGTGCCGCCGAGCACCGGGGCGATGCCGGGCAGCACCTTCACCAGCTCCGGGTCACGGCCGGCGGCGACCGCCGCCTGCTTCACCGTCGCGTAGAAGCGCTGCCCGTCGACGAGGGTCTGTTGGGCGGTGAAGACCGCCTCGGCGTACCGGCCGGCGAAGGTGACCCCGTCCGGGGAGGAACCGGCCTGCACCAGCAGGGGTCGGCCCTGCGGTGGACGCGGGGTGTTCAGCGGGCCGCGTACCCGGAACCGTTCGCCGGCGTGGCCGATCTCGTGCACCCGGTCGGTGTCGGCGAAGATCCCGGTGGCCGGGTCCAGCACCAACGCGTCGTCCTCCCAGCTGTCCCAGAGCTTCACCGCCACCTCGACGAACTCGGCGGCCCGCCGGTACCGGTCGGCGTGCGCCGGGTGGTCGTCCAGGTTGAAGTTCCAGGCCTCCCGGGCCTGGGCGGAGGTGACGATGTTCCAGCCGGCCCGGCCGCCGCTGAGGTGGTCCAGCGAGGCGAACGTACGGGCGGTGGTGAACGGCTCGTTGTAGCTGGTGGAGACGGTGGCGATCAGGCCGACGTGGGTGGTGACGGTGGCCAGGGCGGCGAGCAGGGTCAACGGCTCGAAGACGGCCTGGATGTTGTGCCGGACGGCCGGTCCGACGGCCAGCGAGTCGGCGAGGAAGACCGAGTCGAGCGTGCCGCGCTCGGCGGTGCGGGCCAGCTCCTGGAAGTGCCGCAGGTCGGTGACCCGACCCGGGTCGGTGCGCGGGTGCCGCCAGGCCGCCTCGTGGTGGCCGACGCCGAGCAGGAAGGCGTTGAGGTGCAGGGTGCGGGGCATGGTGGTCCTCTCAGGACGTGACGTCGACGCGCCAGGTGGAGAAGCGGCGTTCGACGACGACGAGGAGCTGGTTCACGGCCAGCCCGATGGCGGAGATGGTGACGATCCCGGCGTACATGTCGGGGATGGCGAAGTTGTACTGGGCGTAGTTGACGAGGTATCCCAGCCCGGCCTTGGCACCGACCATCTCGGCAGCGACCAGCACCAGGATCGAGTAGGCCCCGGCGAGCCGGACGCCGGTGAAGACGGTGGGCACGGCCGCCGGCAGGATCACCTTCTGGAACAGCCGCAGGTGGTTCAGGCCCATCGACCGGGCCGACCGCACCAGCAGCGGGTCGACGCCCTTCACCCCGGCGATGGTGTTCAGCAGGATCGGCCAGGAGCAGGCATAGAGCACCAGGGCGATCTTGGAGGTCTCGCCCAGTCCGAGGATCAGCACGAAGACCGGCAGCAGGGCCAGCGCGGCGGTGTTGCGGAACACCTCCAGCAGCGGGCCGAGCAGTTCCGCGAGGGGCCGGTACCAGCCGATCAGCAGACCGAGCGGGATGGCGGTGAGCACCGCCAGGCCGAGCCCGGACAACGACCGGGTGAGGCTGGCGCCGACGTGCTCGGCGAGCTGCCCGCTGGTCAGCAGCGCCCACCAGGCGACCAGCACCTCCGACAGCGGCGGGAGGAAGACCCGGTCGACCAGCCCGGCCCGGGGCGCGGTCTCCCAGATCGCGGCCAGCGCCGCCAGCGCGGCGGTGCGGTGCAGCGCCCGTCCGCCGAGGCCGGCGAGCCGGGTGAGCGGGCCGGGCCGGGCGACGGTGGGCACCGTCGACACGACGGCGGGCGGCGGGACCAGCCGGGTGGGGCGGTCGGCGATGTCAACCAACGGAGAGCTCCTCGATGCCTGTGGTGGACGCCCCGACCGCAGCGGCGACGGGCACCGGGACCTCGGCGGCCGCGGGCGCTCCGGCGGGGGCCGCCGTGACCGCGGCGGCGGGCGCTCCGGCGGGGGCGGCCGGCCGGCCGGGCCACCGGCGGCGGGTGGGCCGGGCAGGGCGACCGGCCCGGCGCTCGGTGGACTGGGCGGCACGGACCTCGGCCCGCAACGACGTCCAGATCTCGTGCCGGTGGTGCCGGAAAGCGTCGGACGAGCGCACGTCGTCGACCGCGCCCCGGTCACCCAGCTCGATGTCGACGACCTGTTTGATCCGCCCGGGGCGGGAGGTCATCACGGCGACGCGGCGACCGAGGTAGACGGCCTCGTCGATGCCGTGGGTGATGAAGACGATGGTCTTGCCGGTGGCCTGCCAGATCCGCACCAGCTCGTCCTGGAGCGCGTCGCGGGTCTGCGCGTCCAGGGCGGCGAACGGCTCGTCCATCAGCAGGATGTCCGGGTCGTACGCCAGGCTGCGGGCGATCGCCACCCGCTGCTTCATGCCCCCGGACAACTCGTGCGGGTAGTGCGCGGCGAATCCGCTCAACCCGACCAGTTCCAGGTGCTGGGCGACCAGGTCCGCGCGCTCGGCGCGGGGCACCCCCTTGGCCTCCAGTCCGAAGGCGACGTTGCCGGCGGCGGTCCGCCAGGGCAGCAGGGCGTACTGCTGGAAGACGATGCCCCGGTCCAGCCCGGGGCCGGTCACCGGCCGACCGTCGACGAGGACCCGGCCGGAGGTGGGCCGGGACAGGCCGCCGAGCAGGTCGAGCAGGGTCGACTTGCCGCAGCCGCTGGGGCCGACGACGACCAGGAACTCGCCGGGGCGTACCGCGAGGGTGAGCTGGTCCAGGGCGGTGACCGCGCCGGTGGGCGCACGCCGTCCGGCGCGGACGTCGAAGGTCCTGGTGACCCGGTCGAAGAGGACCTTGTCGGCGCTCACGCGGCACCCCCGCCGGTGGCGAACGGGTTGTAGTCGTTGGTGTAGACGTCGCCGGGTTTCGGCCGGTCGCCCTTGAGTTCACCGGCGTCGGCGAGCCAGTCGATCCAGGTGGTGAACTCCCGGTCGGTGATCACGCCGCCCCGGCCGGCGACACCGTTGCTCTTCCAGTACCGCACCAGGGCGGGATCCTCGTTGCGGCCGCGCCGGGCGATGATCTGTTCGAGCCGGGCGACCACGGTCTCCCGGGGCTGGGTCCGCGCCCACTCGATGGCCCGGCCGACACCGCCGACGAAGGCCCGGACGGTGTCCGGGTTGCGCCGCAGGAAGTCGTCCCGGAACACGTAGGCGCCCGCGCTGAACGCGCCGAGCAGTTCGTGATCGGTGAAGACGGTGCGTACCCCGCCGTTGGCGACGGCCTTGTCGCGGATCACGCCACCGAGCACCGCGACGTCGATCTGCCGGGCCCGCAGCGACTGTTCGGTGTTGACCGGGGGCAACGCGACCAGCTCGACCCGGGCGATCTCGGCGGGGGTGAGACCACCGCGGGCCAGCCAGGTCTTGAGCACCGCCTCGGCGTGCGCGCCGAGGGTGTTCATGCCGACCTTCCGGCCGATCAGGTCGCGGGGACCTCTGACCGGGCTGTCCTGGAGGACGTAGTAGCCCTGGAAGGTCTGCGCGTCGGAGCCGTAGTAGCTGACCACGGCGGTGATCGGTGCGCCCGCGGCGACGAGCTTGACGATCGCGCCGTTGAACGCCCCGCCGAAGTCGCTCTGCCCGGTGGCGGTGGCCTGGATGTCGGCCGGGCCACCGGTGACGTTGCCGATCCAGTCGAGCCGTACGTCGCCGAGGTAGCCGAGGTCGGCGGCCAGTTCGGGGAGGGTGACCTGGCCGACGGAGCCCTGGTAGCGCAGGGTGGTGGTCTGTCCGGCCGCCTCGGCGTCGGAGCCGCAGGCGGTGGCGGCGGTGAGGGTGAGCAGGGCCGCGACGGCGGCGAGGGTACGACGGAGTGGGGACATGGGGGTCTCCTGATCGGTGCACGGAGGGGCCGCGCGGCGCGCGGAGGTGCGCCGCAGCGCGGGCGTCGGGCCGTCGTGGGCCGGGCCGGGCGGTGCGGCGGGTGGGCGGTGCGGGAAGAGGGTGCCGGGGTGCGGACGGGCGTCAGCTCAACAGAGCGCGCTCGCGTGCCGGACCAGGTCGACGTGCACGCGAGCGGTGAGGTGGAGCTCGTCCCGCTGCGACATGACCTCATGCTGCCGGCCGCGAGGCGAGCCGGTCAACGTCCTTCCATCAGATGGGACTTGCGCGTTTCGCCACGCTCTTTGACTCACCTACCTGCGTTTATAAATCCTTAACACCTACCGACTAGCTAGAGTTTGCGAAACCGTCCAGCTCGGACCGGAGCAGGTTCCAGCTCGGACCGGAGCAGGTTCCAGCTCGGACCGGAGCAGGTTTCGGATTTCGTGGATGCGGGCATCTACCGGGTCGAGACGGCAGCAACGACAGGGAACGCGAAGGGAGCGCCACGATGGGTCTGATGTTCCGCAAGCGCAAGAAGTACGGCCCGATCATCCTGAACTTCACCGAGAACGGCTTCTCCTCGTGGAGCATCAAGATCGGTCGCTGGTCCTGGAACTCCCGGGCCAAGGCGCACCGTGTCGACCTGCCCGGGCCGCTGTCCTGGAAGCAGGACAAGTCCCGCGCGTGACCCCTGCGATCGATCGGGGCGTCGACGGTTCGTCGGCGCCCCGATCGGCGTCCGTGCCACCCGCCCGGCAGCGGCCGGGTTCGGTGTTCGTGCACCCGGCGCGGCAGCGACCGGGTTCGGCGTTCACCTGATCGGGACCGCCGCGACGGCGCAGAATCGCCGCATGGCACGCGTCGACGGGAGCTACCCACGGGCACGGCGGCACGCCCTGGCGTCCTGCGCCCTGCTGCTGGCCAGCTACTTCCTGATTCCGCTGGAGCCCGATCCGAACGGCCTGCGGCTGACCCTGCGGGCAGCGGGCACCCTGCTGCTGATCAGCGTGGTCACCTTCCTGGTCACCCGCCAGGTCAGTCGCCAGCTCGGCAACCGCGCGCCCGCCGGCGCGGACGAGGCCCGGTCGTTGAGTCGACTGGTGGTGGCCCTGGTCGCCGGGCTGCTCGCCTTCGCGCTGGCCGACTACGTGGTGGCCGGCAGCGGGCCGGGCCAGTTCATCGGGCTACGTACCCGGTGGGACGCCCTCTACTTCGCGCTGGCCACCCTCACCACGGTCGGCTACGGCGACGTGCACGCCCAGGGACAGCTCGCCAAGGCGATCGTCTGCGTGCAGATGCTGTTCAGCATCGGGGTGATCGCCACCGGGGCGTCCATCGTGGTCAAGCGGTTGACCGGCCGGCCGGAGCGGGGTCCGCGCTGATCAGCACGTCCCCGCCGAGCCGTCCGTGCGCCGGCTCCCGGGTGACCGCGCCGGTCTCCAGCAGCGCGGTCAGCGCGCCACCGGCGTCCACCGCCCGGTACGCCGTCGCGGTCAGCGCGTGCCGCCGCAGCTCGGTCACCGTACGCGGACCGTGCCGGGCCAGCTCGGCCAGGAGTTCGTCGGCCAGCGGGCCGGCCGGTGGCGGGGCGACGGCCGCGCGCAGCCCGCCAGCCGGATCGCGGTACCGCACCGGGCCGGAGGAGGCGGCCGTCCAGAGTGCCTCCTTGAAGGCTTCCAGGCTCTTGTCCAGCCGGCTACCGAAGGCGACCAGGCGGGCCGGTGACCCGTCCACGGGCACCAGCTCGACCTCGGCGACCAGGGGGTACCCGGCCGCCGCCAGGGCCGGCCGCAGGGTGGCGGTCGGGGCGGCGGTGAGCAGCACCTCGGCCGGGCGGCCGGTCGTGGTGGCGGCCAGCAACGCCGGGTCGGGTGCCGCGCCGTCGATCAGGGTGAGCAGTGGTGCGCCGGCCGCACCGGCCGCCCGGAGCACCACCGGCAGCCGGGCCGGGTCGCCGGGCACCACGTGCACGGCCACGTCGGCCGGGAGGCCGGCCTCGACGGCACCGAGCCGGGTGGGTAGTTCCGGGTCGTCACCGGCGAGCACCAGCACGGTGAGCCGGCGGCCCCGGAGCCGGTCGGCGACGCCGGCCACCGCCCGCAGGGCCGCCTCGGCGGTGCCGGGGTCACCGGCGTACGACAGCGCGAGGGTGGCCCGCCGGGAGCGGTGCAGCGCCCCCGGCAGCCAGTGGTCGAGCTGGCGGACGAGCAGCTCCCGCAGGACGGCGTCGATCGACATGCTGTCGTTCTACCGTACGGCGGTTCAGACCGGCACGGAGATCCCCACCCCGCCCCGGGTCTGCCCGCCGTAGCGGGCGCGCTCCCGGTCGAGGTCGAGCCGACCGATCCGCTTGCGGGCCGCCAGAGCGTCCTCGTCGAGCAGGTCGGCCGGGACGATCCAGACGATCTCGAACTCCAGCCCGTCGGGATCCCGGCCGTAGAGGCTCTTGGTGGTGCCGTGGTCGGAGGTGCCGACCAGGGCGTCGGCGGCGGCCAGCCGCTGCGCGGTGGCGGCCAGTTCGTCGAGGGTGTCCAGCTCCCAGGCCAGGTGGTAGAGGCCGACGGTGGCCCGCCCGGCCTGCGAGCGGCCGGCGTTCGCGCCGATCTCGAACAGGCCGAGGTCGTGGTCGTTGGTGGAGTCGGGGGCCTGGAGGAAGGCCGCGCCCCGGAACCCGTCCGGGGTCATCGGCACCGGGCGGAAGCCCAGGACGTCGCGGTAGAAGGCGATGCTGCGGCCGAGGTCGGAGACGTAGAGGACGGCGTGGTTGAGGCGATGGATTCCCATGCCGACGACGTTACCGCGATTTTGTTGAGCGTTCAACTATTCCGGCTATGATGACCGTCATGACCCGCTGGCTGGACCCCGACGAGCAGCAGACCTGGCGTGCCTTCCTGGCCGCCTCCCGGGCGCTGACCGACACCCTCGACCGCGAGCTGCAACGCGACGCCGGAATGCCGCACGCCTACTACGAGATCCTGGTCCGGCTCTCCGACGTGCCCGACCGGCGGCTGCGGATGAGCGAGCTGGCCGACCTCACCGGCTCCTCGCGCAGCCGGCTCTCCCACGCCGTCGCCCGGCTGGAGACCAGCGGCTGGGTCCGTCGCGAGGACTGCCCCACCGACCGGCGCGGGCAGATCGCCGTCCTCACCGACACCGGTTTCGCGGCCCTCGCCGCCGCCGCCCCCGGCCACGTCGAGGGGGTACGCCGGCACCTGTTCGACGCGCTCAGCCCGGCCCAGGTCGACCAGCTACGCCGGATCAGCGAGACGCTGGTCGCCCACCTGACCGGTTCTTGACCAAGTTGCCGACCGGCAAGGGTTGTACTAACCGTCGCCGGCCAAGCACGATGGGGCGTGTCTTCCGGCTTCGGTGAACTGACCCTCCAGGCGCAGCACCTGGTGTCCGCCGGCGACCTGGCCGGTGCCCAACGACTGCTCGCCGACGCGCTGACCGACGCGGACCCCCGCCCCGACCACGCCTCCCCCGAGCTGGCCGAGGCCGCCGGGCTCCAGGCCCGACTGCTGGTCACCCTCGGCGAGCCGCACTCGGCACGGGGCTGGGCGGCCTTCGCGTACGCGGCGTCGAGCCGGTTGTACGGCATCTCCGACCAGCGGACCATCTCGACGGCGGCCACCCTGGCGGCGGTGCTGCACCGGGTCGGCAGCGACGCCCGCGCCGCCCGGCTCTACTCCGAGGTGATCCTGGAGCTGACCGCGCACGACGGTCCGGAATCGCTGCGGGTGCTCGCCGCGCACGCCGACCTGGCCACCGTGGAGTACGCCCGCGGCCAGTGCGCCCAGGCCCGGGAGCGCCTCCAGGACGCCTGGGAACTGCACCGCGAGGTGTACGGCGACGGCCACGCCAGCGGGATCAAGATGCTCGCCCGGCTCGGCGCGATGCAACGCGACTGCGGCCGGTTCGACGAGGCGCACGACAACCTCGCCCTCGCCCGCGAGCTGGCCCGCCAGCACCTGGCCCCCGACGACCCGCTGGCCCGGCAGGTGGCCGCGCTGGCCCGGGCCGCCGCCGACCCGGACCACGTCTGCGACGACGAACCCGCCCCGGAGCGCGACGCACCGGTGGTGCCGGCCGCCCGCACCCCGCCGCCCGCCGAGGGGCCACCCGATCCGCCGGCCTGGTCGGTCGGGGTGACGCCGCCCGACGAGACGTACCCGCCGACGGTGCCCGGTCAGCGGCTGCCCACCGAGGACGGCTACCCGGCAGGCGGTTATCCGGGAGGCGGCTACCCGGGGGACGACTACCCCGGGGACGGCTCGGGGGGTGGCTACCCGGGGGACGGCTACCCGGCCGGGGGCGGCTACCTTCCGCCGGGCGGTCGTCCCGGCTCCGGCTACCCGGACGCGGGGCACCACGCCGGGGGCACCGGCCACACCGGCTACCCCACCGGCCCGGACTATCCGACCGCATCCGACTACCCCACCGCGCCGGACTACCCGGCCGGATCGGGCCGGATCGGGGACGACGGACGCTGGCCGGCCGGGACGCCCGCCGGCCGGCGCGAAACCCCGTACGCCCCGCCGCCGACGCACGGTCGCGCCGACGACGAGGCCGCCGGGGTACGCCGGGTCCACGCACCGGTCCCGGTGGACCGGTCCCGGCTGCTGCCCGTGCTGGTGCCCCGCCGGCACGCCCCGCCGCCGCGTCGACCGGGGGCCGTGCCGATGGTGGCGGCCGGCGTGGCGGTGGTGCTGCTCGGCGCCGTCGCGGTGATCGCCGGGGTGTCCGGGGTGGGCGGTTCCGGCGACCCGTCGCCGGCCGCGCCGGGCAACCCCGGGACCACCCCGAGCACCGCCGGCACACCGGCCGCGCCGCCCGCGTCACCCGGCACCCCACCGGGTCGGGTGACCCTGCGCGACCGGCCCGACGGCATCACCCTGAGCTGGACGTACCCGGCCGGTAGTGAGGGTCCGGTGATCCTGTCCGCCGGCCGGGCCGGGCAGGATCCGCGTCCGTTCGAGACGTTGCCGCCCGGGACCGACAGCTTCGTCGTGCACGGCCTGGACCGCACCACCGACTACTGCTTCACCGTCGCCGTCGTCTGGTCCACCGACGTGGTGGCCCGGGCGAAACGGGTCTGCACCGCCCGTCGCTGACCCACCGCCCCGGCCGGACGACCCGGACGGCCGCACCCCTGCGGCCGCCACCACGTCCGGGTCGCCCCCGCCCGGGCACCGGAGTAGCCGCCCGGTCACCGGAGCGGCCCGGCGACGGTCAGTCGGGCTCCGGTAGGAGCGGTAGGCGCAGCCGCACCACCAGTCCGGGGCCGGCGTCGGCCAGCTCCACAGTGCCGCCGCCCCGACGGACCAGTTCCCGGACGATGGCCAGGCCCAGGCCCGCGCCGCCCGCGTCCCGGGCCCGGCCCTCGTCGAGCCGGGTGAACCGCCGGAACACCCGTTCCCGGTCCGCGGCCGGGATGCCCGGCCCGTCGTCGGTCACCGTCACCAGGTGGTACGCCCCGTCCACCGCCGGCTCGACGGCCAGCACGATCCGCTCCCGGGCGTGCCGGACGGCGTTGTCGACCAGGTTCCCCAGCACCCGTCGCAACTCGTCGGGAACGCCGACCGTCCACGCCGACCCCGCCACGGCGACGGTCACGACCGGCGACGCAGGCGACCCCGATACGACCGGCGACCCCGCCACGACCGGCGACGCGGGCGACCCCGGGCCGGACACGGCGGTGCCGGCGGCCCGCGGTCCCGGCCGGCGGGCGGCGACCTCGGCGAGCAGCCCACCCAGCTCCACCGGTTCCGCCTCGCGGGGCGGGCCGGGCGGCCGGGCCGGCTGCTCGTCGAGCCGGGCCAGCAGCAGCAGGTCGTCGACGAGCCGGCCCAGCCGCTCGGTGTCGACGAGCAGGTCGGCGGCGACGGCGGGCCAGTCGGAACGGTCACCGAGCCGCTGGGCCACCTCCAGCTCGGTACGCATGTTGGTCAACGGGCTGCGCAGCTCGTGTGCCGCGTCGGCGAGAAACGACCGCTGCCGCGCCCGGGCCGCCGACAGCCGGTCCAGCATGTCGTTCAGGGTCACCGCCAGCCGGTGGATCTCGTCCTGCGAGGCGGGCACCGGCAACCGGTCGGCCGCGTCCCGGCCGGTGATCTCGGCGGCTCCGCTGCGCAACGCCTCGACCGGCCGCAGGGTCGCCCCGACCACCCGCCAGGCGACCACCGCGAGCAGCCCCACCAGCAGCGGGAAGGCGACCAGGAGCACCGTCCGGGCGGCCTGGGTGGCGTGCCGGACGTCCACCGTGGAGCGACCCACCAGCACGGTCACCGGCTCCCCCGCCGCCTGGGCCGGCACCGCCACCACCCGGACCGGCCCCTGCCAGCCGAGCCGCTGGCCGGGCACCACCGTCCGTCGCCGGCCCTCCCCGGCGAGCTGGTCGGGGCGGACCATCGGCACCAGCCGGTCGGCGTCGATGGAAGCGGCCCGGATCCGTCCGGCCGAGTCGACCACCTGCACCCGCAGCTGCCCGCCCGCCACCGGCAGCGGATCGGGCAGGGCGTCCTCCGCGGCCAGCCGGGCCACCGCGTCGGCCGTCCGGAACGCCTCCTCGTCGACGGTGCGTTGCAGCGTCCACCCCAACGCCACCAGCAGCACCACCCCGCCCAGGGCCAGGCCGACCGAGAGCCCGGCCACCCCGAGCACCATCAGCCGGGCCCGCAGGCCCAGCGCCGACCAGCGCAGCCGGCTCACGGGATCAGCCGGTAACCGGCGCCCCGCACGGTCTCCAACCGGTCCCGGCCGATCTTGCGGCGCAGGTAGCCGACGTAGACCTCGACCGCGTTCGGCGCGGTACGCAGGCTCGCGTCCCAGACGTGGTCGAGCAGCTCGGTCTTGGAGATCACCTCCCCGGGCCGACGGATCAGGTACTCCAGCAGCGCGAACTCCCGGGCGGTGAGCGCCACCTCGACGTCAGCCCGGGTGACCCGTCGGCGGGCCGGATCGAGCCGCAGGTCACCGAGGGCGAGCACGGTCGGCCGCTCGGGAGCGCCCCGCCGCAGCAACGCCCGCAGCCGGGCCACCAGCACCACGTACGAGAAGGGCTTGGTGAGGTAGTCGTCCGCGCCGCAGTCCAGCCCGTCGGCCTGGTCGTACTCGCCGTCCTTGGCCGAGAGCATCAGCACCGGCAGCCAGCGCTCGTCGGCGCGCAACCGGCGGACCACCTCGTAACCGGACAGGCCGGGGAGCATCACGTCGAGGATCATCGCGTCGTAACCGCCGTGCCGGGCGGCGTCCAACCCGGCCGGCCCGGTGCCCGCCGTGTCCACCACGAACCCCTCGGCGGTCAGGCCACGCTGTAACGCCGCCGCCAGCCGCGCCTCGTCCTCCACCACCAGCACCCGCATCGTCCCAGCGTGCCACCTCGACGCGACCGGCCGGGCGGGCGTCCTCAGCCGGCTCACAGCACCGAACCGGCAGGATGGTCCCAGGAGGTGCCGTCATGTCCGTACTGAAGAACCGTTCCACCCTGCGGTGGCTGGTGCCGCTGGCCGCCGCGGTCACCGTCGTCGGCGGGGGTGCCGCGATCGGCACGTTCGCGGCGAACGCCGAGCCAGCCCTGCCCCCGCGCAGCGCCGCCCAGCTCCTGGTCGACCTACAGACCGCCCGGCTGGACGGGCTCTCCGGCACGGTGGTGCAGCGCGCCGACCTCGGGCTGCCGCCGCTGGTCGGCCTGGCCGGTGGGGACGCCGCGCTGCTCGCCGGCACGCACACCCTGCGGGTCTGGTACTCCGGCCCGGACCGGCAGCGGGTCGCGCTGCTGGACACCCTCGGCGAACGGGACGTCATCCGGTCCGGCCGGGACCTGTGGACGTGGGACAGCCGGGCCAACAAGGCCACCCACCGGACCCTGCCGGAGTCGACCGGGCGGACGGCGGACGAGGCGCTGCCGATCACCCCGCAGGACGCCGCCGAGCGGGCGCTGGCCGCCGTGGACCCGAGCACCCTGGTCACCACCGGCCGGTCGGCCACCGTCGCCGGCCGGGACGCGTACGAGCTGGTGCTCACTCCGCGTGACGAGGCGTCCCTGGTGCACCAGGTGCGGATCGCCATCGACGCCACCGAGCACGTGCCGCTGCGGTTCGAGGTGCTCGCCGACGGCGCCGACCAGCCGGCGTTCGAGGTGGCCTTCACCCAGGTCGACTACCAGCGGCCGGACGCCGACCAGTTCACCTTCAACCCGCCGCCCGGGGTGAAGGTGACCGAGGCCACCGGTGACCGGCCGCACGCCCGGGACGGGGCGCAGTCGAAGCCCGGCGTCGGGTCGAAGCCCGGTGCGGCGCAGCGGTCCGGGGACGGCGACGACGCCGGTCTGCGTACCGTCGGGGACGGCTGGACCACGGTGCTGGTGGCACGGACGGGCGAGGCGGACGCGGCCCGGACCCCGGCCGGCGGTGCGGCGAAGCCCGGACCGGCCGACGGTCCCGAAGCGGCGCAGGCCCTCGACCTGCTCAACGGGTTGCCGAAGGTCAGCGGGGACTGGGGCAGCGGCCGGCTGTTCGCCGGGAAGCTGTTCAGCGTGCTGCTCACCGACGACGGGCGGGTGCTCGCCGGAGCGGTCACGCCGGAGCGGCTGTACCAGGCGGCGCGGGGCTGACCCGACACGCCACGACCCCCGGGGGTCCGGGCCGGCGGGAGCCGGTGCGGACCCCCGTAGGCTGTCCGGGGTGGCCTGTCCGGTTTCCGTAGCCGGCCCGCCCGGCCTGGCGGGAGGCTTGGTGCGGGCCGCCGCAGGCGGTATCTTGAGCAGTTCCCGAAAGAGAAGATGGAACGGCCGAAACACCGTTCCAGCGGCCTTTTCAGCACGAGGAGACGGCTTGTCGATCAGTCCGGACAAGCTGCGGCACCACGACGACGAGATCGGCCGCGAGCAGGAGTACGTCTCGATGCTCTACGGCCGGCTGGACGCCATGCGCGAGCAGGCCGGCAACCGGCTCGCCGACGCGCTGCGGGCCGGTGGCGGCGGCACCCAGCAGGACCGCTCCCAACGGGACAGCGCCCTGCGGATGTACGCCGACCAGGTCAGGCAGTTCTCGGCGGTCGCCCAGGGGCTGGCCTTCGGCCGGCTCGACGGCACCGACGGCAGCCGGCGCTACATCGGCCGGATCGGCATCTTCGACAACGACAGTGACTACGATCCGCTGCTGATGGACTGGCGGGCACCCGCCGCCCGCCCCTTCTACCTCGCCACCGCCGCCAACCCGCAGGGGGTACGGCTGCGGCGGCACCTGCGCACCCGCGAGCGCAAGGTCACCGGCCTCAACGACGAGGTGCTGGACATCGAGTCCGCCTCCCCCACCGGTCACGAGGAGCTGACCGGTCAGGCGTCCCTGCTCGCCGCGCTCAACGCGGGGCGTACCGGCCGGATGCGGGACATCGTGGAGACCATCCAGGCCGAGCAGGACCGGATCATCCGGGCCGACCTGGCGGGGGTGCTCGTCGTGCAGGGCGGGCCGGGGACCGGCAAGACGGCCGTCGCGCTGCACCGCGCCGCGTACCTGCTCTACACCCACCGGCAGCAGCTCTCCACCCGGGGCGTACTGCTGGTCGGGCCGAACGCCACCTTCCTGCGCTACATCTCGCAGGTGCTGCCGACGCTGGCCGAGACGGGCGCGCTGCTCAGCACCCCCGGCGACCTCTTCCCCGGGGTGAACGCCCGCCGGGCCGAGCCGGCCGGGACCGCCGCGGTCAAGGGCCGGGCGGTGCTGGCCGAGGTGCTCGCCGCCGCCGTACGCGACCGGCAGTGGGTGCCCGACGAGCCGCTGGAGATCGAGTTGCCCCAGCGGGAGGTGCTGCTGCTGGACCCGGCGACCGTGCGCCTGGCCCGGGAGCGGGTCCGGCGCACCGGTCGACCGCACAACCTGGCCCGCGCCCAGTTCGACATCGAGATCGTGCACGCCCTGGCCGACCAGGTGGCCGAGCGGATCGGCGCCGACCCGCTCGGCGGCGACAACCTGCTGGAGGAGGCGGACCGCGCCGAGATCCGCCGGGAACTGCGCGAGGAGCCGGAGGTCACCGCCGCGCTGGACCGGCTCTGGCCGGTGCTCACCCCGCAGCAGTTCCTCGACGACCTGTACGCCTCGCCGGAGCGGATCGCCGCCGCCGCGCCGATGCTCACCGACACCGAACGTGCCCTGCTGCACCGTCCGCCGGGCGACGGCTGGACGCCGGCCGACGTGCCGCTGCTGGACGAGAGCGCCGAGCTGCTCGGCGAGGACGAACGGGCCGCCACCGCCCGCCGGGAGCGGCTGCGCTCGTTCCAGCGTGAGTACGCCGAGGGGGTGCTGGACATCGCCCGGGGTTCCCGCTCGATCGACGTGGAGGACGACGCCGACGGTGGCGAGATCCTCGGTGTCACCGACCTGATCGACGCCGACCGGCTGCTGGAACGGCAGGAGGAGGGCGACCGGCTGACCACCGCGCAGCGGGCCGCCGCCGACCGGAGCTGGGCGTTCGGCCACGTCATCGTCGACGAGGCGCAGGAGCTGACCCCGATGGCCTGGCGGCTGCTGATGCGCCGCTGCCCGAGCCGGTCGATGACCATCGTCGGGGACGTCGCCCAGACCGGCGCGCTGGCCGGCACCCCGTCCTGGGCCGAGGCGCTGGAGCCGTACGTGGCGCAGCGGTGGCGGCTGGAGGAGCTGACCGTCAGCTACCGCACCCCGGCCGAGGTGATGGCGGTCGCCGCCGAGGTGCTCGCCGGGATCGACCCGGCGCTGCGCCCACCCCGCTCGGTACGCCGCAGCGGCGTGCCGCCGTGGGACCGGACGGTCGCCGCCGACCGGCTCGCCGCCGAGCTGGTCGAGGCGGCCAACCGGGAGGCCGCCGGGCTGGACGAGGGGCGGCTCGGGGTGATCGTGCCGGCCGGCCGGGCCGCCGAACTGGCCGGCGCGGTGCTCGCCGCGCTGCCCGAGGCGGGGGTCGGCGAGCAGCCCGAGCTGGAGGGCCGGGTGGTGCTGCTGACCGTCGGCCAGGCCAAGGGGCTGGAGTTCGACTCGGTGCTGGTGGTCGACCCGGACGGGATCGTGGCCGAGTCCCCGCGCGGGCGCAGCGACCTCTACGTGGCGCTGACCCGCGCCACCCAGCGGCTGGGCGTGCTCCGTCCCGCCTCCTGACAGTGCTGATGTGGGGGGCGGGTCACCCGGCCGGTCTGTCCCGACCCCGCCGCCCCCGCGGTCAGTCGTCGGAGAAGTCACCGATCTCGACCGCGCTGGCGGCCTGGTCGCTGACGGCGCCGCCGGTCGGGGTGCTCAGGCCTCCGGTGCCGGCGTCGCCGGTGGTGGTCGGGGCCACCGTGCCCGGGTGCCGTTCGGGTTGCCGGGCGACCCGGCGCACACTGGCCGGGCCGGCGGTGCCGCCGGTGGTGGTCACCGCGCCCTGCCCTCTGGTCGGGCCGCCGTCACGCAGCACCTCCGGGTCGATCGGCACGTCGGCCACGTCGTCCGGGTCGTCCTCCTGGATGGCCCGGGTCACGTCGACCTGGGGCACGGTCACCTCGTCGAGCGCCCCGGGGCCGTACACGCCGGCGGTGAGCCGTTCCTCGGCCTGCCGGGCGGACTGTCGCATCCTGTCGCTCTCGGCCACGTTCATCACCTCTCAGCAGTGGTGGTGGTGACCCGCTGCCTGCCCGCTGCGGTGCCGACCAAACCGGCCCCGCGCCGACGTACCACGGCGGGGGTGCCCCGGCCCGGACGTCGCCGGAACGCCTCCCAGCCCCGGTCGCGGGCCGCGGAGGGGCAGTGTCGCGGACTGCGCGCCGTGGGCCGGTCGGCGGCGACATTTTCGGTGCCGGTCGGTGTTACCTGCTCACGGTCGGGGGGTAGACCCAGGGTGCCCCCGCCACAGCAGGTGAACCGTGCCGTGGCCGACCGCGGTAGCGGGGCGAGGGAGTGCAGGTACTCATCAAATCCTGAGGAGGACCAGATGAGCACGCAGGCTGCATCCACCAGGCCCATGAACCGGCCGATGCAGGACACCGCCCAGCGCAACGCCATGATGAACGAGCAGACCCGGCAGATGCCGGCGATGCACGACGGGCACCGGGAACCGATGATGTCTCCGGGTACGGAGACCAAGCAGTCGTTCCTGACCACCGAGTTCTGGGTCTATGCCGCCGCCGTCGCGGTCGTGGTGATCTCCGCCTTCTGGCGTGGCACCACCACGAACGGCCTGAACATCAACAACCCGAACCAGGCGTGGTGGTTCCTGACCGCCCTGACCGGCGCCTACCTGGTGAGCCGGGGCCTGGCGAAGGCGGGTTCGGCGCGGCGCTCCGGCGCGGAACGCAGGGGTCGTCGCTGACCACAGCTGCGCAGCGCGAGCTGCGGAGAACGATGGCCCCCGGGGTTTCCCCGGGGGCCATCGCCGTCTTACGTCAGCCGCCGCACGCAGCGGGCGGGTGGCGGTGGGCGCCCGGCGGCCTGACCGCCTCGGAGCCGGGGCCGCCCGCCGGAGGTCGCCCACCGTCGTGGGTCACCCACCCGCGTGGTCGGTCACCGCCCGGCGGTCACTCGAAGTCACCGCCGAAGTCGCCGCCGTCGTCGTCACCCTCGAAGGCGTCCTCGATCAGCTCCCCGGCGACCAGGCCGCCGGCGACGCCGAGCGCCGCGCCGGCCACCACGCCACCCATCCCCGGACCCCGGCCGTGGTGCCCGTGGCCCTGGCCGTGCATCGGGTAGCCGTGGGTGGGGGCACCGAAGCCGGAGGAGGCACGCAGGTTGCCGTACGTCGAGGTGGTCTCGCGCAGCCAACCGTCGACGACCTGCGCCCAGTCGACCCGGTCGGCGTCGGTGTGCGCGACGGTGTAGCGGCCGAACACGTCGTGCCCGGAGCTGAGGAAGCCGCCGCGCTTGTCGCACTCCAGCACCACCTCGACCCCGTGCGGGCTGGTGACGAAGGTCAGCTCGACCTCGGAGATGGCCTGCGCGTACTGGGGCGCGGCGAAGAACTCGATCTCCTGGTAGAACGGCAGCGTCTGCTGGGAGCCCCGGATGTGGCCCCGCTCCAGGTCGGCGTGCTTGAACCGGAAACCGAGCTGCTGGAACGCGCCCAGGATGTGCTCGTGCACCGGCAGCGGGTGCACGTTCACCTGGTCCAGGTCGCTCTTGTCGACCGCGCGGGCGATCGCCAGCTCGGTACGCAGACCCATGGTCATGCCGTGCAGGCGCTGACCGTAGACGTCGGTGATCGGGGTCTCCCACGGCACCGGGAACTGGAACGGGATGGCGAGCTGCTGCTTCGGCGCGAGCTGGAGCGGGCCGCTGACCACCATCCGGTGGAACTCCATCACCCCGGCGTACTCGCCGTCACCGCTCTCGACCTCGACCCGGGTGACCAGGCCGAGGCCGATCTGTTCGATGTTGGCCGGGGCGTCGCCGCCGACCAGGTTCACGTTGCCGTCGAGGGTCAGGCCGGGCCGGGTGTTCGGGTTGGCCAGGACGGTGTCGACGCTGGGCCCACCGACACCGAACGCGCTCAGCATCTTCTTGAAGACCATCGGAACTCCCGCTTCACGGTCGGCGTACTCCACCGTGGAGCACGCACGGTTACCCGGCGCACCCTAAACGGTAGGGCTGGGAAGTGGCTGAGAGGGCACGCCGCGGCGGGCCAGCAGGATCAGCGCCCCGGACGCCGCCACGAAGAAGACCGCCATCACCGACGCCATGGGTAGCAGGGTGGCGTACCCGAGGAGACCGGTGAGGGGCGTGACCAGCGCGCCGGCCAGGAAGCCCAGGCCACCCTGGAGGGCGGCGGCGGTGCCGGCGGAGCGTCGGCCCGCCTCCTGGGCCAGCGCGGTGGTCGCCGGCAGGGTCAGGCCCATCCCGGTGACCACCACGGCGAGTAGCGCCCACGGCACCGCCAGCGGCAACGCGGCCCGGCTGTCGACCAGGGCGACGACCAGCAGGGCGAGGGTGGCCACGGTGGACGCGGCCACCCCGACCGCCCGCAGCCGGGCCGCGCCGACCCGCACCACCAGCACCCGGAACAGCAGCCCGGAGGCGGCCATCCCGGCGGCGTTGGTGGCGAAGACGAGCGTGTAGCCAGCCTCGTCCACCCGGTAGACGGTCTGGAAGACGAACGACGACCCACCGATGTAGGTGAAGAAGCCGGCGACGGCCAGGCAGAGCACGGCGAGATGGGCGAGGAACGACCGGTCGTGCAGCAGGTCGGTCATCCGGGCCACCGCCTGGCGTGGTCCGCCGGCCTGCCGGCGGTGCGCGGGCAGCGTCTCCGGCAGCCCGACCAGCGCGGCCACCGCCATCACCGCCCCGAGCCCGGTGAGCGCGAAGAAGACGGTACGCCACGTGCCGTGGTCGAGGATCACCCCGCCGACGGCGGGTGCCAGCACCGGACCGAGGAAGGTCACCGAGGCGATGCTGCCGAACCGGGCGGCGGCCTGTGCGCCCTGCCAGGCGTCGGTCACCATGGCCCGGCCGAGCGCCAGCCCGGTGCCGGCGGCGACACCCTGGCCGAGCCGGGCGAGGACCAGGAGCCAGCCGGTCGGGGCGACCGCGCAGACCAGCGAGAGCAGCGCGAAGACCAGGGTGCTCGCCACCACGATGCCCCGCCGGCCCCGGACGTCGCTGACCGGCCCGAGCAGGAGTTGGCCGGCGGCCATCCCGACGATGAAGGCGGTCAGGGTCAGCTGTGCCACGGTGGCGCTGGTCTCCAGGGAGCGCCGCAGCTCGGGCAGGGCGGCGATGTACGCGTCGGTGGCGAACGGCCCCACCCCGGTCAGCAGCACCAGCGCCACCATGGACGGGGTGCCCGACGGGCGGCGTCGCCGTGACGGCGTGGGCGGCGTGTCGACCTTCGGCAGGGTCACCCATAGACCCTAGACGATCTGATTCGGATGGCGTCAGGGACGGTGCGGCCGGGAATCGTGCCGCCGCGCCGGCGACGTCCACTGTCAGCAGGAAAGCAGAACACGGAGAGTAACTCATACGTCCGTTTAGATGAGAATTCCGGCTTTCCTCCTGGCCGGTTGTGTTTTTTATTGACAGCTATTTGATCGATGGATAACTTCGTGACCAGACGCTTGTCGGGCAGCAAGGGAAACACGGGGGCTGTTCGGGGATCCGGTCGTGTCGAGTCGCGACCTATATGGACCACTGTCCAGACAGCGGATGATCTTTTCATGGTCGCCGACAGGCGACCACAACGGGGACTCGGTGCAGCAATGAACAATCGTCGCCAATTATTGGCGTGCCCAGGGGCATGCGGATGACCGCCGCCCTCACGCTCGTAGCAATTTCCCTCTTCCTGGCCATCGTGGTGCCCGCCGTCGTGCGGGCCGCGCGCCGCGTCAACCACGACCTGGCCGTGCTGGCGGAGCTTCCCGCCGACCCGGCGGCAGGGCGCACGTCCGCCTGCCCGGAAGACACCTCGCCGGTCTGACTCTCGGCCGTTGTCGACACCCGTCCATGCGGGCGTCGTTCACGCCCGCCCTGCGCCGGGTCCATCCGGTTCAGCGTGCGGCTTTTCGGTATGGCTCCACACCAGTGGAAATCCGTCCACTGGATTCATCGGGGAGATATTTGTGGGTCAACGCACCATGGTCGCGGGGATGTTGTCCGCCCTGCTGACCACATCAGCACTGGTAATTCCGTCGGGTGGGGCGGCGACCGCCGCCGCACCCGCACCCGCAGGCCGGGACGGAGCGGGCAAGCCCGTCGTGTCTCCGAAGTCGAAGTCCTCGGTGTGGCTCTTCGACACGCCGGACACCACCCGGTCCCGGGGCGCCTCGCTCGCCGGGGCCGCGCCGTCGGTGCCGAAGGGCACCGGCCCGGTGCGCAACGCCACCCAACTGTCCTTCTCGCTCAGTGACCGGCTCCAGGCCAAGGTCAACGTCGGTTCGGGCAACCTGATGCTGAGCAGCACCGAGCTCACGCTGCCGGGCGTCGCGGGGGACGTCACCGTCGGCGCCACCTTCAACAGCCTGCTGTTGGGCAGCGATCTGGCCACCGGCGCGCACGGCGCGGGCTGGCGCACCCGGGCCGGCCAGGACGTCAAGCTCTACCCGGCCGACGACGACTCGGTCACGTACGCCGCCGCCGACGGCGTGGTCGGCAAGTTCACCGCCTCCGGCTCCGGCTACTCCACGCCTGGCGAGTTCAAGGCCACCCTGGCGCACAACGGCAGCGGCTGGAAGCTCACCGAGCACGACAGCGGCCGGAAGCTGTTCTTCGGCTCCGACGGGCTGCTGGACAAGACCGAGGACCGCAACGACAACGTCACCGACGTCGCCTACAGCGGCGGACAGATGACCGGCATCACCTCCGACCGTGGCCCCACCGCGGCCCGTACGGCGGCGGCGACGTGGACCAGCGGGAAGATCAGCAAGTACCGGCAGACCGGCAGCGACGGCAGCTGGCGGGAGGTGTCGTACGCCTACGACGGCAACGGCCGCCTCCAGAAGATCCAGTCGGCGACCTGGCGCAAGGTGCTGTTCGAGTACGACACCGCCGGTGACCTCACGAAGATCACCACGAAGGACAACACCTACGTCACCATCACCTACGACGGCCAGCACCGGGTCACCTCGCTGACCCAGGTCACCGACAACGCCACCATGCAGGGATCCACCACCCGGCTGGCATACCCCACCTCCAGCCAGACGCTGGTCGCCGACGCCCGGCAGGACATCTCGCTGGCGGTCTCGGCGGTGCCGCACACCACCTACGACCTGAACAGCAACAAGCGGGTCACCAAGGCGACCGACCCGGCCGGCAACGAGCAGAGCAAGACCTACACGCCGTACAGCGACGTGGCGACCTCGGTCAGCCCCGAGAACTCCACGGTCACCAACACCTTCGGTGCGAACGCCGGTGAGTCGATGACCAAGTCGGAGTCCCCGACCGGGGCCAGCGCCTCCGCCGCCTACGCCAACGCCGCGACCTCGACGAACCCGACGGCCAACTTCCAACCGTCGTCCTCGATCGACACCCAGAGCAACAGCTCCACCTACACCTACAACGGCGCGGGCAACCGCACCTCCACCGCCGACGCCCTCGCCGCCAAGGCCGAGGTCGACTACAACTCCGACGGCACCGTCAAGACCTCGACCGACCCGGCCAACACCGGCAACCCCACCAACTACAGCTACGACGGCAGCAAGCAGCTCACCACGGTCACCCCGCCGACCGGCAACGGCCTGGCGACCAGGACCATGACGTACGACCCGTACGGCCGGCTGAAGACCGTCAACGACGGCTGCACCACCAGCTACACCTACAGCCTGGACGACCGGATCTCCCAGATCGACTACTCGGGCTGCGGCACGCAGCCGTCGGTCACCTACGACTACGGCGGCACCGGCAACCTGCTCACCCGGGTCGACGCCAGCGGCACCACGACCTGGTCGTACGACAATCTCAACCGGCTCCGCGAGCGGAACAACCCCGGCGGTGGCATCCTCACGTACGTGCCGGACGCAGTGGGCAACCTGGTGGGGCTGACCGATGGTCGGGGCACCACGACGTACTACTACAACACCCGCAACTGGCTGGTCCGGATGGACACCGCCGGGGCCACCCGCTACAACTTCCAGTACGACAAGGACGGCAACCGCACCTACACGTACTTCGCCACCAACGAGACCAACAGCAGTTGGGCGTTGCGGACCCAGACGAGGTACGACAAGTCCAACCGGCCGACCCGGATCACCGCCACCCGCAACTCGGCCAGCCCGGCCACCGTCTTCGACGTCACCTACTGCCACGCGGAGTACACCGCAGGCCAGCCCTGCTCGACGGCCAAGGCCGACGACACCGGCCTGCGCCAGTGGCAGAAGGACGAGGTCAGCGGCGCGGTCAGCCAGTTCACCTACGACAAGGCCAACCGCCTCACCAAGGCCACCGACTACAACGGCAAGACCTACGAATACGCCTACAACAGCAACGGCAACCGCACCAGCGTCAAGGTCGACGGCACCACCACCCAGACCCTGACCTACAACACCGCCAACCAGATCACCACCACCAACAACACCTACGACAACCGGGGCAACCAGACCCGGACCAGCACGCCGACGGTGAATCCGGTGACCTACAACCCGGCCAAGCAGATGACCGGCGCCAACAGCGGCAGCTACTCCTACGCCGGCAGCGACCAGGTCGAACTGACCCAGACCGCCACGGCCACCCTGCGGTACGGCATGCAGGACCAGCACGGCATGCCGTGGCTGCAGTCCTGGACGGCCAACGGCTCCACCGCCTACGTCGAACGCGACGGCACCGGCACCCCCCTGGGCCTGCGGCTCGGCTCCGTCGACCACGCCTACGTGCTCGACGCGCTGGGCTCACCGGTCGCCATCGTCAAGGCCGACGGCACCGTCTCGGCCACCTACCGCTACGACCCGTACGGCAACGGCACGACCACCGACGAGTACGACCTCAGCCAGACCAACCTCATCCGCTACACCGGCGGCACCTACGACTCGACCACCGGGTTCACCAAACTCGGCCAGCGCTGGTACAACCCGGCCCAGGGCCGCTTCACCCAACAGGACAACCTCAGCTTCATCGGCAACCCGGAGCATGGGAATCGGTACGCTTATGCTGGCTGCAGCCCAACCAATTTCATCGATCCCACCGGGCAGAGTTGGGAGTGCGAACTCGGAGGCATGATCGTCGTCGGCGCTTCTGCCGCAATTATCGCCGCCCCCCTGTCATATTTCGGACCTGGCGCAGTTTATGCGGGCGTAGCAGCCGGCTCCGCAATCGGTGGTGGCTACAAGTCCGTGTGTGAAAACATCCAAAAGGGCGAGCCCGTCAATTGGGGAGACGCCGCGCAGCAAGCAGCATGGGGCGTCGCCGGCTTTTTGATTAGCTAGATCAGCCAGTTCACGGGGATCTCCGGGCAACCCGCCGGAGACCCCCGTGAACTTATTCCAACCTTACCCACCCCAGAAATCGATGCACTAAGGATGAACAGGATGCCGACCGTTATTTTTGTCAGGGGAATAGACACGATCGGCGCGGGCAGGAAATTTCGCATATATGTAGATGGACAATTAGCCGCAAAGCTGGGAAATTCTGATCGAATTTCGATAGAAATCGGTGCGGGTAGCCATGTCGTGCAAGCCCGGCTCGATTGGCTCCGGAGTCCGCCGTTGACCCTGGAACTGACCACGGGCGACGTGGTAACGGTGGAAACGACGGCTCGGGGGAGGGCCACGAGCTTCACTGGCACGTTCCTTAGACCAAGAAGCGCCATCGATATGGTTGTCAAGGGCTACGAATAGCAGCCGCGCTGGACCTTTCCGCCGGCACGCCCACCATCGAGAACAGGCATGACGACTTCACGACAGCCCTACCGCCGACTCACGCGGCTTCCTCACCGAACGATCCAGGCTGGATGCCGCGTACCGTCCCCTCGAAGAGGTCTCGGGCACGGACGGTGACAGACCGGGTCACTCATCGCAGCACGGTCGGCCTGCTCAGACCGCGCAACGACAACAGCAGCAGCCACCACGGGGAATGAACAGGAGTGTCCACAGGGGCTTCGCCAGGCGGACCACACCAGGAATGACGGGCGTCACTGAAAGCTCGTACCGGTACCTGACGTCCGTGTCGCCCTGGGTTGGCGCCTGGATCGGGCACGAGTTGCTTTCGGGCGAACGTAGCGATGCCTAGCCTCGGTCTTTCATTTGAGTGCGGTGTCATAGCTGCTTCTCGATGTGATTGATTTGTGTGATTGTTGCTGGTTTGGTTGCATGGTGAGGACCCGGCGCGGGGCCGGGTTCCTCCGTTCTGCTGGTCGGGGCGTGAAGTCCGGGGTCAGCCGGTTGGTCGGGGTAGCGCGGCGAGTTTGCTGAATGCGCTGGTCAGGGCGTCGGTCCAGGGCCAGTTGGCGGCGATGGCCAGGCGTGTTCGCCGGGCGGTGCGGGTGATCCGGCCCGCGACGTGCAGCAGCCGATAACGCAGCTTCTTCGGCTCGGCGGTGGCCAGCTCGCCGTCCAGGAGCAGGACCTGAGTCCAGGAGAGCAGGTCGATGCCGGTCAGGGCGAGGTGGAGCCAGGCCTGATCGATCGCGAAGTGCCGGGACGGGAACCGACCGAAGCCGGTGTTCTTCCCGCAGCGGATCCGGTCCTCGACGCGGGCGTGGCCGCGGTGGCGGGCCTCCAGGAACTGGACGCTGCCGCCGCCGGGTGGGGTGTCGGTGGCGACGACTTGATGCCGCCACCCTTCGAGGTGTCGAACAGCGACAGCTGGGCGCCGGGGTGCGGGCGTTCCCTGCGGACGAGGAACCGGGTGCCGGGCGGCCAGCCGGTCGCCTCGAACAGGCCGGTGATCTCGCAGACCTCGGCATGCTCGCGCAGGTCACCGTCAGTGTCCACGGCAGGAACCCAGCCGGTCGCGGCCCGGATCGCCGCACGCACCGCTTCGGTGATCGCGGCGCCGACGGAGAACCGGATGTTCAGGTGCTGCTCGCGCAAGGACCGGATGTGGGCGAGGAATCCGTGGCTGGAACCGGCCGAATCGGCGCGGAGCAGGATCGGGATGCCATAGCGATGCTGGTCGGGGATCTGGGCGAGGGCCTGGTCGAGCACCGTGATGTGATCGGCGGTGGTGTTCGAGCCGGCCCGGCCTTCGCGCAGCAGCCCGGCGAGGGCTTCGCCGGTGTTGTCCAGGAAACACAGCAACGGATGGAAGCCGAACGTCTTCTTCCAGGTGCGGGTCGCCGATTCCTTCTCCGAGTGGCAGAGCACGATCGTCGCGTCGATGTCCAGGACCAGACCGTCGACCGGCAGGCCGGCCACGCAGGCCCGTGGCAAATCACCGCGGGTGTCGAAGTGTTGGGCCCAGGCGACCTCACGGGCCTTGGCCCGAGCGGACCGCAACACGGCGAGTGTCGCCTCGTCCAGTTTCGACAGCAGCCGCCAGGCGGTCGGGTCGGAGGCGACCGGCCCGAACAAGCCGGCCTGGTCACGCAGCACCGCCAGATCAGCGATCGCCTCACCACCGTCGGCCAGCATCACCGCCAGGTCCACGGCGATCCGGCCTGGATCGTGCCCGCCCTGCCGCTGCCGTAACCCTGCCAGGGCCTCACCGAACGCGCTGGTCAACCCGGTCGCGTCGGCCAACTCCGCGAGGAGGCGGGCACCGACGTGGCCCACCACGCCCCGCCCACCCCCGGTCACCATGATCTTCGGACGTGTTGCGGTAGCCTTCACCCAGCAAGTGCCTTCCGTGACAGGAACATGGGACCTTCGACAAGCCCCATTTTCCCTGATCAGAAGGCACTTCTTCGTTTCCGGCCCACTCCTTGGACAGCCCTTCACGAAGGGCCGAGGCTAAGCTGGCGGTGGCTCGCCACGAGCCACCGTCAGCTTCTTGCGAGAGCAACACTTTGAGGAGGAGCCGATGGCATCAGTTATGGTTCGTCGCGGGCACGACTTGGGGGGACTGCTACGCCGCATACAAATAGAGTTCGACGGCGTCGTTGTGGCCAGGCTGAAGCAGGGTGAAAGCACCATGCTGCAGGTTAGTCCCGGACCTCACGCCTTCAGGGCACGCCTCGACTGGCTCACCAGCGCCCCGCTCGAATTGCACGTGGAGGAGGAGGCGCAGGTAACCTTGGCGGTTGCCGCCGGCGAAGAGGTGCAGACATTCCATGCTACCTTCATCCAGCCGGAAACCGCACTGGAACTGCTGATAGTCGAACCTGGAAAAAAGTAGCACGAGCTTGCACCTGTAAGCCACGCCTGATGCCAACCGGCATCGACCGGCGCCGCCCAGAGGTCGCGGGGCACATACGGCGACGGGGGCGCGGGGAGGGCGGCCGTCGGGTTCGGAAACGCCGGCAGGGCGGTCCTGCGAGTTCACGAGGTTCGGCCAGTGCCGGCACAACCCAGCGCGGGTAGGCCCTGCCCAGCAGGACATGTTCAGCTTTCTCGGCAACCCCGACGAAGAAGGCCGCCCCGCATACGCTGTAAGCAGCCGTTCGAATTGCAGGATCTGATTCAGCCGGATCAACCGGTCGATGGGCGGAATTCGATGGGAAAACGATCGCCGCGACTCTGGCTTCTCGTCACCTTCTTGCCGTGCGTTCTGCTCGGCCCAACTGTCTTCCGACTGCCGTGGACGAAAAGTGCTGCTGTTCCGGAGTGCCGTTCCCTGCCACCTTCCTGGCGTTGCTGGCTGGGCCGAGGAACGGGAACAGGTGATCCCGGCCATAGGCGTCGTGGGACGGCCACGACGGCGAGCGGACCGAGGACGCGCTGGGCTTCGCCGGGCTGCCCGCATCAAGAAAGATGGGCGTCGCTGAAAGCTCGTACTGGTACCTGACGTCCGTGTCGTCCTGGGTCGTCGCCTGGGCGGGGTACGAGCTGCTTTCGGGCGAGCGTAACGATGCCCTGCCGCGGGTGTTGCTGATCGTCTCGCTTGCGGCACTGGTCGCTGGTGTCGTCGGACTGGTCGTGCTGAGGTCCCGGCGTCATTGACCCGCACCGCCGAAGCGACCGCTACACCGGTGGGACAGCCCTGAGTCCCTGCCCGGGCCTGTCATCGGATCGACCTGGGCGAGCCGTTCGCTCGACGAGAGTGGAGCCCGTAGGGTGCCCGGCTGCCGGCCCTATCCGGCGTCGTCGACGAGCAGTCCGCGCAGGACACTGCGTACCGTCGTCTCGAAGAGGTCGCGGGGTGCGGGCGGTGACGGGGGCGCGGCGAGGGCGGCCGTGAGGTTCGGGAACGCCGCCACGTCGATCCCGGCGAAGCCGGCCGGCGGCCCGGCGGACTCCCGGCGGGCGAACAGCGACGTCACCCCGGTCATCATGGCGATCGCCTCGAACTTGGTGACGGTGGACGCCGGCACCGGCCGCAGGATGGCCAGGCAGTGGTCGAACCAGGCCAGGCTCTGCGGGCCGGGGGCGGTCGGCCGGGGCAGGATCTCCACCAGCCACGGATGCCTGCGGTAGAGCGCCAACTGGCGGTGGGCCAGGCGCAGCATCGCGTCGAGCCAGTCACCGCTGCCGTCCGGGTACGGGCGCAACTCCCCCGCCGTCCGGTCGACCATCAGGTCGAGCAGGTCGTCCCGGGAGGACAGGTAACGGTAGAGCGAGCCGGCTCCGGTGTGCAGCGCGGCGGCGACCGCCCGCATCGAGACCGCGCCGATGCCGTCGGCGTCCGCCATCGCGATGGCGGCGGCCACGATCTCGTACCGGGAGTGCGTCGGGGCGGGACCGCGCAGGCCCCGCGCCGGTCGGGACCAGAGCTGCGGACGCCCTGGCTCATCGGGTGAGGACACCGTTACACTCTAACTGCGAACGCCGTTCGCGGTTTCCAGGGGGAGGACGAGATGGAACAGGACTGGAGCGTCCAGCGGGTGCCGGCGGCCGACGGTGCCGAGATCGTGCTCCACTCGGTCGGCAGCGGGCCGGGCATCGTGGTCGTGCACGGGGGCGGCGTCACCATCGACATCTACCGTCGGCTGGCGCTGCGGCTGGCCGACCGGTTCACCGTGCACCTCTACAACCGGCGGGGCCGGGCCGACGCGGCGGCCCGCGCCGAGCCCTACGACGGCGAGCAGGACGTCGCCGACCTCGGCAGCGTGCTGACCGCCACCGGGGTCCGCAACGTGATCGGCCACAGCGGCGGCGGCTTCGTGGCCCTGCGCGCCGCCGCACGCGACCTGCCGATCGACCGGCTCGCCCTCTACGACGCGGCGATCCAGGTCAACGGCCTGTTCCCCCTCGGGTGGGTGCCCACCGCACGGAAGGCGGCGCAGGCGGGTGACATCGCCCGCGCCCTGGCGATCACCGGCGGCGGCCTCAACACCCACTCGCCCGCGTCACGCCTGCCGCTGGCCGTCCGGACGACCCTCTGCCGGCTGTTCCTGCGGACCCCGGTCGGGCGCACCATGGGCGAGCTGCTGCCGACGACCCTCGACGAGAGCGCGCTGATCCAGCGGCACGACGGGCAGCCGGAGCAGTGGGCCGGCGTCACGGCCGAGGTGCTGCTGGCCTGCGGCGGTGCCGGGCCGTCCTACTACCAGCCGATCAACGAGGCGTTGGCCGGGGTGCTGCCGCACGCCCGCACGCTGGTGGTGCCGCGCGCCAGTCACGACGCGCTCAACCGCGCCCCGGAGCACCTGGTGGACGCGCTGGCCGGGTTCTTCACCGCGCCGGCCACCGCACCGCCGACCCGTTCGTGAAGGGCCGGCACCTCCCGCGCCGTCCCGGTGTACCGGCTCCCGGCGCGGGAGGTGCCGGAGGCGGACCGGCGGGAGGTGCCGGAGGCCGGAGGCGGACCGGCCGGAGGTGCCGCGCCGCCACCCACGGGACGGGTCAGCCGGGCTAACCGGTCGCCACCGGTCCACCGGCGAGGAAGTCCGCCAGGATGCCGGTGAACCGGGCCGGCTGTTCCTCGGCGGCGTAGTGGCCGCAGTCCTCGATGATCGCCTCGGTGACGTCGGCGGCGGCCAGCCGCATGGTCCGGGCGACCAGCGCGCCACTGTAGAGCGCGCCGCCGATGGCGAGCACCGGCAGCGTGAGCCGAGTCTTCGCCCGCCGTTCGTTCTGCGCGATGGTCTCGTCCAGTGCCCGGTAGTAGCCGAAGCTCGCCCGCAGCCCGCGCGGATCCGCGACGATCGCGTCGACGTAGACGTCGACCGCGTACCCGGGGATCGTGGTCGGGGTGGCGGCCTTCCTGGCGAACTGGTAACCGAAGAACAACCGCTCCCGCCCCCGGACGAGTTCCTCGTTGAGGTCGTCGAGCCGGTTGAAGCCGAAGTGCCAGAACCGTTGGTTGGCCGCGGCCGGGCTGAAGACCGACGGGCTCGGCGTGAGGCCGGGGATGATGGCGTCGACGACGGCGAGCCGGCCCACCCGCTCCGGGTGGTCGGCGGCGAGGGCGTACCCGGTCCACATGCCGATGTCGTGGCCGACCACGTCGAACCGGTCGTGCCCGAGCGCGGCCATCAGGGCGACCAGGTCGGCGGCCAGCGTGCCGGCGTCGTAGCCGGCGTCGGGCTTGTCGGAGAGCCCGGTCCCGCGCTGGTCGACGGCGACGACGGTGTGCGTACGGGCGAGCGCGGGCATCACCTCACGCCAGGCGTACCAGGTCTGCGGCCACCCGCCGACCAGCAGCAGCGGCGGGCCGTCCCCGCCGGTGACCGCGTGCAGGTGCAGCCCGTCCAGCTCGACGAGCTGGCTGGTGAAGACGTCGGTGAAGCCGGCGGGCAACCGCAGCGAACTCAAGGTTGTCATGCCGGCGACCATACCCATCTTGGAACGATCGATACAAGATGGCTATGCTGACCACCATGGCGGGCCGCAAGCAGTTCGACGTGGACGAGGCACTACGACGCGCGATGCACGTCTTCTGGCGCTGGGGCTGGTCGGAGGCCTCGATCGACCGGCTGACCGGGGGCACCGGCCTGGGCCGCAGCTCGCTCTACGGCACCTTCGGCGACAAGAGCGCCCTGTTCCGCAGCAGCCTCCAGCTCTACACGCAGACCTATCACCCGCTGTACGACCAGGCACTGCGCGGCCCTCATCCGGACCCGGGCGCCGTGGTGGCCGCCTTCCTCCGGGTCACCCTGAACCGCATCGCCGACCCGACGGTGCCGGACGGCTGCCTGGTCACCGTGTCGGCCACGCAGTTTCCCGCCCTCGACGCCGACGGCCGGGCGATGGTCCGCGCCACGATCGACGGCCTGCGGGCGATGCTGGAGCAGGCGCTGCTCGCGGCGGGGGCCGGCGAGCAGGAGGCGGCCGACCTGGCGTTGTGCACGCTGGCGACGAACAAGTCCCTGGCGGTGCTGAGCCGCGCCGGCTTCACCGCCGAGGAGCTGGCCACCGTCGCCGCAGCCGCCGCCCGCCCCCGGGACTGACGCCGACCCCGCCCGTTCCCGGGAGCGGTCAGTGCGTCCAGAAGGTCGCCGGGAGGGCTTCGACGTCGGTCGCGGAGCGTTCGAGCAGTGCCGCGACGGGCAGCAGAGCGGTCGCCGCGCCGTCCCCGGCGTCGGCCAGGTGACGGATCACGTCCGCCTGCCGCCGGGCCCGCTGGGGTACGGCGGCGGCGAACCCGCCCCGGTCGCCCGCGTAGCCGTACGCGTCGAGCAGCAGACGCAGCCGGCGGGAGCGCTCGCGCAGGTCGTCGTCGCCCACCGGGCTGCCGTCGCGCGGTGCGGCCAGCGGCACCCAGGTCAGCGCCGAGAACGCCAGATCCCACTCCCGGGACGACGGGCCGGCGGTGTCCCAGTCACAGAACCCGACCAGCCGGTCGCCGTCCACCACCGCGTTGTACGGGGAGGCGTCCTGGTGCCCGACGACCAGTCCGGGGCCCATCGTGCGGCCGACGAACCAGCACTCGTCCGACGGTGGGGTGAAGCCGGCGGTCAGGTCGTGGACCCGGCGCAGCCACCGGCCGACCTGGACCAGCATCGTGTCGGCCGTCGCCCATCCGGGCCAGGGCTCCCGACCGCCGATCGTCTCCCCCGGCAGGTAGCTGAGCATCTCGCGGCCCTGGTCGTCGAAGCCGAGCGCGCGGGGAGCGGCGTCGAACCCGGCGTCCTCCAGATGTCGCAGCACCGCGTGCACGGTGGGGGTCCACCGCGACGCCCGCTTGTGGACGACACCGTCGATCAACACGGCACCGGTGGTGTTACCGCCGGGCAGCACCTCTTCACGCATCCACCCGGTATACCGGGGGCCGCGACGCCAGCGACACCGAATTTCGGACGACCGCGCCCGACCGTGGCCCGACTGTCAGACCCCTGTGCTCGAATGCCGGCATGCACATCGTCGTCTGTGGCGCGCTCGTGGTGGACGACGCGGTCCTGCTGGTGCACCGCAGTCCGACCCGCCGGGCGTACCCGGATCTCTGGGACCTGCCCGGCGGCCACGTCGAAGCGGGCGAGTCCGAACGCCAGGCCCTCGCCCGTGAGCTGCGCGAGGAGGTCGGCGTCGAGATCGTCGCGGAGGCCTGCTCACGGGTGGGTGACCTGTGGGCCGGCAGCGGCGAGGACGCCGTACACGTGGCTGTCTGGCACGTCGGAGCCTGGCTCGGCTCCCCCACCAACCGTGCGCCCGACGAGCATGACGACCTCGCCTGGGTCGGGCTCAGCGAGCTGGACGGGCTACCCCTCGTGAACGGCGGCCTGCCGGCGTTGCTCCGCGCCCTGGACCGGCCGGCCGCCTCAGGCCTGATCGAGGAGGTGGCGTGACGGCAGGTAGTCGATCTTCGTGTCGGCGTAGACGCCGAGCGTGCCGTCGTCGAGGCACCTCAGGCCGACGCTGACCCAGCGCACCTCGCCGTCGGCACCGAGCGCGTAGCCGACCGCGACGGCGAACTCCTCACCCCCGCAGGGGCAGGCGCAGGGCTCGTGACCGGCCTCGTCCCAGTAGTCGGCGCTGTCGCCGATGAAGGCGACCGCGCCGCAGGCGAGGCAGGTCCGCCGGGTCGCCTCCTCCTCGTCGAGGTCGACACGGAAGGCACGGCCGTCGCACCCGGCGCACCGGGACTCCACCACCGTGGCCACCGGGTAGCCGCCGGCCGCGAAGTGCCGGAGGTAGTCGGCGAGGTCGTCCACGTTCTCCCCACGCCACCACTTCCCGGACCTGTCGAGTGCCATCCCGGCATTCTGCCTGGTGCGGGCGGCGCGTCGGCGAGCGGACGACCCCTCGTCCGGCTCAGACCCAGGTGGTGGCCAGCCAGGTGGCGACGGCGGCGGTCACCAGCAGGACGACGTTGAGCCCGATCTGGCGGGTCTCCCCCCGGGACAGGTGCACCGCGATGCCGCCGACCTGGATCAGGACGAACCCGACTGCCGCCGCGACCGCGAGCCAGGGTGCGATCCCGGTCAGCGGCGGCAGGACCAGGCCGACCGCGCCGAGAACCTCCAGCACCCCGATGGTCCGGACCAACGGCATGGGTACGCGGTCGACCCAGCCCATCATCGGCTGGAGCTGCTCCCGGCTCTGGGTGGCCTTCTTGCCCCCGGCATACAGGTAGAAGACGGCCAGCAGGGCGGCGACGATCCAGTAGGCAAGGGTCATGACGGGCTCCTTCGGCACTGGGCTCGATGGTTACGAGAAGGAAGTAGCCACATCATGTGTCAGTATCGAGGGGCTTACAAAAGGCACACGGATGTGCGTAACGCACAGAGGATGGTCATGTCCCAGTACGAACACACCTGCCTGATCCGGGGTGACGGCGGCCGGACGATCCGGGCGATCCTCGACCGCATCTGCAACAAATGGACACTGCTGATCGTGGCGACCCTCGACGGGGGCGCACTGCGCTTCACCGAGCTGCACCAGCAGATCCCCGGCATCTCCCAGCGCATGTTGACGCTCACCCTGCGCCACCTGGAGCACGACGGCCTGGTGTCCCGGACGGCGTACGCGGAGGTCCCGCCCCGGGTGGAGTACGCGCTGACGCCCACCGGCAAGAGCCTCATCCCGCCCGCGCTGGCCCTCGCCGGCTGGGCCATCGAACACGTCCCCCACATCGAGGCGAGCCGAGCCCGCCACCAGACCCCGCCGGAATGACGGACGCCCGCCAGTCCCTGAGCCGACGCGACGCCGCCCGCCGGTGACGCCGGTATGAGCCTGGTGGCGGGGTTCGTGCCGATCTGGCTCCTCACCGCGGTCGGCTACGCGGCCTGCCGTGGGGGTCTGCTGGGCGAGGCGGTGGCGTCGGTGCTCGGCCGGTTCGTGTTCCATCTGGCGATGCCGGCAGCCCTGTTCCTGGCCCTTTCCCGGATGCCGCTCTCCGGGCTCGCCGGCCGCCCGCTGCTCGCCTTCG
Organism: Micromonospora rifamycinica; assembly: GCF_900090265.1. NCBI lineage: Bacteria > Bacillati > Actinomycetota > Actinomycetes > Micromonosporales > Micromonosporaceae > Micromonospora > Micromonospora rifamycinica. Next base: position 2,417,343 of record NZ_LT607752.1, read on the forward strand.
GAGCGAGCACCACTGCGGTCGTCGGGTTCGGGTGGGTCAGCGCGGGCCGGCTGTTCGGCCGCGAGCCCGGCGAACGGCCCGTCTGGGGCATGGCCGCCGGCTACGTCAACTCGGCGAACCTCGGCATCCCGATCGCCACGCAGATTCTCGGCGACGTGTCGTTCCTGGCGCAGGTGGTGCTGCTGCAGGTGCTCGTGGTGACACCCATCATCCTGGTCGCCCTGGACCGGCACAGCGACCCGGCCGGGCGGGTACGGGTCCGCCGTATCGCCTCCCTGCCGGTACGCAACCCGGTGATCCTGGCGTCGCTGCTCGGTGTCGCATGTTCGGCCGCTGACCTGCACCTGCCGTCGGCGGCCGGCGCGACGCTCACCCTGCTGTCGGGCGCCGCGGTTCCGGCCGCCCTGGTCGCGCTCGGCGCGTCGCTGTACCACGCGCCACCGTCACGGGCCGAGCGGGCCGAGCGGGCCGAGCCCACCGAACGGGCCGAGCCGACCGAGCCCACCGAACGGGCCGAACGGGCCGAGCCGGCGGAGCTGGCCGTGATCACCGCGCTGAAGCTCGTCGCGCAGCCGGCCATCGCGTACGCGGCCGGGCTGGCCCTGCACCTGCCCGCGCCGCAACTGCTGGCCGTGGTGGTGTGCGCGGGCCTGCCGACAGCACAGAACACCTTCATCTTCGCCCAGGAGTACGGTGTCGGCGGGGCGGTGGCCAACCGGGCGGTGGTGGTGACCACGACACTGTCGCTGGCCACCCTGGCGACGACGGCCACGCTGCTCGGGTAGGCCCACCCCTCGGGCTGACGTCACAGGCTGGGCCGTGGGTGCCCACCACCGTCACGGCGGTGGGCACCCCCTCCCTGCCGGTCGATCAGAGGTTGCCGCCGCGGTTGAGCCAGGCGCGGACCGCGCCCTCCCGGTAGACGACGAGGTAGTCGGCCTTCCCGTCGCCGCTGATGTCCTTGAACTGGACGTGTTCACCGGGATAGCCGGACTCGTAGGCGAAGTTGAGATGTTGCTCGAACCCGCCGGCGTCCTTCCCGCCCCGGTTGAGGAAGGCGTGCACGTTGCCCTGTTCGCCGACCATGATGTAGTCGGCCCGCTTGTCGTTGTCGACGTCGGCGAAGCGCAGGTTGAACCGGCTGGCCCCGTTCACGCCGGGCGCCCAGCTCAGCCTGACCTGCCACGCGGTGGTCCGGGTGGCACCGGGGTCCAGCGACGTCGGGTAGTTGACGTAGGCGTGCACCTCACCGGTGGCGCCCAGGCGCAGGTAGTCGTCGCGGCCGTCGCCGTTGACGTCGGCGAACCGGATGTGGTCACGATTGACGTTGCTCACCGGAGCAATGTCACCGGCCTTGCGCACGAACCCGGACGGTCCATTGTTGTAATAGACCTCCATCGCCCCGACTTCGGACACCACCAGCACGTCGTCACGGCCGTCACCGTCCATGTCGGCCAACCGGAGCTGATCCGCGAAGGACGGGGCCGACGGATCCGACGGCACCTCGTGGACACCGGCCGGCGCGAAGGTCCCCGTCCCACCACCCCAGTAGAGCCAGGTGGGTTGTCCGGGCAGATCCTCGGTGTTGATCGCGATCCGGACCGTGCCGTCCTTACGGATCTGCACGTAGTCGGCCCGCTTGTCGCCGTCCATGTCGGCGATCTCGGTCCGGGCGTAGTTCCCGGGACGTTGCATGCCCGAGGCGATGACACCCAGTTTGCGCCACCCCTCACCGAGCGCGGTGATCCCGGAATCGGGGTCGCTGTCGCTCGGGTCGTCACAGGTCGAATCGGTGTTCTCGGGGTCGTAGTCGCGGATCCAGCCGAGATCCTTCGCCGTCACGATACCGGCGTAGAAGTCCCGCCCGAGCTTGTCGTAACCCTCGTCGTCGGGGTGGGAGTCGTTCTCCAGACCGTCGTCGATCGTGAGATCATCGGTGTCCACGAGAACCACCCGCTTGCCCGCCGCGCGCAACTCGTCGACGATACGCGGCAACTGGGCGTTGAAGGCGTCGATGCGCGGTTGCAGGCCGGCCTTACCGGTCGGGATCAGCTTCGCGACGACGACCACCGCCTTCGGCGAATCCTGCAACGCCTGGCTGATCAGGTTCTTGAGCCGCTGGGGTGCCTGGGCCAGGTTGAAGTCCTGGTTCATGTCGTTCGTCCCGGCGTGCAACGTGATCACGTTCGGCTGGTACTGGGTCGCCCAGCAGACGGCAGCCGTCGCGATCTGATCGATACGCCAGCCACGGTGACCTTCGTGGGCGTTCTCGACCATCGAGCCGGTCTTCACCGAGCCGACGAAATCCACCACGTTGCTTCTGACGTGCAGCTTCTCGTAGAGCTTTCGGCGGTAGCCGTTGCCGTCCGTACTCTGCTCGCCGTAGGTGATGGAATCACCGAGCGGCATGACCCGCAGCGGCGGGAACTGGACGCCGGCGGGGGGCCAGTCCCGGTTGTAGGCGAGGATCTCGTCCAGCAGCTTGCCGCCGGGAAAATCCATCATCAGAATGCCGAAGCGCTTGAGTGCCGGCTGGCCGCCGAAGCTGTCGGGCCGGCCGGGATAGAACTCCGGGCACCGGCCGTCGGTCCCGTGCAGGCACTGGATGAGGAACTCGTTGACCCCGGTGACGCTGCCGCCCTCGGCGACGGTCCTCGGCCAGACGCTACCGCTCTTGCCGCTGGCGCTCAGGTAGTTCAGGTAGAGCGCGTCCGGCTGGTAGGGGTACTCCTTCTCGCCGGGTCGCTGCTGGTCCCAGACGCCATTGGTCCTGCGCAGGTGCGTGCGTACCTTCTCCCACTTCTCGTCGATGTCGAACATCGTGTCGATTTCCCAGTCGTCCTGGATGTACTCGTTGCCGCCATTGTTGTTGGGGTACAGGGCCTGCAATCCGTACCCGCTGAAGAGGCTGCCGTTCTTGTTGCGGAACCCGGTGAGGACGACCTTGCCGCGCACGTCGCCCAGGGTCGGGGTGGCGGCCCGGCCGTCGGCGTCGACCGACTCGTCGTAGAACAGGTCCCGGTAGGACGTGCCGGGGATGGTGTCGTTCCCGACACCGGTATAGGTCTTCCCGTCCAGATATCCCTGGAAGATCCTGGTCGCCCACGTGTCGCCGGGATAGCCGCTGGCGTCGGAACACGAGGTGCTCCCGCCGAGGCACTCGGCCTTGAGGTTCAGCAGGATCGTCTCGCCCGGGTTGGCCGCCAGGAAGTCACGGGTCCTTCCGAGTACGTCGTCGAAGTTCGCGTACTGGTAGTAGGGACCGTGGTGGACGGTGAACTTCAATCCCCCGTCGCTCTTGTCGACGCGTACCCGGATGTCGATGGCCCGGATGCCGGCGTTGTACTGGGTCGTGAGGGTCTCGCCACTCCAGCCGTGGAACTCCTGCGTCTTGGTGATCCCCGTGCTGATCGGGTCACAACTGGGGTCGATCGGGGCCGGCGGGTTCGAGCTGGACGACGAGCCGCACATCGCGAGACTGTCGTGGGTGCCCGGGATCGACATCCAGGCCAGGTTGGTCGAGCTGGGCAGCTCGGTCATCCACGTCCGGTTGGCGGGTGACGCCTCGGTGATGTCCCCCGCCCAGTCGCTTGCCATCGCCGGCCTGCCGGGGACCACCGCCACCGTCGTGGCCAGGGACAGGACAGCAACCGAGCACACGCTCATGGCCCGCGCGTACGAGCGCGATCGTGGCCGGAACCTGGCAACCGACGATCCCCGGGGATGGCGTTGTCGTGGGTGGAATGGGCCTGTGGCATGGCTGAACATGCCGGCAAATCGTGCGGTCGACTGGTTCACGGCCGCGAGGGTACGGCACCCCTCCGCCATCGCGATCTCTACTGTGGATGACGACGCGGTTAAATGCCGGATGGCCGGCCAGGCCCCGGTGCTGGCGAGGTTCGGCACTCTGCGGCAATGAGATCCCGGTCGCCTGCCCACGCTGGGTCGGTGGGTGGCCGACCACACCCGCAAGGTCGTCCCATTCACGCCAGCTTCGTGGGCTGGCCTGACCGAGCACGGCTGCCGGACGGCCGGCGGCGGCAATCGTCAAACGTTCACCTGCCACCCGGCCGGAACCATTGAGCAGTGGCCCCGCCTCCACGCAACTCCCACCGTTGCTGTCGCTCTTGGTGCTGATGTGCCAGGCGACCTCGGGCATAGCGTCGTTCATGCCAACTCCTCTGCAACGCCGTAAAGACGATCGACATGTCAACGACAACCGGCGCGGAGAGATCTTGGAAGCAAACGGCCCCCAGGAGGGCCGAAATCCTCCAAGATCTCCCCGACAGCCGACACTCAGCGAGAAGGGGCGGTGAAGTCGAACTCGCCGTCCTTGACACCGCCGACGAACGCCGTCCACTCGTCGGCCGTGTAGACGATCGTCGCCGCATCCCGCGCCTTGCTGTGCCGCACCGCCACCCGACCCGAGCCGTCGAGCAACGGCCCCGCCTCCACACAGCTTCCGCCGTTGCTCGCGCTTTTGGTGCTGATGTGCCAGGCGACCTCGGGCATAGCGTCGTTCATGCCAACTCCTCTGCAACGCCGTAAAGACGATCGACATGTCAACGACAACCGGCGCGGAGAGATCTTGGAAGCAAACGGCCCCCAGGAGGGCCGAAATCCTCCAAGATCTCCCCGACAGCCGACACTCAGCGAGAAGGGGCGGTGAAGTCGAACTCGCCGTCCTTGACACCGCCGACGAACGCCGTCCACTCGTCGGCCGTGTAGACGATCGTCGCCGCATCCCGCGCCTTGCTGTGCCGCACCGCCACCCGACCGGAACCATCGAGCAACGGCCCCGCCTCCACACAACTCCCGCCGTTGCTGTCACTCTTGGTGCTGATGTGCCAGGCAACCTCGGGCATAGCGTCGTTCATGCCAACTCCTCTGCAATGGCCCCCATCAGGGCGGTCGACTCGTCCTTGCTGAGTGCGGACTTCGACAATCGATCGTACGCATGGAGAAAGCGTTCGGCTTTGGGCGACTCCATGTAGAGCCGGCCACCGAGGGATTCGACGTAAGCAACCGCAGGGTACGGCTCGGGAAGGTGGAAGATCCAGAACGTGCCGTCGAGCCCTTGGTGGAGGGCGACCGAGGACGGCATGATCTGGATACGAACCTGCGGTAGGGCCTGGAGTTTTACCAGGTGTGCGAGCTGGTCCCGAAGAACATTGGGACCACCTACCCGGCGACGCACGACGGATTCGTCGATGACGACATTGATCGTGAGCGGTCGCTCCTTGGAGAGCACTTCCTGCCGCGAGAGCCGTAGCTCGACCCAGCGGTTGATCATCGACTCGGACGCCTCCGGATCCGCCGCGTTCCGAATCACCGCCTCGGCATAGGCCCGGGTCTGGAGCAGCCCCGGCACCAGGGTCATGTGGAAGCAGCACACCTTGTCGGCGCGGCCCTCCAGCCACGGGTACTCGATGAAGGACGAGTCGACGACGTCGCCGTAGTCCTCGTCCCAGCGGTCGGTGCGCCACACGTCCTCGGCCAGCGCCAACAGGCGGGCCCGCTCGGCGGCGTGATGGAAGCCGTAGAGGTCGAGCAGTGCGACGACGTCACCCTTGCGGATCGGCCAGTCCGCCCGCTCGTAGCGCCCGAGCGCCGACATGTCACGTTGTAGGTGCTCCGAAACGAGTTTCAAGGTCATTCCGCGTTCTTCCCGGAGGGCACGGAGTTGTTGCCCGAGCCACTGCGCACGCAGGGTCCGTATGAACGGCTTGTGCGGCATGATCCACCTCTCGAAAAAGTTGACGAGGCCCGCGAAGGAACCATTGCTCCAGTTCCAGCCCACTGGAAATGTGGCCTTCGGGTGAGGGTGATCACCGGCCCCCGGGGACGCCCGGTGCAAGCGCAGTAACCGCGGCTGTGCCAACAGCCGAGAAGGTGACGGGAGACGGCCTCGCGGGTGGCAGCCGCATACCGAATCTCGTCGGGTCTCAACATGGAGCCGCATTCGCATTCGTCTGTCGGCTCCGACCGACTTGCTGAATATCTATCACGGCGGCCGGGGTCACCGCGACCCCGTACCGCGCGACGCCTGCACATCCACGGCAGCCCGGCCGCCGTACCCGCCGAATGAGGCTGCGGTCGCCGGGCGGGGCGGCCCTGCCCGGAATTCCCCTCCGCCAGGGCCGCCCCTCCAACACCCACCAGGAGGCGACCGATGATCCGCGACGCCCGCCACGACGGCACCCTGCCGGCCCGGCTGCATCCGAGCCTGGTCCGCGACCACCAGTTCCCCACCGCCGGCTTCGCCCGGCGCGGCTTCGACCCCCGGGAGGTACGCCGGTTCCTGCACCGGCTCGCGCTGGAGTTGGCCAGCCTGCATCAGGAGGTGGCCCGGCTGACCGAGGAGAACACCACGCTCAAACGGCTGCTGCGGGACCGCCGCAGCGCCCGGGCAAACGGGGGTCAATGGTGAGCCAGGACCCGGCACCCAGCCGGGACGACGGTCCACGCTTCGTGCTGCACCTGCCCGTCACGGCCGGGGACCGGGAGCAGGCGTCGCGGTTCGCGTACGCGCTGGCGCGGTCGTTGGCGTTGGTGCCCGGGGTCGAGGTCGCCGGGGCCACCGTGTCCGCCGAGGACGCCCAGCACGTACGACGGTGGGTGTTCTGTGACCGGATGCTGCCGGGCCGGCGGCGCTGCCGGGCGCGGGCCGACCACGACGGGCCGTGCGACCCGGACCGGTGAGCCGGGCAGCCAGGCGGCCAGGCGGCCAGGCGGCCAGGCGGCCAGGCGGCCAGGGTCAGTCGACCTCGACGACGACCAGCTCACCGACCTGTTCGCCGATCTGTCGGCGGGCGTCCGCCGGCAGCCCGGCGTCGGTGATCAGCAGGTCGGCCTCGGCCAGCGGGGCGATGGTGGCGATGCCGATCGTCTCCCACTTGGTGTGGTCGGCCAGCACCACCAGGTGCCGGGCCGCGCCGATCAGCCGCCGGTTGACCGCCGCCTCCAGCAGGTTGGGGGTGGTGAACCCGGTGCGCGGGCTCATCCCGTGCACGCCGAGAAAGAGCAGATCCACGTTCAGGGTACGGATCGCCGCCTCGGCCACCGGCCCGGTCAGCGCGTCCGACGGGGTACGGATGCCGCCGGTCAGCACCACCGTCTGGTCGACGCGCGGGTTCTGGTAGAGCGCGTCGGCGACCGGGATCGAGTTGGTCACCACGGTCAGCCCGGGGACGTCGCCGAGCAGGGTGGCCAGCGCGGCGGTGGTGGTGCCGGCCGACAGCGCGACGGCCATCCCGGGCTCGACCATCCGGGCGGCCCGACCGGCGATGGCCCGCTTCTCGTCCTGCTGGCGGATCGACTTCGCGGCGAAGCCGGGCTCCTCGGCCGACCCCGGACCGGCCAGGGTCGCCCCGCCGTGCACCTTGTCGACCAGTCCCCGCTCGGCGAGCACCTCCAGGTCCCGCCGGATCGTCATGTCCGAGACGCCGAACCGGCTGACCAGGTGACTGACCCGCACCCCGCCGCGCTGCCGGATCAGCTCCAGGATGGCGTTCTGCCGTTGCTGAGCGAGCATCGGACCTCCCAACCGCGCGGACGAGGGAACGGTACGCAGGTCAGGCCGCTGCGGCCGGGGGTGGTTCAGCCGCTGGGACCGCCCCGGTCGCCGCCCGCTCCTCGCGGACCACCGCGACCTCCCCGGCGGGCACCCGCAGCGTGCCGCCGCAGGGCTGGCCGGTGAGCAGGTCGGTGCCGGTCACGTCGAGGGTCGCCTCGGTCTCGGTGTGGTTGACCACGAACAGCCAGGACCGGTCGTCGGCGCGGCGGCGGACCACCTCGACGCCGGCCGGGGCGGCGACCGGCGGCCGGACCCCGGCCCCGGCGAGCAGCCGGGCCACCAGGGCGTCGGTGGCCGGCTCGTCGAGCCGGGTGGCCAGGTACCAGGCGGTGCCGTCGCCGACCCGGTGCCGGGTCAGCGCGGGCACCCCGGGCAGTGGGCCGTCCTCGTAGGACGCCACCACCTCGGCGCCCTCCGGGTGCAGCCACTCGGTCCAGACGTCGGCGGTGGACCCGTCGTCGAGGGTGACCCGGTCGCCGGGCAGCAGCGGGAAGAATTCCTCGGTACGCACCCCGAGCAGCTCCCGGAACGCCCCCGGGTAGCCGCCGAGCCGGATGTGGTCGTGCTCGTCGACGATCCCGCTGAAGTACGTCACCAGCACCGTCCCGCCCCCGGCGACGTACCGGCGCAGCGCCTCGGCGTCGGCGTCGCGGACCAGGTAGAGGGTGGGGACGAGGACCAGCCGGTAGCCGGACAGGTCGGCCGACGGGTGCACCACGTCGGCGGTGACCCCGGCCCGCCACAGCGCGTCGTAGAGCGCCCGCATCCGGTCGGTGTAGGTGACGTCGACGCTCGGGTGGGAGTCCAGCTCGACCCCCACCAGGCTTCCCAGTCGAACAGGATCGCTACCTCGGCCTCGACCCGGCTGCCGCGTACCTCGGCCAGGGCCTTGAGGTCGGCCCCGAGCCGGCAGACCTCGTCGAAGACCTTGGTGTCCGGGCCGGCGTGCGGGACCAGGGCGGAGTGGAACTTCTCCGCGCCGGCCCGGGAGGCCCGCCACTGGAAGAAGAGCACCCCGTCGGCGCCGCGCGCCACGTGGGTGAGGCTGTTGCGGCGGAGCTGGCCGGGGGTCTTGGCGACGTTGCGGGGCTGCCAGTTGACCGCGCTGGTGGAGTGCTCCATCAGCAGCCACGGGTCGCCACCGGCGACGCCCCGGGTCTGGTCGGCGGCGAACGACAGGCCGAGGTGGGCGTTGGGGTCGGTGACGGTCAGGTAGTGGTCGTTGGCGACCAAATCCACGTCGGACGCCCAGGAGTGGTAGTCCATGTGCTTGACGCCCATGCCGACCATGAAGTTGGTGGTGACCGGCTGGCCGACCCGCCGCTTGAGCACCTCCCGTTCGGCGCGGAGCTGTGCCCGCTGCTCGTCGGAGGAGAAGCGCAGGAAATCGAGCTGCTGGGTGGGGTTGGCAAAGGTGGGCGCGGCGCGCGGCGGGTTGATCTCGGCCCAGTCGTGGTAGCGCTGACTCCAGAAGGTGGTGCCCCAGGCGTCGTTGAGCCGGTCGAGGTCGCCGTACCGCTCGCGCAGCCAGCCCCGGAACGCCTCGGCGCTGACGTCGCAGTAGCAGTGCACGTTGTGGCAGCCCAGCTCGTTGGAGACGTGCCACATCACCACGGCGGGGTGCTCGGCGTACCGGTCGGCGACCGCCTCGACCAGGGCGAGCGAGCGCTCCCGGAAGATCGGCGAGCTGGGGCAGTAGCCCTGCCGGCCACCGGGCCACAGCACGGTGCCGTCGGCGGTCCGGGGCAGCGTCTCGGGGTGCCGGTGGGCCAGCCACGGCGGCGGGCTGGCGGTGGCGGTGGCCAGGTCGACCCGGATGCCGCCGGTGTGCAGGACGTCGAGGGCGCGGTCGAGCCAGTCGAACTCGTACCGCCCGGGGGAGGGTTCAAGCAGTGCCCAGGAGAAGATCCCGACGGAGACCAGGTTGACCCCGGCCCGGCGCATCAGGGCCACGTCGTCGGTCCAGACCCGCTCGGGCCACTGCTCGGGGTTGTAGTCGGCGCCGAAGTGGATCCCGTCGCCCTGCCAGCTGCCGTGTTGCCGCATGAGAGCAGAGCGTGCCCCTAGCGGACGATCAAGTCAACACTTTCCAACACCGGTCGATTTTCCAACGTTTACCTGTTGGATCGCCTGCCAGCGCTCGGATATCGATCCGGAGCTGCCCTCTTGACAGCGCCGCACGGACGGGTAGCTTCAAGCGCCACCGGGAGTTTGTGTTTGCCCATGTTGGTTCTCGGTGGATCTATGTTGGCATTCCCGAACCACCCTCTCCCACCACCACTGACGGCCCTCGGGCGCAGCGCACCTCTTCATCCGCAGGAGGCACCATGTCCCGTCCCCGCACCCAAGCCGAGTACCTGGCCCGGCTCGTACCGCCCTCCGTCGCCGGCATCGGCCGACGCTCCCTGCTCGCCGGGGCCGGCGCGGGCGCGCTGCTCGGCACCGGGCTGCTCGCCGGCTGCGGCTCCGACTCCGACTCGGGCAGCGACAGCAAAGAGGTGTCGGTCGGCTCCAACCAGTCCGACCCGCAACCCAAGGCGGTCATCGCCAAGGTGATGGACGGGTTCACCACCGCGTCCGGCGTCACTCCCAAGATCAACACGGTGGACCACAACACCTACCAGGAGAACATCAACAACTACCTCCAGGGCAAGCCGGACGACGTGTTCATGTGGTTCGCCGGCTACCGGATGCGGTTCTTCGCCGCCAAGGGCCTCACCGGCGACATCAGCGACGTGTGGGGCAAGCTCTCCGGCTACTCCGACGCGTTCAAGAAGGCGTCCACCGGCGACGACGGCAAGCAGTACTTCGTGCCGTCGTCGTACTACCCGTGGGCGATGTTCTACCGCAAGTCGGTCTGGAAGCAGTACGGCTACCAGGTGCCGACCACGCTCGACCAGCTCACCGCTCTCAGCACCCAGATGAAGAAGGACGGCCTGACCCCGATCGCCTTCGCCGACAAGGACGGCTGGCCGGCGATGGGCACCTTCGACATCCTCAACCTGCGGATCAACGGCTACCAGTTCCACATCGACCTGATGGCCGGCAAGGAGGCGTGGACCTCCGACAAGGTGAAGAAGGTCTTCGACACCTGGAACGGCCTGCTGCCGCTGCACCAGCCGGACAGCCTGGGCCGCACCTGGCAGGAGGCCGCCCAGTCGTTGCAGCAGAAGAAGAGCGGCATGTACCTGCTCGGCCTCTTCGTCGCCCAGCAGTTCGGCGCCGACGAGCAGGACGACATCGACTTCTTCACCTTCCCCGAGATCGACCCCGCGATCGGGGCCAAGGCGCTGGACGCGCCGATCGACGGCTACATGCTGGCCCGTAAGCCGAAGTCCGAGGCCAACGCCAAGAAGCTGCTGGAGTTCGTCGGCTCGAAGGAGGCCGCCGACATCACGGTGAAGAACGACCCGACCACCCTGGTCGCTAACAGCGGCGCGGACACCAGCGGCTACACCGCCCTGCAGAAGAAGGCAGCCGAGCTGGTCGGCTCGGCCACCGAGATCGCCCAGTTCCTCGACCGGGACACCCGGCCGGACTTCGCCTCCACCGTGATCATCCCGGCGCTCCAGCAGTTCATCAAGAACCCCAGGGACATCGACGGGCTGGTCAACAGCATCGAGAACCAGAAAAAGTCGATCTTCACCAGCTGACGGCGAGAGGGGGAGGACCGTCGTGTCCGACCTGCCCCTGATCCAAGCGGATCACGCCGTGACGTCGCCGGCCCCGACCGCCCCCTCCCGGGGTGGTCGCGGCCGGCGGCTACGGCTCCTGTCCCGTACCGACCGCGTGGTCATCACCCTGATGGTGGTCGTGCCGCTGCTACTGGTGGTCGCCCTGGTCTGGCTGCCCGCGCTGGCCACCGTGGCGCTCTCCGGCACCGACTGGGACGGCATCGGCCCGCTGGGCGACATCGACTGGGTCGGTGCCCGCAACTACTCCGACGTGATCAACATCTATCCGCCGTTCGTGCCGGCGATGCAGAACAACCTGCTCTGGCTGGCCGCGCTGTTCGTGGTCGCCACCCCGTTCGGGATGTTCCTCGCCGTGCTGCTCGACAAGGAGATCCGGGGCAGCCGGTTCTACCAGACCGCGCTCTACCTGCCGGTGGTGCTCTCGCTGGCGCTGATCGGCTTCGTCTGGCAGCTCATCTACTCCCGCGACCAGGGGCTACTCAACGCCGTCCTGGGCAGCCAGACCGACTGGTACGGCGACCCGAACGTCAACATCTGGGCGGTGCTGGTCGCGGCCGGCTGGCGGCACGTCGGTTACATCATGCTGCTCTACCTGGCCGGGCTCAAGGGTGTCGACCCGTCGCTGCGCGAGGCCGCCTCGGTCGACGGGGCCTCGGAGACCAGCACCTTCTTCCGGGTGGTCTTCCCGGTGCTGCGGCCCATCAACATCATCGTGCTGGTGGTGACGGTGATCGAGTCGCTGCGCGCGTTCGACCTGGTCTGGGTGATCAACAAGGGGCGCAACGGCCTGGAGCTGATCTCCGCCCTGGTCACCCAGAACGTGGTCGGCGAGGCGAGCCGGATCGGCTTCGGCTCTGCCCTGGCGACCATCATGCTGGCCGTCTCGCTGGTCTTCATCACCATCTACCTGGCCGTCGTCATGAGGGAGAACCGGCGATGAGCGCGTCGACCACCACCCGTGCACCGGTGTCGGAGCCGGCGGCGGAGCCTGCCCCGCGCCGTCGGCCTTTACGTCCCGCCCGGGTGGTGCTGCACCTGTTCCTCGGCGCGGTCGCCGTCGGCTGGCTCTTCCCGATCCTCTGGGCGGTGCTGACCTCGCTGCGGTCCTACGAGTACACCGCCACCAACGGGTACGTCTCGTTCGGCGGCTGGACCCTCGACAACTACGTCACCGCCTGGCGGACCGCCGAGTTCGGCAAGCACTTCCTCAACTCGGTCTACATCACCGTCCCGGCGGTGCTGCTGACGCTCTTCCTCGCCTCCTGCGTGGCGTTCGTGATCGCCCGGTTCAGCTGGAAGCTCAACATCGTCCTGCTCGGGCTCTTCACCGCCGCCAACCTGCTGCCCCAGCAGGCGCTGCTGATCCCGCTGTTCCGGATCTTCACCGAGGTCCCGCTGCCCGAGTTCATGAGCGACTCCGAGCTGCTCTACGACAGCTACTGGGGGCTGATCCTGGTCAACGTCGCCTTCCAGTGCGGCTTCTGTGTCTTCGTGCTGAGCAACTACATGAAGGCGCTCCCCCGCGACCTGTACGAGGCGGCCATGGTGGACGGGGCGAGCATCTGGCGGCAGTACTGGCAGGTGACCATGCCGCTGTGCCGGCCGGCGCTGGCGGCCCTGGCCACCCTGGAGGTGACCTGGATCTACAACGAGTTCTTCTGGGCCACCGTGCTGATGCGTACCGGCGACAAGTTCCCGGTCACCAGCTCGCTGAACAACCTGCGCGGCGAGTTCTTCACCGACAACAACCTGGTGTCGGCCGGCTCGGTGCTGGTCGCCGTCCCCACCCTGGTGATCTTCTTCCTGCTGCAGAAGCAGTTCGTCAAGGGCCTGACCCTGGGGGCGTCCAAAGGCTGAGCCACCGCCCCCGCCCACACCTGACGATCTCGGTGGCCCCCACCGCCCCCGCCCACACCTGACGATCTCGGTGGCCCCCACCGCCCCCGCCCACCTGTACGCGCGAGAGCGGTATTCCTGACAGGCATAAATATGCCCCACAGGCATACCACTCTCGCGCGCTACCGACACCCCTCGACCTCACCCACAGTGACGGACGCCGGGTGCCCGCATCGGAGATGAGCGCCATGACCGATCCGACCGTGATCCACCTGCGCCGGGGCCGTACCAGCCTGGTACTCGACGCGCGCGGCCCGGGGCTGCCCCGCGTCGTGCACTGGGGGGCCGACCTCGGTCCGGTGCCCGCCGACGACCTGCCGGCCCTGGTCGGGGCCACCGTGCCGCCGGTGGTGCCGAGCAGCTTCGACGCGCCGACCGTGCTGTCCCTGCTGCCCGAGGCGAGCGCCGGCTGGAGCGGTCGGCCCGGCCTCGCCGGCCACCGCCACGGACGGGACTGGTCGACCGCCTTCCGCCTCGACGCGATCGACGTCGATGATCCGCGTGGCGACGTGGGGGACGCGGTGCGCGTAGCCCATGAGGAGGATGACCGGGGTGGAGTCGGCGCGGCGCGGGTGAGCGTGCGGGCGACGGACCCGGGCGTCGGGTTGACCCTGACCGTCGAGATCACCCTCGACCCGGTCGGGGTGCTGACCGTGCGGCACCGGCTGCGCAACGACGCCGACCAGCCCTACGAGGTACGCGAGCTGACGCCGGTGCTGCCGGTGCCGGCGGTCGCCACCGAACTGCTCGACCTGACCGGGCGGTGGTGCCGCGAGCGCGCGCCACAGCGGCACCCGTGGCCGCTGGGCGCCTGGGTCCGGGAGGGCCGGCACGGCCGCACCGGGCACGACGCCACCCTGCTGCTGGTCGCCGGCACCACCGGGTTCGGCTTCGGCCACGGCGAGGTGTGGGCGGTGCACACCGCGTGGAGCGGCGACCACGTGACCGCCGCCGAACGCCGCCCGACCGGGGAGTCCACCCTCGGCGGCGGGGAGCTGCTCGCCCCGGGCGAGATCGTCCTCGGCCCCGGCGACGAGTACGCCACCCCGCTGCTCTACGCGGCGCACTCCAGCACCGGGCTGGACGGGCTCAGCGACGTGCTGCACACCCATCTGCGCGCCCGCCCGCAACACCCGCGCACGCCGCGCCCGGTCACCCTGAACGTGTGGGAGGCGGTCTACTTCGACCACGACCTGGACCGGCTGCGGGCGCTCGCCGACCGGGCCGCCGAGGTGGGGGTGGAACGGTTCGTCCTCGACGACGGCTGGTTCACCGGCCGCCGGCACGACCGGGCCGGCCTGGGCGACTGGCAGGTCGACGCCGACGTCTGGCCCACCGGGCTGGGGCCGCTCGTCGACCACGTCCACGGGCACGGCATGCAGTTCGGGCTCTGGGTCGAACCGGAGATGGTCAACCCCGACTCCGACCTGTTCCGCGCCCACCCCGACTGGGTGCTCACCGCGCCCGGCCGGCTGCCCCTGCCGTGGCGGCACCAGCAGGTGCTCGACCTGACCAACCCGGCGGCGTACGCGCACCTGCTCGACCGACTCGACGCTCTGCTGACCGGGTACCCCGGCATCGACTACCTCAAGTGGGACCACAACCGGGACCTCACCGAGGCCGGGCACGCCGGCCGGCCCGGGGTGCACACCCAGACCCTGGCGGCCTACCGGCTCTTCGACGAGCTGCGCGCCCGGCACCCGCACCTGGAGATCGAGAGCTGCTCGTCCGGCGGCGCCCGGGTCGACCTGGAGATCCTGCGGCGTACCGACCGGGTCTGGGCCAGTGACTGCAACGACGCGCTGGAACGGCTGTCGATCCAGCGGTGGACCGGCCTGTTGCTGCCCCCGGAGCTGATCGGCACGCACATCGGCCCGGGCCGCTCGCATACCACCGGTCGGGTGCACGACCTGGGTTTCCGGGCGGTCACCGCGCTCTTCGGCCACCACGGGATCGAGTGGGACATCGGCGCGATCAGCACCGCCGAGCGGGCCGAACTGGCCGCCTGGGTGGCCCTGCACAAGCGGCTCCGGCCGCTGCTGCACACCGGACGGGTGGTCCGGCTCGACCACCCGGACCCGGCCGTGCAGGCGCACGGCGTGGTGGCCCGCGACCGCTCCCGCGCGGTGTACGCGGTGTCCCGGCTGGCCACCTCCGTCGCGCAGACCCCCGGCCCGGTCCGCCTGCCCGGCCTCGACCCGACCCGGCGGTACGCCGTCCGCCCCGCCGAGGGGGTGCCGGAGCCGGCCACGTTGCAGATCACCGCCCCCGGCTGGCTGCCCGCCGTGACGCTGGCGGGTGCGGTGCTGGCCGCGGTGGGCCTGCACCTGCCGGCCCTGCACCCCGAGCAGGCGCTGCTGTTGGAGGTCGACGCCGTCGACTGACCGGCACGGGGCGCTTGATCGACTCATCCGGGACGAAATTGCGGCATCCCCGATGGTCGGTACCGCTACCTCGCCCCGATTACCTCGCCCCCGATGAGTCGAATGAGTCGGTCACGCACGGGCGGTGGCCGGGCCCCGCAGTGCCCGGCCACCGGTAGGGCGGGGTGGTCAGCTCGCGGTGCAGGTCACCGTGGGGACCGGGTTGCTGCCGTTCCAGCTGCCGATGAAGCCGAAGGCCGTGCTGGCCCCGGCGCCGAGCCGACCGTTGTAGTCGACGTTGCGGGCGGTCACGGTGCTGCCGCTGCTGCTCAGCGAGGCGTTCCAGGCCTGACTGACGGTCTGGCCGTTGGCATAGGTCCACTTCGCGGTCCAGCCGTTGACGCCCGCGCTGCCGGCGGTCACCTTGACCTCACCCTGGAACCCGCCCTGCCACGAACCGATGACCGTGTACGTCGCGGTGCAGCCACCGGTCGCCGGCGGGGTCGTGACCGGCGGGGTGGTCGGCGGCGGGGTGGTGGTCGGCGGCGTCGTGGGCGGCGTGGTCGGCGGGGTCGTGGGCGGCGGGGTGGTGCCGGAGTAGACCGACGCCTCCTTCGCGGTCGACTTGATGCCGTTGACGCCGTTGAAGATCCGCTGGCCCCAGGTGGTCAGGGCGGCCGGGTTGAAGTTGGTGGTCATGTCCAGGTACTCCACGCCGCCGCCGTTGCCGCTCCACGACCAGCCCAGGTAGCCGATCCCGTTGGCCTGGGTGTACGACAGGATGGTGTCCTCGTCGGGGTTGCCGTCGGAGTGGTCGAAGCCGAACTCGCCGACCACGATGGGCAGCTTGGCGGTGCGGAACCGGCCCAGGTAGTCGCTGATCTCGGCGGCGGTGTCGAAGACGCCGTACATGTGGATGGAGAAGACGGTGTTCTTCTGCGGGTCGGCGGCGAAGACCCCGGCCGCGTTGTCCCGCATGGTGAACGACCAGTCCTGACCCCAGTTCGGCGCGTCCACCATGATCGTGTGGGTGAGCCCGCCGGCCCGCAGCCGCTTGATCGCGTTGGCGTTGTCGGTGGCCCAGGTGGCGTAGCCCTGGTTGCCGTACGGCTCGTTGCCGATGTTGACGATGACGTACCGCTCCTGGCCCTGCAGGGCGCTGGCGATGCTCAGCCAGTAGTCGACCGCCCGGTCCAGGGTGATCGCCCCGGCCTGCTCGCCGTAGCCGGTGGTGTCGTGCACCTCCAGCACACAGATCAGCTTGTTGGCCTTGCAGAGCGAGATGACGTTGCTGACGTCGGCAGCGGTGTTCTTGGTCCAGCGGTCGCCGCTGGCCAGAACCACCCGCACGGTGTTCGCGCCGAGCGCCTTGATGTTGGCGAAGGAGGTGGTCTGCTGCGGGTACCAGGTGTGGGCGTGGTTGACGCCACGCATGACGAACTCGGTGCCGTTGGCGTCGTAGAGCTTGCCACCGGAGACCGAGAAGCCGGCCGCGGCCTGGGCCGGCTGCCCGAAGGCGAACACGGCGGTGAGCACGGTGAGCAGGGCGACGGCGGCGACGGAGAGTCGCTTCTTCATGGGTTTCCTCAGGAAGGGTCGACCCCGTTGCCCTGGCGGGGTGGCGATGCTGGTGACGGTGGCGCTCGGCTGCAGCCCGACAGCCGCCGCCGGACTCCCTGGCCGCGTGCGGATCAGCGTAGGCCGATGGGATCGCGAAGGCAACCGGTTAAGTTGCTGGGCTGTTTCCGCCAGATCCGGTGGCGACCCACGCCGGACGCGGGTCGCCACCGGCGGCAGTCATCCCCACCACAGGATGTGACACCACCAGCCTGAACCGGTTAAGTCGGAGGCTAGACGGTGGCATCGACACCGTCAAGAGCGGCCCGCCGGACCGGTGGGCCGCCGCCGGTGGGCACCCCGTCGGGTGACGCGGCGGTAACCGAGGTTGACCGGTAGTGGGCAGGGGTATCCGGTGACGATCGTCTCCCGGAAGGAGAAACCAGGATGGTCAGCGTCGGCTACACCCTGATGTGCGAACAGACCGGTCCCAAGCAGTTGGTCGACCACGCGGTACGGGCGGAGGCCGCCGGCTTCGACCAGCTGGTCATGTCCGACCACTACTACCCGTGGCTCGACGCGCAGGGCCACTCCCCCTACGCGTGGTCGGTGCTGGGCGCGGTCGCCCACGCCACCAGCCGGGCCGAGCTGATGTCCTTCGTGACCTGCCCGATCCGCCGCTACCACCCGGCCGTGGTCGCGCAGAAGGCCAGCACCATCGGGGTGCTGTCCGACGGCCGGTTCACCCTCGGCCTCGGCGCCGGGGAGAACCTCAACGAGCACGTGGTCGGCGGCTGGCCCCACGTGCAGCAACGGCACGAGATGTTCTCCGAGGCGCTCCAGATCATCCGTCCCCTGCTCAACGGCGAGACGCTGACCTTCTCCGGCAACCACTTCGACGTCCCCGACGCCTTCGTCTGGGACCGGCCGGAACGCCCCGTCCCGATGGCCGTGGCCGCGTCCGGGCCGTCGTCGGCCGCGCTCGCCGCCGAGTACGCCGACGGCATCGTCGCCACCGAACCCGACTCCCGGATCATCCAGCTCTACGACGACGCGGGCGGCGCGGGGCAGCCCCGATACGGCCAGGTGGCCATCTGCTACGGCCCCGACGAGGCCGAGTGCCGCAAGATCGTGCACGACCAGTTCCGCTGGTTCGGCAACGGCTGGAAGGTCAACGCCGACCTGCCCGACCCGGACGCCTTCGCCGCCGCCACCCAGTTCGTCCGGGAGGAGGACGTCGCCGACGGCGTCCCCTGCGGCCCCGACGTCGACCGGCACGTCGAGGCGTTCCGCGCCTTCGTCGACGCCGGCTTCACCCACGTGGCGATCGTGCAGGTCGGCGGGGACAGCCAGCCGATGTTCCTGGACTGGGCGCAGGAGCAGCTGCTGCCCCGACTCCGCGAACTGTGACCACGGTGGCCGGTCGGGACGGGTCGACCGCCCTGACCGGCCTGGTCAACCTGGTCCTCTGACGAGAAGAACCGGGTCGGGTGCCGGCTGGGCACCCAGCCAACCCGAGGACCACCCCCACCATGCCTCACGGGAGCCGATGTAGCGCCGTAGGGCGGGACCAGACACCCCCACCTCGCCGACCTTGAGTGGATCTACCCAGCGAGACGGGCCAGGACGCCATCCAGGAGCCGAACCATGATCACATTGCGATTTTGTACACGACACGCCGAGGCGAGTACGCAAAATCGCAATGTGATCATGGCGGCCCAGCGGAAGCAGCGACCACCCCGGCAACAGTGCCGGCGGAGTGCCCCACGGTCATGGGAACGGGGAAGAACCCGTCACCAGGCGTAGCACAGTCCGTGCCGGTACGACCTCTACCCTGAAGCAGGTATGCCCGTCTGTCATATTCATGCCTGAGCGGCATGAAGACGTGTCACGGTTCCCCCATCGGGGCCGGGTCGAGGTCCAGTTCGGCGACGACCGGGTAGTGGTCGGAGGCGTATTCGGCGTCGCCGCCGCGGACCACCCGGACGGCCCGCAGTCGGGCGGCGAGCGCCGGGCCGCCGAACAGGTAGTCCAGCCGCATGCCGGAGAACTCGCCCCCGCCGCCGTACCGGGTCGGCGCGGTCAGCCCGGCCTCGCCCGACGCGGCCGCACCGCCCCACCCCGCGGTATCGGTCGGGGCGGGCGCATCGGTCGGGGCGGGCGCATCGGTCGGGGCGGGCGCATCGGTCGGGGCGGGCGGGCCGGCGGCGTGGGTCCAGAGGTCGACCAGGCCGGCGGCGAGCAGCCGGGCCACCGCCCGGGTGTCCACGGTCCGCCCGTCGCGGCGCAGGTGCCGCCGCCGGTACGCCGCCGGCAGCCGGGCCACCCGGTCGGTGTGGTCGGTGCCCGGGTCGAGGGTGTTCAGGTCACCGGCGAGCAGGGCCAGCTCCCCCGGCGCGCGGCGCACCGCCCCGACGAGCCAGCCGGCCTCGATACGCCGCCGCAGCCCGGTGTACGGGTCGAGGTGCGCGCTGAGCACGGTGAGCGGGCCGGCGGTGGTGCCCAGCTCCACCCGTTGCGCCGCGTGGTGGAACGGCCGGCGGACCGGCCCGGCGGACCGGGTCGACCACGACGGGCGGACCAGCACGGCCACCGGCTGGCCGAAACAGCTGCGGGCCAGGTGTGCTCGCATCCCCACCCGGTCGGCGAACCCGGCCAGCACGCCCGGCCGGTCGAAACCGCGCAGCTCCTGCACGGCCAGCACGTCGGGGGCCTGCGCGGCGACGACCCGGCACACCAGGTCCCGCCGGTCGGGCCCGGTACGGTCCCGGCCGCCGGTCCTGATGTTCCAGGTCATCACCCGCAGCACGGCTGACAGCTCACTCCGGCCGACCGGCCTTGGCCAGCTCGTCGTCCAGCTCGTCGACCTGCTCCGACTCGATCTCCGGCCGGTTGCCCTGGTAGACGTCGGCGTTGGGCCGGATCACCCAGTAGAGCAGGCCGATCCACAGGCCACTGAGGATGAGCGCGCCCATGAAGTCGGTCGGGTGGTGCATCCCCCGGTACATCCTGGAGACCGCCACCCCGACCGGCATGATCACGGCCAGCGCCACGAAGAGCCACCGCCACCAGCGGTCGGTCCGGACGAACACGATGATCGCGATGGCCAGCCAGAGGCAGGTGGTCGCCGCGATGTGCCCGGACGGGAAGGACGAGGTGGGCATCTGCCCGTCCAGGTTCTCCACCGCCGGGCGGGGCCGGTCCACCACCCGGGCCGAGGCGAGGAAGAGGCTCAGCTCCCCGATCAGCGCCAGTACCACGAACAGCACCGGCCGCCAGCGCTTCCAGACGGCCAGCACCAGTGGGCAGAAGACCAGCGAGACCATCAGGATGGCGTGGGTGTCGCCGAACTTGCTCCACCACCAGCTCAGCTCGGTGAGGAAGTCGGTGTGCCGGGCGGCGAACCAGCGCGGCACCTCGGTGTCCATGGTCTCGAAGACGGTGCCCTTGGCGTGGTAGCTGACGTAGCTGCCGAAGGCGTAGAGCGCGCCGAAGACGATCACCCAGCCGACCAGCAGCTCGGCGACGGACGAGCGGGGGTGCTCCAGCACGTGCTCCTCGGCCGGGGCCGGGGTGATCTTGTCACCGGCCTCCGGCTCCAGCCCCTCGGTCAGCGGCGGCACCGGCCGACCCCGCTCGCGCCGCCACAGCCGGAACGCGTACGCGGTGACGCCGAGCCAGGCCGCGCCGAGCAGCCAGCCGCCGAGCACGTCGGAGACGAAGTGCACGCCGAGCGCGATCCGGGTCAGCCCGACCAGCGCCACCAGCACGGCGACGATGGCGATCGCCGGCTTACGCCATCGGGGCGCCATGGCCGGCAGGAAGACCAGCAGCAACGCCCCGTAGGCGACGAACGAGCCGAGCGCGTGCCCACTGGGGAAGCTGTTGCCGGGGGCGCTGGCGACCGGCACGTCGACCACCGGGCGGAGCCGGCCGACCAGGGCCTTCAACGACGGATCGAGGATCAGCCCGCCCACCCCGGTCACGATCAGGTAGACCGCCAGCCGGGACTGGCGACGGATCAGCAGGGTCACCACGGCGATGGTGACCAGCCAGATCAGCACCGGTCGGCCGCCCAGGTCGGTGACCGCCTGGAGCACGGTGACCAGCGCGTGGTGCGGCGCGACGAGCCCGTTGAACCACTCGGCCACCTCGTGGTCGGCGTGGTACATCGGGCTCCACCTGAACCGGACGAGCATGAGCAGCAGCCCGAAGGCCACGCCCGCGCCGGCCACGGCCAGCAGGCCGACGACGCTCCGTTCGGCGAAATGGCCGAGCGGCCGTCGGGCCGTCGTGTCCTTGACCGCGGTCAACCCGCACCTCCCTGCGTCGACGTGGCGAGGCGCGCTGTACCCGATTCCGCCGCCGCGTACACGCCCGTCCGGTGTGGCGGGCTCAGAGCGCGGTCATCTCGCCGGTGTCGAGCAGCTCCACCCGCTCGGTCTCGGGCTCCCACAGGTCCGGCTGGGCCGGCTCCGGAGCGCCGATCCGCGTCGCCTCCAACTGGGCCGCGAAGGACAGCCCGCCGAAGAGCGCCATACCGGTGAGGTTGGCCCACAGCAGCAGCGCCATCATCCCGGTCAACGCCCCGTACGTCTGGCCGAAGCCGCCGCTGAACCTGACGTACGCGGCGAGCAGCAGGCTGGCCAGCCACCACAGGACGGTGGCGATGCCCGCGCCGAAGAAGAGCCAGGACAGGCCGGGTTGCTTGCGCCGGGGGGCGTGCCGGAAGATCACCGCCACCGCGACCACGGTCAGCACCAGGCTCAGCGGCCAGCGCACCACCTCCCAGGCACCGGCGGCGAGGTCACCCCACTCGTAGTGCCGCTGCACCGACTCGCCCATCGCCCCGCCGCCGACCAGGATCAGGAACCCGGCCAGCGCGGGCAGGCCGGCGACCACGGCGAGCACCGCCGCCCGCAGGTACTTCCACAGCGCGGGGCGGTCCCGCTCCACGCCGTAGATCCGGTTCGCGCCGCGCTCGATCTGGGCCATCGTGGTGGTCAACGCCACCAGGCCGGTGATCAGGCCGAGGGTCAGCGCCAGCTCGCCGGCGCGCTCGGTGCGGTCGCCGTCGCCGAGGAGGTCCTGTACCACCTGTTCGCTCTGCCCGGGGGTCAGCGCCAGTACGGTGTCGGCGACCACCCGGCCGCCCTCCTCGACGCCCAGGTCGCTGATCAGGCCGGTGAGCGCGATCAGGAACGGGACCACGGCCAGGCAGAGTTGCAGGGCGAAGGCCCGGGAGTGGCTGAACCCGTCGCCGTAGCGGAAGCGGATGAACGCGTCGCGCAGCAGCTGCCAGCCCCCGGGCCGGCGCAGCGTCCGCCAGGCGTCGTCGGCGGAGAGTTCGTCCGACGCCATCAACCGGGTCTCGGGGACAAGTTTGGTGCTACTCACGGCGGGCTTCCTCGACCAGCTTCTCACCGCGCTTCGCTGCGGCGTCGGCGTCGTGGGCCAGGTCCGGGTCCTGGGCCGGGCGCGGCACGCAGAGCCAGAGCGACTCGGGTTTGATCTCGGCGGTCAGGGTGCGCCCCGGCGCGATCAGGTCGCCGTCGAGCTGCCGGGGCTGGGGCCGGTTGCTGGTGATGACGACCCTGCGGGCCCGGTGGACCTCCATCCGGGGGACGCTGCCTCGTCGACGGACCAGTGCCCAGCCCATGGCGAGCCAGTGCCGCACCCGGTTGGGGGTGAGCACCGCGACGTCGAGCCAGCCGTCGTCGGGCTCGGCGTCGGTGAGCAGGCGGACCCCGCCCTGGAGCCGTCCGACGTTGGCGACCAGCACGGTGCGGGCCCGGCGACGCACCGGCGGCCGGTCGTCGATGCGGATGGTGAGCCGCATCGGCCGGTCCCGCAGGTGCTTCGCCGCTCCCATCACGTAGGCGGGCCAGCCGATCCGGGCCTTGGTGGTCTCGGAGGTGTCCGCCAGCATCTGCGCGTCGAAGCCCATCCCGGCCATCACCGCGAAGCACTGGTCGTCGACGACGCCGACGTCCAGCCGGCGGCGTCCGCGCTCGACGGCCACCTGGAGGCCGGCGGCCAGGTCGTTGGAGAGCCCCAGGTTGGCGGCGAGCAGGTTGCCGGTGCCCTGCGGCAGCACGGCGAGCTCGACGTCGGTGCCGGCCAGCGCGGTGACGCAGGCCATCACGGTGCCGTCGCCGCCGCAGGCGAAGACCAGTTCGGCCCCGGCCTCGACGGCCTGCCGGGTCTGGCCCCGGCCGGGGTCCTCGGCGGTGGTCTCGTACCAGGTCGGGGCGGGCCAGCCGGCGGCGGCGAGCGCCTCGTCCACGGTCGCGCGGAACTCGTCGAGATCGGCCACCTTCGTCGGGTTGACCACCACCGCCGAGCGCGGGGCCCGGTCGTCGCCGGCCGCCGTACGCTTCTGCTCTGCACCGTCCACGGCGTCAGTGTGCAGCACCCCGGCCCGGTCAGCGACCCGGCGACGACCGACGTTGCATTGACCGCAAACAGGTTTGAGCGGGCGGGCCGACGACCGGGCTTGCTCAGGCCGCCGTGCGGAGCGCCGACTCGACCCGTCGGCGCAGGTCGTCGAGGTCCGCACCCGCCCCGGTCAGCGCCCGGGCACCCCGGCCGCCACTCTCGCGGAGCAGGCCGAGCAGGATGTGCTCGGTGCCGATGTGACGGTGGCGCAGCCGGACCGCCTCGCGCAGGGCCAGCTCCATCACCTTGCGGGAGCGGGGTGAGAACGGGCCGCCGCCCGGCCGGTGCGTGCGCCACCGGCGGCGGGGGGCCGGGACCGCCTCGCGCAGGGCGTCCGGGCCGAAGCTGTCCTCGATCCGGGCGACGATGGCCGCGAGGTCGATGCCGATCTCGCGCAGCGCGGCGGCGTCCGCCTCGTCGAGCCCGGTCCCGCCGTCGCCGGTGGTCTGCCGCCGGACCCGGGCGCGCACGTCGTCGGGGTCGACGCCGGCCTCGGTGAGCACCCGGCCGGCGAGCCCGTCGCCGTCGTCGAGGACGGCGAGCAGCAGATGTGCGGTGCCGACGGGGCGTCGCCCGTCGGATCGGGCCTGCTCGACCGCGTCGCGGACGACCGCCCGCGCGCGGTCGGTGAACCGTTCGAACATCATTCCTCCCAGGTGCCGCGGACCGCCGGTCGCCCGGCGTGCTTCTTGTGGACCGCCTGCCGGCTGACCTCGAGCGCGTCGGCGATCTCCTGCCAGGACCAGCCCTGTCGTCGGGCGTTGTCCACCTGGACCACCTCCAGCCGTTCGAGGAGCCGGCGCAGGGCGAGCACCGCGCGCAGGCCGACCCGGGGGTCGGTGCTGCCGGCTGCCGCCGCGAGTTCCGTCGCCTGACTCATGGTGTCAATCTACGTTGACAACCTCCGCACTGTCAACCCTGGTTGACGAAACCGACCCGCGCCGACACGACGCCGGACGCCCGGTCCGGGCCGGCGACGGTGCTACCGTCCGCTGGTGTTCCGTCGCCGCACCGCCGACCAGCCCGTCGAGGCCGCCCTCCGGCTGCCCGTCGGCCGGGTCGAATGGGAGGTCGCCGGCGGTTCCGTGGTCGGCCACCGCTATCCGGCCAACTTCGACGTCGTGCACGTCGACCCGGAACTGCCGTTCGTGGCGGTGGTCGACGGCATGGGCGAGGGCGACGGCAGCCGGATCGCCGGCACCATCGCCCGAGACACTCTGCACGAGCTGATCCACGCCGGCTGGCCGGCCGTCGGCCCCCGCGGGCTGCGCGCCGCGGTCACCGAGTCCCAGATCCGGGTACGCCGGGCCGGAGCCGCCCTGGACGAGCTGGCCGGCTGCACGCTGACCGCGCTGCTCGCCGAGCCCGACGGCGAGCTGGCCTGGATCGTCCAGCTCGGCGACTCCCGGGCGTACCGGCTGCGCGACGGGCTGCTGGAGCTGGTGACCGTGGACCACACGATGGCCTGGCTCGGCGTGCTGCACGGCTGGTGGCCGGCGAACTCCCGGGAGGCGGCACACGCCCGCTACCAGCTCCTGCGCTACCTCGGCCACCCCGACCGGCCCGATCCGGACCTGCTCGGGGTGCCGCTGCGCCCCGGCGACACCTGGCTGCTGTGCACCGACGGGGTGAGCGACCAGCTCGACTACCACCGGCTGCGGGAACTGCTCGCCGAGCCGGACCCGACCCGGGCGGTACGCGCCCTGCTCGCCGCGAGCCTGGCCGAGGGTGGCAGCGACAACGCCACCGCCGTCGTGCTGCGCGTCCACCCGGCGACCCGGCCCCGCCCGTCCGACTGACCGGCTCCCGATCGGGCTCCACCGTCCGCCCGGCGCGGCTAGCGTCGGTGGGGACGGCGTGGCCGTACCGCGCGGGACGCCCGGGAGGTGAACCGGATGACCGGATCCACGGGCGGGCCGGTGGTGGTCGGCCTCGGGGCCACGCCGACGGACCTGGGGATGGTCCGGCTGGCCGCCCGGGAGGCCGACACCCACGGCCGGAGCCTGGCCCTGGTGCACGCCTTCAACTGGGAGGCCGCCCTCGCCGGCCCGTCGCTGGCCGGCAGCCGGGACACCGCCGAGGAGCTGATCGCCCGGGCCGCCACGGCCGCGAACGAGGTCGCCCCGGCGGTGCCGGTCAGCGGTGAGATCGTCGAGGGGGCACCCGTCGGCGTCCTGGTCCGCCGCTCCGAGACGGCGTTCCTGGTGGCCATCGGGGACGGCGGGATGACCGGCTGCGGACGGTGTGTCCCGGCCGATGCACCGGCCGTGCAGCTCGCCGCCCGTGCCGGCTGCCCGGTGCTGGTGGTCCGCCCCGAACCACCGCCCCCGGGGCCCGTGCTGGTCGGCGTGGACGGCTCACCCGGCTCCCGGGCCGCGCTCGACTTCGCCTTCGGCTGCGCCGCCCGCCGACCGGCCCGGGTCATCGTGGTGCGGGTGGTCGAGCCGGGACGACCCGACGGCGACGACGACCCGCTCGGCGCGCTGGTCGCCGAGGCCCGCCGGCACCACCCGGAGGTCGCGGCGGAGTGCCACACCGTCCACGGGGATCCCGGGACCGTGCTGGTGGAGCAGTCCCGGTCGGCGCAGGTGGCGCTGGTCGGCGCCCGGGGTGACCAGCCGGGGCGGGGCATGCTGGGCGAGGTGAGCCAGACCCTGCTCTACCACGCGCCGGCTCCGGTCATCGTCGTCCGTGGACTGGTTTCCGCCGTACCGGCCGGGGCATGACGTCCCCAGCGGCCGGGACCAACGGCCCTGACCGGTGAGCCCCCGAACGCGAAGACTGGATCTGCCCGGGGCGAAACGGCGCTTCCGGGTGCAGAACCCCCCGACCCGCGAGAGGCTTTGGCAGCATGGACACCGCTCTCGACCTGCACAGTCCCCTGACCGACGACGAGCTGCGCCGGCTGGACGCCTACTGGCGGGCGGCGAACTACCTGACCGTCGGGCAGATCTACCTGCTCGACAACCCGCTGCTGCGCGAGCCGCTCGCCCCCGAGCACGTCAAGCCCCGGCTGCTCGGCCACTGGGGCACCAGCCCCGGCCTCAACCTGCTCTACGCGCACCTCAACCGGGTCATCGTCAACCGTGATCTGTCGGCCATCTTCGTCACCGGCCCCGGCCACGGCGGCCCGGCCCTGGTGGCGAACACCTGGCTGGAGGGCACCTACAGCGAGCTGTACCACCCGGTCAGCCGCGACGAGCCCGGCATGCAGCGGCTGTTCCGCCAGTTCTCCTTCCCCGGCGGCATCCCGAGCCACGTCGCACCGGAGGTGCCGGGCTCGATCCACGAGGGCGGCGAGCTGGGGTACGCCCTGAGCCACGCCTACGGCGCGGCCTTCGACAACCCGGACCTGCTGGTCGCCTGCGTCATCGGCGACGGGGAGGCGGAGACCGGCCCGCTGGCGGGGAGCTGGCAATCCAACGTCTTCCTCAACCCGGCCCGCGACGGTGCGGTGCTGCCCATCCTGCACCTCAACGGCTACAAGATCGCCAACCCGACGGTCATGGACCGGATCCCCACCGAGGATCTGCTCGACCAGATGCGCGGACACGGCTACCAGCCGTACCTGGTCGCCGGGGACGACCCGACCCAGGTGCACCAGCTCCTCGCCGCCACCCTGGACCGGGCCTGCGACGAGATCGCCGAGATCCAACGGGTGGCCCGCTCCGGCGGCCACGTGGAGCGTCCCCGCTGGCCGATGATCATCCTGCGGACCCCGAAGGGCTGGACCGGCCCGACCCGGGTCGACGGCAAGCAGGTCGAGGGGACCTTCCGCGCCCACCAGGTGCCCATCGCCGAGGTACGCGACAACCCGGAGCACCTGGCCGAGCTGGAGCGCTGGCTGCGCAGCTACCGTCCGGAGGAGCTCTTCGACGCCACCGGCGCCCCGGTCGCCGAGCTGACCGCACTGCCGCCGAAGGGCGAGCACCGGATGAGCGCGAACCCGGTCACCAACGGCGGGCGGGTGCTGCGTGACCTGACCCTGCCGGACTTCCGCGACTACGCCGTCGACGTCAAGCAGCCGGGTGAGCCGGTGGTCGGCGCGGCCGGGGTGCTCGGCACCTGGGTCCGCGACGTGATCACCGCCAACCCTCAGACGTTCCGGCTGTTCGGCCCGGACGAGGTCGCCTCCAACCGGCTCGGTGCCGCGTTCGAGGTCACCGACCGGTCCTTCGACGGCCGGATCGAGACCACCGACGACCACCTCTCCCCCGACGGCCGGGTGATGGAGGTGCTCTCCGAACACCTCTGCGAGGGCTGGCTGGAGGGCTACCTGCTGACCGGCCGGCACGGCATCTTCACCAGCTACGAGGCGTTCATCCACATCGTCGACTCGATGGTCAACCAGCACGCCAAGTGGCTGAAGGTGACCCGGGGCATCCCCTGGCGGGAGCCGATCGCCTCGCTGAACTACCTGCTCTCCAGCCACGTCTGGCGGCAGGACCACAACGGCTTCTCGCACCAGGACCCGGGCTTCATCGACCACGTGGTCAACAAGAAGGCCGAGGTGGTCCGGGTCTACCTGCCGCCGGACGGCAACACCCTGCTCTCCACCATGGACCACTGCCTGCGCAGCCGGCACTACATCAACGTGGTGGTGGCCGGCAAACAGCCCGCCCCGAACTGGCTGACCATGGACGAGGCCGTCCAGCACTGCCGGCGCGGCCTGGGCATCTGGGACTGGGCCAGCACCGACGACGGTCAGGAGCCGGACGTGGTGCTCGCCTGCGCCGGTGACGTGCCCACCCTGGAGACCCTCGCCGCCGCCGACCTGCTCCACCGGCACCTGCCCGAGCTGAAGGTGCGGGTCGTCAACGTGGTCGACCTGATGCGGCTCCAGCCGTCGTCGGAGCACCCGCACGGGCTGCCGGACAACGAGTTCGACACCATCTTCACCCGCGACAAGCCGATCATCTTCGCCTACCACGGCTACCCGTGGCTGATCCACCGGCTGACCTACCGCCGGGCCAACCACGACAACCTGCACGTGCGCGGCTACAAGGAGGAGGGCACCACCACCACCCCGTTCGACATGGTGATGCTCAACGACCTGGACCGCTTCCACCTGGTCATCGACGTCATCGACCGGGTGCCCGGCCTGGCCGCCCGCGCCGCCCACCTCCGCCAGGAGATGGTCGACGCCCGGCAGGCCTGCCGCGACCACACCCGCCGGCACGGCGAGGACGACCCCCGGGTCGCCGAGTGGCGCTGGATCCGGGAGACCCAGCCCGCCCAGCTCGACGCCGAGTGACGCCACCCGACTCCCCCGGCGGGCCGACCGGTCCACCGCCCACCTGAGAGGACGAGACGATGACATCCGACGAGATCCTGGTCGGCTACGACGGCTCCGCCGACGCGGGGGTCGCCCTGGACTGGGCGCTGGCCGAGGCGCAGCGCAGCGGACGGCCCGTCCGCCTGGCGTACGTCTTCGAGTGGCTGACCGTCGCCGGGTGGGTCGGTCCCGGCGTGGCCCCCGGGGTGTGGCCGGACGACGCCGCCCGGCGGCAGGTCGAGGAGCTGGTGCAGCAGGCCGCCTCGGACGCCACCGCGGCCTGGCCCGGCGTCACCGTGCACGGTGGGGTCTTCGACGGCCCCCCCGCGCTGGTGCTGGAGGAGCGTTCCGCCGAGGCCGGGCTGCTGGTGCTCGGCAGCCGGGGCCACGGCGGCTTCACCGGCCTGCTCGCCGGCTCCACGGCGGTCTCGGTGGCCGCCCACGCGCACTGCCCGGTCGTGGTGGTACGGGAGGCGCAGGCCAAGGCCACCGGCCCGGTGGTGGTCGGCTACGACGGCTCCGAGCAGGCCCGCACCGCGCTCGGGTTCGCCGTGGAGCGGGCCGCCCAACGGGACACGGCGCTGCGGGTGCTGCGGGCCTTCGAGCCGCCGGACGACCGCTGGCGGCCCTCCGACCCGGACGCCGAGGCCCGGCTCGCGGCGGACCGGGCCGAGATCGACCAGGCCCTCGCCGGGTGGCGGGAGACGTTCCCCGAGGTGCCGGTCACGGTGGAGATCGCACCGGCCCGACCGGCCGCCGCGCTCGTCGAGGCGAGCCGGGAGGCACAGCTCGTGGTGGTCGGCAGCCGGGGCCGGGGTGGACTGCGCGGGATGCTCCTCGGCTCGGTCGGCCAGCAGCTCATCCAGCACGCGCACTGCCCGGTCGCGGTCGTCCGGGAACGCTGACCGGGCGACCCGGCGGGGCGGGCGGCCGTTGGGCCGATGTGGCGGTGATCCGACGATCTGACACCGCGACATCGGCCCCAGCGCGGGGATCGACACAGGGCGGGTGGATCAACGCGGGGCGGGTGGATCAACGCGGGGCGGGCGGGTCGGGTTCCAGCGCGAGGTAGGTCTCCTCTTCCTGGGCCAGGTGCAGGCGCAGCACCGCGTCCAGCCCGTACAGGCTGGCGAGCAGGTCGGGCACCTGGTCGGGGCGCAACCGCCCGTCCGCCCGGGCCAGGTGACCGCCGATCGCGTCCACCAGCCGGTGGATCTCCACGTGTTCCCGGCTCATCGTGGACGTCACCTCCCCGCCCAGCGGGCCGGTCAACGCCGGGTAGAGCTGCCGTTCCTCGGCGCTGTCGTGCGGCAGCACCTCGTCGGTGAGCCGGCGGTGCGTGTCGCGCAACGCCGGCAGGCACCCCTCGGCGGTCGGCCGGGTCGCCACCAGGTCGGCGGTGTCCCGTACCCGGGCGAGCACGTCCCGTACGCCGGCGTGCTGGCCCGCGTACCGGCCGAGCAGGGCGCGGGCGGCCGGCGGGACGTCCGGACGACGCGGCCCGCCGCGCAGCGCCCGCAGCGCGTTGAGGATCACCAGCACGTCGATGCCCTCCTGGAGGAAGGCGCCCGCCACCGGCGGCAGCCGGCCGGCGGCGGCGGCCAGCATCGCGAGCACCGCCAGCCCCATCCCGACGGCGGCGCTCTGCACCGCGATCCGGCGGGCGTGCCGGGCGATCTCGACGGCGTCGGCGAGCCGGTCCAACCGGTCCACGGTGATCACGGCGTCGGCGACGTCCGCCGAGGCGGTCGCCCCGGTAGCCCCCATCGCCACCCCGACGTGCGCCGCCGCCAGCGCCGGCGCGTCGTTCACCCCGTCGCCGACCATCACGGTGACGGCCAGCCGCGCCTCCTGCCGTACCCGGGCCACCTTCTGCTCCGGGGAGCACCGGGCCACCGCCTCGTCCACCCCCACCAGCCGGGCCACCTGTTCGGCGGTGCGCGGACGGTCCCCGCTGAGCAGCAGCAGCCGGGACAGCCCGGCGTCCCGCAGCCGCCGTACCGTCCGCCGGGCGTCCGGACGGACCGGGTCCTCCAGCAGGATCGCCCCCAGCGGGCCGTGGTCGTCGCTCACCCACACCGTCGACCAGCCGGCCAGCTCGGCCCGCTCCCGGGCCTGCTCCGCCCAGTCGGGCAGGTCGCCGGTGAGCTGCCCGACCCGCACCAGCCGGCCGTCGACCCGGCCGCTGACCCCGCGCCCCGGCTCCTCGGTCACCTCCGTCGGCGTGGTCAGCCGCAGCCGCCGCTCGCGGGCCTGCCGCACCAGCGCCACCGCCAGCACGTGCGGGGAGAGCTGCTCCACCGACGCGGCCAGCCGCAGCACCTCGTCCCGGTCGCCGCCGGGGCCGGCCACCGTCTCCGCCGCCCGGGGCCGCCCGGCGGTCAACGTGCCGGTCTTGTCGACCAGCAGGGTGCGGGCCCGGCCGAGCAACTCCAGCGCACCGCCGTCACGCACCAGGACACCACGGCGGGCCGCCCGGGACAGCCCGGAGACGATCGCGATGGGGGTGGCCAGCAGCAGCGGACACGGCGTCGCCACCACCAGCACGGCGACCGCCCGGACGACCTCCCCCGACCACCACCACGCCACCCCGGCCAGCACCAGGGTGAACGGCACGAACGCCGCCGCGTACCGGTCGGCGAGCCGGACCGTCGGCGCCCGGTGGGCGGTCGCCTCCCGCGCCAGCCGGACGATCCCCGCGTAGGTGCTGCCGGCCGCGTCCCGGGTGGCCCGCAGGCCCACGGCAGCGCCCGCGTTGACCACCCCGCTGGACACCTGCTCCCCGGCGGCCCGGCCCACCAGCTGCGACTCGCCGGTCACCACCGACTCGTCGAGCGTCGCCGGTGCCGCGAGCACCCCGTCGACGGGCACCACGTCCCCCGGCCCGACCAGCAGGTCGTCCCCCACCACGACCCGGTCCAGCGGAACCACCTCGATGCCCCCGTCCGGGGTGCGCCGCCGCGCCTGCCGGGGTGCCCGCGCCAACAGCGCCCGCAGGTCGCGGGTCGCCCGCCCCCGGGCGTACGCCTCCAGCGCCCGGCCGGTCGCCACCATCACCGCGATCACCGCCCCGGCCAGGTACTCGGCGACCAGCAGCGCACCGGCCAACGCCAGCACGGCGATGACGTCCACCCCGAACCGCCGCCGCCACCACTGACGCAGCACCGTCCCGACCGCCGGCACCAGCGCCCCCAGGGTCGCCGTCGCCCACACCGCGTCGGCCGGGCCGCGCCGCCCGGTCAGCCACAGCGCCGCCCCGACCAGCAACGCCCCGCCGAGCAGGGCCAGGGGCGTCCACTCGCGCCAGCGCACCGGACGCCGGTCGACCGGCCGCCGCGGAACACACTCCTGCGGTGCCGCGTCCACCTGCGGATCGTCCCAGCAGGGGGCCGGCGGGGGCCGGGAACCGGGAAACCGCAGGGCCAAAATGCCCCCGAGGGGGGACCTGCGGACCGTGCGCGGGGCCGGGTCGGCGGGCCAGGATGGAACGGTATCCCCGCCCCGGGGCCGACGGGGTGGGGCACGATGGGAAAGAGACGGAAAGGTCGTGCCGATGAGCCACCAGACGCCCGCGACGGACCGCCCGCTGACCACCGCTCTCGCGGAGGCGGCGGCGACGGCAGGTCACGCCCCCTCGGTGCACAACACGCAGCCGTGGCGCTGGCGGGTCCTGCCGGACGCCCTGGAGCTGCGGGTGGTCCGGGAACGGCAGCTCTCGGCCACCGACCCGGAGGGCCGGCTGACGGCGGTGAGCTGCGGCGCGGCCCTGCACCACGCCCGGGTGGCGCTCGCCGCCGAGGGCTGGACGGCGGTGGTCGAGCGGCTGCCCGACCCGCAGCAGCCGGACCTGCTGGCCCGGTTGACCGGCCTGACCCGTTCCGGGGGCGACCCGGAGGCGATGCGCCTGGTGCAGTGCATGCAGGTGCGGCACACCGACCGCCGGCCGGTCAGCGACGAGCCGGTGCCCGCCGGGGTGCTCGACGACATCGTCCGCGCCGCCGACGCCGAGGGTTCCCGGTTGCAGATCCTCGACGCCGACCAGGTGATGGAGCTGGCCGCGACCGCCTCGCACGCCGGCACGGTCGAGGCGGAGGACCCGCAGACCCGCGAGGAGTTGCAGTACTGGACGCACCGGGCCGGCACCGGCACCGGCCTGCCGCCGGAGGTGCTGCCGCACGACCAGCCGCAGACCACCGTCCCGGCCCGGGACTTCGGCAGCCCCGGTGACCTGCCGGTCGGCCCGGGGCACGACAAGGCCGCCGTGTACGGGCTGCTCTACGGCGACGAGGACGAGCCGGCCAGCTGGCTGCGGGCCGGCGAGGCGCTCTCCGCGCTCTGGCTCACCGCCACCCGGCACGGGGCGTCGGTGGTGCCGCTGTCCGGCGTGGTGGAGGTGGCCGGCACCCGGCAGACGCTGCGGCGCCTGCTCAGCGGCCTCGGCTACCCGTACCTGGTGCTGCGGATCGGGATCGCGGACCCGGCGCACGCCGGCCCGCCGCACACCCCGCGGCTGCCCGCCGCCCAGGTGGTCGACACCTCCGCGGTCCGCGACCAGCGGCCCTGACGATCTCGTGTCGGGCGGTCACCGGACGGTAACATCGCCCGCGTGGCCGCCAGCACCCCTGCTTCCCGCAACGAACACCAGGTCCCCTCGCTGGGGCTGAGCCCGTTGTCCCGGGTCCGGCTCGACGAGCTGCTCCAGGAGATGCTGGACCGGGTCGGCGACGTGGTGACCAGCCGGGAACGGCTGCGGGCGCTGCTCGACGCGGTGGTCGGCATCGGCACCGACCTCGACCTGCGCAGCACCCTGCAACGGATCGTGCAGGCCGCCTGTGAGCTGGTCGGGGCCCGCTACGGCGCGCTCGGTGTGATCGGGCCGGACCGGCTGCTGCACGACTTCATCACCCACGGCATCGACGCCGAACTGCACGCGAAGATCGGCGACCTGCCGCACGGGCGGGGGGTGCTCGGGTTGCTGATCGACGAGCCCCGCCCGGTCCGGATGCCGGACATCACCCAACACCCCCAGTCGTACGGCTTCCCGCCGCACCACCCGCCGATGCACAGCTTCCTCGGCGTGCCGGTCCGCATCCGCGAGCAGGTCTTCGGCAACCTCTACCTGGCCGAGAAGCAGGGCGCCCCGGAGTTCACCGAGGACGACGAGGAGATCGTCGTGGCGCTGGCCGCCGCAGCCGGGGTGGCCATCGAGAACGCCCGGCTCTACGCGCTGGCCCACCGTCGGGAACGCTGGCTGGCCGCCACCGCCGAGATCACCTCGGTGCTGCTCGGCGAGGTACGCCGGACCGACGCGCTGACCCTGGTGGCCCGCCGCGCCCGCGAGGTCGCCGAGGCGGAGCTGGCGCTGGTGCTGCTCTACGACGAGGACGCCGGCCAGTTCACCGTCGAGGTGGTCGACTCCGCCGACGGGGACACCGCGGCGCTGGTCGGCGCGCTCCTGCCGGCCGGCGAGACCAGCTTCGCCGGGTCGGTCACCGAACGTCGCCGGGAACTGCTCGACAACCTGGCCGAGGCGGCACCCTGGCCGGTGCCGGTGGTCGCCGGCCCGGCCGTGGTCTCCCCGCTCGCCGCCGCCGACACCCTGCACGGGGTGCTGGTGGTGGCCCACCGGCCCGACGCCGGCCGGGCCGCCGATGCCGACGTCACCCTGCTGGCCAGCTTCGCCGGTCAGGCGGCCCTGGCCATGGAGCGCGCCCGGGGCCAGGAGGAACGGGAGCTGCTGGTGGTCCTGGAGGACCGCGAACGCATCGCCCGGGACCTGCACGACGTGGTGATCCAGCGGCTGTTCGCCACCGGCCTGCAACTGCAGAGCGGCGCAATGCACGCCCGGCCCGACGTCGCCAAGCGGATCAACGCGGCCGTCGACGACCTCGACGCCACCATCCGGGACATCCGCCGCACCATCTTCGAGCTGCGTACCCCGATGAGCGCGGCGCTGCGCACCGAGATCCGGGAGGCGGTCGACGTGGCCGCCGGGTCGCTGGGTTTCCGGCCCGCCGTCGAGCTGGACGGCCCGATCGACAGCGCCGTGCCGGAGCCGGTCCGCCCCGACCTCACCGCCGTGCTCCGCGAGGCGCTGTCCAACGCGGTACGCCACGCCGAGGCCAACCGGGTCGCCGTCGCCGTCCGGGTCGACGCCGGCCGGGTCACCGTGACGGTCACCGACGACGGGGTGGGCTGCGACCCGGCCGCCGCCCGGGGTGGCCTGGTGAACCTGCGCGAACGCGCCGAGCGGCACGGCGGCGAGTTCGAGGTACGCCGGGTCGAGCCGCACGGCACCCAGCTCTGCTGGTCGGTCCCGCTGCGCGACTGATCGGGGCCGCCGTCGGCGCGGCGGTGGGTCAGTGGCGCTGGCCGAGCAGGCGGGTGGCGAGCACGGCGGCCTGGGTGCGGCGTTCCAGGCCCAGCTTGGCCAGCACACTGGAGACGTAGTTCTTCACCGTCTTCTCCGCCAGGAACATCTTGCCGGCGATCTCCCGGTTGGTCAGCCCCTCGGCCACGTACTCCAGGATGCGCCGCTCCTGTTCGGTGAGGGTCTTCAGCTCGCGCGGCTGCTCGACGCCGCTGCGGATGCGTTCCAGCACCCGGGTGGTGATCGCCGGGTCGAGCAGCGACTGCCCGGCCGCGACCCGGCGCACCGCGTCCACCAGGTCGGTGCCCCGGATCTGCTTGAGCACGTACCCCGCCGCACCCGCCATGATCGCGGCGAACAGCGCCTCGTCGTCCTCGTACGAGGTGAGGATCAGCCCCTTGATCGACGAGTCCACCGCCCGCACGTCCCGGCACACGTCGATGCCGTTGCCGTCGGGCAGCCGGGCGTCGAGGATCGCCACGTCGGGCCGCAGGGCGGGAATCCGTCGGGCCGCCTCCTGGGCGGAGCCGGACTCGCCGACCACTTCGATGTCGCCGCTGCTCTGCAACAGGTCGGCCAGGCCACGGCGGACGACTTCGTGGTCGTCGAGAAGGAACACCCGGATCATCCCTCGTTTCTACCCGCCCGGACCGGCCCGCGCACGGGTCGAAGGTCCCTAACCTGGCGCGTCACGCCGCCCTTCCCGGCGCGTCACGCCGGGGAGGGCGGCCCGGCGGGTCGGGACGTCCGGCCCTGCCCGGCCCACCCCCGGGTGGCGGACCGTGGAGGGGAACCACCACCGGGAACCGGGTCGGCGTCGGCCGGCCGGGGCGACGCGTTCCCCGCTCGGGGTGGAGCGGCACGAACCGTCACGGAAGGAGCACGACCATGGGCACCGGGTACACCGAGGCGCAGCTACGGGCCGCCGCTGCGGACGCCGTCCGCGCCCCCTCCCTGCACAACACCCAGCCGTGGCGGTTCCGACTGCGCGACGGCGCGATCGAGGTCTGCGTCGACCCGACCCGCCGGCTGCCGGCCACCGACCCGAGCGGCTGGGGTACCCGGATCGCCGGCGGGGCGGCCCTGTTCAACCTGCGGCTGTCCCTGGCCGTGGCGGGCACCCCGGCGACGGTACGGCTGCGGCCCTACCCGGCCGACCCGGACGTGCTGGCCCGGCTGGTCCCGGACCTGCCGCGCCGCCCCACCCCCACCGAGCAGAGCCTGTACGCGGCCATCGGCCGCCGGTTCAGCAACCGGGCACCGTTCTGGCCCGACCCGGTGCCCGCCGACGCCCGCTGGCGGCTCGGTGAGGCGGCCCGCGCCGAGCAGTGCTGGCTGGAACTGGTGATCGGGGTGAGCGCCGTCAACGCCTTCGCCGAGATCGCCCGCAGCGCCCACCGGGTGCTCGAACGCGATCCCGCCTACCGGGCCGAACGCGCCGACTGGGTGCGTACCGAGCCCGCCCCCGACGGGGTGCCGGCCCGCGCCGGAGGCCCGCAGGCCGAGCCGCAGGACCTGCTGCCGTCGCGCGGCTTCGGCGGCCGGGACCGCGCCCCCGGCCGCGACTTCGAACCGGAACCGCTGGTGGCGGTGCTCGGCGCGGCCGGCAACACGGTCGTCGACCAGGTGCTCGCCGGGCAGGCGTTACAGCGGGTCCTGCTGACCGCCACCGACGCGGGGCTCGCGGTGTCGATGCTGTCGCAGCCGATCGAGGTGTCGGGGGCTCGGGAGGCGCTGCGGCTGTCGCTGGGGCGTTTCGGCACGCCGCAGATGGTGATGCGGATCGGGTACGGCCAGCCGGGGGTGGCCACCCCGAGGCGGAGTGTGGACGAGGTGCTGGAGTTGGCGGTGGCACCGGGCTGACGATGCCGGCCCGACGACGGGTGCCGGCGACGGCACCCGGGCGGCGGTGGCGGTGGATCAGGTCCGCCCGGCGGCGGCCAGCAGGGCGGCCTCGCGTGCCGGGTCCAGGCCGATCGTCGCCCGCACCGGTCGCCCCGCGCGCGGCGGGACCGTCCCCACCCGGTCCAGCCAACGCCAGGTGTCACCGACCGTCCCGGCCACCGGGCGGCAGGTCAGCCCCGCCGCGTACGCCCGCTCGACATCGAGCTCCTGCAACCACCGGTACTCGTGGCCCGGGGGAATCCAGACCGGCAGGTCGTTCCAGGGTTCCACCCCGGCGGCGAGGATGGGCTCCGGGTCGGTCCAGCGCAGCCGGGCATCGGATCCGGTCGTCGCCACCACCTCGCTCAGCAGCTCACCCATGGTGCTGTGCCCCGGACGGCTGACCACGTTGAACGCGCCGCCGACACCCTCGGCGGCCCGGTCCAGCGCGAAGGCCGCCAGGTCGCGGACGTCGACGTACTGCACGGGCAGGTCGGCCGGGCCGGGGGCGAGGACGTCGCCACCCCGGGCCACCCGCCGCAACCACCACGGCAACCGGCCGACGTCCTCCCCCGGCCCGAGGATCAACCCGGCCCGCAGCAGCAGCGCACGCTCCCCGAACACCTCCGTCGCGGCCCGCTCACCGCCCGCCTTGCACCGGGCGTAGTCGTCGTCGCGGGGGTCGTCGGAGGCCGCTTCCACCACCGTCGCCTCCTCCCCCGCCCCGGCCGGCACCGGCATGGCGTAGACGGAGCAGCTGGAGACGTAGGCGTAGTGCCCGGCGGAGCGCAGTGCCCGGGCGGCGTCGCGTACCGCGCGGGGCATGCCGTCCCAGGTGTCGACCACCAGGTCCCAGTCGCCGCCGGCCAGCGCGGCCAGCCCGTCCGGCGCGGTCCGGTCACCCCGCAACCGGTGTACGCCCGGCGGAGGGTCGCCGTGTACGCCCCGGTTGAACATCGTCACCGTCCAGCCCCGGCGTACCCCTTCGGCCACGATGGCGGAGCCGACGAACCCGGTGCCGCCCAGCATCAGCAGTCTCATGCGTCCCACCCTGCCGGCCCGGGACACCGATGGGGCGCCCTGTTCACCGGTAGCGGATCTGCCATCGGCAGAACCCGCCTCCCCGCCGGCCACCGGATCGGCGGGAAAGGTCCGGAGGACGGCTGACTTCTCGGACACCGGTATGCCGCTCAGGCATATTCATGACGCCCAGGCATAAGGCTCTCCGGGCCACCTGACCCACCGGCCCCGCAGACCACACCGGGCCCCGGCGGAACCACCCGCGACCGACGGCCCGGGCAGGGCCTGCTACCAGGCTCGATCCGGCAAGCACCGATGGAATGACCCGGCACCCGCGGTCGTTACACCCTCTGTACGACCGCAGCAGGACCCCGCCCGGCAGGTCCCACCCCCGCACGAGCGCCCGACGTGGTGCCCACGCCCCGACTCCGGCATCGCCGCCGGCCCGCTGAACCTCACCGACACCCCCACCATCGACACCCGGCCCGTGGCCGTGGTGCAGGCCGACAAGCCGGCGATGGACAAGCTGATCCCGCACGGGGTGCAGGGCGACCAGTCCCGCATCGACCTCGACGACGAGCAGACCGCCAACGCCAAGGCCATCATCGCTGCCACCAAGAAGACCGGCATGGACGAACGCGCCGCCGTCGTGTCCATCGCCACCGCCCTCCAGGAATCCAAGCTGGAGAACCTCGGCCACCTCGGCGACCGCAACGACCACGACTCCCAGGGCCTGTTCCAACAGCGCCCCTCCTCCGGCTGGGGCACCGTCGAGCAGATCACCGACCCCGAGTACGCCACCACCGCGTTCCTCAAGGGCCTCAAGCAGGTCGACGGCTGGCAGGACATGCCCCTGACCAAGGCCGCCCAGACCGTCCAGGTCTCCGCCTACCCCGACCACTACGCCCAGTGGGAACAGCAGGCCGCCGACCTCGTCACCCAGCACTGGAACAGCTGACCCACACCGCACCGTCACGACGAAGGCCCCGGCTCAATGAGCCGGGGCCTTCGTCGTGCTCTGGTGGGCGATACTGGGTTTGAACCAGTGACCTCTTCCGTGTCAAGGAAGCGCGCTCCCACTGCGCCAATCGCCCGTGGTCGAGAGCGGACGACGGGATTCGAACCCGCGACCCTCACCTTGGCAAGGTGATGCGCTACCAGCTGCGCTACGTCCGCGTGCCGCCCGGTTTCCCCGGCGACGCCCCGAACTCTACCCGATGGCAAGATCGCTCGTCCGGCGGCCCCACCCCGAAGCGGGACGCGGGTGGAACGCGTCCCGCCCCGGCCGGTCAGCCGCCTGGGCGGTGCCGGGTCAGCCGGTCTAGCGGTA
Organism: Micromonospora rifamycinica; assembly: GCF_900090265.1. Lineage (NCBI taxonomy): Bacteria > Bacillati > Actinomycetota > Actinomycetes > Micromonosporales > Micromonosporaceae > Micromonospora > Micromonospora rifamycinica. The sequence continues at coordinate 2,456,747 of NZ_LT607752.1, forward strand.
CAGGATCAGCGAGACGTTCGCCCCGTACTGGATCGGGTAGCCGAGCGGTATCGACAACGTCTCGCCCAGCAGTGGCGGCGGGGGCGGCGGAGGCGGGCGACGCCACCACCAGAACAGCCACCACCACAGGCCTCTGCCCCACCAGCCCACGAAGAAGTAGTCCTCGGAGGTGAGCGCCGAGATCGGTCCCCCCGGGCTGGCCACACCGGGGCCGGTGGTGACGGAGTCCTGCCACCCGCCGGCCAGGTTGGTCACGATCCGCACGGCACCGGCGGCGTCGGCGAAGAACACGCCGGTCGGGCCGTTGGCGGGACGGGTCACGGTGAGCCGGGCACCGACCGGCACCACGCCGCTCGCGGACACGGCCACCCGGTTCCACGGGTCGGGCAGGCCGCCGCCCGCCGGGGTCACCTGCCAGAGCCGGCCGTCCAGTCCGGCGTAGTACGCCTGCACGTCGCCGTCGGTCAGCGCCGCCACCCCGCTGCCGGCCGCCGCGACACCGGACGGGCCGATGGACGACGTCTGCCAGCTGCCGTTGGTCCGGCCGAGATGGCGCAGCCCGCCGTCGGAGCCGACGAAGAACGCGCCCGGCGCGCTGGACTGCCACGAACCGGCGAGCACCGCGCCCGGCGGGGCGACGCCGGTCGCCGAGAGGCGCTGCGGCCCGCCCCCGGGGCGCACCACCCGGTTGTACGAGGTGCCGTAGACCGCGCCGTCGACACCGACGAAGAAGACGTACACGTAGCCGTCGGGGGCGGTGAACGCGGTCAACCGGGTTCCGGGGGTGGCGAGGTTGCCCGCTCCGTCGCGGTAGACGGAGATGGCGGAGGTCGCGGAACTGGTCACGGCAACGACCAGCCCGCCCTGGGTGCCGACGGTGAACACGGCGGCGTTGCCGTCGGGCTGCCGGACGGCGCTGACGTCGGCATCGGGCGGGGCGACCACCGTGCTGCCGAACGGGGTGACGCCGGTGGCGGACGCCAGGTAGAAGCGACCGTCCCGACCGACGGTGAAGCCTACGACCTGTGACGTCGCCGCCTGTGCCGTCGCCCGGGGTGGCGCGGCCTGCGCCGCCGGTACGCGTGGCACACCGACCGCGGTGGCGACCAGCGCCAGCGCCATGCCGGTGGCCACCACGCGGCGGCGTCCGATTCTGTTGGGGATCACGGTTGTCCTTTCGGTGGACGGGAAACCATCGCCTCCAGGTTCATCGTCCGACGGCCACTTAGACAACGACATCGGTGAATTTAAAAACTATTAGTGAAGTGCGCCGAAAATCGTTGACCCGAGCGCCCGAAGCATGCAGCTCGGGGCATTACGCCTGTTCAAGCCAGGGTAGATCGCGTCCTTTCCGGAGGCTCCCCGGAAGGGGCGCCCGGCACACCCGCGCCACCTGCCACAATTACCTCCGACCCTTTCCGGGTTTCCGGGAATTCGCCGGACAGGAGAATGCGGGGCACCGTTACGGGGCAGGTTGCGCCTCGCCGAGCCGCTGCCGGAGCTGGGCGGCGTCCGGGTGGCCGAGCCGGTCGAGCACGTCGAGGGCCTGTCGCCAGGCGACCCGGGCGGCGGCGTCGTCGGCGGCGGCCCGGTGACTGTCGCCGAGGTGCATCAGGGTGACCGACTCGTAGTACCGTTCGCCGGTCTCCTGCCACAGCGCGAGCGCGTGCCGGTAGCAGTCGAGGGCGTCGCGGTGCCTGCCGAGCTGGTGGTGGGCGAAGCCGAGGCTGTCCCAGGCGTGCGCCTCCCAGTACCGGTTGCCGGTCTGCTGTTGCTGCGCCAGCGCCCGCCCGCAGTAGTCCAGCGCGCGGGCGTGGTCGCCGAGCTGGATGTGGTACCAGCCGATGTTGTTGAGCGCGTTGGCCTGCCCCTGCGCGTGACCGGCGGCGGCGAACAGGCGGTGCGCCCGTTGCGCGTGGTCGAGGGCACGCCGGTGGTCGCCCTGGCGTTCCGCGAGGATGCCGAGGTTCAGCTCGGTACGCCCGCCACCGACCCCGTCGCCGAGTTCGGCGTACAACCGCAGGGAACGCTCCAGGTGGTCATGGGCCTGGTCGTACCCACCCAGCCGCAGGCAGGCGACGGCCCGGTTGCGGTGGGCGCGGGCCTGACCGTCCCGGTCCCCCGCCGCCGTGGCCGCCCGCAGCGCCACCTGCTGGGCGTGGGACTGGTCCTGCCAGGCGCCCACCCGGTCGAGGTAGGTGTTGACGCTCCACGCCAATTGCCAGGCGTGGGTCGGCAACCCGTGCTCGGCGGCCAGGTCGATCGCGGCCAGCAGCGCCCGGTGTTCGGCGGCGAGCCACGCCCACGCCTCGTCCCGGTCGGCCGGTACCACCGCCGCCGTGCCGGGGGACGCCGCCGGCAGCGCGATGTCGTCGCGGTGCTTGTGCAGCAGCAGAGCGGCGGCGTAGGCGGTGTGCAGGTAGTGGTCGAGCAGCCGGCGCAGCGCCGCGTCCCGGAGCCTGGCGGAGTCGGTGGCCGTCGCCAGCTCGACGGCGTACGCGCGCAGCAGGTCGTGCAGGACGTACCGGCCGGGGGTGTGTTCGGTGAGCAGGTTCGCCCGGGTCAGCACCGCCAACGGCCGGCGCACCTCGGCGGTGGACACGGCCAGGAGGCTGGCCGCCGCCGCGACGGACACGTCGGGGCCGGGGTGCGTCCCGAGCACCCGGAACAGGTCGGCCGCCCCCGGTTCCAGCCCCCGGTACGACCAGGACAGCACCGCCCGCACGTCGGCGTTGGCCTCCCCGCTGCTGAAGGCGTCGAGAGCGCCCCGGGTGGCGGTCAGCTCGGCGGCCAGCCGGGCGAGGCCGAACTCCGGGTAGGTGGCGGCCCGGGCGGCCACGATGGCCAACGCCAGCGGCAGCCCGGCCGCCGCGGCGACGATCCGGTCCACCGCCTCCGGCTCCGCCGCCACCCGGTCCCCGCCCAGCCGGCGGGACAGCAGCTCGCGTCCCTCCGCCGGGGACAGCAGGCCCAGCCGCAGCGGGCGGGCCCCCTCGGCGGTCACCAGCCCCGGCAGGTGGTTGCGGCTGGTCACCAGCACCAGGCAGCCCGGTGAGCTGGGCAGCAGCGGACGCACCTGGTCGGCGTCGTGGGCGTTGTCCAGCAGCACCAGCATCCGCCGGTCGGCGAGCAGGCTGCGGTACAGCGCGGCCTGCGCCGCCAGCGCCGCCGGGATGCGCTCCGGGGGCACCGCGAGCGCCTCCAGGAACCCGGCCACCGCCTCGGCCGGGCTCAGCGCGGGCGACTCGGGGTCGTACCCGCGCAGGTCGACGTGGAGATGGCCGTCCGGGAACCGGTCGGCGACCTGGTGTGCCCAGTACACGGCGAGGGCGGTCTTGCCCACCCCGGCCGTCCCGACGATGGTCGAGACGGGCACGGTGCCCGGCGGACCGGGCGGCTCGGTGAGCAGTGCGGTGAGGGCGGCCAGCGGCGCGGACCGGCCGGTGAAGTGCCGTACCGCCGCCGGTAGCTGCCGGGGCACGAACGGAACCGGCCCGCCCGGACCGGCGGCCGGTGCCGCGGACCCGGCGCTGTCCGGCCGGCCCCGCTCGGCGCGGGCGGCGGCGAGCCGGTCGTCGGCCCGCGCCGCGTCCGCCGCCCCCAGCATCCGCCAGTACGCCGCCTCCCAGCGGGTCGGGTCGGTGAGCCCGGGGGGCAGCCGGATGCCGCTCTGTTCGGCGTACGCGACGCAGGCGCCCAGGTAGTCGGCGACGAAGTCCCGGTCGGGAAGCGACTTGGCGTTGAGCTTGTCACTGAGGGTGGAACGGGCCAGCGGCCTGCCCCGGCGGGCGGCGACCGCCACCAGCGTGTTCAGCGACGGACCGCCGGCGAGCTGCCGTAGTCGCCGCAACTCCTCGGCGAACGCGCGCAGCGCGTCCCGACCGGTCTCCCCCACTGCACACCCACCCGGCGTCGCGACGTCCCTCGGCAGAACCGGAGCCAGGATAGACATCGTATCGACGCAGAACGATCGTCTCCCACGAGCCGGGAGGGGCCGCACGGACGGGGTTCCGGCTCCGGCCCTACGAGCGGGTGCCCTCGCCCGGCCGGCGGCGTCGGGAGGGGAGAAGCAGTAGGGCCGCCTCCCGACTCGGGAGGCGGCCCTACTGACCGTGTGGGCGATACTGGGTTTGAACCAGTGACCTCTTCCGTGTCAAGGAAGCGCGCTCCCACTGCGCCAATCGCCCGTGCCTGTTACCGAGGTGGGGACGGGATTTGAACCCGCGTACACGGCTTTGCAGGCCGTTGCCTCGCCTCTCGGCCACCCCACCGAGGTTGCCCCCGTCGAATACGTGGCGGCAGCTCCGAGCGGACGACGGGATTCGAACCCGCGACCCTCACCTTGGCAAGGTGATGCGCTACCAGCTGCGCTACGTCCGCGTACCCCCGGGCTCACCCGGTGACGGATGGAAACTCTAGCCGAGCGGTCGGACCGATGCCAACTCGGGCCGCCCGACGGCGCGTCCGGCCGACGCGCGGGTGTGCGCCACCACCACCCGTAGAGCATCCTAGGAGGTTGGGTCGCCAGCCCGGGCCGCGCCCGCCGGCCCCGGTCGCGGTGGGACACTCCCGACGCGCCGACAGCGTGCTGTCCGGCTTCCGACTCCGACCTGCCCGATCGGGCGGCTCGGTAACTCCCTGTGCTCGTGTTGATAGGTTACCGTAGCGGCGTGACGAGACGTGCCGCCGCCGATGTCCGCCTGGATTCCCTGCTGCGCACCGCGTGTGACGTGATCGTCGAGCGTGGACTCGCCAACACCCGCACCGCCGACGTGGCCGCCGCCGCCGGAGTCAGCCAGGCACTGGTCTTCTACCACTTCGCCACCAAGGAACGGCTGCTCGCCCAGGCCTTCGCGTACGCCGTCGAGCAGGAGCTGGCCCGGCTCGACGCGGTGCTCCGCGCCACCACCCCGCCGCTGACCAAGCTCCGGCGCATCCTGCGCCTCTACACCCCCACCGGCCGCCCCTGGACGATGTGGATCGACGGCTGGGCCGAGTCGCTGCGCACCCCGGAACTGGAGAAGGTCTGTCGCCGGCTCGACCTGCGCTGGCGGCAGGACCTGGCGGCGGTCATCTCGGCCGGGGTGGCCGACGGGACCTTCGACTGCGCCGACCCGGCCGGGGCCGCCTGGCGGATCAACGCGGTGATGGACGGGCTCGCCGTCCAGCTCGCCGTCCACCAGCGGGTCATCTCCCGTCGGCAGTTCGGTGAGTGGATCCGGCTGGTCACCGCCCGGGAACTGGGCCTCGACCCGGTCCAGCTCGTCTGAGTCGGGCACCCCGAGGCCATTGCCTCCGTCGGGCCGGCCTGGTAGTCACGTATTCGCATGCGTACCCACGCCTGCCTCGGGCCGGCGTCGCGCCGGACCCGCTCCCACAAGGAGGTTTCGTGCCCAGACCGGAGTGGACACCCCGAACGAGCCGGCTGCGACGCCGGCTCGTTCCCGTATTGGCGACCACCGCCGTGGTCGCCGCCCTGCTGCCCGGCGGGGGCACCGCCACGGCCGCACCGGGCGGCACCGCGACCCCGGCCCCGGGCCGCTCCGGCTCGTTCGCCGACGACCGCCACCAGGCCGCCGACGTCGACAACCGCACCGGCACCGTCACCCCCGACGCCCGCCAGCGCGGCCTGGCCCGGGCCGCCGACGTCCCGGTGCGGTGGAACCGGTTCGGCACCCCGCACGCGCTCGGCCCGGCCCGGCTCGCCACCGGCCTGCCGGCCGACCCGGAGGCCGCCGCCCGGCGCTACCTCACCACGCAACGTGACCTGTTCGGGCTGGACGCCGACGCGGTGACCGCGCTGGACCGGGTGCTGGTCCGGCGGATCGGCGACGGAGCGGTGGTCACCCTGCGGCAACGCTTCGGGGATCTGCCCGCCGGCCACGACGGCCTGGTGACCGTGGCGGTCGCCGACGGCACCGTGCTCTCGGTCAGCTCCTCGCTCTCCCGCGACTCCTCGGCCCCCGCCCCGGCCACCCGCACCGCCGAGCAGGCGTACGCCGCCGCCCTCGCCGACGCCGGCCTGGACGCCGCCGGGGTGGCCAGCCACCGGGTGCGCCAGGTCGCCGTGCCCACCCCGGTCGACGGCAACCGGGCCGCGTACGAGGTGACCCTGATCGGCCGGGACGGCGACCATCCGGCCGCCTTCACCACCTACGTCGACGGGATCAGCGGGGCGGTGCTGGTCCGCGAGGACCTGGTCGACTTCGACTCCGACAACCCGAGCTGGGCGGTCTACCCGGCCACCCCGCCGCAGGACCTCGCCCCCGGGGAGGACCCCCGGGTCCGCTGGTGCGCCAGCCCCGCACCCGACTGCGTCGCCGCCTTCCGCGACCCGGCGAGCGGGCAGCCCTGGGACGTCGACCTGGCCACCGGGACGCCCACCGGCACCACCCGGGGCAACTCCGCCAACACGGTGGTCTCCTGGGGGGCCGGCAGCCCCATGGTCAACGCCCCCGACCGCCCGGACCGGCGGTACGAGTACCCGTTCACCGACCAGTGGCACCAGTCCCGCTGCAACCCGGCGGCGTTCACCTCCGCCCAGCGCAACGACGCCGACGCCGCCACCGCCAACCTGTTCGCCATGCACAACCGGATGCACGACTGGGCCTGGCACCTCGGCTTCACCGAGGCCACCTGGAACCTCCAGGCGGTCAACGTCAGCGGCGCCGGCCTCGGCTCCGACGCCGAGCAGGGGCGGGCCCAGCAGGGCGCGCTGAGCGGCAACCGGAACAACGCCAACCAGTCCACCCCGCGCGACGGGCTGCCGCCGAGCACCAACATGTACCTGTGGCAGCCGCAGGCCGGTGGGCCGTACCCGCCGTGCGTGGACGGTGACTACGACATGACGGTGATCGGCCACGAGTACACCCATGCGATCACCAACCGGATGATCGCCGGCCCGGACACCGGGATCGGCGGACACCAGGGCGGGGCGATGGGCGAGTCGTGGAGCGACCTGCTCGCCGCCGAGTACCTCTACGAGCACGGGCTGCGCGCCCCCGGCGAGACGCCCTTCGTCACCGGCGGTTACGTCACCGGCAACCTGGTCAGCGGCATCCGCAACTACGACCTGAGCCGCAGCCCGCTCAACTACTCCGACGTCGGCTACAACACCGGCGGCCCGGCGGTGCACGCCGACGGGGAGATCTGGGGCGCGACCAACTTCCGGATCCGCGCCGCCCTGGTCAAGAAGTACGGCCTGGGCACCCCGACGCGGCAGCTCGACTGCGCCCAGGGCCGGGTGGCCGCCGGGAACTGCCCGGGCAACCGGCGCTGGGTGCAACTGGTCTTCGACTCGTTCCTGCTCCAGGCGGCCAGCCAGGTCAGCATGCTCGACATGCGGGACAACCTGCTCACCGCCGACCGGCTGCGCTTCGGCGGGGCCAACCAGGAGCTGATCTGGGCCGAGTTCGCCCGCTCCGGGATGGGCCGGGACGCCGCCACCGTCGGCGCGGCCGACACCGACCCGACGCCCAGCTTCGCCAGCCCGGCCGGGGGCAACGCCACGCTGACCCTGCGCACCCGGGGCGACAGCACGGACGCCCCGGTCCGGCTCTACGTCGGCGACTACGAGGCGCGGGCCACCCCGGTCGCCGACACCGACCCGGCCACCCCGCTACCGGCCACCTTCGAGGCCGTCGCCGGGACGTACCAGGTGCTGGCGGTCGCCCCGGGCTTCGGCCACCAGCGCCTCGAGGTGGTCGCCAAGGCGGGCCAGCAGGGGTACGTCGACCTGCGGCTCAGCCGCAACCTGGCGTCCACCGCGTCGGGGGCGACGATCGCCGGTGACGGGGTGAACCTCGACCGGATCGGTGACGACACCGAGGCCACCAACTGGGCGTCGCTGACCGGGGTCGCCGGCAGGCAGGTCACCGTGACCCTGCCCGGCGGCACGCCGCAGCCGGTGCAACGGGTAAACGTCAGCGCGATGCTCCGCCCGGCGATCACCGGGGACGCCGACCCCGGTGCGCAGAACGCGCTGAGCGCGCTGCGGTCGTTCGCGGTGTCCACGTGCAACGCGACCACCACGGACTGTGCCGACCCGACCCGCTGGACCCGGATCTACACCAGCGCCGACGACGCGTTCCCGGGCGGGAAGTACCGGGCCTACAGCCGGGACATCATCCTGCGGTCGTTCCGGGTGTCCAGCACCGTCGCCACCCACGTCCGGCTGGAGGTGCTGGCCAGTCAGTGCACCGGCGGGCCGGCGTACGCCGGCGAGCAGGACGACGACCCGGCGACCCGGACCGACTGCGCGACCGCCAGCCCGGCGCGTGACCAGGTGCGGATCGCCGAGTTCCAGGTGTTCGGGAAGTGAAACCCGCCGGGGCCGGGTGGTGGCGCCACCCGGCCCCGGCGGCCCCCGATCACCGTCGGACGGTGGTCCAGCGGACCGGGCGACGGACCGGACGGTCGTCGCCGCCCTCCACCCCGTCGGCCGCGGTCCGGGTGAGCTGCCGCAACCGCATCAGCAGGCCGACGCCGAGGAAGAGCAGCAGCCCGCCGAGCAGGAAGGCCGCCTGCACCACCCCGAAGCCGCCGCTCTGGTTGGCCGACCGGTTCGCCGCGGCCGGTGGCGGCACCTCGGCGAGGGCCTCCTCGGTCGGCTCGGCCTCCTCCGTCGGCTCCAGCACCTCCTCGGTCGGCTCCGGCGACGCGGTGGTCGGCTCGGGTGCCGCCGTGGTGGGCGGTGGCGCGGTGCCGACGACCTGCCGGGTGGCGCTCTGTCGGGCGAGCAGCCGCAGGTTCGGGTCGTACGCCTCGGCGGCCATGGTGATCCGGCCGCGGGTGACGTCCTCGGCGAAGGCCACCCGGTAGGTGGCGGTCACCGTGCGGTCCGGGCAGAGGGTGCCCGGGTCGAGCTGCCGGTCGGTCAGCCGGGCCACCGCACCCTCGGTCCGGATCTCCAACGGGAACGACCCGGTCTCCTCCACCCGGTCCATCTTGACCTGGTCCAGTCGCAGCCCCTGCACCGAGAGCACCATCGACCAGCGGACCTTCACACACCCGCCGTTGCCCTTGCGGGACACCACCGCCGAGACCGTTCGTACCTGGTCACCGGCGGTGAACTCGTCCGGCAGGCCACTCAGCTCGGTGGCGAAGCGGTCCGCCGCCGAAGCCGGTGCCGGCCCGGCGAGCCCTGTCCCCGTGAGGCAGGCCAGCACCGCCCCGACCCGTAGCGCGTTCCGCCACACCATCACCACCGCCTCGTCCTCCCGTCGGTCTTGTCCACTCGCCACGCTATGAGGAGGATGGGGAAGCCGGTAGACGGGCGTGTTCGCGCCGATCGGCAAGTGCGGGGCGGGTTAACACCGACAGTGGTGAACCGGTCACGCCCTCCCCACGACACGCCGGGAACCGGTGTGGGGAAGCACCCGTCTGCGGGTGGTGCGGGGGTGCCGGCCGGCGACTGACATCCTGGGCGGGTGTCCGAACTCTCCGCGGCCTTCGTCCGGCTGCACGCCCGGCTCACCCCGGTCGCCTTCGTCCCCGAGGTGCGGTTGCACCAGGCCGACGAGCCGATCGGCCTGTGGGAACTGACCGAGGGCGAGTTCCGCAGCGCCCAGCCGCCGCCGTTCTGGGCGTTCGCCTGGGCCGGCGGGCAGGGGCTGGCCCGCTATGTCAGCGACCATCCGGAGGTGGTCGCCGGCCGCCGGGTGCTCGACCTCGCGTCCGGCTCCGGCCTGGTCGCCATCGCCGCCGCGAAGGCCGGCGCGGCGGCCGTCCGGGCGGTGGAGATCGACGAGCGGGCCGTCGCCGCCGTCGCCCTCAACGCCGAGGCCAACGGGGTACGCGTCGACGCCGAGCTGGCCGACGTCCTCGACGCCGACGCCGGGGACGCCGAGGTGCTGCTCGCCGGGGACGTCTTCTACAGCGAGGCGATGGCCCGGCGGGTGCTGCGTTTCCTGCTGCGGGCCGCCCGGTCCGGTGCCCGGGTGCTGGTCGGCGACCCGGGCCGGGCGTTCCTGCCCCGGGAACGCTTCCGCGAGCTGGCCGCCTACGACGTGCCGGTGCCGGTGGCGCTGGAGAGCGTACGGGTGAAGCGCACCACGGTCTGGGAGCTGGATCCCGCCCCGCCGGGGGCCGCCCGCTAGCGTGTCCGGGTGCTGTTCCGGAGCTGGGAGGCGTCCGACGTCGAACCCTGGCCGGACGTGGCCACGGTGGTCGACCGGGTCGGCGGCGCCCACCTGGTGGTGACCCGGCACGCGCTGGTCCGGCAGGTGCTCGCCGACCCGGTGACCTGGCGGCCCGACAACGCCCTGGACGCGGTGACCCCGATCCCGGTGGCCGCGTTGCGGGTGCTCACCGGGCACCGGTTCCGGTTGCCGCCGACGCTGGCGAACAACGCCGGCCCCAGCCATCCGGAGATCCGCTCGATCGTCGCCGAGGCGCTGCACCCGACCCGGGTGGCCGCCCAGCGGCCGTGGCTGACCGCGCTGGTCCGGGAGCGGACCGCCGGCATCACCGCCGCCCTGGCCCGTGGGGAACCGGTCGACCTGCACGCCCGGCTCGCCGCCGACCTGCCGCTGCTGGCGCTGGCCCGGCTGGTCGAACTGCCGGACGCCCCGGTGAGCGCGGTGAAGTCCTTCGCCCGGGCCGCGCTGGAACTGTTCTGGGCACCCCTGGACGCCGACCGCCAGCAGACCCTGGCCGCCGAGGTGGGCCGGTTCCACGCGGTGCTGCGGGAGTTCGCCGGTGCCGGCGGCGGGTTGGCCGCCCGGCTACGCGCCGCCGGGCACTCCCCGGACGTGGTGGTCGGGGCGCTGTTCTTCCTGCTGGTCGCCGGCCAGGAGACCACCAGTCAGTTCCTCACCCTGCTGCTGCACCGGCTCACCGGCGAACCCGCGGTACGCGCCGGGTTGCGGGCCGGCACCGTCGCCGTCGCCGACGTCGTGGAGGAGGGCCTGCGGCTGGAACCGCCGATCGTCACCTGGCGACGGATGGCCGCCACCGACACCACGCTGGGCGGCACACCGGTGCCGGCGGGCAGCTCGGCGCTGCTGTGGCTGGCCCACGCCGGCCGCGACCCCGAGCTGGTGGCCGACCCGGCCGGGTTCCGCCCCGGGCAGCGCGGGTCGCGCCGGCACCTGGCCTTCGGGGCGGGGGCGCACCGCTGCGTGGGCGCGCAGTTGGCCCGGCTGGAGGCGGCGGTGGTGGTCACCGAGGCGGCACCGCTGCTGGACGAGGTGACGGTGGTCCGCGCGCCGTGGTGCCCGGACAACCTCACCTTCCGGATGCCGGACGCGTTCGTGGTGCGCCGCACCCGCCTGCCCTGAGCCCCGGCCCGCGTTCCGGACGCGTTCGTGGTGCGCCGCACCCGCCCTGAGCCCCCGGGCCGTCTTCCCGCCCGACGGCGGGTGTCCCGTCGATTGCTCCCCGGTCTGCCGATGTTCGCCAATCGCCCCGCCACCTGCCCGGACAGGCGTAACCGCTGCTCACCCCCGAGGGTTGAACCCGACGTGACGCCCCGCGCCACACCACCCGGGAGGTCAGCGTGCACCCCAACCCAACCCCCCGTTCCCCCAGCCCTCTCCCCTCCCTCCCCTCCCTCCCCTCCCTCCCCCCTCCACCCCCGCCCCCGCCCCCGCCCCCGCCCCCGCCCCCGCCCTCCCGAGTTGATCAAGAGGTTTTAGTCAGATCAAAGATCAACAGTGGCCTAAACCTCTTGATCACCGGGGCGAGCCGGGCCGGGGCGAGCCGGGCCGGGGCGAGCCGGGCCGGGGCGAGCCGGGCCGGGGCGAGCCGGGCCGGGGCGAGTTGGGGCGGGGCGAGCCGGGGCGGGGCGAGTTGGGCGGGGGGTGGATCGTGGGGGTGGGGGTGAGGTGGTCGGCGGTTCGGGCCGACCTGCCGGCGTCGCTCGTGGTGTTCCTCGTGGCGTTGCCGCTCTGCGTCGGGATCGCCGTCGCCTCCGGCGTACCGGTCGAACTCGGCCTGGTCACGGGGGTGGTCGGCGGGCTGGTGGTGGGGCTGATGCCGGGCAGCAGTCTCCAGGTCAGCGGGCCGGCGGCGGGGCTGACCGTGCTGGTCGCCGAGGCGGTGGACCGCTACGGTCTGGCCGGTCTCGGGACCATCGTGCTGGTCGCCGGTCTGCTCCAGATCGGGCTGGGCCTGCTGCGGCTCGGCCGGTGGTTCCGGGCCATCACGGTGGCCGTGGTGCACGGCATGCTCACCGGGATCGGTCTGCTGCTGGTCGCCGGCCAGCTCCACGTCCTGGCCGGTGCGGACACGCCGCCGACCGGGATCGCCGGCCTCACCGGGCTGCCGGCCGTGGTCGGTGCCGTCACCGGCTCCGGTACGGCACGGGTGTCCCTCGCCGTCGGTGCGGCCACGCTCGTACTCATGCTGCTCTGGGACAGCATGCCGCGCCGGCCGGGCCTGGTCCCCGGGGCGTTGGTCGCCGTGGTCGCCGCGGCCGGGGTGAGCGCCATCCTACGGCTGCCGGTCGACAGGATCGAGGTGGCGGGGCTGCTCGCGGCGATCGAGCCGTCGTTCGGGCACTGGACGGCCCTCACCGATCCGGGGCTGCTCGCCACCATCGTCACGTTCGCGCTGGTCGCCTCGGCGGAGAGTCTGTTCAGCGCGGCGGCGATCGACCGGATGCACGACGGTCCGCGCACCGACTTCGACCGGGAACTCGTCGCCCAGGGAACCGGCAACACCGTCTGCGGCCTGCTCGGTGCGTTGCCGATGACCGCCGTCATCGTGCGCAGCTCCGCCAACGTGCGGGCCGGCGCGCGGACGAAGGCCTCCCGGGTGCTGCACGGGGTGTGGCTGCTCCTCTTCGTCGCCGCCGTACCCGGGCTGGTCGGGCTGATCCCGATGCCGGCGCTCGCCGCCGTGCTGGTGCACGCCGGGTGCAAGCTGCTGCCGTGGCGGGTCCTGCCCGAGCTGTGGCGGGAGCACCGGGGGGAGGCGGTGGTGCTGGTGGTGACCGCCGCCGCGATCCTCGGCACCGACCTGTTCACCGGCGTCCTCGTCGGCCTCGGGCTGGCGGTGGCGAAGACCGCCTGGGAGACGTCCCACGTGCGGGTCACCGTCCACGACGACGCCGACCCGGTGCACGTGGCGATCAGCGGGAACGCCACCTTCCTGCGGTTGCCCACCATTCTCACCACGCTCGACGGGCTGCCCGACGACCGGAGGGTACGGCTGGACCTGGCTGGCCTGCGGCACGTCGACCACGCCTGCCGGGCCGCCCTGGACACCTGGATCGAGACACAGAACCGCACCGCCGACGTCGGCGTGCAGGTGGTCACCCCCCGGCCGGCGCCGGACGACCGGCCGCGACCGGTACCGGCCGCCGACTGAGGTCGTCCAGCGACGCGGCAGGGGAACGCTCAGCCGGCGTCCTCGGCCCAGGCCCGCCAGTCGTCGAGCACCCCGTGCAGGTCGGGGGTGAGCCAGCCCGGGGCGGACCGGCGGAAGACCCCCGGGTCCATCGCCCCGGCACCGGTCGGCAACGCGCCGAGCAGGTTCGGCACCAGCTCGGTCAGGTTCGCCCAGTGCACCAGCTGCGGCTCCGCCGGCCAGGCGCCGATCACCACCCCGGCGGGGACCGCCCGACGTTCCAACGCCTCCATGGTCAGCGCGGTGTGGTTGAGGGTGCCGAGGCCGGCGCGGGCCACCACCACCGCCGGCGCACCCAGCGACACGGCCAGGTCGGCGACGGTCCACGCCTCCCCCGACGGCCGCAGCCCCATCGGCACCAGCAGCCCGCCGGCCCCCTCGACGAGCACCAGGTCGTGCTTGTCGACCTCGGCCCGGATCGCGTCGACGGCGGTGTACAGCTCCAGCGGCTCCAGCCCGGCGACCCGGGCCGCGGCGAGCGGGGCGAGCGGGTCCGGGTAGCTGGCCAGGGTGCGGCCGGTCAGCGGGGCGGCCAGGCGGGTCACCGCGTCGACGTCGCCGGGATCACCGGTCGCCGTACCCGTCTGGCCCGGTTTGACCACCGCGACCCGGAGCCCGGCGGCCTGCGCGGCGGCGGTGATCGCCGCCGTCACCACCGTCTTGCCGACCTCGGTGTCGGTCCCGGTGACCAGCACCGCGCCCTTCCACCCGCTCACGGGGTCACCCGACCCGGTGAGCGCGGGGCGCCGGTCACGCTCACGGCAGCACCTCCGGCTGCGGGGCACACTCCACGATGGTCTCCAGGGCCTGCGCGAAGGCCTCCCGGGTCACCCCGGCCGAGAGGGTGAGCCGGAGCCGGGAGCGGTGGTCCGGGGTGGACGGCGGGCGGAAGCAGCCGACCGCGACCCCCCGTCCCCGGCAGGCGTCGGCCCAGGCGGTGGCGGCCTCCGGGCCGGGGGCGGTCACCGACACCACCGCGGCGTCGGGGGTGGAGACGGTCAGCCCGGCCGCGCTGAGGCGACGTACCGCGTACCGGGCCCGGTCGGCCAGCTCGGCGCGCAGGTCGTCGGCGGCCCGGGCCAGTGCCACGGCGGCCCGGACCCCGGCGGCGACCGCGGGCGGCGGTGCGGTGTCGAAGATGAAGGTCCGCCCGGTCTCCACCAGGTGCCGGACGAACTCGGCGGGAGCGGCGACCACCCCACCGGCACCGCCGAGCGCCTTGGACAGGGTGGCGGTGACCACCACGTCCGGCGCACCGGCGAGCCCGGCGGCGGCCACCGCGCCGGCACCGGCCGGGCCGGTGACGCCGAGCCCGTGCGCGTCGTCGACCAGTAGCAGCGCGCCGTGCCGCCGGGCGACGGCGTGCAGCCGGGCCAGCGGGGCGAGATCGCCGTCGACGGAGAAGACCGACTCGGTGACCACCACCGCCGGGCGACCCGGCGCGGCGGCGAGCGCGGCGGCCACCGCGTCGACGTCGGCGTGCGCGGTGACCACCGTCTCCGCGCCGGAGATCCGGCAGCCGTCGATCAGCGAGGCGTGGTTGTGGGCGTCGGAGACGAGCAGGGTACGCGGGGAGACCAGGCCCCGGACGGCGGCCAGGTTGGCCAGGTAGCCCGAGGAGAAGACCAGCGCCCGTTCGACGCCCAGCCAGTCGGCCAGCTCGTCCTCCAGCGCGTGGTGGGGGTCGGTGGAACCGCGGACCAGGCGGGAGCCGGTGGCCCCCAGCCCGTAGCCGGAGAGTGCCCCGGCGGCGGCGGCCACCACCGCGGGGTGGGTGGCCAGGCCCAGGTAGTCGTTGCCGGCCAGGTCGACCATCGGATCACCGGCGGCGCGGGGGCGCAGGGTACGGGTGAGCCCCGCCTTCGCCCGCAGCTCGGCGCGGCGGTCCAGGGCCGCCAGCCAGTCCGCCACCGTCATCGCCTCCCTCCACCACTCGTGCCGCCCACCCGGCCGGGTGCGCCACCGTCGGCCGAGCGCCCGCCGGGGCCTACCGTCGACCGACCGGACGGCCCGCCGACGGCCGCCCGGCGCGTGTCGGCGGCGGGCGGCGACGTTGCCGTCGCCGGCGAAATTACCACCCGCCGGGCGGGCACCGGCGTGGCGCGGGCTCGCCGCACCGATGCCCCGGAGCCGGCGACCGGACCGGCCGGCGGACCTCCACCCGCGCCGGCGACCGGACCGCCGCAGTCCGCCACCGGCACCGCCGGAGCCGCCACCTGGCGCCGCCGGGAGGCCGCCGCCGGGCCGGGCCGGGGGTGGGCCACCGCCCGGATGCGCGGGCGTTTCCCGGCCCGCACCGGCCTTGTAGGGTACGAGCCATGCCAGAGATCCTCGACCAGGCCCGGACCCAGGTGCTGGGCGACGGCGTCGGCCTCGACCAGGCCGGTGTCCTCGCCGTGCTGAACCTGCCCGACGAGCACGTCTCCGCCGCCCTCCAGCTCGCCCACGAGGTGCGGATGCGGTGGTGCGGCCCGGAGGTCGAGGTCGAGGGGATCGTCTCGCTCAAGACCGGGGGCTGCCCGGAGGATTGCCACTTCTGCTCGCAGTCCGGCCTGTTCACCTCGCCGGTCCGGTCGGTCTGGCTGGACATCCCGTCGCTGGTCGAGGCGGCGAAGCAGACGGCGGCGACCGGGGCGAGCGAGTTCTGCATCGTGGCCGCCGTGCGCGGCCCGGACGACCGGCTGATGAAGCAGATGCGCGAGGGGGTCGCCGCGATCCGGGCGGCGGTCGACATCCAGGTCGCCGCGTCGCTCGGGATGCTCAGCCAGGAGCAGGTCGACGACCTGGTCGAGATGGGTGTGCACCGCTACAACCACAACCTGGAGACCTGCCGCTCGTACTTCCCGAACGTGGTCACCACGCACTCCTGGGAGGAGCGCTGGGAGACCCTGCGGATGGTCCGCGAATCGGGCATGGAGGTCTGCTGCGGGGGCATCCTCGGCCTCGGCGAGACGGTCGAGCAGCGCGCCGAGTTCGCCGCCCAGCTCGCCGAGCTCGACCCGCACGAGGTGCCGCTGAACTTCCTCAACCCGCGTCCGGGCACCCCGCTCGGTGACCGCCCGGTGGTGGAGGGCCGCGACGCGCTGCGGGCCATCGCCGCGTTCCGGCTGGCCATGCCGCGCACCATCCTGCGGTACGCGGGCGGCCGGGAGATCACCCTCGGTGACCTGGGCACCCGGGACGGCCTGCTCGGCGGAATCAACGCGGTGATCGTCGGCAACTACCTGACCACGCTGGGTCGGCCGGCGACCGCCGACCTCAAGCTGCTCGACGAACTGAAGATGCCTGTCAAGGCGCTCTCCGCCACCCTGTGAGGCGACGATGACCGACGTGGGTGACCCGACCGCCAACGGCCGTGCGGCGGAGTCCGCCGTACTGACGTCGGCCGCGACCTGGTGCGACCGCTGTGGTGCGGACGCCACGGCGGGCCCGCACCCGGGGTGCGCGACGGCCCGGGTGCTGGAGCCGCCCCGCTACTGCGGGCGCTGCCGACGGCGGATGAAGGTGCAGGTGCTGCCGGTCGGCTGGTCGGCGGTCTGCGTCGAGCACGGCGAGATCCGGGGCTGACGGCGTGCTGCGGGGGCGGACGGTCACGCTGCGGCCGGTGACGGAGGCGGACGTGCCCGCCCTGGCCGCGATCCGGGCCACTCCGGAGGTGCGCCGCTGGTGGCGCGGCGACGACGACCTGGCCGCGTCGGTGCGGGCCGACCTGGCCGACGACACACTGGTGGTCTACGCCGTCGAGGACGCCGGCCGGCTGGTCGGGGCGATCCAGTGGTACGCCGAGCCCGACCCGGACTACCGCCACGTCAGCCTGGACGTCTTCCTCGACCCGGCGGTACGCGGCACCGGGCTGGGCGGGGACGCGATCCGCACCCTGGTCCGGCACCTGGTCGACGAGTACGGCCACCACCGGTTCACCGTCGACCCGGCGGCGGCGAACACGGCGGCGATCCGGGCGTACGCGAAGGTGGGGTTCCGGCCGGTGGGCGTCATGCGCCGCTACGAGCGGGGCGCGGACGGGCGCTGGCACGACGCGCTGCTGATGGACCTGCTCGCGGAGGACCTGCCCGACTGAACCGAACGGGCGTGTCCGGCACCCGCAGGTGCCGGACACGCCCCGGTCGTTGCGCGTGCGGAGGTGCGCCTAGCGCTGGAGGGTCAGGACCCCCGGCCGCCACGGCAGCAGGTTGTAGTCGGTGTTCGCGTTCGGGTCCTTGCCCTGGTAGAGCAGTTGCAGGTTGCAGGCGTCGATGGTCTTGGTCTGGTCGGGGTTGGTGCGGACCAGGTCACCGTGGCTGATGTCGTTGGTCCACGTGGCGCCGCTGTTGGCCTTGCCGGCGAAGGGGTTGCTCTCGCTGGTGGCCTGCGGGGTCCACGAGCCGCCCAGGCTGCTGGAGGTGAACGAGCGGAAGTAGCGTTGCCCCTGGCTTCCGATCGCCTCGACGATCATCAGGTACTGGTTCTGGCCCTGCACCTTGTAGACCTCGACGCCCTCGAACAGGTTGTTGGTCGAGTCGGTCATGATCGTCGTGTAGCTCGACCCGAAGCTGCCCGGGAAGTTCCCGATCGGCATGCTCGACCGGTAGATCTTGCCGTTGTCCCCGGCGAAGAACAGGTACATGTTCTGGTCGTCGCCGATGAGGGTCTGGTCGATCACCCCGTACGGGGCGTCCGGCAGGGTGGCGGTGGACAGCGTCTGCGCCGAGGACCAGCCGTTGGCGTTGGTCGGGTCGCTCGACGTCTTGTAGCTGAACGAGGTCGGTCCCCACTGGTACGCCAGCACCCAGATGTTCTTCGGGGCGAAGTAGAACAGGGTGGGCGCCACGGTGCCCTGGCTCATCCCGTTCTGGCTGGCCGAGGCCATGTCGGACCAGTTGGTGAAGGTGCCGAAGTTCATCGAGCTGTACTGGCCGCTGCTGTTGACGTACGAGCCGTAGACCAGGTGCTTGCCGTTGTAGACGACGTTGGTGAAGTCCTTGAGCGAGACCCAGCCGTTCTTCGGGTTGGTCAGCGCGCCGGTCGACGACCACCGGTAGGTCGACGGGAGCGCGCAGCCGCCACCCGGGGGCGGCGTGGTGGTGGGCGGCGGGGTGGTGGTCGGCGGCGGGGTGCTGCCCCCGAAGTCGGTGCGCCACTGCTGGTTGGTCTGCCCGTGGCAGTCGTACAGCTGGACCTGCTGGCCGTTGCCGGTGCCCCAGACGTCCAGGCAGCGGCCGGACTGCACGCCGGTGATGGTGCCGTTGGCGTTGACGTTCCACTGCTGGTTCGCCCCGCTGTTGCAGTCCCAGATGATGATTCCGGTGCCGTTGGCGGTACCCGCGCCGTTCGCGTCCAGGCACTTGGTGCCGTAGACCCGCAGCTGCTTGCCGCTGGTGTACGTCCACTGCTGGTTGGACTGGCCGTTGCAGTCGTAGAGCTGCACCCGGGTGCCGTTGGTCTGGGTGGAGTTCGGCACGTCGATGCACCGGTTCGACGCCACGCCGACGATCCGTCCGGCACCGCCGCTCGGCGGCGGGGTCGTGGTGGGCGGGGGCGTGGTGGGCGGGCCGGTGGTCGGCCCGGAGGTCGGCGGGGCCGCGTTGAGCGCGTTGAGGACCGAGTTGTACGCGGCCTTCTTGTTGCCGCCGCCGTCGAACAGCAGCGGGCTCTCGTTCGAGCGCCAGGAGTCGCTGTCGCGGACGCCCCACACGGTGATGCCGATGCAGCGCGGCACGTTCAGGCAGGCCTGGGTCAGCCCCGCGTACTGGGTGGTCGAGGAGTTCGTGACGTCGACCTCGGTCAGCGCCACGTCCACGCCGAGGGCGGCGAAGCTGGACAGCGTGGTCTGGAAGTTGCTCGGCAGCGAGCTGCCGCCGGTGAAGTGGGTCTGCAGGCCGACGCAGTCGATCGGCACGCCCCGGGACTTGAAGTCCTGGATCATGCGGTAGACGCCCTGCGTCTTGCCGTACGACCAGTTCTCGATGTTGTAGTCGTTGTAGCAGAGCTTCACCGACGGGTCGGCGGCCCGCGCGGTGCGGAACGCCACCTCGATCCAGTCGTTGCCGGTGCCCTGGAGGTTCGACGACCGGCGGCTGCCGTCCTCGTTGAACGCCTCGTTGACCACGTCCCACGCGGCGAGCTTGCCCTTGTAGTGGCCCATCACGCCGTTGATGTGGTCGATCATCGCCTGGCGCAGGTTGCTGCCGCTCAGGCTCTGCATCCAGCCGGGCTGTTGCGCGTGCCAGGCCAGGGTGTGCCCCCGGACCTTCAGGCCGCGCTGGGTCGCCCAGTTGTAGATCTGGTCAGCGGAGTTGAAGTTGAACTGACCCCGCTGGGGCTGGGTCGCCTCCGGCTTCATCTCGTTCTCGGCCGTGATCATGTTGAACTCGCGGCCGGCGATCGTGCTGTACGTCGAGTCGCCGAGCCGGCCGGCAGCGATGGCCGTGCCGAAGTACCGGCCCGACTGCGCGGCGGCGGCGCCCAGCGTGGTCGCGGCGGCGTTCGCCGACGGCATCATCACCGCGACGGCTGCCACCGTCACGACGCTGACCGCGCCGGCGAGCAGCGCCCGGACGGCGGGTGGTCGCCGTCGCCGGCTGCCGCCGTGGTGGACGGACGGGCTTGTTGCCATCGTGGCCTCCTTGCTGGCCAACACCCGGACCGTCGGGACGGGACGGCCGGACGTCTGGGTCGTTAAATCTAGTGCCGTCGATGTTTCCATCAGACACCGGCCTGAACAAAGATGTTTCGGAAAAGTTTCGGAACATTTTTGGTCGGCACGGCCCGACGCGACGTGGCCGGTCACCCAGGGTGGGGTGCCGGCCACGTCACGTGGATGGTCAGGAGACCGTGCAGGCGGCCCCGTTGAGGGTGAAGCTCGTCGGCTTCGGGTTGCTGCCGGTGTGGGTGCCGTTGAACCCGATGCTGGTGGACGCGCCGGGGGCGAGCGCCCCGTTGTAGCTCATGCTGGTCGCGGTCACCGCCGCCCCCGTCTGGGCGAACGTCGCCGACCACCCCTGGCCGACCTTCTGACCGCTGGTCGGGAAGGTGAAGGCCAGACTCCAACCGGTGAGCGCGGTCGTGCCGGTGTTGGTGATGCTGATGCTCGCGGTGAAGCCGCTGGTCCAGTCACTGGTGGTGTAACCGACCTTGCACGACGAGGCGGGCAGGGTCGGGGTGGGGGTGGGCGTCGGGGTGGAGGTCGGCGTCGGGGTCGGCGTCGAGGTGCCCGGCAGGGTCTGCACGGTGACGGTCTTCGACGGGGTGGACGGGTTGCCGGCGGCGTCCACCGCCACCACGTAGAACCCGTACGACGTGTCCGGCGTCAACCCGGTCACCTGCTGGGTGGTGCCGGCGCCCGTGGCGACGACGAGGTGCGCCGGCCAGGAGGTCTTGTAGACCCGGTAGCCGGCGACCCCGACGTTGTCGGTGGACGCGGTCCAGCTCAGCGTGACCCCGTTCGCGCCGATGTTCGACGCGGTCGGGGTGCCGGGCGGCGTCGGCCCGGTGGTGTCCGAGCCGGTGCCGGCCGGGGTGGCCACCGCGAGCGCCGACGACCACAACGAGCTGTTGCCGGCGCCGTCGCGGGCCAGCACCGAGAACCGGTAGTTGCTGGCCGGCGAGAGCGTGGTCAGGGTCAGGCTGTTGGTGGTGGTGCGGAAGGAGGAGCGCACGTCGCTGCCGACCGGCTCCATGGCGACGTCGTAGCCGGCCACGCCGCTGCCACCGGTGTCGGTGGACGCGGGCCAGGTCAACGTCAGGCCGGTGGGCGTGATCGCGGAGGCGACCGGGGTGCCGGGGACGGTGGGCGGGGTGGTGTCGGTCGGCGTCGAGGTCGGCTCGTCACCCCAGACCCGGGTGGTCCCGGCGTACAGCGGCACCTTCGGGTTCGGGCCGGCGGTGGCCTGGTACGACGGGTCGTTTGTCGGATCCCAGGTGCCGCCCTCCGGTACGCCGATCTTGAACTGCACCTCCATCCGGTGCTGCGACTGCCCGGCCGGGGCGATCGTGTAGCCGGTGCAGTCCACCTCGACGTACCAGATGTCGCCGGAGAGCTGCCTGGCGGTCGACGGCGACGGGCACCCCTGGGTGTAGCCGGAGGTGACCTGCACGGCGGTGCTGCCCTCGGGCCGGAAGTAGTAGCGGAACTTCCCGTTGGTCAGCGCCCGCGCCGGGAACGCCGACTTGTTGTAGACGACCGCCTTGAGCCCGGTCGCCCGGGGCTCGGCCTGCATCACCGTGGTCTCCACGGTCAGCTCGGGGATGTCCGGGGTCTCCGCGGTGGGGAAATTGGCGAGCGGGGTGCCGCCGTACTCCTGGGAGAGCCGGGCCAGCGCGGAGGTGAAGCCGGCGTTGTAGTCGGTGGCCACCTCGTTCATCACGTAGTCCGACCGGCTGTCGGTGTAGGCGTCGTTGGCCGCCGACGGGCCGCCGACCAGTGCGCCGTAGAGCACGTGCCGGGTCTCCACCGGCACCGTCTGGCTGTCCCACCAGGAGCCGTGGGCGGTGCGGTGGTGCGGGTTCTTCGGCGCGTTGGCGCCGAACCCGATCATGTAGCTGGACTTGCGCGGGTTGTCACCGAGCGCGTAGTTGACCTGCCGGACGGCGAAGTCGTGGAACCGGGCCTTGCGGGTGGCGTCGGTGGTCTTGTCGCTGTAGACCAGCGCGGCGAAGCTGGTGTTGGCGGCGTACCGCAGCGCGCCCCAGGAGTCGAGGACGGCCATCCCGCCCGGCGAGTAGGGCACCTTCTGGCCGTTGACGCCGACCGTCCAGTAGTCGAGCCACCGGTTGGCGTCGTCGACGTACTTCTGCTTGCCGGTCAGGTTGGCCAGCAGCACGTACGCCCCGAACTGCTTGTTGTCCCAGGCGATCGTCCACTTGTAGGACCGGGTGGTGGACTGCGGCTCGGTGCCGAGCTTGTCGTACTCGCTCTCGGCCTTGGCCAGGTAGGCCGCATCGCCGGTGGCCCGGTACAGCCAGATCGCGCCCCAGACCAGCTCGTCCTGGTACCCGCTCCACGACTTGTAGAAGCTGGTCGCGTCGGTGATGCACTCGTGGTAGCTCTTACGCACCGTGTCGGCGAACGTGTAGAGCTGCTTGGCATGGGTGAGCAGCTTGTCGGCGTAGGCGGCGTCGGTGGGCCGGAACACCATCGACGACGCGGCCATCGCCGCCGCCGTCTCCCCCGCCAGGTCCGCGCCGCCACAGCTCGCATCGATCTTGTACGCGGGCCGCGCCATCGGCAGCACCTCGGCCGGACCCCACCACTTGTGGTCGTCGTCGCCCTTGCCCACCTGCCCGTAGAGCACGTTCGCCGACGGGTGCGCCTTGATGAAGTAGTCGTTGACGAAGCGCAGGTTGTTCAGCAGCGGGGTGAGCTGGCCGGCGGCGACGTACCCGTCGCGGTACTCGACCGCGCCCCAGGCGAGCATGGTGGCGCTGAACGCCATCGGGAAGCCGAACTTCACGTGGTCACCGGCGTCGTACCAGCCACCGGTGAGGTCCACGCCGACGTCGGCGCCGTCGGTGAGCGCGGAGTCACCCCGCCAGGAGACCCGGTTCCAGGACGGCTTCTTGCCGGACTGCTGCGCCTCGTAGAACAGCAGCGACTTCTGCAACGCCTCGGGGTAGTTGAACATGCCGGTGCCCGCGACGTCGGCGCGGTCGGCCGTGGCCGGCGCAGCCCCCGCGAGGGACGGGAGCGTGCTGATGGCGAGGGCCAGACCGCTGGTCAGGGCGGCACCGGCGGCGAGCAGGCGGCGGAGCCGGGGCCGGCCCCCGCCCGACCGGCCGGGCCGGTTCGGGTGCTGCATGGGCGGAACTCCTGTCGATAGGGGGGTGCCTCCGGCGGCCCCACCGGACGCGGGGACGGGGCGTCGCGGTTGGTGGGGCCGCCGGAGGCGGGTGGTGGTGGGGGCCGAAGGAGTCGCGGGAGCGCTCCCATGGACGTGCGCCAATGTAATCACTGTGTCACGGGTTTGTGAAGGGGCCGGGCACGACGAAACCCGGCGGACGCTCGGGCCACCGCGACCCGGTCCCGCACCCGGAGCGCCCGTCGCACCCGGTCACCGGGCGGGTCACCCGGACCAACCCGGGTCGGTCCGGCACCCCCGGTCGTCCGGCCACCGCGCGGTCACGCGGACTAACCTGGGTCGATGTCGATGATCGAACAGGTGTCGTTGGGGGTGGCCGACGACCGCCGCGCCGGCCGGTTCTGGGCCGCCGCGCTGGGCTACGTCCGTCGTCCACCCCGCTACCCGGGAGACGAGTGGATCGTGGTGGAGCCACCGCCCGGCACCGCCGGGGTGGCGCTCGCCATGGACGTCAGCGAGAGTCCGGTGTCCGAGTTCCCCCGCACCCACCTCGACCTGGATGCGGGTGACCGGGACCTCGACGAGGAGGTCGACCGGCTGATCGGCCTGGGTGCCGGTCGGGTCGACTGGCCGTACTACCCGGCCGAACCGGAGCCCGGCCAGCTGCCGTACGTCGTCCTCACCGACACCGAGGGGAACCGGTTCTGCGTCTCCGGGCACCGCCGGGCGGGCACCCTCTTCGGCTGATCACCGCCCCGACCCGGCACACCGGCCACCCGCCGGGCCGCTGGCCGAGCCGGCACGCCGGTCACTCGCCGAGGCAACCCGCCGGCCCGGCCCGCCGGCCACTCGCCGGGGTGGCCCCGCACATGGGCAGGGCCCCCGCACCGGGGGCCCTGCCTGTGCACCGTCCTCCGCATCGGAGTTCGGCCGTGCACCGGATGGAATGCCCCCGCCCGGTGCCGTACGGGTCGTCTTCAGATCTCGGCGGAGGTCAGCGCACCCCACCGCCGGGGTCGGTCCGCCGGGGGCCGCCCACCGTCGCACCGGCCCGTGGGGACGCGTCGGCGACCGGACCCTTGTCGGCGCGGGCGACCAGGGGAACGGTCACGGTGAGCAGCGTGCCGTCCCGCTCGACCGGCGCGGGCCGACCCAGCCGGGCCACCGTCCGGACCATCGGCGTGTTGTCCGCCTGGGTGTGCAGGACCAGCGCCGCGTACCCGGCCCGCTCGGCGTGGGCCAACAGCCGGCGCAGCAGCGCGGTGCCCAGGCCACGCCGTTGCCAGTCGTCCCGGACCAGCAGCGCCACCTCCGCCTCGTCACCCTCGGCGAGCAGGTTGGCCAGCGCGACGACCGACTCCGCCGCCCCGCCGGAGCCGGTCGTCGTGGCCACCAGGGTCAGCCCCCGGGTCGGTGCGAGCAGCCGGCGCAGCCGGCTCGGCGAGGGCAGCGCCGCCCCGCTCAGGTACCGCCGTTGCCGGCTGTGCGCCGAGCAGCCCTCGTGCAGCTCCACCACGCCGGCCAGATCGTCGGCGGTCGCCGGCCGGATGGCCAGCTCCGCCCCGTCGGGCAGCACCAGGGTCACCCGGTCGGCCTCCCGCCGGGTCACCGCCGCCGCCAGCTCCACCAGCGCCTGCGCCCGGGCGTACTCCGCCGGGGTGAAGCTCGGTGCCTGCCGGCGCAGCTCGTACGAGCCACCGGCCGGGTCGGTCAGCAGCATGGTCGTGGTGCCGACCGCGTCGTGCGCGACGGCGGGCGTCGGCCGCCAGGTCACCTCGTCCAGCCCGAGCGTGGTGCGGAGCACCTCCCCGGCCTGCTCCGGATCCCGCACCAGCCGGGTGGCCAGCCCGAGCGCCCGGGTCGGCTGGTCGACCAGGCCGCGCGCCTCGCTGCGCGCCACCCAGCAGTCCCGGCCCCGACCCCGCTCGACGGCGGCGACCAGATCCGCCTCGCCGAGCGCGTCCGGCGCGTCGACGAGGAAGTCGTCCACCGCGCCGACCTCGGTGGTGTGCACCTGCACGGTGAGGATGTTGACCCCCCGCAACGCGAGGCTGGCCGTGAGGACCGACAGGTAACCCGGCCGGTCGTCCACGGTCGCCCGGATCCGCCACAGCGCCATGTCCACTCCCTTCCCTACCGGTGAACCCTGCCCGGCGCCTGTTGCCGTGGCGTTGCCCGGCGGTGTCGCACCGGGAACCGTTCGCCCAGGTCAGGTGACGGTGGTCACCGAACGCGGGCCGACCAGGTCGAGCCGGTCGCCGAGGATCACCGCGCTGGCCCGGACCAGCTGGGCGAGCCGGTCCACCTCGGTGGCGTGGAACCCGGCGGCGGTCAGCGGCTCGGTGTGGTCCCGGGCGACCACCAGCACCAGCCCGGCCCGGCCGAACGGCGCGATCGCGTAGTGCGTGCCGTCGGCCATGGTCAGGGTGCGGGCCCGCAGCGGGGTCACCTCGGGCAGCCGGGGCGGCTCGGGGGCACGCCAGCTGGCGTGCCCGACGGTCGCCGTCCCGCCGCCGGCCCGCGAGGCCCAGTCCACCGGTACCACGGCGGCCACCGCCCAGTCCGCGGCGAGCAGCCCGGGAACCGCGTCGACCAGGGTGGCCACCCCGTCGGTGGGGTTCGCCGCCACCTGGGCGAGCAGCTCGGCGTCCTGGCCCGTGGTGGTCGGGGCGCCGATCGCCCGCCAGACCCCGTCGACGCGCACCCCGGGGATGGCGGCGAGCCCGGCGAGCAGGCCCTCCACCCGGGCGGCACCCGGCCACACCACGGTGAAGTCGTCGACCGCCCGGCCACCGAGCCGTTCCAGCACCACGACCTGGACGATGTCGGCACCGGAGACGCCGAGCGTGCGGGCCACCTGGCCGAGTGTCCCGGGTCGGTCCGGCAGGGTCACCCGAACTCTCAGCAACATGTCTGTCCCTCCGCTCGGCGGACCGGCCGCACACGGCCGGCAGGCTGGTTCCCAGCCTGCCGGTTGACCATTTCGCCCCTGTTGCCGCGGCATGTCCCGGGCGGAAAATCGCTGACCTTGACAACCCGGCTGAGCTGCCATCAACTATGCGGATGACCGAGCCGGCCGACGCTTCCCCCGGCGGCACGGCGCCGGCCGGGTCGCCGCCGGGGCTCGACCTCGACCGGCTCGCCGGCTGGCTGGCCGTCCACCGGCCGGAGCTGGCCGACGGGCCGCTGCGGGCCAGCCTGGTCACCGGCGGCAAGTCCAACCTGACCTACCTGCTGAGCTGCGGTGCGCGGGAGGTGGTGCTGCGTCGCCCGCCGCTGGGGCACGTGCTGGCCACCGCGCACGACATGGCCCGCGAGCACCGGGTGATCTCCGCGCTCGCGCCGACCGCCGTGCCGGTGCCCGAGGCGCTGCTGCTCTGCGCCGACCCGGCGGTGATCGGGGCACCGTTCTACCTGATGCAGCGGGTGCCGGGCGAGGTGCTGCGCAGCCGGGCGCAGACCGACCCGCTCACCGACGCGCAACGCCGCGACCTGGCCTGGGCGATGATGGACACCCTCGCCGCGCTGCACACCGTCGACCCGGCCGGGGTGGGGCTGGCCGACTTCGGCCGCCCCGAGGGCTACCTCGGCCGGCAGGTGCGACGCTGGGCCGGCCAGCTCGACCGGTCCCGCAGCCGGGAGCTGCCCGGGGTGGACGAGCTGCGCGACGCGCTGGCCGCCTCGGTGCCCGACGGGGTGAACGCCGGCCGGATCGTGCACGGCGACTTCCGGCTGGACAACCTGCTCACCACCGCCGACCCGGTGTCGGTCCGGGCGGTGCTGGACTGGGAGATGGCCACCCTCGGCGACCCCCTGGCCGACCTGGGGCTCCTGCTGACCTACTGGGACGTGCTCGGCGACAGCGACCTGGCCGAGGGCAACCCGGTCGCCGACGGGCTCGGCCCCCGAGCGGGTTTCCCCACCGGCCGCGAGCTGATCGACCGGTACGCCGGGCGCAGCGACGTCGACGTGGGGCCGCTGCACTGGCACCTGGCCCTCGGCTGTTTCAAGCTCGCGGTGATCTGCGAGGGCATCCACTACCGGCACACCCTCGGGCAGACCCTCGGCGGTGGGTTCGACCGGATCGGCGACATGGTGCCGCCGCTGGTCGCACACGGTCTGCGCGCGATCGGGGAGCACTGATGGACTTCGGGTACGACGCACGCACCGTCGAGCTGCGCGAGCGGCTCGGCGCGTTCCTCGACGAGTGCGTCCTGCCGGCCGAGCCGGTCCACGCCGAGCAGGTCGCCGCGGCGGGTGACCCGTGGGCGCGCTCCCCGGTGCTCGACGGGTTGAAGGCCGAGGCCCGTCGGCGCGGCCTGTGGAACCTCTTCCTGCCCGACCCGCGCTACGGCGCCGGGCTGACCAACCTCCAGTACGCCCCGCTCGCCGAGCTGACCGGGCGCAGCCCGCACCTGGCCCCCGAGGCGGTCAACTGCGCCGCCCCGGACACCGGCAACATGGAGCTGCTGGCCGAGTTCGGCACCGAAGCGCAGCGCGAGCGGTGGCTCACCCCCCTGCTGGCGGGCGAGATCCGCTCCGCGTTCTGCATGACCGAACCGGAGGTCGCCTCGTCCGACGCCACCAACATCGCCACCCGGATCGTCCGCGACGGCGACGACTACGTGGTCGACGGACGCAAGTGGTGGTCGTCCGGGGCGATGGACCCGCGCTGCGAGATCTTCATCGTGATGGGCAAGACCGATCCGACCGCCGAGCGGCACCGCCAGCAGAGCATGCTGCTGGTGCCCCGGGACACCCCCGGGGTGCACGTCCGCCGGGGGATGACCGTCTTCGGCTACTCCGACGCCCCGCACGGTGGCCACGCCGAGATCGACTTCACCGGCGTCCGGGTGCCGGCCGAGAACCTGATCGGCGTCGAGGGGGCCGGGTTCGCCATCGCCCAGGCCCGGCTCGGGCCGGGCCGGATCCACCACTGCATGCGGCTGGTCGGGATGGCCGAGCGGGCGCTGGAACTGCTCTGCCGGCGGGCCAACCAGCGGGTCGCGTTCGGCCGGCCGCTGGCCGAGCAGGGTGTGGTCCGGGAGTGGATCGCCGAGTCCCGGGTGCGGATCGAGCAGGCCCGGTTGCTGGTGCTCAAGACCGCCTGGCTGATGGACACGGTCGGCAACAAGGGCGCGCACACCGAGATCCAGGCCATCAAGATCGCCACGCCGGCGATGGCCGAGTGGGTGATCGACAAGGCGATCCAGGGGTACGGCGGCGCGGGGGTCAGCCAGGACACCCCGCTCGCCGGGCTCTGGGCCCAGGCCCGCACCCTGCGGCTCGCCGACGGCCCCGACGAGGTGCACCGGTCGTCCCTGGCCAAGCGGGAACTGCGTCGCTGGTCCTGACCCGGCTACCCCGGCCGGTGCGCCGGCCTACCTGTCGGCGCGGTCGGAGCCTGCGGGCGGAGACGGCGGCGGGTGGGGCGAGCGCGCCCGCCGGAGCTGTCGAAGCGCTTCAGGTGGAGGCACGCTGAATCAGCTCGGTGTCCAGCAGCAGGTGCGGGGTGGGCACGTCGTCGCCCCGGATCCGGGCCACCAGCAGCCGGGCCATCTGCCGGCCCATCTCCTCCACCGGCTGGAAGACCGTGGTCAGCGGCGGATCGGCCTGCTGGGCGACCGGGGAGTCGTCGAACCCGATGATCGCCACGTCCTCGGGCACCCGGCGGCCCGCCTCGCGCAGCGTGCGCAGCGCGCCGAACGCCATCAGGTCGGAGGCGACGAAGACGGCGTCCAGCTCGGGGCAGGCGTCCAGCAGCCGCCTCATGCAGGCCGCGCCGCTGCCCTCGCTGAAGTCCCCGTACGCGATCATGCGGGGGTCGAGCCCGCCGATGGTGGCCTCCACGGCCTCCCGGTAGCCGACCAGCCGGGCCAGGCCGACGCCCATGTCCTGGGTGCCGGCGATGGTGGCGATCCGCCGCCGGCCCCGCCGGGCCAGGTGCTCGACGGCCTTGCGGGCGCCACCGACGTTGTCGACGTCGACGAACCAGGACGGCCGGGCGCCGGGGCGCAGCATCCGGGCCGGTCGACCGCCCAGCACGGTGGGCAGGTCGCGCTCCTCCAGCAGGGTCGGCAGCGGGTCGGAGTCGTGCAGCGAGAGCAGCAGGACCCCGTCGACGTGCTGGTTGGTCAGGTGGTTCTCGACCCGTTCCCGTTCGATCGGGGACTGCACCATGGCGAGCCAGAGTTGCAGCGGCGTCTCCAGCAGCCCGGAGCTGACGCCCCGGACGATGCCGGCGAAGAACGGCTCGGTGAAGACCCGCTCCCCCGACTCGGAGACCACCAGGGCCACCGAGTCGGTCCGCTGGGTCACCAGGGCGCGTGCCGCCCGGTTCGGGACGTACCCCAGCTCGGCGATGGCCTGTTGGACGGCGGCCCGCGCCTCCGGACTGACCTGGGGTGAGCCGTTGACCACCCGGGAGACCGTGCCCCGCCCGACACCCGCGCGAGCGGCGACCGCGTCGAGGGTCGGGCGCCCGAGTGACCGGGTGCGTTGCGTTGTCATCGTCTGCTCCTCCGACGTCGGACGGTCCCCGCCGGCCGCCCCCGGGGGCGGGCGGCACGGCGGGGCCGTCCGGAATACTGGCTGGCCTCTGCCTATTGTGCGGCCAGACCGTTGCGTCGGATCACCTCGGCGTACCACCTGGCACTGGACTTGGGGATACGGACCTGGGTGTCGTAGTCGATCCAGACCATCCCGAAGCGCTTGGTGTAACCCCAGGCCCACTCGAAATTATCCATCAGCGACCAGGCGAAGTAGCCCCGCAGGGGCACTCCTGCCGCAATCGCCTCGTGCGAGGCCCGCAGGTGGGCGTCGAAGTACGCCAACCGGTCGACGTCGTCGACCTGACCGTCCTGCACCGTGTCGACGAACGCCGAGCCGTTCTCGGTGACGTAGAGCGGCAGGTCGGTGTACTCCTCGTGCACCCGGCGCAGCGTCTCCACCAGGCCCGGGGCGTCGATCTCCCAGTCCATGTCGGTGACCGGCACCCCCCGGGTGACGAACCGGACGTCCTCGCTGCCCGGCCAGCAGGACGGCGCCCGCCAGTACTTCTCCGGCTCCTCGCCGGGCACCGGCGCGGCCACCACGTGCCGGCTGTAGTAGTTGATCCCGACCAGGTCCAGCGGAGTGGAGATGATCTCCAGGTCGCCGTCGCGGACGTGTCCGAAATCGGTCACCTCGGCCAGGTCGGCGACCAGGTCCTCCGGGTACGACCCCCGCAGCATCGGGTCGAGGAAGAACCGGTTGGCCAGCCCGTCGATCCGGCGGGCGGCGTCCACGTCGGCGGGCGCGTCGCTGGCCGGGGTGACCGGGTAGAGGTTGACCGTGACGCCGAGCTGGGCCTGCGGCAGCGTCGCCCGCAGGGCCTGCACGGCCAGCCCGTGGCCGAGCATGAGGTGGTGCCCGGCCCGGACCGCGTCCGCCCCGTTGGAGCGGCCGGGGGCGTGCGCCCCGGAGCCGTAGCCGAGGAAGGCCGAGCACCACGGCTCGTTCAGCGTGGTCCAGTACTTCACCCGGTCACCGACGGCGTCGGCGACCAGGGAGGCGTAGTCGGCGAACCGGGCGGCGGTGTCCCGCACCGGCCAGCCACCGAGATCCTCCAGCGGCTGGGGCAGGTCCCAGTGGTAGAGGGTGAGCCACGGCTCGATGCCGTTGGCCAGCAGCTCGTCGACGAGCCGCCGGTAGAAGTCCAGGCCCTCCTGGTTGGCGACGCCGGAGCCACCCGGCTGCACCCGGGGCCACGACACGGAGAACCGGTACGACTTGAGGCCCAGCTCGGCCATCAGCCGGACGTCGTCGGGCATCCGGTGGTAGTGGTCGCAGGCCACGTCGCCGGTGTGCCCGCCGACCACCCGCCCCTCGGTGTGACTGAACGTGTCCCAGATCGACGGGGCCCGGCCGCCCTCGGCGGCGGCCCCCTCGATCTGGTACGCGGCGGTCGCCGCGCCCCACAGGAAGCCGGGCGGGAAGGTCGGTTCCGGCCCCTGGTCGAGTACGCCGACGGCGGGCGGGTGGGTCGGGTTGCTCACGACTTGACGGCACCTTCCATGATGCCGCCGATGATCTGGCGGCCGAACAGGATGAACACGATCACCAGCGGCACGGTGCCGATGGCGGTCGCGGCGAACACCTGCGAGTAGTCGGTGTAGTAGGCGTAGGACAGGAACGCCAGCGACACCTGCAGGGTCGGGTTCTCGGGGGTGAGCACGGCGTACGGCCAGAGGTAGGAGTTCCAGGTCTCCATGAAGGTGAGCAGGCCGAGCACGGCGGCGGCGGGGCGCAGCGCCGGCAGCACGATGTTCCAGAAGATCCGGAAGGTGCTGGCGCCGTCGACCCGACCGGCCTCGATCAGCTCGTCGGAGATGGCCTGGATGGCGTACTGCCGCATCATGAACACGCCGAAGGCGCTGACCAGGAAGGGCACGGTCACCGCGAAGAGGGTGTCGTACCAGCCGAGGTCCTGGATCATGCCCCAGAGCGGGATCAGGCCGAGCTGGGTCGGGATCATCATGGTCACGATGATCGTCAGCAGCAGGGCGTTACGGCCCCGGAACCGCAGCTTGGCGAAGGCGAACCCGGCCAGCGAACCGGTGATCACCACCGAGACGGTGACCACCGCGGAGACGATCACCGAGTTGAGCAGACCGGTGAGGAAGTTCGCCGCCGGGTTGTCGAGCACCCGGCCGAAGTTCGCGCCGAACTCGCCGGCCGGGGTGAACGGCGGCGGCACGTCGTTGATCTGGTCGAGGCTACGGGTGGCGATGACCACCATGTAGTAGAAGGGGTAGACCGAGAAGAGCACCGCGACGACGAGCGCGATGTAGAGCAGCGGACTGGTGCGCCAGAGGCGCTGGGATGCCTTGTTCACGGCGTGGTCCTCACTTCACCGAACGGCGGACGAGCAGGAAGTTCACCAGCGAGACCAGGGCGATCATGACGAACATGGCCCAGGCCACCGCGGCGCCGTAGCCGGCGGAGCTGAGGTTCTCGATGCCGAGTTCGTACATGTACATCGCCAGGGTCTGGAACTCGCGCTGGTCGCCACCGATGATGTTGCCGTTGCCGAAGACCAGCGGCTCGGTGAAGAGCTGGAGTCCACCGATGGTGGACAGGGTGACCACGAAGACGAAGGTCGGGGTCAGCATCGGCAGGGTGATCCGCCAGAACTGCTTCCACTGGTTGGCGCCGTCGATCGCGGCGGCCTCGTAGAGGTCCTTCGGGATGGCCTGCATACCGGCCAGCAGGATCAGCGTGTTGTAGCCGGTCCACCGCCAGTTGACCATGGAGGCGATGGCCGTCCAGGAGCTCCACTTCTGGGCGTCCCAGTCGACCGCGTCGACCCCGACCAGGCTGAGCATCCAGTTGATCAGACCGAAGTCGCGCTGGAAGAGCATCCCGAAGACGATCGCCACCGCGGCGACGGAGACCACGTTGGGCATGAAGATGGCCATCCGGAACAGCGTCCGGGCCCGCAGGAAGGTGCGGTTGAGCATGGTGGCCAGGAAGAGCGCCAGGAGCAGCTGCGGGATCGTCGACAGGATGAAGATGCCGAACGTGTTGATCGTGGCGTTCCAGAAGTACTCGTCGGTGAACAGCCGGGTGTAGTTGTCGACCCCGATGAAGGTGTGGTCGCCGATGAGGTCCCAGTCGTGCAGCGACATCCAGGCGGTGCGCAGCATCGGGTAGAACCCGAAGATGCCGAAGACCACGAAGAACGGCGCGATGTAGAGGTAGGGCGAGAGCTTCAGGTCGAGGCGGTTCAGGGTGATCGCCCGGCTGCGCCGCCGGGGAGGTGTGGGGGGTGGTGCGCTGGGCGACGGCGGCGCCGTCGTGGCCGAGAGGCTCATGCGGGGTCCTTTCCCGGCTCCGGCGGGGCCGGTGAGGCGGGCGGTACGCGGAACGGGACGCCATTGGTGGCGCCCGGGACATGCCCGGACGCCACCGCCGGTGGTGGTGCAGTGATCAGAAGGCGCCCTGGGTCTTGGCGTCCTTGAGGAACTGCTCCCAGGCCTTGTCCTTGGGGGACTGCCCGTTCTCGTACGAGCGCAGCGCCGGCTCGAACGCGTTCTCCTTGACCGCCTGGTGCTTCGGGCCGAGGTGCAGCGGCTTGATCTTCTCGACGCTCTCACCGAAGATCTTGCCGGTCGGGGCACCGCTGAAGTACTCGTTGGTGTAGCTGGTGAACTCCGGGTTCTTCAGCGCCTCGAGGTTGGTCGGCAGCGGGCCCTTGAGCTTGAACGCCTCGACCTGGCTCTTCGCGTTGGTCAGGTACTCGGCGAGCTTGGCCGCTTCCTTCTGGTACTTGCTCTGGGCCGGCACGGCGAGCCAGGAGCCGCCCCAGTTGCCCGCGCCGCCGGGAACCGGCGCCAGGTCCCACTTGCCCTTGTTCTCCGGGCCGGAGTTGTCGGCGACGATACCGAGCATCCACGACGGGCAGAAGGTGGCCGCGAAGGTGCCCTGCTTGAAGCCGGCCGACCACTCGGGCGACCAGGTGGCGCTCTTCGCGGAGATCTTCGCGTCGGACATCGCGACGGCGGTGTCCCACGCCGTCTTCACCGCGGCGCTCTTGTCCGCGATGACGTTGTCCTCCTTGTCGTAGAACAGGTCACCACCCTGCTGGACCATGACCGCGCTGGCCGCGGTGGTGGCGGAGTCGATCATGCCCTTGTTGGTGGCCGCCCGGTACTTCTTGCCGGTCTCGATGAAGGCGTTCCAGTCCGGCCAGAGCGCCGCCACCTGGTCCCGCTCGGTCGGCAGACCGGCCTCTTTGAACAGGTCCTTGCGGTAGCAGACGCCGAGGCTGCCGACGTCGGTGGGCAGGCCGATCAGCCGCCCGTCCGCCGCCTTGCCCAGCTCCCACTTCCACGGCAGGTATTCCTTGCTGTGGTCGGCCACCAGCGGCGTCAGGTCGGCCCAGTTGGCCGGGTTGGTCTTGAACTCGTTGAGGATGCCCTCTTCGAGCGCGGTCACGTCCGCCGCGCCCTTGCCGGTGGCCAGCGCCCGGACCACCTTCGGCCGGTACTCGTTGAGCTGCGCGGTCTTGCGCAGCTCCACCTTGATGCCGGTGTCCTTCTCGTACTGCTTGACGATCTCGTCGTAGCCGAACTCACCGAAGGTATCGACGACCAGCTTGCTGGGCTTTTCGCCGGACTGCTTCGGCTCGTCGTCCTTGCCGCAGGCCGCGAGACCGCCGATGGCGGTGACCGCGGCCAGGGCGGCGACCGCGAAGCGGTTACGCCGCGTGGTGACGCTCATCCTGACCCCTTTTCGATGGTGAGGCTGGGTGGTGTGTGGTGGGAGGTACCGCTGCACGTCCCGGGCCGGTCCGACGTCCACCGCCGGTCCGTCGGAGGTGGTCTCGGGTGATCCGCACCACGCCCTTGGGAACGCTCCCATGAGATTGCCGGGAGGTGTCGGGGGTGTCAATAGACCGTTGGGAGCGTTCCCAGATCGTTACCAGCTATGGCGTTTATCCCACTCCGTACGATGACCGGCGTCCGCTCCCGCCCGCGTGGGGTCAGCAGAAGCGGCGCAGCAGGACGGTGGCCCGATCCGGGTCGAAGGCCTCCGGGTCGTACCGTCCGCCCACCCAGTCCCGCATCGCGGCGTGCTCCCGATGGTGCGGATCGGTCAGCGCGGCCAGCAGCAGCGCCTGCCCGGCAGGTCCGCCGACACCCTCCGGCGGACCGGCCCGCTCCCCCGCCGGGCAGCTCGGATAACGCTCGCCCGGGTCGGCGGCGAGAACGTCCTCCACCACCAGCTCGTGCTCCCACCAGTCACCGAAGTCGTAGACGTAGCCGAACCGGCTGCCCAGGCCGGCCACCGCGTCCAGCCGGGTGTCCAGCTCGTCGCGGACCGCCGGCTCGGCGTCCGGGTCGGGCTCGCCGTACGGCACCCCGTCGATCTCGAACGAGTGCAGGCGACAGTCCCGCCAGCCCATGGCGTGCTGCACCACCCGGTGCAGCCGGTCCAGGGTGTACCCGCCGGGGACCAGCACCCGCCGCCAGATCGGCGGGTGGAACCCGGTGAGGGACACCTTCAGCTGGAAGATCCGACGTGGCATGTTGACCCCTCCACCCACCGCATAGGCTGCCCGCATGATCTGTCGAGCGTGCCGACGACAGCGGCACGACGAGTGCCCCGGTCGGCAGTGGTGCGACTGTCAGCACCGTACCCCCGTACCCACCCCGGTGGTCACCGGTCCGGCCGGCGGATGAGCGACGCAACGCCGATCCGGCGGATCTGGCCCGCGCCGGCCAGCGGCCCGCTCGACGACGCCGCGCTGACCGCGCTCTACGCCCGCGCCGACGACCCCCGGTTGCGGGTCAACTTCGTCGCCAGCGCCGACGGGGCGGTCACCCTCGACGGCTACTCCGCCGGGCTTTCCGGGCCGCCGGACAAGCGGGTCTTCGGGCTGCTCCGGATGCTCTGCGACGGGTTGCTGGTGGCCGCCGGCACGCTGCGGCACGAGGGTTACCGGGCGGTGCGGCTGAGCGAACCGCGCCGGGCCTGGCGACGCGCGCACGGTCTGGCCGAGTACCCGACCCTGGTGGTCGTCTCCGGGTCGCTGCGGCTCGACCCGGCCCAGGCCGCCTTCGCCGACGCCCCGGTACGCCCGGTGGTGCTGACCACCGGGACGGCCGTCGCGCCGCCCGGCCTCACCGCCGTCGTCGACCTGGTCCGGGTCGGCCGGGACGCCGTCGACCTCGCCGCCGGCCTGGCCGACCTGCGCCGACGGGGTCTGGGGCAACTGCTCTGCGAGGGTGGCCCACACCTGTTCGGCGCGCTCACCGCGGCGGACCTCGTCGACGAGCTCTGCCTGACCGTCGCGCCGGTGCTGGCCGGGGCCGGTCCGGGACGGATCACGGCCGGTCCCGGCAGCACGCCCCGGTCGCTGCCGCTGCGGCACACGCTGGCCGCCGCGGACGGCGTGCTCATGCTGCGGTACGCCCGCGACGAGCCGGGTCCGCCGCCCGCCGGTGCCGCGCCCGCCGGCTGACGTCGCCGCCGGTGCCCAGGGTCGCGCCCGCCGGCTGACACCGCTGTCGACCGGGCCGACCAGCAGCCCGCCGGGCACGGCTGCGGCAGCCGGCCGACCGCGCCGCACACGGCGAGGGGCGTGGGCACACCGGTCGGTGTGCCCACGCCCCTCGGACGACCGGGCCGGTGCCGACGGAGCAGGAGCCGTCGACACCGGCCGGGGATCAGCTGACGCTCACGGCCGCCCAGGCCGCGGCGACCGCCTTGTACTCGGCGCTGGTGCTGCCGTAGAGGTCGGTGGCGGCCGACAGGGTCGCGGTGCGGGCGCCCTTGTAGTTGGTGGTGGTGGTCATGTAGCGGGTCAGCGCCCGGTACCAGATCGCCCCGGCCTTGGTGTTGCCGATCCCGGCGACCGTGGTGCCGTTGCAGGTCGTGCTGGTGCCGTACGACGAGGTGCCGCTACCCACCGCGAGCAGGTAGAAGAAGTGGTTCGCCACGCCCGAGGAGTAGTGCACGTCCAGCCGGCCGACCGAGCTGCTCCAGCAGTCCGCCGAGCTGCCGTCCTTGGAGGGCTTGTCCATGTAGCGCAGCGGCACACCGCTGCTGCGCAGCTTCTCGCCGATCAGGTAGTCGCCCGGGTCCTTGGCGCTGGCCGCGGAGAACTCGACCAGGGTGCCGAAGATGTCGCTGGTGGCCTCGTTCAGGCCGCCGGACTCACCGCTGTAGCGCAGCCCGGCGGTGTTGCTGGTGACACCGTGGGTCATCTCGTGCCCGGCCACGTCCAGCGAGGTCAGCGGGTACCAGCCGGAGCCGCCGTCGCCGTAGGTCATGCAGAAGCAGGAGTCCTGCCAGAACGCGTTGGCGTAGTTGCTGCTGTAGTGCACCCGGCTGTACGCGCCGACGCCGTCGTTGCGGATGCCGTTGCGGCCGTGCGCGCTCTTGTAGTAGTCCCAGGTCTTCTGCGCGCCGAAGGCGGCGTCGGCGGCGGCGGTCTGCCGGTTGCTCAGGGTGCCGTCACCGAAGACGTTGGTGGTGCTGGTGACCAGCGTCCCGGTGCCGGTGGTACGGCCGTTCAGGTCGTAGGTGCGGTGGTTGCCCCGGGCCGGGTCGGCGAGCTGGTAGGTGCTGCCCGACTGGGTGCTGCCGACCGAGACCGTGCCGGAGTGGAACGTGTTGCCGGTGCCCTCCCGCTGCACCCCCTCCCAGGAGTCACGGACCGCGCCGGTGGTGGCGTCCACCAGCACGTGCAGCTCGCTGGGCGTGCCGTCGGCGTGCGTGCCCCCCACGACCACCTCGTAGGCGAGGACGGTCGCGGTGTCGCCCGCGTCGAAGACGAGCTGGGCGCCGGCGACCGAGCGGCCGGTGGCGGTCGAGGCGGCGTAGGCGATCTTGCCGGCGGCGGCCTCGCTGAGCTTGGCCTTCGGGGCGCGCTGCGGGGCGTCGGCGAGTCGGTGGGTCGCGCCCTGCCAGGAGTCACCCTTGCCCAGGTGGACGACCAGGTCGCCGCCGAGCACGGGCAGGCCGTCGGAGTAGCGGTTGAGCCGGACGTGCTGGGTGCCGTCGGCGTCGGTCACCACGCCGCGCGGGGTGAACGTCTGCCCGTCGGTGGCGAGGCCGGCCTCGGCGTGGGCCTCGAGCTGGGCGACCGCGCGGGCGAACGGGTCGGCGGGGGCGGGGGCGGCGCTGGCCGCGGTGGGCACCGTGACGGCGGTGGCCAGGAGAGCGGCCGTGGCGAGGCCGCTCATCAGGGGGGTTCGACGCATCGGGATTCTGCCTCCACAGGGACAGTCGGGGGGGTGCCGACTGACGGCGACCCGGCGGCGGTGGACCGCGGGTCGGCCACGTGTCCGCAGGTTACGGACGTGGCGACCGACATCGAAGGACAGAAGATCCTCGATGCCGACTGTGGCTATTCTGAGCCCAACCGGCCGCTTTCTGTCACGACCAAGGTGAGGAATTTTTCGGCGAATTTCCGAAGGGGGCCGCCACCTGGCGAAACACTGTCACCGACAGCCGGTGGATGAACCGTCGGTGACCGCCCGCTCCCCGGCGGTCACCGGAAGCGGCGTCGACGTCGCCACCCGCCGGGCCGGCGGTCCGGCCCGGCGGGTGGCGCACGCCGCGTCGCGTGGCAACCTGTCGCACTCCTCGGGCAGGATGCAGGGCGTGCGCCCTGACCGAGACGACCAGCTGACCGGAGCCCGCGGATGACCGACGACCGGATCGACGGCCGGATCGACAGCCCCGGCGAGCCCGTCGGCCGGGTGCTCGGCACCGCCGACGCCACCCCGTTGCAGTTCTGGACGGCCGTCTCCCCCGGCAGCTACCTGCAGCTCGACGACGTGGTGGTCACCCGCCGCGAGCTGCCCGACCGGGAGCCGGTCACCATCGCCGGGGTGGTCACCCAGGTCCGGGCCCGGCACGAGGGTGCCCAGTTCGAGTCGGACGTCTTCGCCATCGCCGACGGCACCCTCCCGGCCCAGGTGCAGGAGGCCGCCGAGATCACCACCACCCGGGTCGACCCCGAGCTGTACGTGCCGCCCGCGCCGGGCGCGACGGTGCACCGGGCCGAGGGCGACGCCCGGGCCCGCGCGCTGCACTTCGACCGGATGGAACGGCGGATCCCGATGGGGATGGGCCGCGACGGCGTACCGGTCTACCTCAACGCCGACTTCCTCGACGGCAGCCGGGGCGCGCACGTGTCGATCTCCGGCATCTCCGGGGTCGCCACCAAGACCAGCTTCGCCACCTTCCTGCTCTACTCGGTCTTCCGCTCCGGGGTGCTCGGCGGCGACGCGGTCAACGCCAAGGCGCTCATCTTCAACGTCAAGGGCGAGGACCTGCTCTTCCTCGACCACCCCAACGCCCGCCTCGACGAGCCCACCCGGGCCGCGTACGCGAAGCTGGGGCTGGCCGCCGGGGCCTTCCCCGACGTGCGGGTGTACGCCCCGCCCCGGGTCGGCGACGCCGCCGGCACCCCCGACGTGAGCAGCCGGCTCACCGGCGTCGACGCCTTCTACTGGACGCTGAGCGAGTTCTGCGCCGACCGCCTCCTGCCGTACGTCTTCGCCGACGCCGACGACGAACGCCAGCAGTACACGATGGTGGTCCACTCGGTCACCGCCCACCTGGCCCGCCACGCCCAGCCCGCCGACGGCGGGGTCAGCGTCGACGGGGTGCGCCTCGGCTCCTACGCCGACCTGGTCGACCACGTCGTCGAGCAGCTCAACGACGACGAGACCCGGGGCGACTGGGCCGGCAGCGCGGTCGGCCTGGGCACGGTCAACGCGTTCGCCCGCCGGCTGATCGGCAGCAAGAAGGACCTCGGCCGGCTGATCCGGGGTGACCTGGCCACCCGCCGCCCGCACGCGATCAACACCGCCGAGAGCGCCCAGGTCACCGTGGTCGACCTGCACAACCTCCCGGACCGCGCGCAGCGCTTCGTGGTCGGTGTGACGCTGCGCGGCGAGTTCGAGCGCAAGGAGAAGGCGGGCACCGCCAAGCCGCTGCTCTTCGTCGTCCTCGACGAGCTGAACAAGTACGCCCCCCGGGAGGGCTCCTCCCCGATCAAGGAGGTGCTGCTCGACATCGCCGAGCGGGGCCGCTCGCTCGGGGTGATCCTGGTCGGCGCGCAGCAGACCGCGAGCGAGGTGGAGCGCCGGATCGTCACTAACTCGGCGATCCGGGTGGTGGGGCGGCTCGACCCGGCCGAGGCGTCCCGCCCCGAGTACGGCTTCCTGCCGCCGGCCCAGCGGCAACGCGCCCTGCTGGCCAAGCCGGGCACGATGTTCGTCAACCAGCCGGACATCCCGGTCCCGCTCTGCCTGGAGTTCCCCTTCCCGGCCTGGGCGACCCGGGTCTCCGAGGCCGGGCGGGCCCCGTCGGAGACGCTGCGTTCGATCACCGGCTCGATCGACCCGTTCGCCGTGGTCGGCTCCGGTGGCGTCGACGACGACATCCCGTTCTAGGGGGCTGGCAGCCATGAAGATCCTGCACACCTCCGACTGGCACGTCGGCAAGGTGCTCAAGGGGCAGTCCCGGGCCGAGGAGCACAAACAGGTGCTGGCCGGGGTGATCGAGATCGCCCACGCCGAACGCCCCGACCTGGTCATCGTCGCCGGTGACCTCTACGACACGGCCGCCCCCGGCCCGGAGGCCACCCGGCTGGTCACCCGGGCGCTGACCGCGCTGCGGCGGACCGGGGCGGACGTGGTGGCGATCGGCGGCAACCACGACAACGGACAGGCCCTCGACGCGCTGCGCCCCTGGGCGGAGGCGGCCGGCATCGTCCTCCGCGGCGCGGTCCGGGAGAACCCGGCCGAGCACGTCATCGACGGCGTGACCGCCGAGGGGGAACGCTGGCAGCTCGCCGCGCTGCCCTTCCTCTCCCAGCGGTACGCCGTCCGCGCGGTGGAGATGTACGAGCTGACCGCCGCCGAGGCCACCCAGACGTACGCCGACCACCTCGGCCGGGTGCTGGCGAAGCTGACCGAGGGCTTCACCGAGCCGGACCGGGTGCACCTGGTCACCGCCCACCTCACCGTGGTCGGCGCGAGCACCGGCGGCGGCGAGCGGGACGCGCACACCGTCCTCGGGTACGCGGTGCCGGCCTCGGTCTTCCCGGGCACCGCGCACTACGTGGCCCTCGGCCACCTGCACCGGTCGCAGCGGGTGATCGGCCCGTGCCCGGTCCGCTACAGCGGCAGCCCGCTCGCCGTCGACTTCGGCGAGCAGGAGAACGTCTGCTCGGTGACCCTGGTCGAGGTGAGCGCGACCTCGGCCGCCCGGATCCGGGAGGTGCCGGTGGCGGCGGCGGTGCCGCTGCGCACGGTCCGCGGCACCCTCGCCCAGCTCGCCGAGGCGACCCCGCCGGAGGGCTGGCTGCGGGTGTTCGTCCGCGAGCAGCCCCGGGCCGGCCTGCGGGAGGAGGTGCAGGAGCTGTTCCCCCGCGCACTGGAGATCCGGATCGACCCGGAACTGCTGCCCGCCCCGGGCAGTGGCACCCGGGTCGCCCAGCGGGCCGGCCGCTCCCCCCGCGAGCTGTTCGCCGACTACCTGGGCAGCCGGGGCCACGACGACGACGGGGTCCGCGACCTCTTCGACGAGCTGCTGGAGGAGGTGGAGCGCTGATGCGACCGATGCGGCTGGACCTGGCCGGCTTCACCGTCTTCCGCGACGAGACCACCGTCGACTTCACCGACGCCGACTTCTTCGCCCTGGTCGGGCCGACCGGCTCGGGCAAGTCGACGGTGCTGGACGCGATCTGCTTCGTCCTCTACGGCTCGGTGCCCCGCTGGGGCGGTGCCCGGGGGCTGGCCAACGCGCTGGCCCCCTCGGCGGTGGAGGCCCGGGTCCGGCTGGTCTTCGAGTCGGCCGGCGACCGGTACGTGGCGACCCGGGTGGTCCGCCGGGACGGCCGGGGCGCGGTCAAGACCGCCAACGCCGGCTTGCAGCTGATGCCGCCCGGGTTCGACATCACCAAGCTGGACACCGGGCTCAGCCCGGAGGACCTGGGCGAGGTGCTCGCCGGCACACCGGCCGAGATGGAGCCGGCCGTGCTGGACGCGGTCGGGCTGCCGTACGAGCAGTTCACCTCCTGCGTGGTGCTGCCGCAGGGGCAGTTCGCCGACTTCCTGCACGCCAAGCCGGCCACCCGGCAGCAGATCCTGGTCAACCTGCTCGGCCTCGGGGTCTACGAGGACGTGCAGAAGCGGGCCACCGAGCGGGCCGGGCAGGCCGAGGCGAAGCTGACGGCGGTCGCCCGGGTGCTCGACGGGTTGACCGACGTCGACGACGCGACGCTGGCCGCCGCGTCCGCCCGGGTCGACCGGATCCGGGAGCTGTCCGGGGCGGTCGCGGCGGCCGTACCGGAGCGGGACCGGGCCCGGGCGGCGGCGCGCGAGGCCACGGCGACGCTGGCCGCGCTCGACGCCGACCTGGCCGGGCTGGCCGGGGTGCGCGCCCCGGCCGGGGTGGCCGAGGTGGCCCACGCGGTGAGCGCCGCCCGGGAGGCGGTCGACGGGGCGGGCCGCGCGGTGGCGCTGGCCGAGGAGCAGGAGGAGAAGCTCCGCGGTGAGCTGGCCGGCGCGGGTGACGAGAGCGCGCTGCGGCTGCTGCTGCGGGCGTACGCCGACGCGGAGCGGTTGACCGGCGAGGCGGACACCGTCCGGGCGGCGCTGGACGCGGCCCAGGCCGACCACGACCGGGCGGTGGCGGCGCTCGGTGCGGCCCGGGAGGCGGCGGTGCGGGCCGAGGCCGAGTTGGAGGCGGCGTTCCGGGCGCACGAGGAGGCCAAGGCCACCGACCAGGCGGTCGCGTTGCGGGCGCACCTGGTCGACGGCGCGACCTGCCCGGTCTGCGAGCAGCCGGTGCCCCGGGTGCCGGCGGTGCCGGCCGGCTCGGCGGTGGCCGCGGCGACCGCCGCCGGCAAGGCGGCCCGCGCGGCCAGCAAGGCCGCCCAGGCGCTGGTCGACGAGCGGGACGCGGCGGCCCGCGAGCGGGACCGGACGCTGGTGCGGATCCGCACCCAGCACGACCAGTTGCGCGGCCGGCTGACCGAGCTGACCGGCCAGCTCGCCGGCGCGGCCACCCCGGCCACCCTGCGCGGGCAGCTCGCCGAGCACGCCCGGCTGCGGCAGGCGTTGGACGAGGCCGCGGCGGCGGTACGCACCGGGCGGGACGCCGCCCGCCGGGCCCGGGGGGCGGCGGACGCCGCCGAGGAGCGGCTGCGGGCCGCCTGGCGGGACTTCGACAGCGCCCGGGACGCGCTGGCCCGGTTCGCTCCGCCGGCCGCCGACCGGGACGACGTGGCCGACGCCTGGACGACCCTGGTCGACTGGGCCGGCGCGCAGGCCCGGCGACGGCAGGCCGAGCGGGACGGGCTGGTCGACGCGGTGCACGCGGCGCAGTCGGCCGCCGGGGCGGTCGAGGAACGCCTCGGTGACCTGCTCGACGCCGCCGGGCTGCGCCCCGCCGACGACCCGGCGCAGGCGGTCGCGGTGGCCGCCGAGCGGGCCGAGGCCGACCTGCGGCGGATCACCGAACGCCGTGCGCAGGCGCACCAGCTCCGGGAACAGCACGCCGAACACGAGCGGCAGGCGCGTACCGCGCGGGCGCTGGCCGGGCACCTGCGGGCCAACAACTTCGAGCGGTGGCTGC
This sequence comes from Micromonospora rifamycinica, assembly GCF_900090265.1. NCBI lineage: Bacteria > Bacillati > Actinomycetota > Actinomycetes > Micromonosporales > Micromonosporaceae > Micromonospora > Micromonospora rifamycinica. The sequence goes on from NZ_LT607752.1 coordinate 2,500,036, forward strand.
TGGCCGAGGCGCTGGACCTGCTGGTCGACGGAGCCTCCCGGATCCTGCGGGAGCTGTCCCAGGGGCAGTACGACCTGGTCCACGACAAGGGCGAGTTCTTCGTCGTCGACCATCATGACGCGGGGCTGCGCCGGGGGGTGCGGACGCTGTCCGGCGGGGAGACCTTCCAGGCGTCGCTGGCCCTGGCGCTGGCCCTGTCCGAGCAGCTCGCCGGGATGTCCACCACGGCGGCCAGCCTGGAGTCGATCGTGCTGGACGAGGGGTTCGGCACCCTCGACGCGGCCACTCTGGACATCGTCGCCGCCACCCTGGAGAGCCTGGCCGCCCGGGGTGACCGGATGGTCGGCGTGGTCACCCACGTGCCGGCGCTGGCCGAACGGATCCCGGTGCGCTTCGAGGTCCGCAAGGACGCCCGCACGGCCCACATCGAACGGACCGGCCGGTGAGCGCGAGGAGTGCAGCGCAGCGGAGCCCCGCAGTTCGCGAACGAACGGACCGACCGGTGAGCGCGAGGAGTGCAGCGCAGCGGAGCCCCGCAGTTCGCGAACGAACGGACCGACCGGTGAGCGCGAGGAGTGCAGCGCAGCGGAGCCCCGCAGTTCGCGAACGAACGGACCGACCGGTGAGCGCGAGGAGTGCAGCGCAGCGGAGCCCCGCAGTTCGCGAACGAACGGACCGACCGGTGAGCGGGGCGGTGACGTGACCGGGCCACAGCTCTTCGTGGACGCCTGGGATCCGTCCTACGGGGCGTCGTTCGAGGCGACCCCGGGTGGGCCGGCGGCACCGAGCAGCACCCAGGTCGACGCCGAGGTGGAGCTGCCGGCGGCGGACTGGCGGGCGATCGGTCCGCGCCCCGGGCTGGCCGCCCCGGACGTGGTGCTGCTCGTCGACGGGGTGCGCCGGATCGACGCCAGCGTGTGGACGGCCGAGGAGGACGGTGCCTCGTACCCGGGGATCGCCGCCTCGTACGCGGCCGGGGTGGTCCGCTGCGACCTGGAACGCGGCGCGGCGGAGCTGGCCGGGGCGCGGGTGGGCCGGGGCCTGTTCACCGCCAGCCCGTCGGCGCAGGAGGTGCGGTGCGGGCAGGTGCGCTACCCGGTGCACCGGGTCGGCGGCACCGGTGAGCTGAGCAAACTGCCGGCGGCGGTGCAGGCCCCGCTGACCGCGTTGGAGGTGGCCGTCTCCGACGCGGTCCGCACCGACGGGGACCTGCTGGTGGTGGACGGTCCACTGCGGGCCCGCCGGCAGTTGCCGCGCACCCTGGGGTACATCAAGACCCAGCACAGCCAGTACCTCGACGCCCGGCTCACCGCCGTGGTCACCGCTCTGGGCTCCGGGCAGCGGTCCCCGGTGTTCCGGCTGGGCACCAGCTGGGGCGGCTGGTCGTGGTACCTGCGGCTGCCGGTGGCGGCGGGCTCCCCGTGGGCCGGCATCGTCCGGCTGGAGTGCTCGCCCGACCTGCCGCCACCCGAGGCGATCGCGCTGGCCGACCTGTCCCTGGTCACCCTGCCCCGGTTCGCCTCCTCGCCGTACAAGGACCCGCGGGCACCGCAGAACCTGGTGCCGATCGCCGGGTTGGAGCGGCGGCTGCGCGGGTTGCTGGGCGACGCCCGACTGTTGCACCGGGCGTTGACCACGGCCACCCGCAGCGGTGGGGCGGCACGCTGATGCGTCATGATCGTGCGACGTCGTCGGGTCACGGTCACCGGGGAGGCTGCTGATGGGCCGCCGCCGTGGCGACGACCGGATCGTGGTGCCGGTGGACACCGGCCGGGCCGAGCTGGTGCCGGATGCGGACCGGCCCAGGTCGTGGACGCTGCTGCTCGACGACGCCCCGCAGTCACACGTGGATCTGGCCGACCCGACGCACCTGGAGTTCGAGTACGTCCGGCGGCTCGGCGCGGCGCTGGACCTGATCGCCCCGCCCGGCGCCCCCCTGCGGGTGCTGCACCTGGGCGGTGGCGCGCTGACCCTGCCCCGGTACGTCCAGGCCACCCGCCCGGGGTCGACGCAACGGGTCGTCGAGGTGGACGGCGCGCTGGTGGAGCTGGTCCGCCGGGAACTGCCCTGGCCGGCCGACCCCCGGCTGCGGGTGCGGGTCGCCGACGCCCGCGTCACCCTGGAGTCGAGCCGGGACGCCGGGTACGACGTGGTGGTCGCCGACGTCTTCGCCGGTGCGCGTACCCCCGCGCACCTGACCAGCGCGGAGTACGCCGGGCAGGTGGCCCGGGTGCTCTCCCCCACCGGCTGGTACCTGGCCAACCTGGCCGACGGGCCGCCGTTGCGGCACAGCCGCGCCCAGGTGGCGACCGTCCGTTCGGTGCTCCCTCGGGCCGCGCTGGTCGGTGACGCGGCCGTGCTGCGCGGGCGGCGGCACGGCAACCTGGTGCTGATGGCGGGGCGGGTGGAGCCACCGGTGCCGGAGCTGACCCGGCGGGCGGCCGGGGACTGGTTCCCGGGCCGGGTGCTGGCCGGCGACGAGCTGGACCGGTTCGTGGCCGGCGCGGCGGTGGTAACCGACGCGGACGCCACCGGCTCGACGCCGCCCCCGCCCGGAATTTTTTCGGTCCGCCGTTGATCCGCCGGCAAGAGCGGTCCGTATCAACGGACGGCGCCCTCCCCGTGGGCCCGCTGATGTCGGTGGACAGCAGGAGGTCTGGATGAGTGCGGTCGCGGCCGGCTTGCACGGAGAACTGGTCAGGCCAGGGTGGATGTTCGCCCGGGCGCAGCCGCAGTCGCGTGCGTCGAGGTCCAGCCGGGGGGTCGACGCCGGCCCCACCGATCGCCAGAATGGCCCGGTGACTCCGCGACCGGCGCCCGGACGGCACCAGGCCCCGGCCACCACGCCGGAGGCGAGCCACTCCGACCAGCTGGTCCGGTTGCTCTACGCTGAGCACGCCGGCCCGTTGCTGATGTTCGTGATGCGGTTGACCGGTGGTGACCGGCAACGCGCCGAGGACATCGTCCAGGAGACGCTGCTGCGGGCCTGGCGCAACGCGCACCGGCTGGGGGTGCAGGGTCAGGGTTCGCTGCGGCCCTGGCTGGTCACGGTGGCCCGGCGGATCGCCATCGACGAGCACCGCAGCGAGCAGGCCCGCCCACCGGAGACGTACGACCGGGATCTGACGGCGTTCGCCGAGGCGGACAGCACCGACCGGGTGCTGCGCACGATGACGGTGGCGGACGCCCTGCGCACGTTGAGCCAGTCGCACCGGGAGATCCTGGTGGCGACGTACTTCCGTGGTCGGACGGTGCCGGAGGCGGCCGAGGAGCTGGGCCTGCCGCTGGGCACCGCCAAGTCGCGGGTCTACTACGCGCTGCGCGCACTGCGCACGGCCCTACAGGAGAGGGGGGTGACGGAATGAGCCGGGCCGATCACATGGACGTCGCCGCGTACGCGCTCGGCGTCCTGGACGTGCAGGACACCGAACGGTTCGAGGAACACCTCGCGACCTGCTGGGCCTGCGCCGCCGAGTTGGAGACGATGGTCCCGGTGGTGGGGCTGCTCTCCGACATCGACGGCGAGACGATGATGGCGATGGAGCAGACCGCGACGGATCCGCGGCTGCTGGACCGTACCCTGGTCGCGGTCCGCACCCACCGGCGCAAGGCGCGGTTCCGGCAGGTGCTGTCGATGGCCGCCGCGGTGGTGGCGGTCGGCGCGCTCAGCGGTGTCGGGGTGGCCACCTTCGGCGGTACGGGCGGCGGTGACGGCCCGGTGATCGCCGAGCCGAGCCGTTCCGCGCCGGTGGACGGGCCGGCGAGCCCGCAGCCGACCCGGACGGGTCCGGCGGTGGGTGGCACCGAGATCGAGGGCGACCAGTTCGACGCCACCGACGGCAGCACCGGGGTGAAGGCCACCATGTGGCTGGACAGCAAGGAGTACGGCACCTGGATCGGGTTCAACCTGACCCGGCTGCCCGGTCCGCGTACCTGTCGGCTGGTGGTGATCCGCAAGAACGACACCACCGAGGTGATCTCGACCTGGGCGGTGCCGGGGACGGGTTACGGCACCACCGCCAACCCGCAGAATCTCCAGCTGGAGGCGTCCACCTCGGCGCCCCGGGGGGAGATCGCGAAGTTGCAGGTGCAGTCGGTGGACGCCAACGGCGTGGCGAGCCCGCTGGTCACCGTCGTCCCCTGAGTCGACGACCGCCGAAACGGCGTCCCACCCGGTCCGGGTGGGACGCCGTTTCGCGTTTCCGGCCCGGGGACCGCCTCTGCTGGCGCATACGTACGGCCCGCCGGAACGGTTCAACGAGTCAAATGTGAAATGGCCCACTGTCGATTGTTCAACCTTGACAGTGGACGCTCCGTACTACTCGGTGAACCGCCAAGAATGAGGAGGGCACGTGGCAAAGATCAAGCGGACGACCGTCATCGTCGCGAGCGCGGTGGTCGCACTTACGGCCTGCGCTCCCGCAGGTTACGACGGGGCGAACTCCAGCGTCGCCGAGCCGGTCGCCGTCGCCGCGGCCGAGCCCACCGCGTCGGTCGAGCCGGACACCTCGGCCTCGCCCGGCGCACCCGGCGCCTCGGGTGCCCCCGCCGCCGACCAGGCGCCGCCGCCGGCCAACGTCCAGTTGACCGACCAGCTCGTCGGGAAGAAGATCGCCCGGATGGGCAAGGTCGTGGTGGACCAGGAGGGCTTCATCCTCTACCGCTTCGACAAGGACTCCGACGATCCGCCGTCGTCGAACTGCGTCGACAAGTGCGCCCAGGTCTGGCCGCCCGCGCTGACCGACGGCAACCCGCAGCTCCAGGGCGTCTCCGACGACAAGGTCGGCACCGTCACCCGCCAGGACGGCACCCGTCAGATCACCATCGGTGGCTGGCCGGTCTACCGCTACATCGGCGACAAGAAGGCCGGGCAGTGGAAGGGCCAGGGCGTCGGTGGCACCTGGTTCGTGGTCGACCCGAACGGCAAGAAGAACCTGACCTGCCTGCCGACCGGCACCCCGAAGGCGGTCGCCCCGCCGGCGGCCGGTGACTCGAGTGGCGGCGGGGACTACACCTACTGATCCGGTAGTCAGCCGAGACACGGTGGCCGGTCGCAGCCGGGGAGGGCGTGACCGGCCACCGTCACGAAACGGGACCGTCGACGTACCGGCAGCGTCCGTACGGTCCGGCCGCGACGCCGGCCCACCGGCCGGCGTCGCGGCACCACCTGCCGGAACCTCCCCCACCAGCCCCCGGAGCGGACGTGGGCGGTGCCGCGCCACACGCCAGCGGGCGCGGCACCGAAGGTCCCCCCAACCCCGCACCCAACGGTCGCTCGGGCGACCGGTCCGTCCCGGGACGGAGACACCGCCGACGTGCAGGGCGTCGGCGGTGTCGTCCGTTTCCGCCCCGGTCGCCGCACCCCGGTCGGCCCGCTCCGGTCGGCCCTGCCCCGGCGGGCACGGGACACCGGCCGGGGCAGGGCCGGTGCCGGCCCGGAGCATGGCACAGTGTCGGGGTGACCTGGGACGAGCCGGCGGCACGCCGGGTGCTGCGACCGCCGGCCGACTACCGGCTCACCGCCTCCGTCCGGGCGCTCACCTTCAGCCCGTACGACCCGTGTGCGCGGATCGCCGCCGGCACCCTCTGGTGGGCCACCCGCACCCCCGCCGGGGCGGCCACCCTGACCCTGCGCCCCGAGGGCGGGGAGCTGATCGCCGAGGGCCACGGGCCGGGCGCCGACTGGGTGGTCGAACGGGCCGACGCGATCGCCGGTCTGCGCGACGACCTGACCGGGTTCGCCGAGCTGGCCGCCGCGCACCCGGTGGTGGCCGAGCTGGCCGCCCGGCACCGGGGACTGCGGATGCCCGCCACCGGTCAGCTCTTCCCCCGGGTGCTCCGGGCGGTCTTCGAACAGAAGGTCACCGGCCAGGAGGCCTACCGGGCGTACGCGGCGACCGTACGACACTTCGCCGAGCCGGCTCCCGGACCGTTCGGGCCGCTGCTGCTGCCGCCCGACGCGGCCAGCGTGGCGGCGACACCGTACTGGGTGTTCCACCGGTTCGGGGTGGAGCAGCGCCGGGCCGACACGCTACGCCGGGCCGCCGCCCTGGCCGACCGGCTGGAACGCTGCGCCGACAGCGCCGAGGCGACCCGGCGGCTCACCGCGATCCCCGGCATCGGCCCGTGGACCGCCGCCGAGGTGGTCCGGATCGGGTACGGCGACCCGGACGCGGTCAGCGTCGGCGACTACCACGTGCCGAACACGGTGGCCTGGGCGCTCGCCGGGGAGGCCCGGGGCGACGACGCCCGGATGCTCGCCCTGCTCGCCCCGTTCCGGGGGCACCGGGGCCGGGTCTGCCTGCTGCTGGCCGCCGCCGGCATCCAGGCACCCCGGTTCGGTCCCCGGATGCCGGTCCGCTCCTTCGCCCGCTTCTGACCCCGGTCTCCCCCACCGCTCCGGGCCGGCCCGGGCCGGCAGCCGGTGGGTCCGGTCGGAGCGGCCACCGGCGGAGCCGGGCCGGGCGGCTACCGGCGGGGCCGGTGACGGGTCACCGGCAGAGCCGGCGCAGGGTGCGGGCCAGCCGGTGGGCGTACCCGTGCTGGACGGCGCGACCGGCCGGGCCGGCGGCGGCCAGGTACCACCGGTCCGGGCGGCTGAACGCGGTGACCTCGAAGCTGACCCCGCCCTCGACGTCGCAGCGGACCAGGAACGCCTCCTCGCCGCGTTCCGGATGGCCGGGCAGGGTGCCGTAGCCGAAGCCGGCCTCCCGGTCGCCCTCGACCGTCCAGACCACCTCGCACGGCCCCCACACCCGCAGCGGCCCCACCCCGAGCCCGGGGGTGACCCGCACGCCGGGCGCGGCCCGCAGCGCGTCGGTACGCATCCGCACCCCGGCCGCCCGGTGCAGCCGCCAGCTCAACACGGCCTCGGCGGCGACCATGAAGCTGCCGGGCGGCATCGGGGCGGTGTGCCGCAGGTGGTGGTAGCCCGCCGGCAGCGGCCCTCGTCGGGTCGCGCCCACCTCGGAGTACGTCAGCTCGGACATCCCACCTCCCTGGGGGTCGCCCCCAGCCTAGGGCCGCCGCTGCCGACCGGCGACCCGGCCGGCCGGCGACTCAGCCGGCCTCGCAGCGCCGCCGGAGCCCGTCGGCCTCCAGCCGGAGGTAGCGGCGCACCAGCCGGCCGCCGAGCCAGCCGGTCAGCCCGGCCAGCGGACCGGTGAGCACCAGGACCAGCTCCACCCGGACCCGGCCGTCGGGCAACGGCACGATCCGGTGTTCGCCCCGGCTGCGTACCCCGGGCGAGGTGGACTCCCAGACGAAACAGCGGGGCGGGTCGAACGCGGTGACCCGCCAGTACGTCGGACGGAGCCGGGGCTGCTCCAGCCGGGCGGTCGCGCCGAGCGCCAGCGGGCCGGCCTCGCCCCGGCGGGCGGTCCGCACCGAGGCGTTCCACTCCGGCCAGCGCTCGACGTCGGTCTGCACCGCCCAGACCGTGTCGATGTCCGCGTCGATCTCGGTCGTGGTCTCGAACCGCATGCCGCCTCCGTGGCTCCACCGGCGGCGCCCGCCGCACCGCCCGGGTCATGACGAGGCTGCCGCAACGATCGTGACCGGTCCACCCTTCAGCCGGTTTCGCGCAGGTCGGCCAGGTCGAGCGGGGTGTGCCGGTGGAGCAGCGCCACCAGCTCGGCGACGGTGGCCGCCTCGCCGAGCACGTTCTTGCCGCCGCCGAAACTGGCCGGGTAGCGGTGCACCAGCCGGTACCGGTGCCGGCCCCGGACCAGCTCGACGGTGACCCGCCAGCGCCCGCAGCATCCACACCGCAACTCCACCCGGCGACGGTAGCTCCGAGCTGCGCGGACACCTCCCGCAGCCGGAGGACGAGCGGGTACGGACGGGACACGCCGGCCGGGCACCGACGGTGATCCGGCTCACCACTGTCGGTGGCGTCTGGTTGACTGGTCGACGTGGACCTGCCGATCAACCCCCCGGTCGAGCCGATGCTGGCCAGGAGCGTGGCCCGCCTGCCCACCGACCCCGGTCTGACGTACGAACCCAAGTGGGACGGTTTCCGCTGCATCGTGTTCCGCGACGGCGACGAGGTCGAGCTGGCCAGCCGGGGCGGCAAGTCGATGACCCGCTACTTCCCCGAGGTGGTGGCGCAGGTCCGGGCGCAGCTACCCGAGCGGTGCGCGGTCGACGGCGAGTTGATCGTGATCCGGCGCGACGGGCCGGGCGGCCAGCCCCGGCTCGACTTCGAGCAGCTCGCCCAGCGGATCCACCCGGCCGCCTCCCGGGTCGCGCTGCTCGCCGAGACCACCCCGGCCGACTTCGTCGCCTTCGACCTGCTCGCCCTCGACGACGAGTCGCTGGTCGACCAGCCCTACCCGACCCGCCGGGAACGCCTGGTGCGGGCGTTGGCCGGGGTCCGGCCGCCGGTGCACGTCACCCAGGTCACCACCGACGCCGAGACGGCCCGGCGCTGGTTCGAGGTGTTCGAGGGGGCCGGGCTGGACGGGTTGATCGTCAAGCCGGCCGACCTGCCCTACCAGCCGGGCAAGCGACTGATGGCCAAGGTCAAGCACGCCCGTACCGCCGACGTGGTGGTCGCCGGGTTCCGCTGGCACAAGTCCGGGCCGGTGGTCGGTTCGCTGCTGCTCGGGCTCTACGACGACGACGGGGTGCTGCACCACGTCGGGGTGAGCGCGTCGTTCACCATGGCCCGCCGGCAGGAGCTGCTCGACGAGCTGGCCCCCTACCGGGAGGGGGTCGACGGGCATCCGTGGGTGCACGGCGACCACGAACGCGGCCAGCGCATCCCCGGCGGGGTCAGCCGCTGGACGGGCACCAAGAACCTCGACTGGGTGCCGCTGCGGCCCGAGCTGGTGACGGAGGTCGGCTACGACGCGATGGAGGGCGACCGGTTCCGGCACACCGCCCGGTTCGTCCGCTGGCGGCCCGACCGCGATCCCCGCTCCTGCCGCTACGACCAGCTCGACCGCCCGGTGCGGTTCGACGTCGACCAGGTGCTCCGGGGCGACCCGGCGGCGACCGTGCCGCCGCAGGGCGGCAGCCCGGCGTAGCCTGGCTGTCACACGATCATGGAGGCTCGCTGGTGACCCGCACTGCCCACCGGATCCGTCGGATCCGGCTCACCCTGGCCGGGCTGCTCGCGGGCGCGCTGCTCGCCACCGGGTGCACACTGCCGGCGTTCGCCCCGCGCGCCGAGGACTCCGCGGCCTCGGCCCCCGGCGACACCCCCGCCTGGCGGGCCTGCCCCGAGGTCGCCGACGACCTGGTCGGCCGGGGCGCTCCGGGCATGCGGTACGAGTGCGCCCGGATCGCCGTGCCCCGCAACTGGGGCACCGGGACGGGGGCGACCGCCGGGCCGGGCAGCGGCGAGACCTTCGAGATCGCGCTGCTACGGGTCCGCTCCAGCAAGCAGCGGGACCGGATCGGCTCCCTGGTGATCAATCCGGGCGGGCCGGGCGGGTCCGGCGTGGACACCGCCGTCTACCTGTCGTTCGGGCCGTCGTTCGGCGGGCTGCCCACCGCGGTCACCGACCGGTTCGACATCGTCGGCTTCGATCCGCGCGGGGTGTCCCGGTCCAGCCCGGTGAAGTGCATCTCCGACGCCGACCTGGACGCCAGCTTCGGCTACGACCCCGACCCGCGCAGCCAGCAGTCGTTCGACGGCTACCAGGCGCTCAACCGGCGGATCGGCCGGGGCTGCGGCGACCGCTACGGCGACCAGCTCCCGCTCTACGGCACCGAGCAGGCCGCCCGGGACATGGACGCCGTCCGGGCCGCCGTCGGCGACGACAAGCTCACCTACCTCGGCTACTCCTACGGCACCCTGCTCGGCGCGACCTACGCCCAGCTCTACCCGCAGCGGGTCCGGGCGCTGGTGCTCGACGGCGCGGTCGACCCGCGGCAGCAGCTGGTGGCCGGGTCGGAGAGCCAGGCCCGGGGCTTCGAGCGGGCGTTCGACAACTTCGACCGGTGGTGCGCGGCGAACGCCGCCCGCTGCCCGATCGCCCCGGACGCCCGGGGCGCGGTGACCTCGGCGATCGACAAGGCGAAGGTCTCCCCGGTACGCGGGGCCGACGGGCGCGAGGCGACCTCGGGCTGGGTCTTCTACGCGGTGATCTCCTCGCTCTACACCGAGTCGGGCTGGCAGGAGCTGGCCCGCGCGATCGACCGGCTCGACGAGGGCGACCCGGCCGAGGTGTTCAAGCTCGCCGACGCGTACGCCGGGCGGGGCGAGGACGGGCACTACTCCAACCTCTTCGACGCCAATCTGGCCGTCAACTGCGCCGACGAGACCGAGAAGCCCTCCGTCGCGCAGATCCGCGACCTGCAGTCCCAGTGGCGGCAGAAGTACCCGCTGTTCGGCCCGGCTCTGGCGGTGGGGATGTTCGGCTGCGTCGAGTGGCCGGGCGGGCGGGATCCCTACCCGACCGGGCCGGCCGTCGGGGCGCCGCCGATCGTGGTGGTGGGCACCACGGGCGACCCGGCCACCCCGTACGAGCAGACCGCCCGGTTGGCCGACATGCTGGGGGTCGGCCGGGTGCTCACCTGGGAGGGCGAGGGACACACCGCGTACCCGCAGACGAGCTGCATCACCGCGGCGGTGGACGCCTACCTGATCTCGCTGACCGTCCCTCGGGAGGGGCTGCGCTGCCCCGCCGGCTGACCGGCGCGGCCGGTGGGCCGCCGGCACCGACCGGTCGGCGAAGGGCGTAGCGGCCGATCGGCGACGCTCGCATCGCCCGGTCGACGGTGGTCGCGACGGCCGATCGGCGACGCTCGCGACGGCCGGTCAACGGCGGTTGCGGCGGCCGCGCAGCCGTTGCCGGACGAGGGTCGCGTGGTCCGGTGGGGCCGGGGCGGGCGGCAGGTCAGGCAGCACGATGCCCTGCCGGGCGGCCAGCTCCTCCAGCAGCGCCCGCATCCGGCGTACGTCGTTCTTCAGCTCCTCCTGCTCGACATGCTCGAACGCGTCGTCGTCGACGATGAGGCGGCTGGCGAAGTGCGCGGTGATCAGCGGGATGACCAGCAGCACCATGGTGGAGATCAGCAACGCGGCCAGGGTACGTCCCTGCCAGCTGGTCGGCGAGATGTCGCCGTAGCCGACGGTGGAGGCGGTGACCACGGCCCACCAGACGGCGTCGGCGGCGCTGCGGTGCTCCACCTGGCCGTAGATCACGCCGGCCACCACGATCATCAACAGGTACGAGGTGATCAGCGTCCGGGGCGAGTTGGCGAAGTACACCAGGCCCCGGTAGACCCACCGGAAGGGCAACAACAACGGCTCCATGCCGCATCATGCTGCCCTCCGGCCGCCACCTCCGCCCATCGATCGACCGGGATCGTTGTGACAGGCTGCCGGCCATGACCGACGTGATCCTCCGCGAGGCGGTCCGGGCCGACCTGCCCACCATCCTCGCCCTGCTCGCCGACGACGTGCTCGGCCGGACACGCGAGCACCCGGAGGTGGACGAGGCGTACGAACGGGCCTTCGCCGACATCACCGCCGACCCGCGCAACCAGCAGGTGGTGGCCGAGCGCGCCGGTGAGGTCGTCGGCTGCCTCCAGGTCACCTACATCCCCGGGCTGGGGCGGCACGGCACGGAACGGGCGCTCGTCGAGGCGGTCCGGGTCCGTGCCGACCTGCGCGGTCAGGGGGTGGGCGAGACGATGATGAGCTGGGTGGTCGACCAGGCCCGTCGGCGGGGCTGCGGATTGGTGCAGCTCACCACCGACAAGTCCCGCACCGGGGCGCACCGCTTCTACCAGCGCCTCGGCTTCGTGGCCAGCCACGAGGGCATGAAGCTCACCCTCTGACGACCCGCGCCGGGCCTGCGGCGACACAGCCCGGTCGGCCCCGGGTCAGCCGTCGACCAGTCGGCCGTCGCGCAGGGTCAGCGTCCGGTCGGCCATCTCGATCAGGGCCGGGTCGTGCGTGGCGACCAGGGCGGTCATCCCCCGGGCGTGTACCACCGCGCGGAGCAGGTCCATGATCGCCCGGCCGGTCTCGGAGTCGAGCTGACCGGTGGGCTCGTCCGCGATCAGCAGGTCGGGTTCGTTGGCCAGGGCACGGGCCACCGCGACCCGCTGCTGTTGCCCACCGGACAGCTCGTACGGGCGCTGTCGGGCGTGACCGCCCAGACCGACCAGCTCCAGCAGCACGGCCACCCGCTGTTCGCGTTCCGCCGCCGCGACCCGGGCCAGCCGCAACGGCACCCCGACGTTCTCGGCCGCCGACAGGATCGGCACCAGCCCGAAGGTCTGGAACACGAAGCCGACCGTCCCCCGGCGCAGCCGCAACAGCTCGGCCTCACCGGCACCGGTCACGTCCTGCCCGGCCACCCGCACCCGGCCGCTGTCCGGCCGGTCCAGGCCGCCGACCAGGTTGAGCAGGGTGGTCTTGCCGGCGCCCGAACGACCCCGCACCGCCACCAGCTCACCCCGGTCGGCGGTGAAGGACACCTCCTGGACGGCGTGCACCGCGTGCCGCCCGCGGCCGAACGTCCGGCTCACCCCCTCGACCCGTACCACCTCGTCGGTGACCGCCCCGGCGGCCCGGACGACCGTCGTGTCGGCCCGGACGGCGGGAACCTGCTCGCTCATACGTCACTCCCCTCCTGCGCCGGCGTCCGGTCGCCGGGGCGGACCTGCACGTGGTCCGGTTCGAGGTCGAGGCGGACCCGGTCCCGCAGCGACAGCGCCGCCACGAAGGAGGCCGGTAGCTGCATCCGGCCGGTCCGGTCCAGCACCGCGTACTCCTCGCTGACCAGCTCGGTGCTGCCGTCGGCGCCGATCCGCGCGGTCCGGCGTACCTCCGAGGCGGTCCGGCCGTCGCGGATCGCCACGGTCCGGCGGACCTGGTCGGCGACGGCGTGGTCGTGGGTGACCACCACCACGGTCACGCCCAGCTCGGCGTTGATGGTGCGCAGCGCCGCGAAGACCTCGGCACCGGTCGCCTCGTCCAGCTCACCGGTCGGCTCGTCGGCGAAGAGCACCTCCGGGTCGTTGGCCACCGCCACCGCCACCGCGCAGCGCTGCTGCTCACCGCCGCTGAGCTGGCCGGGACGCCGGTCCGCGCAGCTCCCCACCCCGACGAGTTCCAGCAGCTCATCGGCCCGTCGCCGCCGCGCCGGGCCGCCACCGCCGCGCCGGGCCAGCCGCATCGGCAGCTCCACGTTCTCCCGGGCGGTCAGGTACGGCAGCAGGTTCCGGCCGGTCTGCTGCCAGACGAACCCGACGGTGTGCCGCCGGTAGCGCAACCGACGGCGGGCGGAGAGCGCCAGCAGGTCGTAGTCGGCCACCCGGGCGATCCCGGCGGTGGGGGTGTCCAGCCCGGAGAGGATGTTGAGCAGGGTCGACTTGCCCGACCCGGAGGCCCCGACGATCGCCACCAGTTCACCGCGGTCGATCACCAGGTCGAGCCCCTGGAGGGCGACCACCTCGACCCCTTCGGTCTTGAAGATCCGGACCAGGCCGTCGCAGACGATGTGCCCCCGCAGCCGGTCCTGCCCACCGGCCCGTTCGGCCGCCCGTTCGGCCGCCCGGCGCTGCAGCTCCGCCAGGTCGGGCACGACGGGATTCTCCGCGGTCGTGGTCATCTCAGTTCTCCTCTCCGAGCCGGAGCACCTCGCCGAGGCGCATCCGACGGTTGTTCAGGGTCTCCACCGCCAGGGCGAAGCCCAGCGCGACCGCGCCGAGCCCGACCGTGGCGGCGACCAGACCGGGCGCGAAGCCCACCCGTACCGCCGCGCCGCTGGTGAACGCGGCGAGCCCGAACAGCGGGGTGAGCAGCACCGGCAGCAACACCCCGACCAGCGCGCCGGTCAGCACCGACACCCCGACCAGCGGGGCCAGCTCCACCAGCAGCAGTCCCCGCCACTGCCGGCGGGACAGGCCCAGGGTGCGCAGCCGGGACAGCACCGCACCCCGGGCGCGGGCCCCGGACAGCACGGTGAAGGCGATGGCGAGCAGCGCCAGCACCCCGCCGGCCACCGCACCGGCGGTGAATCCGAACGCCAGCAACCCGTTCGCACCGCCGCCGCCCAGCCGCAGCCGGGTCTGCGACCAGGTCTCCACCGCCACGCTCCGGGGCCGTTCCCGGCCGGTCACCGCGCCGCCGGTCTGGTAGCGCTGCTGTCCCTCGTCCCCGGCCTGACGCAACAGCCCCACGTCGAGCCGGTCGCCGGCGAGCAGGAAGCCGGTGGGCACCGGTGGACTGTTCCGTGCGGGCAGCGCCTGCCAGGGCAGCACCACGTACCGGTCGGTGTCCGGTCGGGCCAGCGGGAAGTCGGCGACGGTCCGGGCGGGCGTGAACTCGTACCGCTGGCCCTGCACGGTGACGAAGGCGGACCGCAGGCCGGCGGCGGACAGGTCGGCGGCGACCGCCGGGGAGACCACCGCCGGCAGCGGACCGGCGCCCGGTCGGGCGTCGCGCAGCGGGCCGGGCACCGGGACGTCCCGGCCGGCGGCCCGCACGGTGCGGTCCAACCCGGGGCCGTCGACCAGCAGCACGCTGGTGTCGCGCAGCCGGGAGTCGGTGCCGTCGGCATCGGTGGCCAGCCGCTGCGCCGGCTCGTCGGCCAGCCCGGCGACCGCCACGACCCCGGGCAGCCGCTCCAGCGCCGGGCCGGTGTCGGGGGCGAGCCGGTCCCCCCGGATCAGCGCGTCCGCCGGCACGGCCCGGGTGGCGACGTCGTCCCGGGTGCTCTCGATGCCGGTGGCGACCACGGCGCAGAACGCGGCGGTGGCGACCGCGAGCACCACCACGACCAGCGGGGTGGCCGCCGCCGCCCGGCCGGCACGGGCCGTGCCCAGGAAGGCCACACTTCCCCGGGTACGCGCGGCGAGCCGCCCGGCCAGCCGCACCGGCCACGGGTACAGCCGCAGCGCCAGCACCGAGACGGCCACCGCGACCAGCGCCGGCACCGACACCAGCAGGGGGTCGATCTCGCCCGGGGTGAGGCCCCGCCGCCGCAGCAGCACCACCGCGAGCCCGGCCAGCAGCACCAGCGCGGCCTCCGTGGTGGCCCGCCGGGCCGACGGCCGCAGCCGGCCCAGGTCCCGCCGCCCGGTGACCCCGGACGGTACGGTCAGCGTCGCCACCGGCAACGCCAGGGTGACCAGGACGGTCGCGCCGACGGCGAGCGGCCCGGTGCCGCCCGGCGTACCGGGCAGCAGGGTGCCGAGCAGCCAGCCGAGCCCGGCGGCGGGCGGGACGACCAGCAGCGACTCGGCGAGGCTGCGCCGCAGGCCGGTGCCGACCCCGCCGCCCCGGGCGCGGATCAGCACGAACTCGGTGCGGCGGCGGCGCACGGCCGACGCGGCGGCCAGCACCACCAGCCCGGCCAGGGTGGCCAGCACCCCGGCGGCGATGACGGCGAGCACGGTCCGCGCCGAGTCGACCGCCCGGTCGAACGCGCGCAGCGGAACGTCGATCCCCTGGGTCACCTGCGGGAAGGCGTCGGCCCGGGCGAGCCGCTGCACGCCGTCGACGAACCGGTCGATCCGCCGGACGTCGATGGCCGCCGCGTCGAGCCGGTACCGCCAGCTGAACGACACCGCCCGCCCCTCGGCGGCCAGCCGGTCCAGCGCGCCGATGGCGACCACTCCGACCAGGACGAACGGCTCGGCGTCCCCCTCCGGCTCGATCACCTGCAGCACCGCGGGCAGGGCGTCCCAGCTGCCGTCGGCCGGGTCGACGGGACGGAACAGCCCCACCACGGTCAGCGGGACGGCCGGCTTCCCGGGGTCGGGGGCGGCGAGCAGGAGCCGGCTGCCGACCCGGAGCTGGAACCGGGCGGCGAGGTCGGCGGGCAGGACGACCTGCACCGGGGCGTCCCCGGCGGCCGACCCGTCCGGCCAGTGCCCGTCGACCAGGGTGGCCGTCGCCTCGATCCCGGGCATGGCGCGCAGGCCCAGCTCCACCAGGTGGTCGCCCCGGGTCAGGTCGGGGCCGGTGACCTGCTCGGCGGTGGTCTGCGCGGTGTACCAGCGGTCCGCCACGGCGGCCCGGACGTCGGCCGGCATCTGCTGCTGGAGCACGTCGAGCTGGCCCGCCTGGCTGCTCGCCGGTGGAGCACCGAGGAAGGGCGGAACGGTGTACGTGAGGTCGCGGCGGCCGGCGGGCTCGGCGGCGAGGTGCTCCCGCAGCCCCTGCTCGGCCAGCCGGTTGACCACCCTGGGCACCCCGCCGACCAGCAGGACGATCACCACTGTCAACACGGCCAGCAGCAGGAACTGCCCCCGGTGGGCGCGTACCCGGCGGATCACGGCGCCGATGCTCATCGCTGGTCCTCCCCCGGGCGCGGCGGCCCGGTCGTCGGTGTCCTCACCGGTCGTCCCCGCCGCGCAGCCGGGCGACGGCGACCCGCTGCCGCAGGCCGGCGGCCATCACCGCGCTGCCCGCCAGCGCGGCCAGCAGCAGCCCGGCCACGGTCACCCCGATCGGGGTCCAGGCCAGGGCGAACACCGGCTCGGGCACCGGCCGCCCGGCGGCCGGGGTGAGCACCACCAGCGGCGCCATGGTGGCCCCGACGGCCGCGCCGAGCAGCAGGCCGACCCCGACGCCGATCCCGGCCAGGAAGGTCTGCTCGGCGAGCAGCGCCCGCGCCAGCAGCCCGGGTGACGCGCCGAGGGTGTGCAGCACCGCGAACTCGCCGACCCGGTGCCGGGCGGTGGCCCAGACGTCCACCACCAGGCCGACCAGGGCGAGCAGCACCGAGCCGAGGGCGGCGGCGAGCAGCCCCGTCCGGGCGCCCTGCCAGTACGGGTCGGCGGCGGCCACCACGGCGGCCTGCCGGCGGTCCAGCAGGGTCACCGCGGGCAGCGCCGCGGCGGCCCGGGTCGCCTCGGCCCGGCCGGCGGGGTCGACCCGCAGCCACCACTCGGGCACCGGCCGGACGGTGCCGGAGTCGCGGATCAGCCAGTCGGTCGCGGCGGGCAGGTCGAGCAGCACCCCGTCCCCGGCGGTGGCGGGCAGCGCGGTCACCTCGCCGACCAGCCGGACCGGCAGCGACACCCCGGACAGCGCCAGCACCACGGTCTCCCCGGGGCGCACGTTGAGCGCGGCCCGCACGGCCGGGGTCATCAGCGCCGGCACGGCGGCGTTCGGGCCGTCCGGCACCACCGCGAAGCGGGACGACGGCTGGAACGCGTACCGGCCGCCCGCGACGAGCCCGACCTGGTGGTCGGCGGTCAGCCCGGCACCGGTGACCGTGACGGTGCTCTGCTCGGCGGGTTCGGCGGCGACCACCCGCCACCGGCCGGTCAGCGCGACGGGGGTCGACCGGGTGTCCGGGCCGACGGCGCGCAGGTCGCGTACCTGGAGCGCGTATCCGCTGCCGGCCGCGTCCCCGCCGTCGGCCTCGAAGCCGACCAGGCGCAGCCCGCCGCCGGCCGGCAGGTCGACGGTGAACGCGACGGCCCGCCCGTCGCTGCCGGCGCTGGCCGCCGGCAGCCGGTAGGCCAGCCCGTCGTCGCGGGTGAGCAGCACCGCCACCGCGATCCGGTGCGGGCCGACCGGCTGCGCGACGGGGGTGCGGACGGTACCGGCGAGGCGGCCGGCGGCGGCCGGCAGCGGCACCCCGGCGGCCGGTCCCCGGGCGGCGGCCAGCGGGGGGAACAGCTCCCGGGCGGGCCGGTCGGCGAGCCGGTCGCTGAACGTCACCACGTCGGCAGCGTGCGCGGTGTCCAGGCCCAGCACGGTGGCCTGCCGGTCGTCCCGGCCGACCCGGACGTCGTCCCGCCAGGCCGGCAGCGCCCGGTCGATTCCGGGCAGCGCGGCGAGCGCGGCGGCCCGGTCGACGGGGGCGACCCCGGTGCGCTCGACCAGCCGCAGGTCCGCGCCGACGGTGTGGTCGGCCTGGTCCGTCTGGGACCGTTCCCCGGTGGCGACGAGGGACCAGGCCAGGGTGCTGCCGCCGACGGCGAGGGCGAGCAGCAGCACCGGTCCGGCGTGCGGACGCCGACCGGCCTGCCACATCCCGAAGATGGTCGCGGTCCACGGTCGCCGGTCGACGAACCGCTCGGCGAACCGGGTGGCCGGCGGGAGCAGCCGCAGCGCCACCACGGCTCCGGCCAGCACCCCGAGCGTCGGGGCGGCCACCAGCAGCGGGTCGACGCCGAGGTCGTTGCCGGCACCGGCCAGCGGGGAGGAGTAACTCCGCAGCTGCACCCAGGCCAGCACGGCGAAGGCGACCAGGGCCAGGTCGAGGCCGGCTCGGCTGATCGTGCCGGTCCGGTCGGGCCGGGACCGGGCGGCCAGGTCGCCCACGTAGCTGTCCGCGCCCCGCAGGGTGGGCGCGACCATGGCGACGAGGCAGCCGACGGCGGTGGCCAACGCCACCGCCCAGACCCCGCCACGGCCGGCGCCGGCCAGGTCGACCGGACCGTCGGCGGCGAGCCGGTGCAGCGCCCCACCGGCGAGCAGCGGCCCGAGCAGGGCGGCCGGGACGACCACCAGGGTCGCCTCCCGGGCGGCCAGGCCGGCGAGTTGGCGGCGGGCCGCGCCTCTCGCCCGCAGCAGGGCGGTCTGGGCGCGGCGGTCCTCGTGCAGCAGGGCGGCGATCAGCACCAGCGCGTACCCGCCGAGGACCACGATCAGCAGCAGCGGGGTGGCCAGGGCCGAGCGGCCGGCCAGGTCGGCCCGGCCGATCCGGTCGATCA
The DNA here is from genome assembly GCF_900090265.1 of Micromonospora rifamycinica. Taxonomy (NCBI): domain Bacteria; kingdom Bacillati; phylum Actinomycetota; class Actinomycetes; order Micromonosporales; family Micromonosporaceae; genus Micromonospora; species Micromonospora rifamycinica. The sequence goes on from NZ_LT607752.1 coordinate 2,518,675, forward strand.
GCCGGTCCAGCGCGGTCACCGCCTGCGCGGAGGAGCCCAGCCCGGCCGCCTCGGGGACCTCGGTCGCGGCGGTGGTGATCGCCCGGCGCAGCGCGGGCAGCCGGTCCGCCCCGACGGCGGCCAGGTCGGGGGCGACCACCCAGGCGGCGGAGACCGAGCCGGGGAAGGTGGCCGCGAAATCGGCCGGATCGAGCACGAACGGCCCGTGGGCGGCGTCGGCCTCCGCGGTGGTGCCGAGCCCGGGGGCGAGCCGCCAGTACGGGTCGGCCGGGTCGCGGGGCCGCCAGGTGCCGGAGATCAGCACCTCGGTACGCCGGTCGGCGCTGCGGTCGCGCATCGGCACCCGGTCGCCGGCCTTCAGGCCCAGCGCACCGGCGGCCCTCTCCGGCAGGGTGGCCTGGAGCGGGCCGGCCCCGGGGGTCGGCCAGCCGCCGTCGACGAGGTCGGCGTGCCGGGGCAGGTCGTCCAGGGTGGCCAGGGTGGCGAAGATCGGGTCGGTTCCGGTGCGGACGACGGGGCCGAGGTCGCCGGTGAGTTCCCGGCCGGTGCCATAGCGGGCGGCGACCACCCGGATCGGAGTGCCCGCGAGGGCGGTGCGGAACCCGTCCCGGACGGCCCGGTCCCGGTCGGCGTACTCGGCCGTGTCGCGCCCGCCGGAGCCGCTGACCAGCAGGCTGCGTTCCTCGACGGGGGCGGCGGTGACCAGCGCCCGCTGGCCGGCGTCGACGGCCCGCCGGTTGTAGTCGGCCAGCCCGGTGACCAGGGCGACCGCGACCAGCGCGGCGGCCACCGCCGCGAGCAGCAGGCCGCGGGCCTCGCGGGCCCGCCTCCACACCAGCTTCATCGTGTCGCCTCCCCGGGACCGGCCCCGGGTCGGGCCGACGGAGAGCAAGAGCGCCGACCCGACGGGAAAGGTTGGCACCCGTTACGTGATCGTTACTCTGACGCCCCCTGGTTGGCCGGCCGGTGGTGATCTGGTGGGATCGGCGGCATGGAAACCGCGCTCGTCCTGTCGACCGTCGCCCTCGTGCTGGCCCTGCTGGCGCAGTTCCCCCGCCGGGACGACCGCGGCGCCGTGTCGTTCCGGCTGACGGAGATCGAGCGGCGGCAGCGGCTGATCATGGATCATCTCGGCATCGTGGACCGGGGGCCGGCGCTGCCCGGGGTGCGGGAACACCTGGCCCGGGGCGACAAGATCAAGGCGATCAAGGCGTACCGGGAGGCGACCGGCACGGATCTGCGTACCGCCAAGGAGGCGGTCGAGGCGATCGCCGCCGGCCGCTGACCGGGCCACCTCGAGGGCAAACCGCGACGTCGCCCCGCTCCGACTCGAGACGTGCGATTATCGCACCATGGCCGGGGAGCAGCAGGACTGGCGTCGCATCGGTGAGCAGGTACGGCTGGCCCGCCTGTCGATGGGCGTGTCACAGCAGGAGCTCGCCGACGGGGTGGGCCTCGACCGAACCATGCTCGCCAAGATCGAGGCCGGCACCCGACGCCTGGACGGCGTCGAGCTGGCCCGCCTGTCCCGCATGCTCAAGGTGTCCATGGAATACCTGATCGAGCCCCGACCAGCGGTGCTGTCGCACCGGACCGCCCTGTTGACCGAAGAGACCGACACCGCGGCCGCCCGATCGTCCGAACGGCTGGAGATCGCTCTGGTGCAGTGGCTGCACAACGTGCAGCAACTCGTCGACCTCGGCGTGCTGCGCAGCGGACCACCACTGCGGTACCCCGGCACGGTGGCGTCCGAAGCCGACGGGCGGACTGCCGCCCGGTGGCTACGACAGGAAACCGGCCTGGGGACCGCACCGATCGACAGCATCGTGAACCTCTGTGAGCGGTCCGGGCAGTGGGTACTCGTCACCGACCTACCGGGTGACGGCGCGTCGCTCGTCGTAGTCGGCCCGCTCAGTCCTTCGTCAGCTCCGGTCGGTGCTCGCGGATCCACGCCTCGACGTCGGCCTTCCGCCAGACCTTGCCCATCGCCAGCACGGCTACGGGTTCCGGGAAGTTCCGCTGGTTGGCGATCACGGACGCGCGCTGCCGGGAGACGTTCCCGAGCATCGTCCTGATCTCCGACACGCCAACGAGGTCCACAGGTTGACGATGGCAGCATGAAGCCCACTCGACTCCGACAACTACGCAGACTGTTGACACAGACAACGAACAGCACGACGATGGCGTGGTGACCAAGCCGAACCTTTCGCCTGTTCATGACCGGAAGCCACGGCCCCGGGCCGCCCACCAGCCGATGCGTCCGCTCTGGCGGTGCCGGACGTGTGCCGCACCCTGGCCGTGCCAACCCGCCCGACTACTACTGACCAGGGAGTACCGACGGGACCGGGTGGCGCTCTCGATCTACCTGGCCAGCCAGTTGTTCGAGGCCACCGCCGACCTGGTGCGGCTCAACCCGCACCCGGCCCCGTCCCCGACGGAACTGTTCGACCGCTTCCTGGCCTGGACGGCCCGGCCACCCGCCCGAGCCGCGAGCGCACCCACGCCAGCCGACGAGCACGGTCCGAACCCGGGCCGCAACCCGGGCCCGAGCCCGGAACACGAACCGGAACCCGCTCCGGGACCTGAAACCCACCCTGGAGCGGAATGCCGATCCGAGGCCGAAGCCGACCGGATGCCCACACCGGCCGCGAGTGGGGATCGTGGGGACGACCGGGTTCCGGAAGCTATTTGACGAGCAGGGTCAGCAGTCCGGTGAGCGCGACGAGCACCGCCGCCACCCCGGTGAGCACGGCCGGCAGGATCTTGAGGTATTCCAGGATCACCGAATGCTGGCCCCGGGTTCCGCCGATCCGCTGCGTTTTCCTCGTCGTGGCCGCCATGGTGAAACCCCTGTCCGGTACGCGTGCCCGGTCGGATGCGTCGGAGCCGGTCGACCCCACCATTGACCGAGGGCATATGCCCTGGTCATACGAGTGCAGCCACCTTCCGCGCAGCCCACCTTTCATATTCGACCGTAGGCGCGACAACGGTACGAGCGCAATCATCAGTACCGGAAAGAGTGCGGAGGAAAGCAATTTTCACACGTGGGAGTGGCATCGTACGCACACGATTCGCACCCCCTGGCGGCACGTCGGGATAACGACGACCGCCGGCATTCCGGGCTCAGTCGGCGGGATCGCCCGCCGGACGCTTCGCCCGGCTCGGCTGGACCCGTTTCGGCTCCCCGGGCATTTTCGGATGGTCCGGTGGATAGGGCAGGTCGCCCAGCCCGTCCGCGGCGTCCCGGTCCGCCCAGTCGAGCAGGGGCGTGATGTCGAACGACACGTCGTCGATGCCCGCGTGCGGGTCACCCCGCTCGGCCAGCCGGGCCGGCACCGTACGCAGGTCGAAGTCGTCCGGGTCGACGTCGGGCAGCTCGTCCCAGCCGACCGGGGTGGAGACGGTGGCCCGGGTGTTGGCGCGCAGCGAGTACGCGCAGGCGATGGTGCGGTCCCGGGCCATCTGGTTGTAGTCGACGAAGACCCGCTGCCCGCGCTCCTCCTTCCACCAGGCGGTGGTGACCAGCTCGGGGCGACGCCGTTCCAGCTCCCGGGCCAGCGCGATGGTGGCCCGGCGGACCTCGGTGAACGTCCAGCGCGGGGCGATCCGCAGGTAGACGTGCAGCCCACGGCCGCCGGAGGTCTTCGGCCAGCCGGTGACGCCCAGCTCGGCGAGGATGCCGCGCAGCTCGGCGGCGGCGGTGGCCGCGTCGGCGAAGTCGGTGCCGGGCTGCGGATCGAGATCCACCCGCAGCTCGTCGGGGTGGTCGACGGCGGCGGCCCGCACCGGCCAGGGGTGGAACACCACGGTGCCCATCTGCGCGGCCCACGCGACGTGGGCGAGGTCGGTCGGGCGCAGCTCGTCGGCACCCCGCCCGCTGGGGAAGGTGATGCCGACCGTCCGCACCCACGGCGGCACCCCCCGGGTGGGCACCCGCTTGGAGTAGAAGGCCTCCCCCTCGATGCCGTCGGGGAAGCGTTGCAGGGTGGTCGGCCGGTCGGCCAGGGCGCGCATGATGCCGTCGCCGACCGCCAGGTAGTAGTGGAAGACGTCGGCCTTGGTGAAGCCGCGCTCCGGGAAGATCACCCGATCCGGGCTGCTCAACCGGACCGTCCGCCCGGCCACCTCGACCTCGGTCGCCGTCGCCTTCGCCATGGCGCGACCATATGCGATGCCCCCGACATCCGACGTACGGTTGACGGGTGAGTCTTGACGAGAACGAGCTGCCCCGCACCGAGGACGAGTGGCGGGTCCGGTTGACCCCGGAGGAGTTCCGGGTGCTCCGCGAGGCCGGCACCGAGCGCCCCTGGACGGGCGAGTACGTCGACACGAAGACCCCCGGCGTCTACCACTGCCGGGCCTGCGGGCTGGAGCTGTTCTCCAGCGACACCAAGTTCGACTCGCACTGCGGCTGGCCGAGCTTCGACGACGCCATCCCGGGCCGGGTCAAGGAGATCCAGGACCGCAGCCTCGGGATGGTCCGCACCGAGATCCGCTGCGCCCGCTGCGACAGCCACCTGGGGCACGTCTTCCACGGCGAGGGCTTCACCCCGAAGGACACCCGGCACTGCGTCAACTCGGTGTCGATCCGCCTGGAGCCGCAGCAGGGCTGAGCCGTCAGCAGGGCCGAACCGGGTACGGCGGAGCCGGCCGGTGGCGTCAGAGCAGCAGCAGGCTGCCCTCGTCGTCCACCCGGTCGGCGGAGGAGTCGTCGAGCCAGACACCCCCGGTGCCGAGATAGCGGAACCGGTGCTCGCCGGGGCCGAGCCGGACGGTCACCGTACGGGTGCCGTCCCGGCGGGCCACCAGTTCGTGCCGGCCCGGCTGCCAGTCGTTGAAGCAGCCGACCACGCTGACCGGGCCGGGCGGGGTGTCCCGGGGCAGGCAGAAGGTGACCCGGGTCTGGGTGCCGAAGAGTTTGCTGCGCTTGATCACGTGATCCTCCCGGGGTCGAGGCGTCCTACCGGGTCCAACGCCCGACACGCCGGGGCGAAACGCCGTCCGAACCGATCAACCTGGGGCATTTCGCCCCGGACTGCCGCCGTCTGCCGCACGCTGGGGGGCAATGGTTCCGAATCGGGGGGTACGACAGGTGGCTACCTGTGAGGTCTGCGGCAACGACTACTGGATGGCGTTCGAGGTGCGTACGGTCAGCGGTGACGTGCACACCTTCGACTCCTTCGAGTGCGCGGCGCACAAGCTCGCGCCGATCTGCGAACACTGCGACGTGAAGATCATCGGGCACGGCGTGGAGGTCGGCGGCCGGTTCTTCTGCTGCGCGCACTGCGCCCGCGCGGTGGAGGCCCTGGGCGCCGAGATCCGCGACGCCGTCGGCGCCCGCCCGGCCTGACCTGACCCGACCGGGCGACCGACCCGGCCCGTCACGGCCCAGCCAGCCCGTCACGAGCCAGCCCCGTTGCGAGCCAGCCCCGTTGCGACCGCCCCAGCCCGTCACGGTCACGACCGAGCCAGCCCGTCACGACTGCCGGAGCGGGTCCGCCTACCATCGCGGGATGGCACCGCACCCCGTCGACGTCCAGGTCGCCCGGTTCGCCGACCTGGACCCGTACACCTTCCACGACCTGCTGCGGTTGCGCATCGACGTGTTCGTGGTGGAGCAGGACTGCCCGTACCCGGAGCTGGACGGTCGGGACGTCGAGCCGGACACCCGGCACGTCTGGCTGGCCCGCGACGGCGTCGTCCTGGCGTACCTGCGGATCCTGGCCGACCCGGGCGGCGTCGCGCGGATCGGTCGGGTGGTGGTCGCCCCGACGGCCCGGGGCGGCGGTCTCGCCGGCCGGTTGATGACCGAGGCGCTCCGGCTGGTCGGCGACCGGCCGTGCGTGCTGGCGGCGCAGGCCCACCTGGCCGGCTTCTACGCCGGGCACGGCTTCACGGTGACCGGGCCGGAGTACGTCGAGGACGGCATCCCGCACCTGCCGATGCGCCGGGAGAGCTGACCGGTCCACGACCGGGGGACGAGACGGCGCGGCGTAGGACCGGGCGGGAGCGCACGGGAGCACCGGGGGACGGCCCGCCACCCTCACCCTGACATTGACGGATAACTCTTTCTTGTGCAAGCCTGCGTGAGTAGCCGTCGTGGGAGCCGCACAGCAGGCACGGGAGGGGCAACTCCTGGCCGTCCGGGCGTCGTTCGACCGACCCCTCACCTCGGAGGCTCCATGTCCACCGTCCTACGCAGACGACCCACCGCCATCGCGGGGTCGCTGCTCACCGTCGGCGCGATCATCGCGCTGCTGCTCACCACCGCCCTGGCCAACTCGGCGTCCGCGCACGGCGCGGTGGTGAACCCCGGGTTCCGCGCCTACAGCTGCTGGGAGCGCTGGGGCGCCGAGTTCCAGAACCCGAGAATGGCCACCGAGGACCCGATGTGCTGGCAGGCCTGGCAGGCCGACCCGCAGGCCATGTGGAACTGGAACGGCCTGTTCCGGGAGGGTGTCGCCGGCAACCACCAGGGCGCCATCCCGAACGGCCAGCTGTGCAGCGGCGGCCGCACGCAGAACGGCCGCTACAACGCCCTGGACACCCTCGGCGCCTGGAAGACCACGTCGGTGGCGAACAGCTTCCGGCTGAAGTTCTTCGACCAGGCCAGCCACGGGGCCGACTACATCCGGGTCTACGTGACCAAGCAGGGCTTCAACGCGCTGACCACGCCCCTGGGCTGGAGCAACCTGGAGCTGGCCGGGCAGATCGGCAACACGCCGGCCTCCCAGTGGGACAAGGACACCGGCGGCGTGTCGATCCAGATCCCGGTGAACGCGCCGGGTCGTACCGGTCGGCACATCGTCTACACCGTGTGGCAGGCCAGCCACCTGGACCAGTCGTACTACCTGTGCAGTGACGTGGACTTCGGTGGCGGCACCAACCCGACCACCCCGCCGCCCACCACCGCGCCGCCGACCACCCCGCCGCCCACCACGGCGCCGCCGACCACCCCGCCGCCCACCACCGTCCCGCCGACCACGCCGCCGGCGACCGGTGGTTGCACCGCGACCTACCGGGTGACCTCCACCTGGAACGGCGGGTTCCAGGGTGAGGTGGACGTGACCGCCGGCAACTCGGCGATCAAGGGCTGGACGGTGAACTGGACGTACTCCGGGGGCCAGCAGATCAGCCAGGCGTGGAACGCCACGCTGACCAGCAGCGGGTCTGCGGTGACCGTCCGCAACGTCAACTACAACGGCGCGTTGGCCGCCGGCGGGAAGACCACCTTCGGCTTCCTCGCCTCGGGCACCAGCGGCACCAGCCCGACCCCGGTCTGCACCGCGACCGTCTGACCGGTCGGCACAGCACAGCACACGCAACAACAAGGAAATAGTGGCCTCCCGCGCGGCGGGAGGCCACTATTTCCATGATCGGGCACGATCATGACCGCCCGGGCACCGCGACCCGACCGACCGGGCGGGGCAGGGCAGGGCGGGGCAAGGCGGGGCGGGGCAAGGCGGGGCAGGGCAGGGCAGGGCAGGGCAGGGCAGGGCAGGGCAGGTGTCAGACCAGGCAGTTGACGATGTCGGCGACCGAGCGACGCCGGCCGGTGTAGAACGGGACCTCCTCGCGGACGTGCCGGCGCGCTCCGGAGGCGCGCAGGTCCCGCATCAGGTCGACGATCCGGTGCAGCTCGTCGGCCTCGAAGGCGAGCATCCACTCGTAGTCGCCGAGAGCGAACGAGGCCACCGTGTTGGCCCGCACGTCCGGGTAGCCGCGCGCCATCTTGCCGTGCTCGGCCAGCAGCTCCCGCCGCTCCGCATCCGGCAGCAGGTACCACTCGTAGGAGCGGACGAAGGGGTAGACGCACAGGTAGGGGCGGGGGGCCTCGTCGGCGAGGAACGCCGGGATGTGGCTCTTGTTGAACTCCGCCGGCCGGTGCAGTGCCAACTGCGACCACACCGGGGTCAGCGCCCGGCCTAGGGTGGTGCGGCGCAACCGCAGGTAGGCGTCCTGGAGGGCGTCGCTGGACGACGAGTGCCACCAGATCATCACGTCCGCGTCGGCGCGCAGCCCGGCCACGTCGTACACGCCCCGGACCACCACGTCCTTGCCGGCCAGCTCCTCGAAGAGCGACTCCACCTCACCGGTGACGTTCTCCCGCAGCGCCGGCAGCGCACCGGTGGCCCGGTACACCGACCACATGGTGTAGCGGACGGTGGCGTTCAGCTCCCTGAGCCGGGCCGCGTTGGTCTGCTCGGTGCTCTGCTCGGTCATGGACCCGATCCTCCCAGTGCTTCGATGATCTCCCCGGCCGCGCTCTCGCCGGAGCGGACGCAGACCGGGATGCCGACCCCGTCGAAACCCGCGCCGGCCAGCGCCAGCGTGGGGTGCGACGCGCGCAGCGCCGCCCGGACGGCGGCCACCCGGTCGGTGTGGCCGGGCGGGTACTGGGGCAGCGCGCCACCCCAGCGCTGCACGTGACCGGCGACCGGCGCGGGCAGCGCCACCCCGAGCACCCGGGTCAGCTCCCGGTGCACGGTGGCGAGCAGGTCGTCGTCGGTGAGCTGGAGCGAGGTCTCCTCGCCGTACCGGCCGACGGAGGCGCGGACCAGGGCCAGCCCGTCCGGCGCGGCCAGGTGCCCCCACTTGGTGGTGAAGAAGGTGGACGCCTTGATCAGCAGCCCCTCGGTGGCCGGCACCAGGAAGCCGGAGAGCCGGGGCAGGGCCGGCTCGGGCAGCGCCAGGGTGACCAGCGCGACGCTGGCGTAGTCCAACCCGCCGACGGTCGCCGCCTGCGCCGCGGCGAACCCGGCGAGCAGCCGGGCGGCGGGCCGGGCCGGCACGGTGAGCAGCACCGCGTCCGCCTCGACCTGCTCGGGGTCGCGGGTCGGCCCGACGGTGAGCCGCCAGCCGTCGCCGGTGGGGGTCAGCTCACGGACCGCCGCGTTGCGACGGATCGTCGCACCGCTGGCCGTGGCCGCCGCCTCGACCAGGGTGCCCAGCCCGCCGGCCAGGGTGCCGAAGACCGGTGCGCCGGGCGCGCGGGGCGCGGCGGCCTGCGCGGCCCGGACCGCGCCGACCAGGGTGTGTTCCACCCGGGCCGTCCGGGCCAGCGCCGGCATGGTGGTCACCAGGGACAGGTCGTCGGCCCGGCCGGCGTAGACGCCGCCGAGCATCGGGTCGACCAGCCGCTGCACCACCTGGTCGCCGAACCGGGCCCGGACCAGCGCGCCGACCGAGACGTCCTGGTCGGCGTCGAGCAGCGGCCGGCCGCCGTCGCGGTCGGCGTCCGCCGTGGGCTCGGCGACCGCCGCCACCGCCGCCAGATCCCCGGGTACGCCGACCAGCGTGCCGCCCGGCACCGGGCGCAGCTCCCCGTCGACCACCAGCGCGGCCTGCCCGACGGTGGGGTGGACGATCCGCCCGGCCAGGCCGAGCCGGCGGACCAGGGTCACCGCGGCGGACTCGCCGCCGGCCGGATCCCGCATCAGGAACGACTCCGCACCGAACTCCACCGGTCGACCGGCCAGCTCACCGGTGCGCAGCTTGCCACCGAGCACGCCGGACTGCTCGTACACGGTGATCTCGGTGCCGGCGGGGGCGCGGTCGCGCAGCCGGACCGCGGCCGCCAGGCCGGTGATCCCGCCGCCGACCACCGCCACCCGCCATGGCCGTGCCCGCACCGCTCAGCCCTGCTCGGCCCGGTGCGCGGAGACCTCGTGCACCAGCGCGACCACCCGGGTCAGCACCTCGGGGTCGGTCTCCGGCAGCACGCCGTGACCGAGGTTGAACACGTGACCGGGGGCGGCCCGGCCCTGCTCGACGATCCGCCGGACCTCGGCCTCGATCACCGGCCAGGGGGCGAACAGCACGGTCGGGTCGAGGTTGCCCTGCACCGCGCGGTCCGGACCGATCCGGCGGGTCGCCACGTCCAGCGGGGTACGCCAGTCCACCCCGACCACGTCGGCCCCGGCCTCCCCCATCGCGCCGAGCAGCTCGGCGGTGCCCACCCCGAAGTGGATCCGGGGCACCCCGGTGCCCGCGAGCCCGGACAGCACGGTGGTGGAGTGCGGCAGCACGAACCGGCGGTAGTCGGCCTCGGACAGCGCGCCGGCCCACGAGTCGAAGAGCTGCACGGCGGAGACCCCGGCGTCGACCTGGACCCGCAGGAACGCCAGGGTCACCTCGGCGAGCCGGGCGCAGAGCGCGTGCCACAGCTCGGGTTGGCCGTGCATCATCGCCTTGGTCCTGGCGTGGGTACGCGACGGCCCGCCCTCGACCAGGTAGCTGGCCAGGGTGAACGGGGCGCCCGCGAAGCCGATCAGCGGGGTGTCGCCCAGCTCGGCGACGAGCAGCCGGACGGCTTCGTCCACGTAGGACACGTCGGCGCGGTCGATCCGGTGGATCCGTTCCACGTCCTCGGCGGTACGGACCGGCTCGGCGACCACCGGCCCGGTCCCGGCGACGATGTCCAGGTCGACGCCGGCCGCGGCGACCGGGACGACGATGTCGCTGAACAGGATCGCCGCGTCCACGCCGTGCCGGCGGACCGGTTGCAGGGTGATCTCGGCGACCAGGTCCGGCCGGCGACAGGAGTCGAGCATCCCCACGTTGGCCCGGATCTCCCGGTACTCCGGAAGGGACCGGCCGGCCTGGCGCATGAACCAGACCGGGGTATGCCCGACGGACTCCCGGCGGCAGGCCCGGACGAAGGTCGAGTCGGCTGGCCCGCCCCGGCGGGATTCTCCGTCTCGGGCGGCAGTGCCCGTGGTGTCGATGGTCATCACCGCAATCGTGCCACGCATCCGGTCGACACGGACGGGCAGCGCCGCCTTTTGTGACCCGCGCCCCGCCCGGTCGGCGGTCGAGCCGCGTCGACCGGCTGCCGCTTCGGCGTGCCGTCCGGGCAGGCGGCGACGCGGCGGCATAGGCTGCCGGTCATGGCCCCCCCGATCGCGCTCCCGGAGACGTTCGCCCGCGCGGTCGCCGGCCTGCGGTCGGTCACCCCCCGGGAGGAGATCGTCCTGGAGGAGGTCGGCGCTCCGCAGCGGCTCGCCCCGTACGCGTTCGCCCTCTCCGCCACCGTGCTGCGCGACCAGGACGAGGTGGCCGACGGACGGCTGATCCTGCTGCACGACCCGGCCGGGCACGACGCCTGGCAGGGCACCCTGCGGCTGGTCACCTACGTGACCGCCGAGCTGGAGGTCGACCTGGCCGCCGATCCGCTGCTGCCGGGGGTCGGCTGGACCTGGCTCACCGACGCGCTGGAGGCCTACGAGGCCCGGTACCGGGCGGCCGGTGGCACGGTCACCCAGACGGTGTCGACCCGGTTCGGCGAGTTGGCCGGGCCGCCCGCCGCCGGGGACGTGGAGATCCGGGCCTCCTGGACGCCGCTCGGCGACGACCTGGCCGCCCACCTGTCGGCCTGGTGCGCCCTGCTCGCCTCCACCGCCGGGTTGCCGCCGCCCGGGGTCACCGCGCTCTCCGAGCGCCGTCCGGCCGGCGCGGCCTGACCGCCTCCGGGCCGCCGGGCGACGCCGCCCGGGGACGGTCCGGCGGACCGGATTCCCGACCACCCGCTCGTGCGACACGCCCGGCCACAAGTAGATGTCCCGGGCACCGGGCGGACGTCCCGGGCCAGAACGAATGTCCCGGGCGCGAGGTGGGTGTCCGTGCTGTCCGGCCCACTACCGGACACCGGGACGACACACACCGGACCGGCTGCGCACACCTTGTCGCCCCGGCGCACTAGGGTTGCCAGGTGACCGACGAACCACCCCTGCGCCGTCGGGCCGCCGAAAGCCGCACGGCAGACGTTCCGCCCCCGGCCCCCACGGAGCCGGCGGACCCGGGCACCGAGCAGCCCACCGGCGGGCCCGTTCCGCTGACCGCGCCCCGCGACGGCACCCCTCAGCCGGTGGCGACCTCCGCCGAGCTGGCAGAGGTCGTGGCCCGCTTCGCGGCGGGCTCCGGTCCGGTGGCCCTGGACGCCGAGCGCGCCTCCGGCTACCGCTACAGCCAGCGGGCCTACCTGGTGCAGCTCCGCCGGGCCGGGGCCGGCACCACGCTGATCGACCCGTTGCCGCTGCCCGACCTGAGCACCCTCGACGAGGCCATCGGTGACACCGAGTGGGTGCTGCACGCCGCCAGCCAGGATCTCGCCTGCCTGGCCGAGGTGGGGTTGCGCCCGCGCCGGCTGTTCGACACCGAGCTGGCCGCCCGGCTGGCCGGCTTCGAGCGGGTCGGCCTGGCCGCGCTGACCGAGCAGCTGCTCGGCTACACACTGGAGAAGCACCACTCGGCGGCGGACTGGTCCACCCGGCCGCTGCCCGAGTCGTGGCTGACGTACGCCGCGCTGGACGTGGAGATGCTGGTCGACCTGCGGGACGCGCTGGACGCGGAGCTGGACGCGCAGGGCAAGTCCCCGTGGGCGGCGGAGGAGTTCGCCGCGCTGATCGCCTGGTCGGCCCGGCCGCCACGGGTGCGGGCGGAGCCGTGGCGGCGGACCTCCGGCATCCACCGGGTACGCGGGGCACGGGCACAGGCCCGGGTCCGGGCGCTGTGGTACGCCCGGGACCAGATCGCCGTCCGCCGGGACGCCGCGCCCGGTCGGGTGCTCCCCGACTCGGCGATCATCGCCGCCGCCGAGCTGGACCCGAAGGACGAGAAGACCCTGCTGACCCTGCCCGGGTTCGGCGGCCGGTCGGTGCGCCGGCTGGCCCGGTCCTGGTTGACCGCGCTCGACGAGGCCCGCCAGCTGACCGAAGACGCGTTGCCGGTCACCCCGACGGTGGAGGGGCCGCCCCCGCCGCACCGGTGGGCCGAGCGCGACCCGGTGGCGGCCGGTCGGCTGGCCCGCTGCCGCGAGGTGGTGGTCCGGGTCGCCGGTGAGCACCGGCTCCCCCCGGAGAACCTGATCACCCCCGACTCGGTCCGCCGGCTGGCCTGGCAGCCCCCCGAAGAGATCACCGTGGACACCGTCACCGAGGTGCTGCGCGGCTACGGCGCGCGCCGGTGGCAGCTCTCGCTCCTGCTGCCCGCGCTCGCCGAGGCGCTGCTGCCCGCGCCCCGGGCCTGAGCCACCGCCCCGCACCGCCGGCGACCCGGGTGCGCCGCCACCACCGGCGCACCCCGCCCGCGAGTGTGGGGTGGGCCACACCGGGGGTGGTGACGGCTGTGGTTACTGGCGAGTAGCATTCCTCGGGAAACGCCAGTGCCGGCCGACCCTCACCCGGCCCGCGCCGCCCCCGCGGCGCGTCGGCCGGGTCGTGGTCGATAAGGAGGCTCCAAGTGCCCCGAGAAGTTCGGGACGTCGTCTTCGTCGACGGTGTCCGTACCCCGTTCGGCAAGGCGGGTGGCATGTACGCCAACACCCGCGCCGACGATCTGGTGATCCGCTGCATCCGTGAGCTGCTGCGCCGCAACCCCCAGCTGCCCCCGGAGCGGGTCGAGGAGGTGGCCGTCGCCGCCACCACCCAGATCGGTGACCAGGGCCTCACCATCGGCCGCACCGCCGCCCTGCTGGCCGGGCTGCCCAAGACCGTCCCGGGCTTCGCCGTCGACCGGATGTGCGCCGGCGCGATGACCGCCGTCACCGCCGTCGCCGGGGGCATCGCCATGGGCGCGTACGACATCGCCATCGCCGGTGGCGTCGAGCACATGGGCCGGCACCCGATGGGCGAGGGCGTCGACCCCAACCCGCGAATCGTCGCCGAGAAGCTGGTCGACCCGTCCGCCCTGGTGATGGGGGCCACCGCGGAGAACCTGCACGACCGGGTGCCGCACGTCACCAAGGAGCGCGCCGACGCGTTCGCGCTCGCCTCGCAGGTCAAGACCGCCAAGGCGTACGCCGACGGCAGGCTCCAGGCCGACCTGGTGCCGGTGGCGATCCGCGACGACGAGGGCGGCTGGGGCCTGGCCACCGCCGACGAGGCTCCCCGGGAGACCTCGCTGGAGAAGCTGGCCACCCTGAAGACCCCGTTCCGCCCGCACGGCAGGGTCACCGCCGGCAACGCCGCCGGGCTCAACGACGGCGCCACCGCCAGCCTGCTCGCCGACGAGGCCACCGCCCGTGAGCTGGGCCTGCCGGTCGCCATGCGGCTGGTGTCGTACGGCTACGTCGGGGTCGAGCCCGAGGTGATGGGGGTCGGCCCGATCCCGTCGACCGAGAAGGCGCTGCGGATCGCCGGCCTGAGCATCGACGACATCGGCCTGTTCGAGCTGAACGAGGCGTTCGCCGTGCAGGTGCTCGCCTTCCTCGACCACTTCGGCATCGCCGACGACGACCCCCGGGTCAACCCGTGGGGCGGCGCGATCGCCATCGGTCACCCGCTCGCCTCCTCCGGCGTACGGCTGATGACCCAGCTCGCCCGGCAGTTCGTCGAGCACCCCGAGGTGCGCTACGGCCTCACCGCCATGTGCATCGGCATCGGCATGGGCGGCACGGTCATCTGGGAGAACCCCAACTGGGAGGGTGCAGACAAATGAGCCTCAGCGCACCGAACGAGGTCGTCACCCGGGCGCTGCTGCGTCAGGTGACCGTGCCGGGGCTGGACCGGCCCGCCGCCCTGATCACCCTGGACAACGGCCTCGACCACACCAAGCCGAACACCTTCGGCCCGGCCGGGCTGGCCAGCCTCGACGAGGCGATCAGCGCCGCGCTGGCCGCGGACCCGGCTTTCGTGGCGGTCACCGGCAAGCCGTACATCTTCTGCGTCGGCGCGGACATCACCAGCCTGCCCGCGCTGGCCGACCGGGAGCAGGCGCTGGAGATCGGCCGGCTCGGCCACCGGGTCTTCGCCCGGCTCCGGGACGCCGCCGTGCCCACCTTCGCCTTCGTCAACGGCGCGGCGATGGGCGGCGGCCTGGAGCTGGCCCTGCACTGCCACTACCGGACGCTCTCCGGCGGCGCGGCGGCGCTGGCCCTGCCCGAGGTCTCCCTCGGCCTGGTCCCCGGTTGGGGCGGCACCCAACTGCTGCCCAACCTGATCGGCATCCCCGCCGCCACCCAGGTGATCCTCCAGAACCCGCTGACGCAGAACAAGATGCTCAAGCCGAAGCAGGCCGCCGAGCTGGGCATCGCCGACGTCCTGCTGGAACCGGCCGACTTCCTGGAGCGCTCCCTGGAGTGGGCCGCCGGGGTGGTCCGGGGCGAGGTCACCGTCACCCGCCCCGAGGTCGACAAGGACATGTGGGCGGGCGTGCTGTACTTCGCCCGGCAGACCCTCGACCAGCGGCTGCACGGCGCGGTCCCGGCCGCGTACAAGGCGCTGGACCTGCTGGAGACGGCGAAGGACGCCGACTTCGCCACCGGCACCGCCGCCGAGGACGAGGCGCTGGCCGACCTGATCTTCTCGGAGGAGCTGCGCAGCGGCCTGTACGCCTTCGACCTGGTGCAGCGGCGGGCCAAGCGGCCGGCCGGCGCACCGGACAAGGGCCTGGCCCGGCCGGTCACCAAGGTCGGCATCGTCGGTGCCGGCCTGATGGCCAGCCAGCTCGCGCTGCTGTTCGCCCGCCGTCTCCAGGTGCCGGTGGTCCTGACCGACCTGGACCAGTCGCGGGTGGACTCCGGCGTCGGCTACGTGCACACCCAGATCGAGAAGGCCGTCAGCAAGGGCCGGATGGACAAGGGCACCGCCGCCAAGCTGTACGGCCTGGTCTCCGGCTCGGTCGACAAGTCCGCCTTCGCCGACGCCGACTTCGTCATCGAGGCGGTCTTCGAGGACCTGGACGTCAAGAAGCAGGTCTGGGCCGAGCTGGAGAAGATCGTCTCGCCGGAGGCGGTGCTCGCCACCAACACCTCGTCGCTGTCGATCACCGCGATGGCCGCCGAGCTGGAGCACCCGCAGCGGCTGGTCGGCTTCCACTTCTTCAACCCGGTCGCCGTGCTGCCGCTGCTGGAGATCGTCCGGGGCGAGCGGACCGACGATGCCACCCTGGCCACCGCGTTCGCCGTGGGCAAGCAGCTCAAGAAGTCGTCGGTGCTGGTGAAGGACGCCCCGGCGTTCGTGGTCAACCGGCTGCTCACCCGCTTCCTGGGCACCGTGTTCGCCGCCGTCGACGCGGGCACCCCGCTGGACGTGGCGAACAGCGCGCTGGACCCGCTGGGCCTGCCGATGCGTCCGCTCGCCCTGCTCCAGTTGGTCGGGCCGGCGGTGGCCTACCACGTGGGCGGCACCCTGCACGCCGCCTACCCGGACCGGTACCCGGTCAGCGAGAACCTCCGCCGGATCGCCGACTCGGGCCGACCGATCGTTGTCGAAGACCGGATCAACGACGAGGTGGCCCAGCTACTCGTGGTCGGTGACCGGCCGCTCACCGGCGAGCAGGTGCGACAGAACGCGCTCGACGCCCTGGCGCAGGAGGTCCGGCTGATGCTCGACGAGGGGGTCGTCGCCGAGGCGCAGGACATCGACCTGTGCCTGATCCTCGGTGCCGGCTGGCCGTTCCACCTGGGCGGGATCACCCCCTACCTGGACCGGACCGGCACCGCCGAGCGGGTCACCGGCCGGCGTTTCCTGCCCCACGGGGTCGCCGGCCTGCCCGCCTGAACCCTCCCCGCTCCCCCGCGATCGCGGTGGCCGACGATGTCCTCCCCCGGGACTATCGTGGCCACCGCGATCGTCGTTTGCGTACCCTCGTCAGACTCGGGGGGCTGCACGGCCGGGCCCCGGCTGGCTACGATCACGCGTTCTCACCCTCGCCTGGAGCTGATCTGATGACCACACCGCCGGTCGATCCCTGGTCCGGGCAGCCGGAGCACGGCTCGCCCACCGGTCACTACCCGCCCCCGTCCGACGGTCCGCACACCCCCACCCCGTCCGGCGGCCAGCACACCCCGCCGGCGGGCGGTGGCTGGCCCACCACGCCGTACCCGTCGACCCCCTCCGGCCAGCCCGGCGGGTGGCCGGTCGACCCGCAGTCCGGGCCCCCGGCCGAGGCCTACCCCGGCCCGCAGTACGGCGGCTGGCCGCAGTCGGATCCGGGCCAGGGCGGCGGCTACCCCGGTGTGCCGCAGTCGGGTCCGCCCGGCGCCCCGTCGTCCGGCTACCCCGGGGCGTCCGGCTACCCGGGTGCCCCGCAGCCCGGTTACCCCGCAGCCCCGCAGCCCGGCTACCCGGGCGCCCCACAGCAGCCCGGTTACCCGGGTGCCCCGCAGCCCGGCTACCCGGGCGGCTACCCCGATCCGGCGCAGCAGCAGTAC
This sequence comes from Micromonospora rifamycinica, assembly GCF_900090265.1. Lineage (NCBI taxonomy): Bacteria > Bacillati > Actinomycetota > Actinomycetes > Micromonosporales > Micromonosporaceae > Micromonospora > Micromonospora rifamycinica. The sequence goes on from NZ_LT607752.1 coordinate 2,535,827, forward strand.
CCCGCCTTCGCCGGTGCGCCGTTCGGCCCGGCCCCGCAGCGGTCGAAGGCGCCGCTACTGCTCACCCTCGGGCTGGTCGGTCTGCTGGTGCTCTGCCTCGGCGGTGGCGGTCTCGTCTGGGTCGCGCTCGGCGACGACCAGGACAAGAAGGCCGACCCGACGCCCTCGCCCACCGTGGCGACCTCGCCCAGCCCGACCCCCACCCCCGTCGAGACGGACAGCCCGACCCCCGAGCCCACCCCGTCCGAGGACGTCGACGACCCCGGCCCGATCCGGCTGGTGACGCCGTCCACCCTCGGTGGCCGGGCCAAGAGCACCGACCCGGAGCTGCGTCGGATCGCCGACCAGATGGTCCGCGACATGAAGTCCGAGGTACGCAACGAGACCGGCGCGGTGAGCGCCTTCTACGGCAGCGCGGCCAGCCGCAACATGGTGATGATGGCGGGCGCGTCCGGGCCGGTCATCCTTCCGGAGCAGGAGCTGGACGACGCGGTCAAGGGGCTGGGCACCTCGCTGGCGGTCACCAAGATGTCGACCATCGAGCCCGGTCCGCTGGGCGGGGTGGCCAAGTGCGGTGACGGCAAGGCGTCCGGCATCGCGCTCGGCGTCTGCGTGTGGGCCGACCACGGCAGCGTCGGCATGATCGTCATGTACTTCTCCTCGGCGGCCAAGGCGCAGTCCGAGTTCGCCTCCATCCGGGGCCAGATCGAGAAGCGGGACTGATCCCGCGTCCGGCGGAGCGACGGGCGACGGCGCGGCGGGCGGCGTCCGGTGGAGCGGCGGATGTCGGTCGCCCTGGCTAAGATCATCCGGCCTCACCCACGAAATCCTGGAGTAGACCTGATGTCCCAGCCCCCGACCAGCCCGTACGCCTCCGCTCCGGACGGCGGTACGCCGCAGGGCGGTCACCCGTCACCGCAGCAGCCGGACGGCGTCGGCGTGCCGCAGTACGCGGGTCCGCCGCCCGCCGCCCCGGCGAAGAAGCGGTCCACCGGCAAGATCGTGCTGATCGTGCTCGCGGTGCTGCTGGTGCTCTGCCTCGGCGGTGCCGCCATCGCCGCCTTCGCCCTCAAGGACGACGTCAAGGAGGTGGTGGACGCCGCCAACACGACGGTCTCCGCCCCCGCCACCCTCGCCGGCCGCCCGCAGGTCACCGACCCGGCCCTGAAGGCGGTCGCCGACGGGTTGGTCACCGAGATGAAGAAGTCCGTGCAGGGCGAGACGAGCACCGCCGGTGCCTTCTACGGCGACCCCACCAAGCAGGACCTGCTGATGATCGCCGCCGCGTCCGGCGTGATGGCCGACCCGAAGAAGGAGCTGGACGACGCCGTCGCGGGCATCACCACCGAACTGAACGTCACCAACATGGCCGGCGTCGACGCCGGCCCGCTCGGTGGCGACGCCCGGTGCGGCGACGGCAAGAGCGAGGGCGTCCCGCTGGGCGTCTGCGTCTGGGCCGACAAGGGCAGCGTCGGCCTGATCGTGCAGTACTACAAGTCGGCCGCCGACCTGAAGTCCGAGTTCGTCACGATGCGCGGGCAGATCGAGAAGAAGGGCTGACCCACCCCGGTCGGCCGACAGGCCCCGCCCACCGGTCGGTGGGCGGGGCCTGTGCCGTCAGCCCGGTGGGCCGGGACCTGTGCCGTCAGCCCGCCGGTGGGCGGGGGCCTGTGCCGTCAGCCCGCCGGTGGGCGGGGGCCTGTGCCGTCAGCCCGCCGGTGGGCGGGGGCCTGTGCCGTCCCCGCAGATGGGCGGGGGCGGCGGCCTCAGCCGGTCGTGGCGGCCCGCTCGGCGGCGCTGCGTAGCACGCAGAACTCGTTGCCCTCCGGATCGGCCAGCACCACCCAGCCGGTGCCGTCTGGCCGACGCTGGTCGTCGATGTGGACGGCACCGACGGCCAGCAGCCGCTCGACCTCCTCGTCCCGGGTCCGGTCCACCGGCTCCAGGTCGAGGTGCAGCCGGTTCTTCACCGTCTTCCCCTCCGGCACGGCCAGGAAGAGCACCTCCGGGCCGCCCTCGGGCAGGAGCATGGCCTCCGGGTCGCCGGGGAGGTCGTCGGGCTGGCGGGGACACCCGAAGACCTGCGCCCAGAAGCCGGACAGGGCATAGGTGTCCCGGCAGTCGATGCTGATGTTGTGGATTCGTACGCTCACGGTTCTGCCTCCGCAGCAGTGGGACGCGCCCCGTGGACGTGCGGTGTCAGCGGCGGGCGGGGCGGGGCGCGGGACGGGTCATGGTGGACATCAACCGCACCTCCGCTCCTGGATCCGGGCCGACCCGGGAATCGTCGCAGGCGGACGGCCGGTCGGCAAGCCGGTTAGCCGGGGGCCTGGTCGGCCGAGGGCAGGGTGACGGTCACCTCCAGACCACCGCCCTTCTGCGCCACCACCCGGACGGTCCCACCGTGCGCGTCGCAGACCGCCCGGACGATCGACAGCCCCAGCCCGGAACCCCGGGCCCCGGTCCGTTCCCGCCCACCCCGCCGGAACGGCTCGAACAGGCCCGGCACGTCGGCCTGGTCCACCTCGAAGCCGGTGTTGCGCACCACCAGCCAGGAGGAACGCCCGTCGGTGTCGGTACGCACCCAGAGCTTGCCGTGCAGGTGGTTGTAGCGCACCGCGTTCTCGATCAGGTTCCCGGCCAGCCGGTCCAGCAGGCCCGGGTCGCCGGTGACCGGGGCCGGTCGCAGCGAGGACTGCACCCGCAGCCCGATCCGCTCCACCTCCCGGGACATCGCGGACAACGCGTTGGCGGTGCCGGTGGCCAGGTCACACTCCGTCCGCCGGGCCAGCCGTCGACCGGCCTGCGCCTCACTGCGGGCCAGCACCAGCAGCGCGTCCACCAGGCCGTTGGCGCGCTCCGAGGCGTCCCGGACCACGGTGGCCATCCGGCGGTACTCGGCCGCATCCGCCTCGTCGTCGCTGAGGGTGACGTCGATCTCGGTACGCATCACCGCCAACGGGGTCCGCAGCTCGTGCGAGGCGTTGGCGACGAACCGTTTCTGCGCGTCGAACGCGGCGGTGATCCGGTCCAGCATCGCGTCGAAGGTCCGGGCCAGCTCGGCCACCTCGTCGTCCGGCCCGGACCAGCCGATCCGCTGGTCGAGCGTGGTTTCGCCGAGCCGGCGCGCGGTCGCGGTGACCTGGTGCAACGGCCGCAGGGTACGGCCGGCCACCCAGTACGCCCCGGCGACCCCGACCACACTGATCGCCAACAACGCCAGCAGACCCTTGACCAGCAACTCGTCCGAGGCGGCGTCGACCAGTTGACGCTGCCACACCGCGGCGTCCAGCGAACGCCCGTCCGCCAGCAGCACCGTGGTGCCCGGCCGCAGCTCGTCGGTCGGGCGCAGCGCGTCCCGTACCAGCAACCAGGCCAGGGTCACCAGGATCGCCCCGGCCCCGACCAGCAGCACCCCGTTGAGCAGGGTCAACCGCAACCGCAGGGTGGGTCGCAACCGCCGGCTCACGAGCGCACCCCGGCCCGCCGCACCGGCCCGCTCCCCGCACCCACGGCACCGACCCCGGCGGGCGGCCGGCGGGCTCCGCGCCCCGGCCCGGTCCCCGGCCTCACCGGCCGACGACCCGGTAGCCGGCGCCGACCACCGTGTCGATCAGCGGCGGATCACCGAGCTTGCGGCGCAGTGTCCGCACGGTGACCCGGACGATGGTGGTGAACGGGTCGGTGTTGGCGTCCCAGACCCGTTCCAGCAGCTCCTCGCTGGAGACCACCGCGCCGCGCGCCTTGACCAGCTCGCTGAGCACACCGAACTCCTTGTTCGTCAGGTCGACCGGCGTCCCGGCCCGGGTGACCACCCGACGGGCCGGGTCGATCACCACGTCGCCCACCTGGAGCACCGGCGGGGCCGCCGGGGTGGCCCGGCGGCCCAGCGCCTGCACCCGGGCCACCAGCTCGTCGAAGGCGAACGGCTTGGGCAGGTAGTCGTCCGCGCCGAGACCCAGCCCCGCCACCCGGTCGGCCACGGTGTCGCTGGCGGTCAGCATCAGCACCCGGGTGAGGGTGCCGGAGGCGGCCAGCTCCGCGCAGATCTGGTCGCCGTGCATCCCGGGCAGGTCGCGGTCGAGGACCACCACGTCGTACCGGGTGACGAAGGCGGCCTCGTGACCGGCGTCCCCGTCGTACGCGACGTCGACCGCCATCCCCCGCTTGCGCAGCCCACGCACGATCGCGTCGGCGAGCGCCCGTTCGTCCTCGACCACCAGCACCCGCATCCCGACCTCCTCGCCGACCTGTCCGACAACCTAGCGCCGCCGACCAAACGGCTGGTCGCAGGACCACCGTCCCCCGCCGGGAACGCCACTGCCCGGCCACCGTCAGCCCGCCCCGAGCGGGGTGGACGCAGGGCCGGCGCGGTGCCGTCAGTCGGGGAGCCGCCACACCCCGAGGGTGTCCCGTTGCCGCCAGCAGACCAGCACACCCTGGCGATGCCCACAGGTGTCCCACCGGCCGGGCAGCACGTCCCGCACCCGCAGAGTGCCGTCGGCGGGGTCCAGCTCGGCCAGCAACTGCCGGCCCCCGGCGGCCGGGCGGATGGCGAACAGCGGGGCGGTGCCCGGCCACCGGTACACCAGCTCCCACGGACCCAGCTCGGCCACCGGTCGGCCGGTCGCCGCGTCGAGCAGGGCCAGTCGTGGTCCGCCGCCGTCGGCGTTGCCACCGACCAGCCGGTCGCCCACCGACCCGACCGGCGTCCACCGGTCGGCCGACCACCGCAGCCCGCCGGTCGCCGGGTCGAGCACCCGGGTGCCGGCCGACGCGTCGAGGCAGACGGCGTCACCGCAGGCGTAGGCGTACCCGCTGCCCGGTCCCGGGACGGCGGTGTCCCAGCGCCGCCGGCCGGTCCCCAGGTCGTACGCGACCACCCGGCCCGGTTCCCCGTCGACCAGCAGCAGGTCCCCCACCGGCTGCGCCAGGTGGTGGTGGTCGCCCCGGGCGGGCGGCACCGGGAAGTCGAGACGGCGCACACCGGTGCCGACGTCGTACGCCTCGGCCCGGCCGGCGCTGGTGACCAGCACGAGTTCCTCGACGCCGCGTACCCCGGTGCGGTGGCCGACGGTGGCCGCCCCGGTGCTGACCGTCCACCGGACCGCGCCGGTCGCCGGGTCGACGCCCCGCACCACCGCCCGGTCGACGTGGACGTCCTCCAGCAGCAGCCCGCCGTCGCGGGTGGGCACCGCCCGGCCGGGCTGCCGCCAACGGGCCCGCCCGTCGGCGTGGTCGAGCACCATCGAGACCGGTTCGCCACCCGGGTCGGTGGTGATCGCCACGTCGTCGCCCACCTGCTCCAGCACCAGCAGTTGGTGCCGGGGCGACAGCGCCACCTGCCAGCGGATCCGCCCGTCGGCCAGGTCGACGGCGATGAGCTGCCGGCTGCCGGCCGGCGCGAGGGCCGACGGGTCGGCGAGCACCAGCAGGTCACCGACGACCAGGTGGCTGGGCTCCGGCACCTCCGGCACCGGCACCGCGATCAACCGGGTCGGCCCGGGTGCCGCGGCGGCCACGGTGAGCAGCAGGAACAGGCCGACCAGGACGAGGGGCACCGGACCGCCGACCGACCGCCGGACCCGGGGGCGGCGCGGCGGGCGGGGCGCCGGCTCGTCGGGGTGACCCACCTCACCCAGGTCGATCACCGTCACCGGGGCAGCCGCCAGACCCCGAACGCGCCGTCCACCAGCCGGCAGAGCAGCAGCCCCGCGTCGGTCCGGCAGTCGCCGGAGACGGTCGGCAGCACGTCGAGCACCCGGACCGTGGCGGCGGCCACGTCCACGTCGGCGACCGTCATCCGGCCCGCCCCCGCCGGCCGCCAGCCGAGCATCCGCCCGTCCGGCGTGGTCGGCTGGACCAGCTGCCAGGTGCCCAGGTCGGCGACCTGCCGCCCGGAGGCGACGTCGAGCACCACCAGCGGATGCCAGCCGCCCCGGCCCAGGCTGCTCACCACCGCCCGGCCGCCGCGTTGATCACTGGCGAACTCCCACCGCGCGTCCTGCCAGACCGTCCGCCCGGTCGCCGGATCCAGCGCCCGGATCCCGCCGGCCTGGCCGGAGGCGCAGAGCAGCGGCCCGCACGGGCCGAAGGAGGCCGGCGTCGTCGACGGCACCTGCCACCGCCGGTCCAGCCCGTCGAGGCCGTACGCGGTGAGCCGGCCGGAACTCCGCTGGACGGTGAGCAGCAGGTCGCCGACGACGTCGAAGCCGGTGTCCGACGGGGTACCGCCGTAGTCGAGCTGTGCACCGTGGAGCTTTACCCCGCGCCGGGCGTCCCAGACCTCGACCGTGTCGGGAGGTCGCACCGTCACGATCCGGTCCACCCCGTCGGCCGCGCTCCGGTAGAGCACGGCCGCCGACGGCAGCGACACCGACCAGCGGTCCCGGCCGGTCGCCGCGTCGACGGAGTGCACCGTCAGCGGCCCCTGCGGACCGTACTCGGTGAAGAGCAGGCCGGATCCCGCCGTCTCGCCACCGCCCGCCCGCTGCCACCGCAGCCGGCCGGTCCCCCGGTCGTAGGCGAACGTCCGGTGCCTCCCGTCCGGCCTACCGGTGGCACCGCTGAGCAGCAGAACGTCACCGTGCCGGCGCAGCGCCCCGGAACCGCTGGTCACCGGCACCGACGTCTGCCACCGCCGCACCGGCCGCGCCCCGGGGGAGGTGGGGATCGTCCAGGCGCTCAACCGGGCCGGGGCGGTCGGGTCACCGGTCGGGTCGTGCAGGAAGACCTCCCCGTCGTACAGCAGGACCGACGTGCCGAGAGGGGCCGGCAGCACGAAGGCGGCCCGGTGCACCACCGGCGCGGCGGCGGCCAGCACCAGCAGGGTGGACGCCAGCACTGCGGCGAGTCGCAGCGGCCGACCGACGGCACGGGGTGCGGCACCGGACGGCTCCGGCTCGACGTCGCGGAGCTCACCCAGATCGATGACCGTCACGCGTACCCTCTCCCGACCGCCGCGCCCTGCCGACCGTTACCCCTCCGGTGGACGCGGATCGCCGCGCACCGGGTCACCGGAACGGCCCGCCGCCGCCTGTACGATGGCCCGTCGTGGCCGTGCCGGTGGTAGATCCCTCGTTGAACCCGACGTCCCCGCCCGACGCGGTCGAGCCCGACGCGACCGGCCCGCAGGGGCGGCCACGCCGACGGCCGGGCCGGGCCGACGTGCTCGCCATCGGAGCCTATGTCCTGATCGGCGTTCTGGTGTGCCTGAACTACTGGGTGGACGTGCAGCACCGGGTGTCGTCCCACCTGCCGACCGACCACAGCTGGTTCGAGTGGCTGTTCACCCATGGCGCGTACTCGGTGCGGCACCTGGAGAACCCGCTGTTCAGCGCGCGGCAGAACGCCCCGGACGGGGTGAACATGATGGCGAACACCTCGCTGCTGGGGATGACCATCCCGCTGGCCCCGGTCACGCTGCTGTTCGGCCCGCAGGTGACCTACGCGCTCTACCTGGGCGGGGCGCTCGCCGCGACGGCGGCCACCTCGTACTGGGTGCTCTCCCGGCACCTGGTGCGGTCGCGGGCCGGCGCGTTCGTCGGCGGCGCGTTCCTCGGTTTCGCCCCGGGCATCGTGCACCACGCCAACGGGCAGCCCAACTTCGTCTCCAACTTCCTGCTGCCGGTGATCGTGGCCCGGGTGCTGCGGCTGGGCCGACCCGGCCGGTGGCGCCGCGACGGGGTGGCGCTGGGCCTGCTGGTGGCGTACCAGGTCTTCATCAACGAGGAGATGCTGCTGCTGACCGCGCTGGCCTGCCTGGTGGCGGTGGCCGCGTACGTGGTGCAGCGGCCCCGGGAGGCTCGCGCGCGGGTCGGCGGTTTCCTGGCCGCGCTGGGACTGGGCGGCGGACTGGCGCTGCTGCTCACCGCGTACCCGATCTGGTACCAGTTCAACGGTCCGCAGTCCTACCGGGGATTGCAGGGCGGGGTGTTCCACAACTGGGGCGAGGACCTGATGGCGTTCGTCACCTTCGCCCGGGACACCGTGGCCGGGGACGAGGCGGTGGAGAAGACCATCGGCCTGACCGAGCAGAACACCTGGTTCGGCTGGCCGCTGGTGCTGGTCGCGCTGGCCGCCCTGGTGCTGCTCTGGCGTCGCTCGCTGGCCGCCCGGGTCGCCGGGGTGCTGGTGCTGGTCTTCACCGTCGCGGCGATCGGTCCGAAGGTGCGGTTCAACGGGGTGGAGACCACCGTGGACGGCCCGTGGGCGTACATCCCGGACGACCTGCCGCTGGTCGAGATGATGATGCCCACCCGGCTGACCCTGGTGGTGACCGGCGCGGTCGGCGTCCTGCTCGCGCTGGCCTGGGACGCCGTCGGCGCGGTCGGCCGGTCCCGGGTGCCCGCACCGCGCAGCGCCGCCGACGACACCGCCGCGACCGGGACCGGCACCGCCGTGCCCGCCGCGGCCCGGACCGGCACCGCCCTGCCCGCCGCTCCGGTCCGCCGCCGGTGGGTCCGGCCGGTCGGGTACGCGGCGATCGCGCTCGCCGTGCTGCCGCTGTTCCCCCGCCCGCTGCCCGCGCAGCACATCGACCTGCCCCCGCACTTCGTCACCGCCGGCGGCTGGCGACCGTACGTGCCGGCCGGGCGCACCCTGGTCCCGGTGCCGATCCCGAGCAACGTGCACGGCCTGTCCACGCTGCGCTGGAGCGCGTTGACCGGGCACGAGTTCCCGGTGCCGGGGGGCTACTTCATCGGCCCCAACGAGCTGGGCGAGGGGGTCTTCGGCGCGCCGAACCGGCCCACCAGCACCCTGATCTACGCCACCATCGACGCCGGCACGGTGCCCGCGCTGACCGGGGAGAACCGCCGGCAGGCGCTGGAGGACCTGCGGTTCTGGCGGGCGTCGGTGGTGGTGCTGGGCGCCCACCCGCGCGAGGCGGTGCTGCGGGACCTGATGACCGGCCTGCTCGGCCCGGCGCAACGGGTCGACGACGTCTGGCTCTGGGACGTCCGCCCCCTGGTCGGCTGACCCGCCACCGACCCCGGGGCGGTCGGCTGACCCGCCACCGACCGCGACGGCGGTCGGCTGACCCGCCACCGACCGCGACGGCGGTCGGCTGAGACCGGCTCAGGCGGTACGGGCCGACAGCGGTCGGACGTCCCACACCCAGACGTCGAGTTCCCGGCGGGCGGGGCCGACGAGCTGCTCGACGGTCCGGCGCAGCGGCTCGGCGTTCTGCTGCCGCAGCGGCAGCACCAGCACGGCGGCGTTCCAGTGCCGCAGCTCGTCCAGGCTGCGCCGACGCTGCCGGTCGTCCAGCTTGGTGGTCCGCCCGGTGGTGGCGACCTCGTCGAGCAGCTGCCCGATCCCGCTGGGCCGCCCGCCGAACCGCCCCGGATCGCCGGTGTTGCCGTTGCGCGGGGCGAGGAAGTAGCCGCCCGGGATCTTGAAGTCGAGGTTGGTGGCCGCCGCCCAGCGCATCCCGTGGGTGTTGCCCATGCTGGGCACGGGCACCGGCACCAGGGTCTGCCCGGGGCCGACGTACTCCCGCCAGCGGTCGGCGGTGATGAAGTCCGGCACCGGCGGGCGGGAGGTCACCTTCAGCGGCATCGGCACGATCGGCAGCAGCGCCAGCACCAGGGCGGCCACCGTGACGGTCTTGGCGTGCCGCCACTGCGCGCCGCGCAGCGTCCAGGCCCGCTGCACGGCCAGCGCCAGCAGCATGCCGATCACCACGGAGGTGATCAGGGCGAACCGGGTGGGCACCACCGCGTCCAGCAGCGGCAGCCGCACCAGCAGCTCCCACGGCCCGGTCACCAGGTCCCGCCCCCACCAGGAGATCTGCTCACCGAGGGAGAGCAACGCGAAGAACGCGCCGGTCACGGCGAGCGCCCGGACCAGGCGTTCGCGGCGCAGCCAGAGCACGATGCCGACGGCGATCAGCGACAGGCTCCAGCCGAAGAAGGCGTTCTCCTCGGAGTAGTTCGGGGCCAGGTTGACGTTGGCCCGTTCGTTGCCGCCGAAGGTGGGCGAGCCGGGGGCGAAGAAGGCCGCGATGTCGTTGCCGTAGTCCTGCACCGCGTCACTGAGACCGTGGTACGCCATCGGCCCGGCGAACTGGACGTAGAGCGGGTACGCCAGCAGCGCCCCGGCCAGCACCGCGCACGCGGCCAGCCCCTTGGCCAGCGGACGCCACGCCGCCGACCAGAGCGCCGGCCGCTGGGCCACCATGGCGATCAGGAAGACGCCGCAGGCCAGGGCGGTGAAGAGCAGGATCTCCTCGTTGATGAAGGCCTGGCCGGTGACCAGCACGGCGAGCAGCACACCGTCGCGCAGCGGCCGGGTCGAGCGGGTCAGCACCATCACCCGCCACACGATGAACGGCAGCAGGAACTGGCTGATGATGTTGGGGTGCCAGTTGGCGTGCGAGAGCATCGCCGGGGAGAAACCGCAGAACCAGCCGCCGACCGCCGCGGCGAGCCGCCGTCGCACCAGGTGCCGGGACAGCACGTGGTACCAGGCGGCGGCGGTGCCGGCGAGGCCGAGGGTGACCAGCACCACGAAGGACACCGCCGGCCCGAACAGCAGGGTGACCGGCACCATCGGGATGCCCAGGGCCAGCACCGCCGTGTTGGCCATCAGGTTGACACCGTCGGGGAAGTTGAACTGGTCGGTGTAGAACGGGAACTCCCCGTGCAGCACCACCCGCACCGAGTGGGCCAGGAAGAACTGCACCTGCGCCGGGTCGCTGCTGTAGAGCGAGGCCACCCGGCCGGCCGGGTCGACCCAGATCCGACTGGTCACCCAGAGCGCGACGACCAGGAAGATGCCGTAGACCACCAGGTCCTTGCGGCGGGCCGTCCAGCGCCAGCGCCGCCACCAGGCAACCGGCGTCGCGCCGTCACCCTCCGTGTCCGCCGACCCCCGCTCCGGTACGCCCACCGCCGCCGGGCCGTCCTCGACGGCCGGTCGCCGCGGGGCCGCCCCGAGCGGCGCCGCCCCCGCTGGTGGCGCGTCGGCCGGCGACGCCTCGACCGTCCGGTCCACGGGGGCCGGCACACCCTTGGCGCGCAGGTCGACGGGGGTGGTCAGGGTCACGGGTGGGGGCGCCGTCGCGGTGGCCGTCGTGCCGCGGGCGGAGCCCCCGGAGTCGTCGGGGGCCGGTGCGGAGGCGCCACGGGGCTCGGCAGACGTCACAGTCGGCGGAGTCTACCGGAGCCGGGAAATAGTCCGAAATTCACTTCGGTGTCCCTTGTGGTGGTCGGGGGCACGGGTGCGGGGCGTCACCGGGCGTTGCGTACCATGTGGGTTTCCGACAACGACGGCGACGCGATCGGGGGCGTACAGATGGCTTCGGTTCGCCGTCGCGGCACGACGGTCACCGCGCTGCTCGGCCTGCTGCTGGCCGTCGCCGCCTGCGGCCCGGTCGCCGACCGTCAGGCCCGGGAGCTGCGGGTGGGCTACGACAGCCTGGACGGCACCCGGGCCGTGTGGCCGCCCCGTGGCGCGCTCGCCGGGGACGCCACCGCGACGGCGGCGGTGACCGCGGCGGTGCTCGGCTGGCGCTCGCCGATCGACGACCGGGTGCACCTGCCGTCCTCCGGCATCCTCTGGTCGGGCGAGGTCGACGGCGTCCCGCTCGCCCTGGTCGCCGCCGACGTGCCCGGGGAGAGCGCCTCCTGGCTGCTCCAGCTCACCGGCCACGATGGCTCCTACCAGGTGACCCGGGCCAGCGAGTACACCGACCCGGGTTACCTGGTCTACGCCGACGTGCTCCCGCTGTTCCTGCCCGACGGCCGGCGCTACCTGACCTCCGGCCGGGTGGAGCGGCTGCTCGGCCCGGACGGCCGGGCACTGATGCTGACCGACGGGCTCACCGCCCCGGTGAAGGTGCCCGACTGCCGGGCCGCGCCGGTGACGGTGACGCTGCGGGCCACCGAGTCGCTGCCCCGGGGGCGGGCCGCCGATCGACTGCTCGACCTGGGTACGGCGACCGCCGAGCCGAGGTACCCGTTGGTCCGGGACGAGACCGGGTCCGGTCGGCGGGCGCTGGACGGGTTGGACACCTGCGTCCTCGCCGACGAGCAGGGGCCGTTCGGGAGCATCCCGCGCCGGATCGGCGACCGGGACGCGCCGCGTTCGGTCCCCGAGTCGTGGCCGATGGAGAAGGTGTCCGTCCGGGCCGTCGGCGAGATGATGCTGGGCGGCGGCGACGACCCCGGTGACCTGGAGCAACTGACCTGGGAGACCGATGCGGGGACGATGACCGCGGTCGTCTACCGGCCGGCGGGCGAGGGCGGCCCGGTGGTCTCCCCCGCCGACCGGTCCAACCCGCTCCAGGCGTACGTGCTGCCGGTGCCGGGGCAGCCCCTGGTGGTGCTGACCTGGCGGGGCAACCGGGACGCCTCCCTCTCGGTGCCGCCCGGCACCCCCCGACTGGTGGACCGTCCGGGCCTGGTCGTGGTCCCGATGCCCGCCGCCCGGCAGACCTTCAGCCTCGCCACCGCCGAGAAGACCCACTACCGCTCCGCCGGCGGCCGCTGACCCCCCGCGCTCCCTCCCCTCCTCCGCCGCCCCGCCCCGGCTCTCGCCGCGCCGCCCCGCCCCGGCTCTCGCCGCGCCGCCCCCGCCCCTGCTCTCGCCGCGCCGCCCCCGGTGATCAAGAGGTTCAGGTCAGCGGGAGGTGTCTGGCTGACCTCAACCTCTTGATCACCGAGCACCGGGCGGGGGCGCGGCGCGGCAGAGGGGCAGGGGGAGGGGGAGAGCAAGGGTGAGGGCGGTCACGGCGGTGCCGTGACCGCCCTCAGGGAACGGTCGGGGGGGTCGGTCCGGTCAGTTCGGGCTGGTGTCGGTGGCCGGCAGGCGGACCGGCTCGACCGAGGTGGCGTCGCCGTCCAGGCCGGAGATCCAGCCGGTGACGTCCCGGGCCACGTCCTGGGCGGTCAGGCGCAGGTCGGTCAGGATCTGCGCGCGGGTGCCGTGCGGATGCCAGTCGGCCGGTACGCCCAGGTCGCGCAGCGGCACCCGGACGTCGGCGTCCCGCATCGCCTGGCCCAGCGCGTCACCGACACCGCCGACCCGGACGCCGTCCTCGACGGTGACCACCAGGCGGTGCCCGGCGGCCAGCTCGACAAGCTCGGCCGGGACCGGACGCACCCAGCGCGGGTCGACCACGGTGACGCCGTAGCCCTGCTCGGCCAGCCGGGACGCCACCTCCATGCCGAGCAGCCCGAAGGCGCCCACCGCCACCAGCAGCACGTCGGTACGCGTCGACTCGGCCAGCACGTCGACCGGGCCGACCCGGCGAATGGCCGGCAGGTCGGCGGCGACGGTGCCGGTCGGGAACCGGACGATGGTGGGACCGTCGTCGACGGCGATCGCCTCGCGCAGCTCCTCCCGGAGGCTGGCGGAATCCCGGGGGGCGGCGATCCGCAGACCCGGCACCACCCCGAAGACCGACATGTCCCAGATGCCGTAGTGGCTCGGCCCGTCCGGCCCGGTGATGCCGGCCCGGTCCAGCACGAAGGTCACCGGCAGCTTGTGCATCGCCACGTCCAGCAGAACCTGGTCGAAGGCGCGGTTGAGGAAGGTCGCGTAGACCGCCACCACCGGGTGCAGGCCGCCCATCGCCAGGCCGGCCGCCGAGGTGGCCGCGTGCTGCTCGGCGATGCCCACGTCGTACACCCGGTTCGGGTGCTTGCGGGCCAGGGTGGCGATGCCGGTCGGCTCGGCCATCGCGGCGGTGATCCCCACCACGTCGGGCCGCTCGTCGGCGATGGCGACCAGCTCGTCGGCGAAGACCTGGGTCCACTTCACCGACGGGGCGGCGAGCAGCTTGCCGGTCTCGACGTCGAACGCGCCCGGACCGTGCAGGCAGTCCGCCTCGTCCTCCTCGGCCGGACGGTAGCCGTAGCCCTTGCGGGTCACCGCGTGCACGATCACCGGGCCGCCGAAGTTCTTGGCCGCGCGCAGCGCCGACTCGACGGCGGCGATGTCGTGCCCGTCGACCGGGCCGACGTACTTGATGCCGAGGTCCTCGAACATCGCCTGCGGTGCGACCGCGTCCTTGATGCCCTTCTTGACCGCGTGCAGCACCTCGTACATCGGCTTGCCGACGAAGGGGGTGTTGCCGAGGGCGTCCTTGACCGTGTCGAGGACCTTCTCGTAGCCGGGGTTGAGCCGCAGCGACGACAGGTGGTCGGCAAGGCCGCCGATGGTCGGCGAGTAGGACCGGCCGTTGTCGTTGACCACGATCACCAGCCGGTTGCCGGAGGTGGCGATGTTGTTCAGCGCCTCCCAGCACATGCCGCCGGTGAGCGCGCCGTCGCCGACCACGGCCACCACGCTGCGCTGCTCGCCGCGCAGGGCGTACGCCTTGGCCAGCCCGTCGGCGTAGGACAGCGCGGTGGAGGCGTGCGAGTTCTCGATCAGGTCGTGCTCGCTCTCACCCTGGCTGGGGTAGCCGGAGAGGCCACCCCGCTGGCGGAGCTTGTCGAAGCCGTCCTGCCGGCCGGTGAGGATCTTGTGCACGTACGACTGGTGGCCGGTGTCGAACAGGAGCCGGTCGCGCGGGGAGTCGAAGACCCGGTGCATGGCCAGGGTCAGCTCCACCACACCCAGGTTGGGGCCGACGTGCCCGCCGGTACGGGAAACCTTGGCGATCAGGAAGTCACGGATCTCGGCGGCGAGGATGTCCAGCTGTTCGCCGGTCATCCGCTTGACGTCATGCGGACCACGGACGGTGCCCAGTAGCCGACCGTGGTTGGCCGTGTCCTCGTCAACACTCATGACGAGAGAGTCTATCGGCCGCCGCACACTCCGCAGCCCGCCCATGGATCATCGCAGGTGAGGCCCCGGATCCCTCAGCTGAGCACCACCAGCCGGCGCGGTGCGGGCCACCCGGCCGGCCCGTGCGGCGGCCCCGACGGGGTCCACGACCCCAGCACGGCGGCCCGCCGGGCACCGGTCACCGAGGGCACCGCGCCGGGCAGGCCGTGCCAGGACAACCACCCCAGCAGGGCGAACGCGTACGCCTCCTTGGCCTGGGTGGGCACCCCCAGCTCGGCGGTGGTCCGCAGCTCCCAGCGACCGGCCCCGAGGGCGGCCAGCCGGCCCCACAGGGTGGGGTTGCGCACCCCGCCACCGGCCGCCACCACCTCGGTCACCCCGTGCCCGTCACAGGCGGCGGCCACCGTCCGGGCGGTCAGCTCGGTCACCGTGGCGAACACGTCGTCGCGGGCGACCGGCTCGGCGAGTGCCGCCAGCCGGTCGTCCAGGTAGCCGGGGTGGAACAGCTCCTTGCCGGTGGACTTGGGCGGTGCCGCCGCGTAGTAGGGCTCGGCGAGCAGCAGCGCCAGCAGCCCGGGGTGCACCCGGCCCGCCGCCGCCCGTGCCCCGTCGACGTCGCAGGGCTGGTCGAGGAACCGGCGGGCCGCCGCGTCGAGCAGGGCGTTGGCCGGGCCGACGTCGTACCCGAGCACGGGTGCGCCCGGCGCGACCACGGTGAGGTTGGCGATGCCGCCCAGGTTGAGCGCCGCCCGCACGGTGCCGCCGGGCGGCCGCCGACCCCCGCCGGCCCCGCCGCCGCTGTCGCGGGATCGCCCGCCCGCCCCGCCTCCCGGCCGACCGCCCGCAGCTCTGCCGTCGCCGGAGTGCCGGCCCGCGGCACCGTCGTCGCCGGGCCGCCGGCCGGCAGCCGGGGCGAGCAGCAGGGCGTCGAAGGCGGGGACCAGCGGGGCGCCCTGCCCGCCGGCCGCGACGTCCGCGGACCGCAGGTCCGACAGCACGGGTACGCCCACCCGGGCGGCGACCCGGGCCGGCGCACCGAGCTGGAGGGTGCCCCGGACGGTGCCGCCGTCGACCCAGTGGAAGACGGTCTGCCCGGGTGAGACGACCACGTCGGCCCGTCCGCCGGCCAGCTCGACGCCGATCGCGGCGGCCTCGGCGAACACCTCACCGAGGGCGTTGTCGAGCCGGCAGACCGCCTCGACCGTGGTCGGACCCGGCGGCAGGACCGCCCCGATGCGTTCCCGCAACCCCTCGTCGTAGCCCAGCTCCCGGTGCCCCAACGGACGCATCCGCAGGGTCTCCCCCACGGCGGTGAACTCGGCGGCGACCACGTCCACCCCGTCGTACGAGGTGCCCGACATCAACCCGACGATCCGCATCGCGCCGGGTCGGTCAGCGGGCCGGCGGCAGGAACAGGCCGACCAGTTCGACGTGCCGGGTCATCGGGAACAGGTCGTAGCCGCGCAGCGCGGCGAGCCGCCAGCCGGCCTGGCCGAAGGTGTGCACGTCCCGGGCGAACGCGGCCGGGTCGCAGGCCACGTAGGCGACCGCCCGGGGGGTGGCGGCGACCAGGTGCCGGACCACGGCCGCGCCGGCACCGGTGCGCGGCGGGTCGAGCACCACCAGGTCGACCGGGCCGGTCACCCGACGGCGGGCCAGCGCGGTCTCCACCCGGGCGGCGACCACCTCGACCCCGGACAGGTCGGCCAGGTTCCGCCGGGCGGCGGCGACCCCCTCGGCGGCGGACTCGACCACGGTGATCCGGGCCTGCGGGCCGACCCGGTCGGCGAGCGCGGCGGCGAACAGGCCCGCCCCGCCGTACAGGTCCCAGGCGGATTCGCCGGGCTGCGGGGCGAGCAGGTCGAGGACCGCGTCGACCAGGGTGTCGGCGGCGGCCGGGTGCACCTGCCAGAACCCGCCGGCCGGCACCGTCCAGTCCCGCCCGGCAGCGGTCTCCCGCACCGCCACCGGCCCGTCGCCCGCAGCCGACACCCGGGCGTCGGGCGGAGCCGCCGGGTGGACCGGAGCGTCGGGCCGGGTGGACACCCCGTCGGGCAGGGTGGTGACGACGACGTCGCCACCGGTCGACGCGACCGTCGCCACCGCCTCGGCCGTCGGCCAGCGCTGCCCGAGCACCGGCAGCGCCTGGATCGCCGGGTGGGCGATCAGGCAGCGGTCGATCGGCACCACCTCGTGCGAGCGGTGCTTGAGCAGCCCGGCCCGGCCGGCGGCGTCGACCGCGTACCGGACCCGGGACCGCCAGCCCAGCGGGCCGCCGGGCAGCGCTCGGACGGTGACCCGCAGCCCGTCGATCTCCGCGTCGGTGAGCCCACCGAGGCGGGTCAGCTGCTCGCGGACCACGGCCGTCTTCCAGTCGAGCTGGGCGGCCGGGGTCACGTGCTGGAGGTCGCAACCACCGCACCCGCCCGGCCGGGCGTACGGGCAGGGCGGGGTGACCCGGTCCGGCGACGCCGTGCGGATCTCGACGGCGTCGGCGCGGGCGAAGCCCCGATGCAGCTCGGTCACCTCGGCGACCACCCGCTCACCGGGCAGCGCGTGCCGGACGAAGACCACCTGGCCGTCGACCCGGGCCACGCAGTGCCCACCCGGGGCGACCGCGTCGACGGTCAGCTCGACCCGCTCGGCCTCCTCCAACCCGGACCGCCACTCCGACCCGGCGTCGCCGCTGCCGGCCGACCCGGCAGGGGCGGTGGTCCCGCCGGCCGACCCGGCAGGGGCGGTGGTCACAGGATGGGCGGGGCCGGGGTGAGCGGTCACGGGCGGTCTCCGGACGACTGGTCGGGCTCGGCGGGCGGGGTGGGGACGACCACCGGCGGCACGGGCGGCGGCAGGGTGCTGCGCGGCGCGACCCGTGGCCCCCGGGCGGGGGTACGGCTCAGCGTCTCGTCCAGCCGGTCGAGGTTCTTGGTCGCGGTGGAGGCCAGCTGCCACGGCACACTGGTCACCATCACGCCCGGCTCGAAGAGCAGCCGGCCCTTGAGCCGCAACGCGCTCTGGTTGTGCAGCAGGTTCTCCCACCAGTGGCCGACGACGTACTCGGGGATGAAGACGGTGACCACGTCGCGGGGCGACTCCCGGCGGGTGTTGGCCACGAAGTTCAGGATCGGCCGGGTGATCTCCCGGTACGGCGAGTCGACCACGGTCAGCGGCACCGGCAGTTCGCGCCGCTCCCACTCCTGCTGGAGCTGCCGGGTGTCCTTCTCGTCCACGTTGACGGTGACCGCGGTGAGCGTGTCCGGCCGGGTGGCGCGGGCGTACGCGATGGCCCGCAGGGTCGGTTGGTGCAGCTTGCTGACCAGCACGATGGCGTGGTTGCGGGCGGGCAGCACCCCGCGCACCTCGGTCGGTTCCAGCTCGGCGGCGATCCGGTCGTAGTGCCGGCGGATGGCCAGCATCAGCAGGTAGATCACCGCCATCGCGGCGATGGCGATCCACGCGCCGAGCAGGAACTTGGTGAGCAGCACGATGACCAGCACGGTGCCGGTCATCGCCATGCCGAACGCGTTGATCGCCCGGGAACGGAACATCCGGCGGCGGGCCTCCGGATCCCGCTCGGTGCGCAGGTGCCGGTTCCAGTGCCGGATCATGCCGGCCTGGGAGAGCGTGAACGAGACGAAGACGCCGACGATGTAGAGCTGGATCAGCCGGGTCACCTCGGCCTGGAAGCCGACGATCAGCACGATCGCGAAGACGGCGAGGAAGACGATCCCGTTGGAGAAGGCCAGCCGGTCGCCCCGGGTGTGCAGCTGCCGGGGCAGGTAGCGGTCCTGGGCGAGGATCGAGCCGAGCACCGGGAAACCGTTGAACGCGGTGTTCGCGGCCAGGAAGAGGATCAGCGCGGTCATCCCGGCGACCACGTAGAGCAGCACCGACCCGCCCCCGAAGACGGTCTCGCCGAGTTGGGCGGTGACGGTCTTCTGCACGTACCCGTCGGGGCCGGAGAGGATCTGGGTGCGCGGATCCTCGACGAACTGCAGGCCGGTCAGCCGGGCCAGCCAGATGATGCCGACCAGCATGGCCACTGAGATGCTGCCGAGCAGCAGCAGCGTGGTGGCCGCGTTGCGGCTCTTCGGGGCCTTGAACGCCGGCACCCCGTTGGAGATCGCCTCGACCCCGGTCAGCGCGGCGCAGCCGGAGGAGAAGGTGCGCAGCAGCAGGAAGACCAGCGCGAAGCCGGTGACGCTGTGCTCCGCCTGGATCTCCAGCCCGGCGCTGGGGGCGCGCAGGTCGTCACCGAGGACGAAGTACCGGACCAGTCCGGTGAGGATCATCCCGCCGATGACGATCACGAAGCCGTACGTCGGGATGGCGAACGCGGTGCCGGACTCGCGCAGCCCGCGCAGGTTCATCGCGGTCAGCAGCACCACCGCGCTCACCGCGATCAGCACCTTGTGGGTGGCCACGAAGGGCACCACCGAGCCGAGGTTGGCCACCCCGGAGGAGACCGACACGGCGACGGTCAGCACGTAGTCGACCAGCAGCGCGCTGGCCACCGCCAGCCCGGCCCGGGGGCCGAGGTTGACCGTGGCCACCTCGTAGTCGCCGCCGCCGGAGGGGTAGGCGTGCACGTTCTGCCGGTAGCTGGCCACCACGGTCAGCATGACCACGACCACCGCGAGGGCGATCCACGGGGAGAACAGGAACGCCGACGCCCCGGCGATGGAGAGGGTCAGCAGGATCTCGTCCGGGGCGTACGCGACGCTGGACAGGGCGTCGGAGGCGAAGACCGGCAGGGCGATGCGCTTGGGCAGCAGGGTGTGCTGGAGCCGGTCGGACCGGAACGGTCGACCGACGAGGAGTCGCTTCAGCAGCGAGGTGGGACTGGCCACAAGCGCTAAGGGTACGACCACCGGATGGTGGCCGCCGGGGGGTGCCTGGTCCCGTTCCCACGCCCCGGCGCGGTACGGTTCGGTCCCCCGGCGGCGGGGCGGACGTGGCAGGCTCGCAGACGACAGTCGCCGGCAGGCAGGCGCACCATGGGAGGGACACCGTGCACGTCGTGATCATGGGCTGTGGGCGGGTCGGCTCGACGCTGGCCTACAGCCTGGAGTCCCGGGGGCACTCGGTGGCGGTGATCGACCAGGACGCCGACGCGTTCCGCCGCCTCGGCCCCGACTTCGCCGGGATCACCGTCACCGGCGCCGGCTTCGACGGCGAGGTGCTGCGCCAGGCCGGCATCGAGCGGGCGGACGCCTTCGCCGCCGTGTCCAGCGGCGACAACTCCAACATCATCTCGGCCCGGTTGGCCCGCGAGACGTTCGGTGTCTCCCGGGTCGCGGCCCGGATCTACGACCAGCGCCGGGCCCAGGTCTACGAGCGGCTCGGCATCCCCACCGTCGCCACCGTGCGCTGGACGGCCGACCGGATGCTGCGCCACCTGGTACCCGAGGGCAACGTGGAGATCTTCCGGGATCCGACCAGCACCGTGTCGATCATCGAGGTGCCGGTGCACAAGGACTGGATCGGTCGGCCGCTGCGCCAGCTGGAGGAGGCGGCCGGCACCCGGGTGGCGTACCTGACCCGGTTCGGCATCGGCATGCTGCCCACCGCGTCCAGCGTCGTGCAGGAGGGTGACCAGCTCTACGTGCTGGTCACCGACGACATCGCCGCCCCGGTCACCGCGGTGGCCGCGACGCCGCCCGAAGGAGGGCACTGAGCATGCGGATCGCCATCGCGGGTGCCGGCAACGTGGGCCGGTCGATCGCCCAGGAGCTGATCGACAACGGCCACCAGGTGATGCTGATCGAACGGCAGCCCCGGATGCTGCGCCCGGACCGGGTGCCCACCGCCGACTGGGTGCTGGCGGACGCCTGCGAGCTGGCCAGCCTGGAGGAGGCGAACGTCGCGGGCTGTGACGTGGTGGTCGCCGCCACCGGTGACGACAAGGTCAACCTGGTGGTGTCCCTGCTGGCCAAGACCGAGTTCGCGGTGCCCCGGGTGGTGGCCCGGGTCAACCGGGCCGAGAACGAGTGGCTC
The DNA here is from genome assembly GCF_900090265.1 of Micromonospora rifamycinica. Taxonomy (NCBI): domain Bacteria; kingdom Bacillati; phylum Actinomycetota; class Actinomycetes; order Micromonosporales; family Micromonosporaceae; genus Micromonospora; species Micromonospora rifamycinica. The sequence continues at coordinate 2,556,563 of NZ_LT607752.1, forward strand.
TTCACCGAGCAGTGGGGTGTCGACGTGGCGGTCAGCAAGCCGCGGGTGATGGCCGCGCTGGTCGAGGAGGCGGTCACCGTCGGCGACCTGGTCCGGCTGATGACGTTCCGGCAGGGCGAGGCGAACCTGGTGGAGATCACCCTGCCGCCGAGCGCGCCCTACGTCGGCCAGCCGATCCACGCCGTGCCGATCCCCCGGGACGCCGCGCTGGTGGCGATCCTGCGCGGCAAGCGGGTGCTGGTGCCCAGCCCCGACGACCCGATCGAGGCCGGCGACGAGCTGATCTTCGTGTGCACCGCCGAGGTGGAGGACGAGGTACGCGGGGTCATCCTCGGCCCGGACAGCGTGGAACGGACCCGGGCCACCGGCTGAGCCGCCGGAGGTGACGGGCCGGCCCCGGGGTCTCAGGGGGCGGACAGCGGCGGGGTGGCCGGTTCCCGGGTCACCCGCCGCACCGTCCAGACCGTGATCAGCAGCAGCAGCGCGTACGGCGGATAGCCGAGGGCGAGCCGGGCCACCCCCAGCGCGGTGTCCTGGTGGGCCAGGTAGAGCCCGGCCTGCACCCCGACCTTGGCCAGCCACACCACCCCCCAGAGCACGGTGAGCTGGGTGAAGGTGCGTACCAGCCGGGGATTGTCGCGCCACTCGGAGCGTCCCTTGGCCACCAGCACCGACCAGATCCACCCCACCAGGGGCTGCCGGATCGCCGCCGAGAGCAGCAGGACGATGCCGTAGCCGATCCCGTACAGGATGCCCGGGAGGTAGAAGTCCCGCTCGTCCCCCGTACGCCAGGCGATGGCCGCGCCGATCGCGACACCGAAGAGCCCGTTGACCGCGTGCCGGACCGGACGACGCTGCACCAGCCGGGCCACCGCGATCAGCACGGCCACCCCGATCGAGGCGATCACCGCCGGCCGCAGCTCCCCCAGCACGTTGGCCAGGACGAACACCACCACCGGGATGCTGGACTCGACCAGCCCGCGCCAGCCACCCAGCTGCTCGGCCATCTGCTCGGCCATGCTGGGCAGTTGTTCGTCGTCCGCCGGGGTGGTCTGCGGCTCGGTGGCCGGGGGCTGTCCCGTCGTCACTTCGGCGACTCCAGCTCGTAGTACGGGTTGTAGATGACCTTGCGGTCGTCCCGGACGGCCACCCGGCCCCGTGCGGTCAGGTGCCGGCCCGGCTCGATGCCGGCGATGTGCCGCCGACCCAGCCAGACCAGGGTGACCACGTCACTGCCGTCGTACAGGTCCGCCTCGAGGGTGGGCAGGTTGGTGCGCGGCGTGTAGACCACCGTGCGGAGCCGCCCGGCGACCGAGACCACCTGCCCCCGCATGCACTGCCGGGCCAGCACACCGCCGGACTCGGCACTCTCCCGGCGCAGCTCCTGGGCCTCGATCTCGGCCTCGCTGGCGGTGAACCGGCGCAGGATGTCCCGCAGCGACAGCCGGCTCTCGTCGGTCGACATGACCTCCGCGTCACCCTCTCCACGCTGACCGGTCGGCACCGGTGCTGCCCCGGCCCCGGGACGGGGCCGTGTCGCCAGCGTACGCCGGTCCGGCCCGATCAGGTCGATGCGGTGCTGTCCGCGCCGACGGACCGGGGCACCGGCCGGGCCGGCGGGGTCGGACAGCGGACCGGCCGAGGGGGTGCGGACGGCAGTCCGGGCCGGACGGCGCGTCACCGCGGTGACGCGCCGTCCGGCCCGGACGTGCGCGGTCAGGCCTCGCCGGGGGTGGCGCCTTCTCCGGCCTGCTCGGCCATCTCCCGGGGCAGCCGCAGCGGCAGCGGCTCGCGGACCGGCTTCGCCTCCTGGCCCCGGTCGACGACCAGGCCGTCCAGGCAGGTCGCGAGCGGGCCGGCGGCGGCCGGGTCGGTGGCGGCGGCACCCTGGTAGACGCCCCGGACCATCCAGCGCGGCCCGTCGACGCCGACGAAACGCAGGTCGGTGGGGCCGTCCGGGGTCCGCACCCGGGCGTGCAGCTCGACGCCGTACTCGCCCTGGCTCTCCTGCACGGTCGCGCCGTCACCGACCAGCGACTGCCGGATCTCCTCGCGGACCTCGTCCCAGATGCCCTCGGACCGGGGGGCGGCGAAGACGCCGAGCTGGAGGGCGTTCTCCCCGTGCACCAGCACCACCTGCTGGACGACGCCCTGCGGGTCGGCCTGCACCCGCACCTCGACCCCGGGCACCGCCGGGATGTGCAGGCTGCCCAGGTCGAGCCGCTGCACGTCGTCCGGTGCCTCCGACAGGTCGTACGGCCCTCGGGGCGGGCCCGCCGCCTCGTACGAGTCGAGGACGTCGGCCCGCTGGTCACGGGCGTGCCGCCCGCCGTCGGCCCGCTTTCGGGAGAAGATCACTGCGCCCACCCTCCGCTGTTCGCACTCACCCTGCCACCTCTTCCGTCCGTTCGCCCGCCCGGTGGTCGTCCCCGGTCGGACCGCCGGGCGGGGGCACCAGCCCGGCGTGGCCACCGGTCGAACCGTGCCCGCCGGCTCCCCGTCGGGACTCGGGCAGCGCTGCCACCGGCTGGAAATCGACCCGCTCCACCCGCTGGACAACGAGCTGCGCGATGCGATCGCCACGGGAGATCTTCGCCGGTACGTCCCGATCATGGTTGATCAGGTTGACCAGAATCTCACCCCGGTAACCGGCGTCGACCGTACCGGGCGCGTTGAGCACCGTCACGCCGAGCCTGGCGGCCAGCCCCGAGCGCGGGTGGACCAGACCGACGTAGCCCTCCGGCAGGGCCAGCGCCACGCCGGTGGGGACCAGTGCCCGGCCGCCCGGGGGCAGCTCGACGTCCGCGGCGGCCACCAGGTCCGCGCCGGCGTCGCCGGGATGGGCGTACGCGGGTAGCGGCAGCTCCGGGTCGAGCTGCCGCACGGGCACGGGTACGACATGGGTCACGGGCTGCCTCTTCCGTCGACGTTCGCGGGGTGCTCCCGCCATCCTGCCGGGTCGACCGCCCGTCGGGTTCCGTACCCTGCCAGGTGTGAGCCTGTCGCCTTCCCCGTCGTCGCCGAGGTCCCCCGGCGCGGCGGCGTACTCCGAGCGGCTCGGCCTGCCGTGGTGGTGCTGGCTGGCCGGGGCGGCTCTGGCCGGGCTCGCCGCCGCCGAGGTCTGGATGGGGGCCGGCGGGGTCCGGGCCTGGCTGCCCTTCGTGCTGCTGCTGCCGGCCACCCTGGCCGGGCTGTGGTGGCTGGGCCGGGTCCGGGTCGCGGTCGACGACGCCGAACTGCGGGTGGACGACGCCCGGCTACCCGTGCGGTACGTCGCCGACGCGGTCCCGCTCGACGCCGAGGGCCGGCGCGAGGTGCTCGGGGTGGGCGCGGACCCGCTGGCCTTCGTGGTGCAGCGGCCGTGGATCGGCGGCGCGGTGCAGGTGGTGCTCGACGATCCGGACGATCCCACCCCGTTCTGGGTGGTGAGTTCCCGCCGGCCGACCGAGCTGGCCGCCGCCCTGCTGGCCGCCCGCGACACGGCCTGAGCACACCACCCCGGCCCTGAGCACACCACCCCGGCCCTGAGCACACCGCCCCGGCTGGACGCGCGGCCGGTACGGCGGGGCGGCGTCAGGGCAGGGCGGTGCCGCCGCCGGGCAGCTCCCGGCGTTGCCGGCGCAGGTCGCGGCGGAGTTGATCGGCGAGGGTCCGGGTGGCCCGGCGGTTCAGGTAGCTGGCCACGGCCGCCCCGGTGAGGAACGGCCCCAACGTGGTCAGGTTGCGGCCGAACCGCTTGAGCAGGGTGTCCCGCAGCTCCTTGCGGGCGGCGGTGCCGAGCACCGCGCTCACCCCGACGCCCGGGACCATCGGGTTGATGCCCCGCTGGCTGGCCCAGGACTGGACCAGGGCGACGGTCCGTGGGGTTCCGCCGGTCGGCAGCGGCGCTCCGTAGATCTCGTGCAGCTCGCCGATCAGTTTCAGCTCGATCGACACCACGGCCACCGTCTCGGCGGCGAGCAGCACCGGCGCGGAGAGCAGGGTCGGGGCGACCGTCCACTCCACCGCGGCGACCCCGCCACCGGCCGCGCCCACCCCGGCGGTGGCCCGGGTGGCGTTGCGCACCAGCCGGTCGGCGAGCGCCTCGTCGTCCAGCCCGGGGAAGTGCCGCCGCAGCGTCGCCAGGTCCCGCACCGGGATGTGCGGCGCGACGTCGGCCACCGCGTCGGTCATCCAGCGCAGCGCCGCCCTCGGCTTGAACAGGTCGGCGAGCCCTCGGCTGCGGGCCTGCCCGACCAGCCGGGTGAGCAGTTGCCGGCGGCGGGCCGGCGCGAGGTCGTCGGCGGTCAGCGCCGCCACCGTCGCGCCCAGTTCGTCACCGCTACGGTCGGCCGGTTCCGCCTCGTCCTCCCGTTCCGCGGTCCCGGAGGCGGCGTCCGGGGTGCCTGTGCGGCCGCCTGTGCCCACCCGGGCCGCCTCGGCACCCGCGGACGGGTCCGGGGCCGCGACGTCCGCACGGAGGACGTCAGCGGGGCGCGCGGCCGCTTCCGGGGCACCACTGCCCGCGACGGCCGGGGTGCCGCTGTCGGACGGCCCGGCTCCGGACCCCGGACCGTCCGGGTCGGACCCGCCGTGCCGCTCGCCGTGCTCGTTCATCCGCCTGCCCTCCCGCGGCTCCCACCGCTCTGGTGGGCTCCTACCACGAGTCAAGCAGCAACCCGCCGGGTCCGCACGGCGGCTCCGGTAGCGGCGGCCCCCCGAGGAGGCCGCCGCCGGGTGTGGTGGTTGCTCGGACGCAGGTGCTCAGACGCACTCTCGGCAGATCAGATCGCCGTTACGCTCGACCGCCAGCTGGCTGCGGTGGTGCACCAGGAAGCAGCGTCCGCACCGGAACTCGTCCTGCTGCATCGGGAGGACCTTCACGGTCAGCTCCTCGTCGGCCAGGTCGGCGCCGGGCAGCTCGAAGCTCTCGGCCACCTCGGCCTCGTCGACGTCCACGGCGCCCGACTGTGAGTCGACCCGCCGGGCCTTGAGCTCTTCCAGGCTGTCCTCGCCGAGGTCGACCTCGTCGCGACGCGGGGCGTCGTAGTCGGTGGCCATCGGTTCACTCTCCCATATCGATGTTGTCGCTTCCGGTTGTAACGCCGGACGACGCTGTTTCGGTTCCCACTGGCCGGCCACCAATGTTGTCGGTCGCCCGACCCGACGGCCTCCGGATCGAGGCCCTCGGGGGCGAGCGCCGACGAGCGCGGTACCTTACCCCTCCCCCAGGCGAGGCATGTATACCGCCCTCGCGGCAGAGATGTACGCCCCAGCGCCCCAAGATGTTCCCAATGTGACTCAGGCGACACGAAGATAGGGGTAGTAGTACCCCGTTCCCGGTCGCCGCGCCGGCATGTCGGACTGTTTCCACGCGTCCGTCGGACAACCGTTAACCTCAGCGGCGTACTCGACGGCCGACGACGCCGCCCGCCGCCGACGTTCGCCGCCACCACCCACCGTCCGGGAGCACCCAGATGAGCTTTGCGCGAGTGCGAGCACTCGTTGTCGTCGGCCTGCTGGCGCTCGTCGCCCTGGTCTTCGTCGTGGTCGCCGTGGTCCGCGACACCCAGGGCAGCGGGGCCAACGCCCGGGGGTGCCCGGAGGGCTGGCCGCTGGCCGACCTGGCGCTGCGCAACTACAAGGATGTCAAGATCAACATCCTCAACGGCACCAACGAGCCGGGCCTGGCAGGCAGCGTCGCGGACGACTTCCGCAACCGGAAGTTCCAGGTCAAGAAGCAGGGCAACGGCGCGCACTTCGAGGGCGTGGCGCTGCTGCGCTTCGGCCCCAAGGGGGTCGGCTCCGCGCACCTGCTGCGGGCGTTCTTCCTCAACAACGCCGAACGCGACTACGACGCCAAGCGCCAGGACGACACGGTCGACGTGGTGCTGGGCGACGGTTTCCAACAGCTGGCCACCACCACCGAGGTCAACCAGTCCCTCGGCGACCTGGGAGCGCCGGTCGCCCCGGAGGGCTCCTGCCCGATGCCGGCCGAGGACCGGTAACCGGCGGCGCGGTCGCGCCGGCCGGAAACCGGTGACCGGCGGCGCGGCCCGGCCGGTCGAGGACCGGCGGCGCGGCCGGGCCGACCGAGGACCGCCGGCCGGCGGCGGCGCGGCCGGGTCGCGCGGTCAGGGGCCGCCGGAGGCGTCCAGGGCGGCCAGCCGGGTGTGCAGCGCCGCGAACAGCGCCGGCGGGGCCGCGATGACCAGGTCGGGGCCGGGCGGCAGGCCGTTCAGCCCGGTCACCCGCAGCCCGGCCTCCGCCGCGACGAGCCCCCCGGCGGCCAGGTCCCAGGCGGCCAGCCCCTTCTCGTAGTAGGCGTCGACCCGCCCCTCGGCGGCCAGGCAGAGATCCAGCGCCGCCGCCCCCATCCGCCGGATGTCCCGGACGTCCGCGATCAGGTCGGCGATCACCCGGGCCTGGTGCAGCCGGCGGCGGGGGTCGTAGCCGAACCCGGTGGCGACCAGCGCCTGCCCCAGGTCGACCTCGGTGGAGCAGCGCAGCCGTTCGCCGTCCCGCCAGGCTCCGCCGCCCGCGGTGGCGGTCCACTCCTCGCCGGTCGCCACGTTGCGGACCACCCCGGCGACCACCTGCCCGTCCACCTCGGCGGCGAGGGAGACCGCGCAGTACGGGAGCCCGTACAGGTAGTTCACCGTCCCGTCGATCGGGTCGACGATCCAGCGGACCACGCCGGACCCGACCGACCCGGCCGCCGCGCCGCCGTACTCCTCGCCGAGCACCACGTCCTGCGGACGGACCGCGCGCAGGGCCTCCAGGACCTGCCGCTCCACCGCCCGGTCGGCGGCGGTGACCACGTCGGTGGCGGTGCTCTTGGTCGCCGCGACGGAGACCCCCTCGGCCCGCATCCGGGCCGCGGTGCCGGCCGCGTCCCGGGCCACCCCGATCGCGATCTCCAGCAGTTCCCGGGAGGTCGGCACGGAACCGGTCATGGAAGCTGCCCCTTTCGCACCGAGCTACGCGCACCGGACGTACCGGACGGAGATCCCCGGGGTAAGCCGAGCCGGCGTCCCCGCCGAAGCGGGCGACACGCCCAACGGATCCACGTCGTCGATCTCGCCCGGACAGCATAGGCACGCGCCGGACAGGCCGCGCGACACGCGTCCCGCCAGGTCCCGACGTGTCCACGGACCGGCTGGACGGGTCGCCGACCGCCGGGCGGGTAAGATAACCACAAAACTGACATAACTCCCGAACCGGTGGCACAGACGACCGGTTGCCGTGCGCCGCAGGATGATCGCGGCAACCGGGGTTACAATTCACCCTGCCCACGCGCCACGGACCGCCGCCGCACAGCCGGACCGGGACACGGGGGTCACTCAACGACATCGCACGGCACGGCACGCCACGCTGCGCCGGACGACCCCGGCCGTGCTCGCTCTTCGCCTCCGGAAGGTCATTCGTGACAGAACCCCGCCAGCCCGGCGCCGACGTTCGCTCGCTCACCGACACCCTGATCGCCCACGCCCAGAGCGCCGGCGGCCAGTTGACGTCGGCCCAGCTCGCGCGCACCGTCGAGACCGCCGAGGTGACCCCGGCCCAGGCCAAGAAGATCCTGCGGGCGCTCTCCGAGGCGGGCGTGACCGTGGTGGTCGACGGCTCCGCCAGCACCCGCCCCCGCCGGGTGGCCGCCGCCCGCTCGGCCACACCGGCCTCGCGGGCCACCACCGCCAAGACCACCAAGAAGGCCGCCACACCGGCCCCCAAGCAGGCCCCCGCCGCCGAGGAGTCCACCGCGCCGGCTCCGCGCAAGGCGGCCCCACGCAAGGCCGCCACCCCCGCCGGGGTGGCCGCCAAGGCCGTCGCACCGGCCGCCAAGGCGACGAAGTCCACCCGGGCCACCAAGACGACCGTCGCCGACGCCGGCAAGGCCGCCACGAAGCCCAAGGGCGAGGGCACCGAGGGGGAGATCGATCCCGAGCAGCTGGCCGCCGAGATCGAGGACGTGGTGGTCGAGGAGCCGGCCGAGCTGACCCGGGCCGCCGAGACCGACGCCGCCGCGTCCGCCACCGACAACGACTTCGAGTGGGACGACGAGGAGTCCGAGGCGCTCAAGCAGGCCCGGCGGGACGCCGAGCTCACCGCCTCCGCCGACTCGGTCCGGGCGTACCTCAAGCAGATCGGCAAGGTCCCGCTGCTCAACGCCGAGCAGGAGGTCGAGCTGGCCAAGCGGATCGAGGCCGGCCTCTACTCGGCCGAGCGGCTGCGGGCCGCCGACGAGGGCGAGGAGAAGCTCACCCGCGACATGCAGCGCGACCTGCTCTGGATCTCCCGGGACGGTGAGCGCGCCAAGAACCACCTGCTGGAGGCGAACCTCCGGCTGGTCGTCTCGCTGGCCAAGCGGTACACCGGGCGCGGGATGGCCTTCCTCGACCTGATCCAGGAGGGCAACCTCGGCCTGATCCGCGCGGTCGAGAAGTTCGACTACACCAAGGGCTACAAGTTCTCCACCTACGCCACCTGGTGGATCCGGCAGGCGATCACCCGGGCGATGGCCGACCAGGCCCGCACCATCCGCATCCCGGTGCACATGGTCGAGGTGATCAACAAGCTCGGCCGGATCCAGCGCGAGCTGCTCCAGGACCTGGGCCGCGAGCCCACCCCGGAGGAGCTGGCCAAGGAGATGGACATCACACCCGAGAAGGTGCTGGAGATCCAGCAGTACGCTCGGGAGCCAATCTCGCTCGACCAGACCATCGGCGACGAGGGCGACAGCCAGCTCGGTGACTTCATCGAGGACTCGGAAGCCGTCGTCGCCGTCGACGCCGTCTCGTTCTCCCTCCTGCAGGATCAGCTCCAGCAGGTCCTCCAGACGCTCTCCGAGCGGGAGGCGGGCGTGGTGCGGCTACGGTTCGGCCTGACCGACGGCCAACCGCGCACCCTCGACGAGATCGGCCAGGTCTACGGGGTGACCCGGGAACGGATCCGGCAGATCGAGTCCAAGACGATGTCCAAACTCCGACACCCGTCCCGTTCGCAGGTGCTTCGGGACTACCTGGACTGAGCCGGTCACGTCAACCCGTAGTGTCGGTTTGATCACCAGCCGTAGAACACCCGAAGCTACGCGGTCCAATACGCGTTTGTGATCGTTGACGTGGCACCCTGGGTGCACGGCACACTGTCCTTCCCGCCAGGTGTGACCTCGGTCCCCCGCGGGCACACTGGGAAGGCGGGGCCCGGTAAGGGTGTTGCACGATGAGTGAGCAACGACCGAAGAGAGTGTTCATCGGTGACGACCAGAGGAGGAAGGCGATGACCCCGACCCTCACGCCGCCGCCCGCAACGGTGGCGCCCCCAGCCGCCGATGAACGGTGCGACCGCTGCAATGCTGCCGGCAAGCTCCGTATCACTCTGGCGGGTGGGAGCGAGTTGGTGTTCTGTGGGCACCACGCGAACAAGTACGCCGAGGATCTCGTGAAGATCACGGTCAAGTTCGCGACGGACCCGGAGTTCACCTGGCGTGGCGCCGACCTGATGGCGAACTAATTCCGTACCCGTACGACGACATAGCTGGCCGGAGGGATCCTGTGGATCCCTCCGGCCAGCTTTCGTCCATCCCCCGCCCTCCCGCCCTCCCCGCCCGACCCCGGCTCTGCCCTGGCCCGGGTGATCAAGAGATTTCGGTCAGAAATCGGTGATCCGGTGACCAGAACCTCTTGATCACCGGGGCGGGACCAGCGCGGGGCGTGGGGCGGGAGGGCAGGGCGGGGTGTCAGAGGGTCTGGAGGGTGGCTATGCGTTCTTCGAGTTGCTCGATGGTCGCCTGGGCGCTCGGGGGGCCACCGCAGATCCGGCGGAGTTCCGCGTGGATCTTGCCGTGGGGTAGCCCGGTGCGGTGGTGCCGGGCGGCCACCAGGGCGTTCAGTTGACGCCGTAGGCCCACCCGGCGCTGAGCGGCACTCAGGGGTACCGGGGGTGCGACGGGGGCCGCAGCGGCCGGCTCAGCGGCCCGGACGGCTGCCCGGCGGCGCTGCGCGGCGAGCTGGTCGGCCTGGCGCTTGGTCAGCAGCTGCGAGACCTGGTCGGCGGTGAGCAGGCCGGGCAGGCCGAGGTACTCCTCCTCCTCGGGGGTGCCGGCCTGGGCGGCGGTGCCGAAGGACGCCCCGTCGAAGATCACCTGGTCGAGTTCGGCGGTCGCGGAGAGCGCGGTGAACCGCTTCTCCAGCTCGCCACTGGCCTGGTCGTCGCGCTGGGCGCGCTCCAGCAGCTCGTCGTCGAAACCCTCCCGGTCCTTGGGCTTGCCGAGCACGTGGTCCCGCTCGGCCTCCATCTCGCTGGCCAGCCCGAGCAGGTGCGGCACGCTCGGCACGAAGACCGAGGCCGTCTCGCCGGAGCGTCGGGCCCGGACGAACCGGCCGATGGCCTGGGCGAAGTAGAGCGGGGTGCTGGCGCTGGTGGCGTACACCCCGACCGCCAGCCGGGGGATGTCGACGCCCTCGGAGACCATCCGGACCGCCACCAGCCACCGCTGGGTGGACGCCGCGAAGGTCGCGATCCGGGCGGACGCCCCCTGGTCGTCGGAGAGCACCACGGTGGCCTTCTCGCCGGTCACCTGCTCGATCAGCTTGGCGTACGAGCGGGCGGTCTGCTGGTCGCTCGCGATGATCAGGCCACCGGCGTCGGCCATCCCGGCGTTGCGCAGTACCGTCAGCCGGGCGTCGGCGGCCCGCAGCACCTGCGGCATCCAGTCCCCGGCCGGGTCGAGGGCGGTCCGCCAGGCCTGGGCGATCAGGTCCTGGGTCATCGGCTCGCCGAGCCGCGCCGCCAGCTCGTCCCCGGCGTTGGTACGCCACCGGGTCTCCCCCGAGTAGGCCAGGAACAGCACCGGGCGCACGACGCCGTCGCGCAGCGCGTCGGAGTAACCGTAGACCGAGTCGGCGCGGGAGCGCAGCAGCCCGTCGCCACCGCGCTCGTAGCTGACGAACGGGATCGGGTTGTCGTCGGAGCGGAACGGCGTCCCGGTGAGCATCAGCCGGCGTACCGCGGGCTCGAAGGCGTTCTTGACCCCGTCGCCCCAGGAGCGGGAGTCCCCGGCGTGGTGGATCTCGTCGAGGATGACCAGGGTGCGGCGGGTCATGGTGCGCCGCCGGTGCACCTGCGGGGCCATCCCGACCTGGGCGTAGGTGACGACCGCGCCGTGGAAGTCGGCGGCGGAGTGCAGGTCGGCGTTGCGGAACGCCGAATCGAGCTGGATGCCGACCCGGGCGGCGGCCTGCGCCCACTGGGTCTTCAGGTGCTCGGTCGGGGCGACCACGGTGACCGCCTCGACGGTGCCGTCGACCAGCAGCTCGGCGGCGATCCGCAGGGCGAAGGTGGTCTTACCGGCGCCGGGGGTGGCGACGGCGGTGAAGTCTTCGGTACGACGGCGCAGGTACTCCACCATCGCCTTGCGCTGCCAGGCCCGCAGGGGTGGGAACGTCTCCAACGCCGGCAACCGGGGTGCCACCCGAGGCTCCTCTCCGACCGCACGAGGCGGATCCGGGCCGAGGGCCACGGTACCGCCGCCCATGAAAACGCCCTCGCGCACCGCACGCCGCGAAGGCCGGCCCAGCATAACCAGCCGGGCCGGGCATCCCCAGCCGACACCACGCCGACCGACACCGCCCCTGGTCAGGACGGTGGGCGGTCCAGGCCGGTCTCCGGGGGACGCATCGTCGCCACCGGGGCCGACCAGCGCCGCCGCAGCGCCACCAGGCGCAGGACGAAGACCAGCAGCGCCGCCGCGGTCAGCCCGCCCACCCCGGCGTACCCCAGCCCGGTCAGCAGCACCACCATGATCGATCCGGCGAGCGCGGCGACGGCGTAGATCTCCCGGCGCAGCACCACCGGGATCTCGGCGGTGAGCAGGTCCCGGCCGAGGCCGCCGCCGATCGCGGTGAGCATGCCGATCACCACCGCGCCGACCGCCGGCACCCGGGCGTCGAGCGCCTTGAGCGTGCCGGTGACGGTGAACAGCGCCAGCCCGGCGGCGTCCAGCACCAGCACCGTGGTCCGCAGCCGGGCGAGCTGCGGGTGCAGCCAGAACACGGCGGTGGCGGTGACCGCGGCGGTGGCGGCGTACCGCCAGTCGGCGAAGGCGAGCGGCGGTACCTCGTCGATGGCCAGGTCCCGGAAGATCCCACCGCCCAGCGCCGCGACGAACCCGACGAACACCACGCCGAACAGGTCGAGCCGCTTGGCCACCGCCGCGGAGGCACCGGAGGCGGCGAAGACGGCCACCCCGGTCAGGTCGGCCAGGAGCAGGGCGGTGGAGGTGGTCACACCGCCGAAGGGTACGGGTGCGGCCCGTCGGGCCGCCCCGGATCACTCGCGGTACGAGTCGTAGATCTCCTTGCACTTCGGGCAGACCGGGGAGCCGGGCTTGGCGGCCTTGGTCACCGGGAACGTCTCGCCGCAGAGCGCCACCACGTAGGTGCCCATCACGGCACTCTCGGCGATCTTCTCTTTGCGCACGTAATGGAACATCTCGGGACCGGTGTCGGCGTCCTTCACCTCGGGACGCTCAAGAACCTCTGTACTCACAGTCACACCTCCAACAGCCCAAGTTTGGCAGGTCGACCAGGTCCGGTCCACCGCAGCCCACCCCGACGGTGGCCCGTTACGGTAGCCGACGTGACCACCTTCCACATCCGCCCCGGCACCGAGGTCGCCGCGGCCCTGCGCGACGGCCGTCCCGTCGTCGCCCTGGAGAGCACCATCGTCTCGCACGGTCTGCCCCGACCGGACAACCTGCGGGTCGCCCGGGAGATCGAGCAGACGGTACGCGACGCGGGCGCCGTCCCCGCCACCATCGGCATGGTCGACGGCGAGCTCGTCGTCGGCCTCGACGATGACCAGCTGACCCGACTCGCCACCGTCGACCCGGTGGCCAAGCTCTCCGTCCGTGACCTCGCCGTGGCCGCCGCCACCGGCGCGGACGGGGCCACCACGGTGGCCGCCACCAGTGCGGTGGCCGCCGCCGTGGGGATCGGTGTCTTCGCCACCGGCGGACTGGGCGGGGTGCACCGGGAGGCGGCGCAGACCTTCGACGAGTCGGCCGACCTGGTGACCCTGGCGCGTACCCCGATCACCGTGGTCTGCGCCGGGGTCAAGTCGATCCTCGACGTCGGGGCCACCCTGGAGCGGCTGGAGACCCTCGGGGTCGGGGTGGTCGGCTACCGCACCCGACGCTTCCCCGGCTTCTACCTGACCGACTCCGGTTTCGACCTGGACTGGTCGGTGGACTCCCCCGAGCAGGTCGCCGAGGTGCTGGCCGCCCGGGAGCAGCACGGCGTACACCGGGGTGGGTTGATCGTGGCCAACCCGCTGCCGGTCGACGAGCAGCTCGACCCGGCGCTGCACGACCGGACCCTCACCGAGGGGCTGGCCCGGCTGGGCCGCGACGGCGTCACCGGCAAGGCGGTCACCCCGTTCCTGCTGGCCCACTTCCACACGGCCACCGAGGGCGCCAGCCTGGCGGTCAACGTGCGGATCATCCTGCGCAACGCCGACCTGGCCGCGCGGATCGCGGTCGCGTCCGCCCGGCGCGGGGCGGCATGACCGGTCCGGGCCGGATCGTGGTGGTCGGCGACCTGATCACCGACGTGATCGCGGTGCTGGCCGGGGCGCTGGCCACCGGCTCGGACACCCCGGCCGCGATCAGGGTGACCGGCGGCGGCCAGGCGGCCAACACCGCCGCCTGGATCGCCGCCCAGCACGCGCCGGTGACCCTGGTCGGCGCGATCGGGGACGACAGCGCCGGCCGGGACCGGGTGGCCGAGCTGGAGCGGGCCGGCGTGGACTGCGCGGTGGAGGTGCACCCGCAGACCAGCACCGGCACGGTGATCGTGCTGGCCACGGCCGACGAGCGGACCATGGTCACCGAACGGGGGGCCAACCTGCGGCTGACCGCCGGCCACGTGGACCGGGCACTGGCTGCCGTGCCCGACGCCGTCCACCTGCACCTGTCGGCGTACTGCCTGCTGGACGCCGCGTCCCGACCGGCCGGGCTGCGCGCGTTGGCCGCCGCCCGCGAGCGGGGGTTGACGACCAGCGTCGACGCGGCCTCCGCGGCACCGCTGCGGCGGATCGGCGCGGCGGCCTTCCTGTCCTGGGTACGCGACGTCGACCTGCTGCTGGTCAACGCGGACGAGGCCGGGGTGCTGGCCGGCGGGCTGGACCCGGCGGCGCAGGCGCGGGCGCTGTCGGCGGCGGCCCGGCGGGTGGTGGTGAAGCGCGGCGGGGCGGGCGCGATCTGGGTGGACCGGCGGGCGACGATCGGGGTGACCCCCTCGCTGCGGGTCGCCGTGGTGGACGTCACCGGCGCCGGGGACGCCTTCGCGGCGGGCCTGCTCACCGCCTGGACGACCGGCGCGAAGCCGCGTGCGGCGCTGGCCCGGGCCGCCGACCTCGGCGCCCTGGCGGTCTCCACGGTGGGTGCCCGCCCCACACCCGAGGCGGCGACCAGGTAGCGACCGGGCCGTGGGACCGGGCGGCCCGCCGGGCCGTGGGACCGGCCGGGCCGCAGCCTCAGGGCAGCGGCGTCAGGGCAGCCGGCCGGGCCGCGGCGTCAGGGTTCGACGTCGATGATCCGGTGCGGGCGTTCCTCGGCGGTGAGGCTCATCGGCGGCGTCTCGTCGCGGTGACGGGGCTGGAACCTGTTGGCGAGGCGGTGCTCCTCCTTGGGCGGGCGGTCGTTGGCGAGCAGCACCGCCAGCCAGGGGATGAGGATCATGCCCAGCGCCACCAGCGGCAGCCAGAGCCAGAGCAGTGGGGCCTGCACGCCGACCAGGACCGCGCCGGCGATCACACACGCCACCCGGATGCCCATCATCAGCACGTACCGCTTCTGTCGGCTGGTGAGCTGGTCGTCCTGGCTGCGCGAGGCGTCGGTGATCAGAATCGGCTGGTACGCCTGACGCTTCACCATGGACCTCCTGAGGGGGATTCCCCCCATCCTGTCACCGCACCACCTTGATCAGCGAAAATCGACGTACCCGGGCGACGTGTTACGTTCGTGGTACGCTGCGCCGGTGGGCAGCCGGTTCAGCTTCACCGACGAGGCGTTGGCCAACCTGCGGGTCTACGACGTCACCTCGGGGGAAGTGTGGGAGGCGCTGCACGGCACCCACCGGGTGATCCGGCACCTCGGCGAGGACCTGACGGTCGTCTACGCCGCGAACCGTCGCGGCCGACGGCTGGCCGTCCTGCTCGCCGAGGCCGACGGCACCGACCACGACTGGGACGTCCTCTCCGCCCGCGAGCTGAGCGATGTCGAGGCCAAGCGCTACGACGAGGCCGTGCGGAGAACGCGCCGATGAGGAGGCGACGGCGATGAACCGTAACGAGGCCATCAAGCGATTCCACGGCGGCGACGACACGTTCGCCGAGTTGATCGACGACAGCCAGCCGGTGGAGCTGCCCACCCCCGACACCGACGTGCCGATGGTCAGCCGCTCGGTACGCCTGCCGATGGACACCTACGAGCGGGTCCGGTCGGCGGCGGAGGCCCGCGGCATCGGGGTCACCACGCTGATGCGCCAGTGGATCGAGGCCGGCCTGGCCGATCTCGACGACTCGGCCACCGTCTCGCTCGCCGACGTCCGCCGGGCGCTCGCCGCGCTCTCCCGCCCCACCGCCGCCTGACTCACCGCCCGACCCGCGCCGACCCCGGCCTACCAGTCGGCCCGGCCCGCTGGTCGACCCCTGGCCCGCTGGTCGACCCCGGCCTACTGGTCGGCCCCGGCCCGCCGGTCGGCCTTCGCCGCAGCCTTGGCCTGCTGCTTGTACTCGCGGACCCGGCGCAGCGACTCCGCGTCGGTGACGTCGGCGACCGACCGGTACGTGTCCGGGTCGCCGTAACCGCCGGCGGCCCCCCGCCAGCCGGCGGGACGGACCCGGTACCGCTTGCCGAGCAGCGCCACGAAGATCTGCGCCTTCTGGGTGCCGAAGCCGGGCAGGCCGGCGATCCGGCGCAGCAACTCCCGCCCGTCGGCGACGTCCGCCCAGAGCCGGCCGGCGTCGCCGTCGTACCGGTCGACCAGGATCCGGCACAGCTCCTGCACCCGGCCGGCCATCGCCTTCGGGAAGCGGTGCAGCGCGGGCGGGCCGGCGAAGACCGCCACCAGCGCGGCCGGATCGTAGTCGGCCAACTCCCGCGCGTCCGGGTCGTGACCCAGCCGCTGGGCGAGCACGTACGGGGACGAGAAGGCCTTCTCCATCGGCACCTGCTGGTCCAGCAGCATCCCCGTCAGCAGGGCCAACGGGCTGCGTTCCAGCAGCCGGTTGGCCTCGCCGTCGATGGGCAGCGAGAGCGTCATGCCCCCATCCTGCCCGCCCGGCCCGCCCGGCCCACGGAACTCCGACCAGCAGCCGCGCCGGCGGGGCCGGGCAGCGGTCGGTGACACGCAGGTGCCGCCGGAGGCAGGCGGACGCGACGCGGCCCGGTGGACACCGCGGGTGTCCACCGGGCCGGCCGTGGCGCAGCGGGTCAGTTCACGACGAAGAGCAGCCGGTTCGGCGAGCCCGAGCCGGGGCTGGTCACCACGTTGGGGGTGGCGCTGCTGGTCAGGGAGCTGGCGACCTGGGCCGGGGTGTAGGAGGGGTTGGCCGACAGGACCAGGGCGGCGGCACCGGCGACGTGCGGGGACGCCATCGAGGTGCCGCTGATCGAGTTGGTGGCGGTGTCGTTGGTGTTCCAGGACGAGGTGATGCTCGAACCCGGCGCGAACAGGTCGACGCAGGAGCCGTAGTTGGAGTAGGAGGCCCGCGCGTCGGTGTTGGTGGTGGCGCCGACGGTGATGGCCGAGGCGACCCGCGACGGCGAGGAGTTGCAGGCGTTGGCGTTGGAGTTGCCGGCCGCCAGCGCGTACGTGACGCCCGAGCTGATCGAGCTGGCCACCGCGTTGTCGAGGGTGGTGCTGACCCCGCCGCCGAGGCTCATGTTGGCCACCGCCGGCTTGACGGCGTTGGCGGTCACCCAGTTGACGCCACTGATCACGCCGGTGGTGCTGCCGCTGCCCCGGCAGTTGAGCACCTTGACCGCGATCAGCCGGACCCCCTTGGCGACGCCGTACTTGGTGCCGCCGACGGTGCCGGCGACGTGGGTGCCGTGGCCGTTGCAGTCGGTGTTGTTGGAGTCGACGGTGTTGGTGCCCCAGGTGGCCCGCCCACCGAAGTCGGAGTGGGTGGTCCGGATACCGGTGTCGATGATGTAGGCCCGCACGTTGGTGGCCGTGTTCGGGTAGGTGTAGCTGGAGTTCAGCGGCAGGTTGCGCTGGTCGATGCGGTCCAGGCCCCAGGACGGCGGGTTGGCCTGGGTCGCCTGGGCGGTCATCACCCGGTCCTGCTCGACGTAGGCCACCGACGGGTCGGCGGCGAGCCGGCTGGCCTGGCCGGCGCTCATCTTCGCGCTGAAGCCGGTGAGCGCGGCGCTGTAGACGTCGGCGACCTTCCCGCCGTACCGCTTGGTGAGGCTGGCGGCCCGGTCGGGCACGGCGGTCCGGGCGGCGCGGCTGTTGGCGGCGCCGACGACGTCGCCCTTGAGCACGACCAGGTAGCTGCCGCTGATCGCGTCGGGGGCGGAGGCGTAGCGGATCTGGCCGGTGGGGGCGGCGAGGGCGGGGGCACCGGCGGCGACGGAGAAGGCCGCGGCGGCGGCCGCGACGGCGACCGCGCGGATCGCGCGACGCCGGGGAACGGACACGTCGGACATCGTCTGAACTCCCTACCGGGTACGAACGGACAGGCTGGGCCGTCCGAAACGTCCCATCGACTGATGTTGAGGGAATGCTAACCAGACATTGACAAACGTAAAAGAGATAACGGCTGGAGGATTGAGCTGGTGGTATGGATGTCCCGGGTGCCCGCCACCGGGCACCCCGCGCCAGGCAGGATGGCGAGGTGGACCGACACGACATGCTGCTCTCCCCCGCCGGCGTCGACGCGCTGCGCACCGCGCTCACCAGCGCCGACTTCACCGCCAACGGCATCGCCGGCCGGCTCGGCCCGCAGGCCACCGGCGGGGTGGCCCGCAACGACTTCCGGGCCGCGCTGCGCGCCACCGCAGACCGGGATCCGTTGGCCACCCTGATCCGGGTGTTCATCTGCGACCAGACCGAGCCCGAAGCGGCGGTCGCCGCCGCGCTCGCCCCGCTCGACCTGGCCGAGGCCGTCGCCGCCGGTCTGGTCGAGCCGTACGGCGACGGCCTGCGCGCCGGGGTGGACCTGGAGCCGTACGGGGACGCCTGGTGGGTGCTCGCCGACGTGCCGGCCAGCGCCCGCCCGGGTCGACCACTGCACAGCGAACACGTGCTCGGCATCGGCGGGGCCACCCACACCCTGATCGGGGCGACCGTCCGCCGCCCGGTGGACACCGCGCTGGACCTGGGCACCGGCTCCGGCGTGCAGGCCCTGCACCTGGCCACCCACGCCCGGCGGGTGACCGCCACCGACGTGTCGGAGCGGGCACTGCGCTTCGCCGCCACCACCGCCGCCCTGAACGGGCAGGACTGGGAACTGCTGCGCGGCGACCTGGTCGCCCCGGTGGCCGGCCGGCGGTTCGACCTGGTGGTCAGCAACCCGCCGTTCGTGGTCGGGCCGGGCACCACCACCCACGTCTACCGCGACTCCGGCCGGGTGGGCGACGCGATCGGCGCCGAGCTGGCCGCCGCCGCGCCGGGCCTGCTCACCGAGGGTGGGACCATGCAGTACCTGGCCAACTGGGTGCACGTCGCCGGGGAGGACTGGGCGGAGCGGGTGACCGGCTGGTTCGCCGGCACCGGGCTGGACGCCTGGGTGATCCAGCGCGAGGTCGCCGACCCGATGGCGTACGTGCACCTGTGGCTGACCGACGTCGGCGAGGCGGCCGACCCGCACCGGGCGGCGGCCTGGCTGGACTGGTTCGACGCGCACAAGGTCGAGGCGATCGGCTTCGGCATCGTCTCACTGCGCCGGGGTGGTCACGCCGACCCGACCGTACGGGTGGAGGACCTGCGCCAGCGGGTCGAACCGCCACTGGGCGACCAGGTGGCCGGCTGGTTCGACCGGCAGGACTTCGTGCGCGCCCGGGGGGTCGACGGCCTGCTCGACACCCGCTACCGGGCGGCCCCGGGGCTGCAACTGCGCCAGGAGGCGACGATCGGCGACGAGGGCTGGGCGGTCGACCGGCAGGTCCTGACGATGCCGCACGGGCTGCGCTGGAGCGAGGAGATCGATCCGCTGGTGCTGGCCCTGGTGGGCGGCTGCGACGGCCGGTTGCCGCTGCGTGACCAGCTCGCCCTGCTCGCCGTCGCGCACGACGTCACCACCGACGAGCTGGCCGAGGCGGCCGGCCCGATCGTGGCCCGGCTGGTCGAGCGGGGCATCGTCGAGCCGGTGACCGACTGATGCGGGCGGCCGAACAGGGCATCGCGATGCCGGCGGCCGAACAGGGCATCGCGATGCCGGCGGCCGAGCGGGGCGTCGTGATGCGAGCGGCCGAACAGGGCGTCGTCGAGCCGGTGACCGGCTGATGCGGGCGGTGGTGCAGACGGTAGGCCGCGCCAGCGTCACCGTCGACGGCGAGGTGGTCGGCGCGATCACCGACGGCCTGCTGGTGCTGCTGGGTGTCACCCACACCGACACCCCCGAGCTGGCCCGGACGATGGCCCGCAAGGTGCACGAGCTGCGCGTCCTCGACGACGAACGTAGCGCCGCCGACACCGGTGCCCCGATCCTGGTGGTCAGCCAGTTCACCCTCTACGGCGACACCCGCAAGGGGCGCCGCCCGAGCTGGACCGCCGCCGCCCCCGCCGAGGCGGCCGAACCCCTGGTCACCGCCATGGTCCAGGCGCTCCGCGACCGGGGCGCTACGGTCGAGACCGGCCGCTTCCGCGCCCACATGCTGGTCGAGAGCACCAACATCGGCCCCCGCACCCTCCTCCTGGACCTCTAACCCACCCCCTCCCCACCCCGCGCCCCGCACCCACCCCCACCCGCCCTGGTGATCAAGAGGTTTGTGTCAATCCGAAGATCAAAGTTGACGCAAACCTCTTGATCACCGGGGACAGTGGGGGCGGGGACGGGGGGGGACGGGGACGGGGGGAGGGTGGGGAGAGGGGGACAGGGGGAACGGGTCAGGAGAAGAGGCCTCGGCGTTGGAGGGACTGGCGGAGCCAGCCGTCGAGTTGGGCGGCCCAGTCGGTGCGGTCGGCGGTGGCGTGGTCGACGGTGAACCGGCCGAAGGCGTCCCGGCCCTCGGTGAACAGGCCGCCGCGCTTGTCCATCTCCAGCACCACCTGCACCTGGTGCGGGTCGGTGACGAAGGTGACCTCCAGCTGGTTGATCGCCCCGGCGTACTGCGGCGCGGGGTAGAACTCGATCTCCTGGTAGAACGGCAGGCTCTGCCGTACGCCATAGATGTGGCCGCGCTCGACGTCGGCGCGGGCGAACCGGAAGCCCAGCCGCAGCAGCGCCTCCAGCAGCCGCTCCTGGGCCGGCAGCGGGTGCACCGACACCGCGTCCAGGTCACCCTTGTCGACCGCGCGGGCCACCTCCAGCTCGGTGCGCAGCCCCATCGTCATCCCGTGCAGCCGGTGGCCGTACAGGTCGGTCAGCGGGGTCTCCCACGGCACGGCGAACCGGAACGGGATGTCGTACCGCTGCCCGGCCTCCAGCCGGAACGGGCCGGTGACCTGCTGCCGGGCGAACTCCTGGGTGGTCTCGTACTCGGAGTCGGCACTCTCCACCTCGACCCGGGTGACCAGACCGAGCGCCACGTACTCGATGTCGGTGGCGTGGTCGCCGCCGGCCACGTGCACCCGCCCCTCCAGCACCCCGCCCGGACGGCAGTTCGGATTGGCGAGCACGGTCTCCACCGACGGACCGCCCACCCCCATCGACTGCATGAGCCGCTTGAAGACCACCACGTCCTCCATTGCCTGTTCAGGGCCGACCCGCATAGTCGACCGCTGGCACGGTAGCCGGACCTGGCAAGACCGCCGACGGCCCACCCCGCATCCGACCGGATTGCTGTCGGTTCCCCGATCGCCTCACCCCCGTTTCACGTCCCGGTTGGAAAGCTGTGCATCACCGGGGCCGATGGCACCGGTAGGCGACACCGAAAGCGGACACGGGGAGACACAGAGATGGCCCTGCAGATGATCGATAACCAGACGCGCCCGGCCACCACCATCGACGCCGAGCACGGCACCGACGCCCTCACCGACCTGGACGCCACCGACGAGCGCGGGGTCTCCACCGACCTGGTCCGGGCCTACCTCAACGGGATCGGCCGGACGAAGCTGCTCACCGCGGCCCAGGAGGTGGAGCTGGCCAAACGGATCGAGGCCGGGCTGTTCGCCGAGGAGAAGCTGTCGACGTGCACCCCCGTCTCCGGCGACCTGCACGCCGACCTGACCCTGATCGCCCGCGAGGGCCGCTCCGCCAAGGACCACCTGCTGGAGGCGAACCTGCGGCTGGTGGTCAGCATCGCCAAGCGGTGAACCGGGCGCGGGATGGCCTTCCTCGACCTGATCCAGGAGGGCAACCTCGGCCTGATCCGCGCGGTCGAGAAGTTCGACTACGCCAAGGGTTACAAGTTCTCCACGTACGCCACCTGGTGGATCCGGCAGGCGATCACCCGGGCGATGGCCGACCAGGCCCGCACCATCCGCATCCCGGTGCACATGGTCGAGCAGGTCAACCGGATGGTCCGGGTCCGCCGGGAGCTGTCGGTCAAGCTGGGCCGCGAGCCCATCGTGTCCGAGGTCGCGCGGGCGATGGAGATCCCCGAGTTCCAGGTCATCGAGCTGATCTCGTACGACCGGGAGCCGGTCAGCCTCGACCAGGCCGTCGGCGAGGACGGCGAGAGCGCGCTCGGTGACTTCGTCGCTGCGGTGGACCCGCGCACCGAGCCGGGCGAAGCCGCCGCCAACGGCGAACTGCGCAACGAGGTACGCATCGTGCTGGCCACCCTGTCCCAGCGGGAGCAGGCGGTGATCCGGCTCCGGTTCGGCCTCGACGACGGCCGGCAGCGCACCCTCGACGAGGTGGGCAAGGAGTTCGGCCTGTCCCGGGAGCGGATCCGGCAGATCGAGAAGGTCACCCTGCTCAAGCTGCGCGACCCGGAGCGGGCGCAGCGGCTGGAGGCGTACGCCTGCTGAGCGCGACGGTGACGGTGCAGGCCCCCGGCGGTTCGCCGGGGGCCTGCCGCCTGTCCGGGGTGACCCGCCGGTCGGTGACCGGGCCGGCTCACACCGGATGCCCGACGGCCCGCCGGGAGCCGCCGCGCGTCGGCCCGGTCGGGTGCGGCGGGTGCCGGCACCGGTCAGAGCCGGCGCGGGCCGGTGTCCGGGCGGTCGTCCGCCGTGCCGACCCCCACCGAGGCGTGCAGCACCGCGATGCCGTCCGGCCGGGCCAGCACCGGGTTGAGGGTGAGCGACCGCACCCGGGGCTGCTCGTCGGCGAGCCGGCCCACCCGCAGCAGCAGCTCGGCCAGGGCCGCCCGGTCGACCTCGGCGGCACCCCGGTGCCCGCGCAGCAGCGGCGCGGCGCGCGGCTCGTCGACCAGCTCGGCGGCGTCCCGGTCGGTCAGCGGCACCGCCCGCCAGGCCCGGTCACCGAGCAGCTCGGTGGCGACGCCACCCAGCCCGAAGCCGACCACCGGCCCGAACGCCGGGTCCTCGCGCAGCTCCACCACACAGGCCACCCCCGGCGGCACCATCGGCTGCACCAGGACGTCCGCGCCGAAGGCCGCCGTCAGCTCCGCGTACGCCCGGCGCAGCGCGACCGGGTCGGCCAGGTCGAGGCGGACGGCGCCCAGGTCGAGGCGGTGCCGCAGGCCGGGCGCGGCGGCCTTCAACGCCACCGGCCAGCCCCATCGCGCGGCGGCGGTGAGCGCCTCGTCGAGGGTGCCGGCCGGCGTCGACCCGACCACCTCGACGCCGTACGCGGCGAGCAGCGCGACCGGGTCGGCGGCGTCACCGCGCAGCGCCGCCTGCCCGGCGGACCGGTCCGTGCCGGGCAGCTCGGGCAGCGTGCCCGGATCCCGGCGCAGCCACTGCGCGTACCGGCTGACCCGGCCCAGTGCCCGGACCGCCTCCTCCACGCTCGGGTACGCGGGCAGCCCGGCCGGCACCCGGCCGGCGAGGAAGGTCGCCACCGTCGGCTTGCCCCCGGCCAGGACCGCCGGCAGGGCGGCGGTGAAGTCCGCCTCCTCCACGGTGAGCTGCCCCGGCAGCGGCGGGGCGAAGACCGCCACCAGCGCGTCCACCCGGTCGTCGGCGGCGGCGCCGGCCAGTGCGGCGGTGAACTCGGCGGCACCGGCGTGCGGGCCGACGTCGCGGGGGTAGCCGGCGGCGACGGTGAGGCCCTGCCCGGCGCAGGCGGTGGCGGCCAGCCCGGTCAGCGCCGAGGAGTTGCCGACCACCCCGACCCGGGTGCCGGCCGGCAGCGGCTGGTCGGCCAGCAGCACCCCGACGTCGAGCAGCTCGGCGACGGTGTCCACCCGGATCACCCCGGACTGGGCGAACAGCGCGCTGACGGCGGCCTCGTCGAGCGCCCTGCCGGCACCGGGGCCGGTCGGGCGGGCCAGCGGGGCCAGCGCCACCACCGGTTTGTCCCGGCCGATCCGGCGGGCCAGCCGGGCGAACTTGCGCGGATTGCCGAAGGTCTCCAGGTAGAGCAGGATCACGTCGGTGCCGGGGTCGTCCTGCCAGTACTGGAGCAGGTCGTTGCCGGAGACGTCGGCCCGGTTGCCGGCCGACACGAAACTGGACAGGCCCAGCCCCCGGCGCTGCGCCTCGGCCAGCAGGGCCACCCCGAACGAGCCGGACTGGCTGAAGAAGCCCACCCGCCCGGGGGCCGGCAGCACCGGGGCCAGGGTGGCGTTGAGGCGTACCCGCCCGTCGGTGTTCGCCACCCCCAGGCAGTTCGGGCCGACCACCCGCATGCCGGCGGCGTGTGCCGCCCGGACCAGGGTCCGCTGGGCTGCCGCGCCCGCCGGCCCGGCTTCGGCGAAACCGGCGGAGACGACCACCAGGCCGTGTACGCCGGCGGCGGCGGCGTCGGCAACCACCCTCGGCGTCGCTTCCGGGGGCACCGCGACGACCGCCAGGTCGACGTCCACCCCCGCGTCGGCCGCCGACGGGTACGCGGGCAGCCCCGCCACCGTGCGTGCGCCCGGGTGCACCGGCACGATCGCCCCCCGGTAACCACCGTCGCGCAGGTGCCCGAGCAGCGCCGCGCCGACCCCCTGACCGGTGGCGCTGGCCCCGTAGACGGCCACCCCGCGCGGGGCGAGCAGCCGGGCGATGGACCGCGCCTCGGTGCGGTGCTCCCGGCCGCGCTGCACCGCCAGGGTGGCCTCGGTCGGGGCGATCGGGAAGGTCAGGTGCACCACCCCGTCGGCGAACTGCCGTTGCACCTGGTAACCGAAGTCGGCGAAGACCCGCAGCATCGCGCCGTTGGTGGGCAGCACCTCGGCGACGAAGTGCCCGATGCCGGCCCGGCGGGCCGCGTCGGCCAGGTGTTCCAGCAGCACCGGGCCGATCCCCCGGCCCTGGTGGGCATCCTCCACCACGAACGCCACCTCGGCTTCGGGGGCCGCCGGCCCCAGCCGCTCGTACCGGCCGACGGCGATGATCCGGTCGCCGGCCAGCACCACGAACGCCTCCCGGTCCCGGTGGTCGACGGTGACGAACCGGTGCAGGTCCCGCTCCGGAATGCGTGGGTAGGGCGAGAAGTAGCGCAGGTAGCGGGTGCGTTCCGAGAAGCGTCCGTGCATGGCGACGATCTCCGGGGCGTCCTGCGGCCGGATCGGCCGCAGGCCGACGGTGCTGCCGTCGCTGAGCAGCACGTCCACCGGTTGGTCGACAGTGGTCACCGGCCCCTCCCCAGGTCCCCCGCTCAGTCGCGCGGGTCGTACGGGTCCAGCCCGAGCAGCGGGAACACCGCCTTGCGGGTGGCCGCCACCGCCCGGTCCACCGAGTTCGGCTCCCCGGTCGGCTGCCACGGCTGGTGTTCCGGGTCGACGTCGTCGGTCATCCGCAGCGGGACGTCCCGGCCGGGCCGTCGCTGGGCGGCCAGGGCACGCCAGCCGGGCGGGGTGAGGGTGGCCGGGTCGAGCGGGTCGCCGGTGGCCACCGCCAGCAGGTGGGTCCAGGCCCGGGGCACCACCTCCACCAGGGCGTACCCGCCGCCGCCGGTGGCCACCCAGCGGCCGTCGCACAGCTCGTCGGCGAGCGCCCGCAACGCCAGGTAGGTGGCCCGTTGCCCATCCACCGACAGGTGCAGGTCGGCCAGCGGGTCCATCCGGTGCCCGTCGGCGCCGCACTGGGTGAGCAGGATCTGCGGCCGGAACGCGCGCAGCACCGACGGCACGATCGCGTGGAAGGCCCGCTGCCAGCCGGCGTCGTCGGTGCCCGGGGGCAGCGGCACGTTGACGGCGCTGCCCTGCGCCCCCGGGCCGCCGGTCTCGTCGGGGAACCCGGTGCCGGGGAAGAGCGCCAGCGGGGTCTCGTGCAGGCTCACCGTGAGCACCCGGGGGTCGTGGTAGAAGACCTCCTGCACGCCGTCGCCGTGGTGCACGTCCACGTCGACGTAGGCGACCCGCTCCGCGCCCAGGTCCAGCAGCCGGGCGATGGCCACCGCCGGGTCGTTGTAGACGCAGAACCCGGCGGCCCGGTCGGGCATGGCGTGGTGCAGCCCACCGGCCACGTTGACCGCCCGCCGGGCCTCGCCCCGCCAGACCGCCTCGGCGGCGGTCACGCTCGCCCCGGCGATCAGCGCGCTCGACTCGTGCATCCCGTCGAAGACCGGATTGTCCGAGGTGCCCAGTCCGTAGCCGGCGAAGAGCGGGTCGCGGGGCGCGGCCCGTACCGCCGCCAGGTAGTCGGGCAGGTGCACCCGGGTGAGCGTCGCGTCGTCGGCCGGCTCGGGCCGCACCAGCCGGACCCCGGGGCGGTCCAGGACGCCCAGCTCCCGGGCCAGCGCCACGGTCAGCTCGACGCGGACCGGGTCGAGCGGGTGCTCCCCCATGTCGTAGTCCAGCAGGGACTCGTCCCACACCACCAGCGTGTCGTCCGACATGCGGTCATCGTCGCACGTGGGTCACCGGTCGCCCACCACACGCGCTGGTCAACCGGCTGGTGTCGGGCCGGTGGCCACCGGCCGGGACGGGTCGGCGACCCACCCGCTCCACGATCCGACATAGAGCGCGGCGTCCGTCCGACCGGCCAGGTGCAGGGCCAGCACCGTCTGCGCGGCGGTCACCCCCGAGCCGCAGTACGCCCCCACCGGCCGGTCGGCGCGCACCCCGGCGGCGGCGAACCGGTCCCGCAGGGCGGCGGCGGTCGGGAAGCGGCCCTCGGTGACGTACTGCGTGGCGGGCAGGTTGACCGCGCCCGGCACGTGCCCGGCGACCGGGTCGACCGGCTCGGCCTCACCCCGGTAGCGGGGTGCGGCCCGGACGTCCAGCAGTGTCCCGTCGTCGGTCGCCGCGAGCCGGGCCGCGCCCGCGGCGTCCAGCACCGGCAGCGCACCCGGTCGGACGGTCACGTCGCCCGGCGGCGGGGCGGGCACCTCGACGGTGCCGGGCAGCCCGGCGGCGAGCCAGCCCGGCCAGCCGCCGGCCAGCACCCGCACCGGCCGGTGCCCGGCCCAGCGCAGCGTCCACCAGGCGCGGGCGGCGGCCATCCCGTCGCCGCCGTCGTACACCACCACCGGGTGGCCGGCGCGGACGCCCGCGGCGCGCAGCGCGGCCTGGAGGGTGCCCGGGTCGGGCAGCGGGTGCCGACCCGCCGCGCCGGGCGGACCGCACAGCTCGGTGTCCAGGTCGACGAAGACCGCGCCGGGCAGGTGACCTGCGGCGTAGTCCGCCCGCCCGGGTGGCCCGGCCAGCCGCCAGCGGATGTCCAGCAGGGTCGGCGGGTCGGGCTGGGCCAGCTCGGCGGCGAGCCGGTCCGGCTCGATCAGCGGGTCGTCGGTACCGGACATGACGCCCAGTCAACACCATCGGGGCGCTGAGCCCGCGATTCGCCGCGGGTCGACCTTCGTACGTCGAGGTAGCATCGACCACCGGGAGGCCGCTGACGTGAAGCACGACCTGGTCGACACGACTGAGTGCCAGGGTACCTCCACGAACGGGAGGCATCGATGAAGCACGATCTGGTTGACACGACCGAGATGTACCTGCGCACCATCCTCGAACTGGAGGAGGAGGGGGTGCCGCCGCTGCGGGCCCGGATCGCCGAGCGGTTGCGGCAGAGCGGGCCGACCGTCAGCCAGACCGTGGCGCGGATGGAACGTGACGGGCTGCTCACCGTCGAGGGCGACCGGCACCTGGCACTCACCGAAGCGGGCCGGGGCAGCGCGGTGTCCGTGATGCGCAAGCACCGGCTCGCCGAACTGCTGCTGGTCAACGTGATCGGGATGCCCTACGAGGAGGCCCACGAGGAGGCCTGCCGGTGGGAGCACGTGATGAGCGACGCGGTCGAGAAGCGGGTCTACGACCTGCTCAACCGCCCGACCCGTTCGCCGTACGGCAACCCGATCCCGGGCCTGGAGGAGCTGGGCTCGCCGGAGGCCGAGACCGCCGACACCACCGAGGCCGAACGGAACCTCGCCTTCCCCGGGCTGGCCGGCCAGGTGGTGGTCCGGCGGATCTGCGAGAGCGTGCAGACCGACGCCGACGTGCTGCGCCAACTGCACGCCGCCGGGGTCGACCCGGGCGCCACGGTCACCGTCGCCCAGGAACGCGACGGCGTGTTCATCGACCGCTCGGGCGAACGGGTCCGGCTGCCCCGCGAGGTCGCCTCCCGGGTCTTCGTCGCCGCCCACTGACGGCCCCACACGCCGGTCCGGGGCGGGTGCCCGGGCCGGGGCAGCGGCCCCGAACCGGTGGTCACAGCGGCCGGGTGTCGAGCTTCCTGGCCAGGTCGACCAGGCGGCCGGCCACCGCACCGGCGGTCGCCCGGTCGTCGCCCGGCGGGCAGGTCCAGCGGAGCACGGCGAGCCGGTCCTCGGCGGCCAGCCAGCCGACCTCGGCCGTCGGCCCGTGCTTCGCGGCTTTCGGGCCGGTCCGCCGGTAGCCGGCCTGGCCCAGCTTCGTCACCTTCGTCGCCCCGTCGGGCAGCACGTCGGCGGTGAAGGTGGGCACGTCGATCGAGGTGTCGGTGACCGTCAGGGTCAGCTCCGGCCAGCTGGCGTCGGTGGCCCGCACCACACAGGTGCGGGTGTCACCGCGCTCACTGGCGGCGGCCACGTCGAACCGGACCTCGGTGTGCTCCTCGATCACCGCGAAGTCGAGCAGCCGGCACGCCCCGCCCGACGAGGCGGCCTCCACCTCAACCGCGGCCGGCTCCTCGGCCGGCAGCCGCACCGGATCGGCCTCCGCCGCGCCGCAACCCGTGGTCAACAGCACGCCCACCCCGGCCAACCAGATCCGCCCGTGCACGGGCACACCTCCGCGATCGTCGACGGGAAATCCGCCGATGTCCGTCGGAAACCGTACGGGTTGCCGCAGCCGGACGGAAGACCCCCACCGACCCGCCCTCCGCGGTAGAGAGCACGGCACGACCACGGTGACACGGGGTGGCCGGGATCTAGTCGTCAACGTACGGGCAGTGCCGGCAGCCGCGCCCGCAGCAGGTGCCGCGCCGGGCCAGGAAACCGGCGGTGAGGACGAACAGCCCGGTGGCCGGGTCGGGATAGCCGGCCTCCCCGGCGGCGAGCGCGGCGGCGTGGACGGCCAGGATCCGCGCCCGGTCGGGGCGCTCCGGCGACAGCCGGGACGGATGCGGCTCGGTCAGCGGCCGGTCCGCCAACGGACGTCGTTCCTCCCTCATCGCGGGGAGTCTACGGACCTGTCGTCCTGACCAGCACCCCTGCGCAGGTCAGCCGCAGCCCGGGCAGGGTGGATCCCGGCGCGGGCGGGTCAGCCGTGGCGCGGGCGGGTCAGCCGTGGCGCGGGCGGGGTCGGTCGAACCAGTGGGCCGCCTGGCCGTGCGAGCGGACCCAGGCCAGCGGCGTCCCGTCCAGGGCGAGCACGTTGTGCAGCGCCCCGTCGGGCGGGGGCGGCACGCCGTCCCAGTCGAGCACGTCGGCCGCCTCGGCGGACACCCAGTGACCGGGCAGGGTGCCGATCATCTCCCGGAAGGCGGCCCGGCGCGGCGGCGGCACCTGGTAGAGCACGGAGGTGTGCAGGACCACCAGCGTCGCGCCGGCCGGTGCCCGCGCGGCCAACGCCGGGAGGTCGTCCACCAGGTCGCCACGGACCAGCTCCGGCGGGTCGGCGGCGGCCACCGCGGCCGCCGACCGCAGCCGGTCCCGGCGGTGGGCGTGCTCCGGCCAGATCAGCGCGTCGAGCCAGGCCACGTCGGCCGGGTCGGTGACGTCGAGCGGGTTCAGGTCCAGCCCGGCCCGCCACACCACCTGCGGGCGGACGGTCGGTGGGTCGGTGCCGGTCAGCGCACAGTCGAGGACCGGCTCGCCCGGGCCGAGCAGGTGGTCGCCGTAGCGGTAGGCGTACCGGTCGGGATAGAGGCAGAGGCCGGCGGACGCGCCGACCTCCAGCAGCGCCAGCGGCTGCGGCAGCGCGGCCAGCACCGGCAGCACCGCCGCACACCGCCCGGCCTCGTTGGTCTGCACCGCCCGGGTGAGCATCGCGGCCCGTACGGTGGCCCAGTGCGCCACGGTGTGGGTGCGGAACGCGGCCGGATCGTCGACCGGGCCACCGAGCCAGCGGACCACGCCGAACAGCAGCTGCGGCTGCCGCCTGGCCGGGGGCAGGTCGTCCAGCAGCGCCAGCAACCCGTCGTCCCGGGCGACCGCGTGGGCCAGCCGCTCGTAGGTCGGGGAGACGCCGTGCGCCTCCCGGGTGGCGAACTCGACGTACCGGTCGGCGGTGGTCATGCCCCCATGCTGCCCGCCGGTTCCGCGCCGCGCAGCCCCGTGGGGCGGGCCGGGCAGGCGCGAGGGCCGGCACCCACCGGGGTGCCGGCCCTCGCGTGCGGGTACGTCAGCTGCAACCGCTGGTGGAGCCGCAGCCCTCGCAGACGTAGCAGCTACCGGCCGGGCGCATCTTCGTGCCGCAGGTGAAGCAGAGCGGCGCGTCGGCGGCCTTGCCGATCACGGCCTCCAGCAGTTCGGTGGAGGAGCCCACGGCGGGCGCCGGCTTGGCGGCGGCCACCTCGGCCAGCTCCTGGGCCGGCTGGGCCAACGGGCCGGTCTTCGGCTCGACCGCCTCGACCGGGGCCGAGGACGCCATCGCCGTCAGGTCGGTGCCGGCCACCTCCGCCTCGGCCTCGGCCCGCAGCTGCGCGGCCCGCTCCTGGGCGGTGAAGATGCCCAGCTCGGCACGGCGGTCGTA
This sequence comes from Micromonospora rifamycinica, assembly GCF_900090265.1. Taxonomy (NCBI): domain Bacteria; kingdom Bacillati; phylum Actinomycetota; class Actinomycetes; order Micromonosporales; family Micromonosporaceae; genus Micromonospora; species Micromonospora rifamycinica. Next base: position 2,586,891 of record NZ_LT607752.1, read on the forward strand.
GGGCAGGAAGTCCAGCGCCAGGCGACGGAAGATGTAGTCCATCACCGAGGCGGCCATCCGCACGTCCGGGTCGTCGGTCATACCGGCCGGCTCGAAGCGCATGTTGGTGAACTTGCTGACGTACGTCTCCAGCGGGACGCCGTACTGCAGGCCGATCGAGATGGCCACCGAGAAGGCGTCCATCACCCCGGCCAGGGTGGAACCCTGCTTGGACATCTTCAGGAAGACCTCGCCGAGGCCGTCGTCCGGGTAGGACGACGCGGTGAGGTAGCCCTCCGCGCCGCCGACGGAGAAGGAGACCGTCTCGGACGGACGCTTCTTCGGCAGCCGCTTGCGCACCGGACGGTACTCGACGACCTTCTCGACGGCGGCCGGGGCGGGTGCCTCGACGACGGCCGGGGCGGCGGTCTTGTTCGGCTTGGCCACCGACAGCGGCTGGCCGACCTTGCAGTTGTCCCGGTAGATCGCCAGCGCCTTCAGGCCGAGCTTCCAGCCCTCGAAGTAGATCTTCTCGACGTCGGCGACGGTGGCCTGCTCCGGCATGTTGACCGTCTTGGAGATCGCGCCCGAGATGAACGGCTGGACGGCCGCCATCATCCGCACGTGGCCCATCGGGGCGATGGACCGCTCGCCCATCGCGCAGTCGAAGACCGGGTAGTGCTCCGGCTTGAGGCCCGGGGCGTCCACCACGTGACCGTGGTCGGCGATGTGCTCGACGATCGCCTCGACCTGCTCCTCGGGGTAGCCGAGACTGCGCAGCGCGCGGGGGACGGTCTGGTTGACGATCTGCATCGAGCCGCCGCCGACCAGCTTCTTGAACTTGACCAGCGCCAGGTCGGGCTCGACCCCGGTGGTGTCGCAGTCCATCATCAGGCCGATGGTGCCGGTCGGCGCGAGCACGCTGGCCTGCGAGTTGCGCCAGCCGTGCCGGTCGCCGACCTTGTTGCCCTCGGTCCACTGCTTCGTCGCCTCCCGCAGGATGGCGGTGGCGACCGTACCGGCCGGCTTGATCGCGTCGTTGGCGGCGGCGTGCTTGCGCATCACCCGCTTGTGCGGCTCGGCGTTGCGGGCGTAGCCCTCGTACGCCCCGACGACCCCGGCCAGCTCGGCCGAGCGGCGGTACGCGGTGCCGGTCATCAGCGAGGTGATCGCCGCGGCCACCGACCGGCCCTGCTCCGAGTCGTACGGCAGGCCGGAGGCCATCAGCAGCGCGCCCAGGTTGGCGTAGCCGATGCCGAGCTGCCGGTAGGCCCGGGTGGTCTCGCCGATCTTCTCGGTCGGGAAGTCGGCGAAGCAGATCGAGATGTCCATCGCGGTGATGACGAACTCGACGCTCTTGACGAACTTCTCCACCTCGAAGCCACCGTCGGCCTTGAGGAACTTCATCAGGTTCAGCGAGGCCAGGTTGCACGAGGAGTTGTCCAGGTGCAGGTACTCCGAGCACGGGTTCGACGCGGTGATCCGGCCGGTCTCCGGGCAGGTGTGCCAGTCGTTGATGGTGTCGTCGTACTGCAGGCCCGGGTCGGCGCACTCCCAGGCGGCCTGGGCGATGGTGCGGAACAGCTTCTGCGCGTCGATGGTCTCGATGGTCTGCCCGTCGAGCCGGCCCCGCAGGTCGAAGCTGCCGCCGTTCTCCACCGCCGCCATGAACTCGTCGGAGACCCGGACCGAGTTGTTGGCGTTCTGATACTGGACGCTGACGATGTCGGTGCCGCCGAGGTCCATGTCGAAGCCGGCGTCCCGCAGCGCGCGGATCTTGTCCTCCTCGCGCGCCTTGGTCGCCACGAACTCCTCGATGTCCGGGTGGTCGACGTCGAGGATGACCATCTTGGCCGCCCGCCGGGTGGCACCGCCGGACTTGATGGTGCCGGCGGAGGCGTCCGCGCCGCGCATGAAGCTGACCGGGCCGGAGGCGGTGCCGCCGGAGGAGAGCAGCTCCTTCGAGGACCGGATCCGGGAGAGGTTGACCCCGGCGCCGGAGCCGCCCTGGAAGATCCGCCCCTCCTCCTTGTACCAGTCCAGGATGGAGTCCATCGAGTCGTCGACGGCAAGGATGAAACACGCACTGACCTGCGCTGGAGAGGGGGTGCCGACGTTGAACCAGACCGGCGAGTTGAAGCTGAACACCTGGTGCAGCAGCATCCAGGTCAGCTCGTGCCCGAAGACCTCGGCGTCGGCCGGGGTGGCGAAGTAGCCGTGCTGCTCCCCGGCGGCCCGGTAGGTCTTGACCACCCGGTCGATGAGCTGCTTGAGCGACCATTCGCGCTGCGGGGTTCCCACCGCCCCCGGAAGTACTTGGTGGTCACGATGTTCGCCGCGTTGACGCTCCAGGACTCGGGGAACTCCACCCCGCGCTGCTCGAAGTTGATCGAGCCGTCCCGCCAGTTGGTCATGACGACGTCACGGCGCTCCCACGCCACCTCGTCGTACGGGTGCACGCCCTCGGTCGTCCAGACCCGCTGCACCCTGAGCCCCGTCACCGCGCCGTTCTTCGCCGCCCGCGACCGGCTTGTTGTCACGCCGTCCCCCGCCATCTCATCGGCCCCCTCGTCTGCGCGGCCGCCCGGCCGCGCGTCGTCACTGTCTGAATCGAAGTCTTCGCTGTCGGAAAAGCTGTCAGTCGGTACGGTGGGCCGCCCCGGCCGCGTCGGCGCGGGCCTGCGCGGCGGCCCGGAGCGTCTCGATCTCCCGCTCGAAGTCGGCCAGTGAGTCGAACGAGCGGTAGACGCTGGCGAAGCGGAGGTAGGCCACCTCGTCCAGGTCGCGCAGCGGTCCCAGGATCGCCAGGCCCACGTCGTGGCTCGGCAGCTCGGCCGCCCCCTTGGCCCGGACGGTCTCCTCGACCTTCTGCGCCAGCAGGGCGATGGAGTCCTCGTCGACCGGTCGACCCTGACACGCCTTGCGTACCCCACCGATGATCTTGGTCCGGCTGAAAGGCTCGGTCACCCCGCTGCGCTTGACCACCGCGAGCACCGCCTCCTCGACGGTGGTGAACCGCTTGCCGCATTCCGGGCAGGAGCGCCGCCGACGGATCAGCTGACCGTCGTCGGCCTCGCGCGAGTCGACCACCCGGGAGTCGGCGTGCCGGCAGTACGGACACCGCATCGCCCGACCTCCTTGATCGACCGGGGCACGCCACCCACCTCCGGGCACGCGTCGACCCGACGGAGCCGGCCCCGCCGGCCGTCGCCGTGATCGACGGTACGGGAGTGCGGTGGGTAGTCGAACCCAACCTGTGGGCAACTTACGCCCGTGTCACTACTACATCTAGGGGTCGACCGTAGGCTTCCGGCCGAGTCGGGTCAAGTTGCCGGCGTGTCCGGCGCGTCACCTCCGGGCCGCCCGGCGAGCCGACCACCCACCGGCGCCGACAGCCCAACCGACCGGATCACCGGAAGGTTACCGACCGTCCGGACAGGTCCCCGGAACGGACGACCCACCCGGACACCGCCGACCGGTCGAACACAGGTTCGACGAGGACGTACGATCTAGCAGAAACAGACGTCCGACGCGCCCACTTCTCCACCCGACACGCCGGGCCGCGTCGAACAGATGTTTGAAAATGACCGATCTCACCTATACGGTCATGAACGACCGGGCACGGCGCACCACGTCGGTCCGGCACCGCGACACCCCGCACGCACCACGAGCCGCCAAGGCACCCAGCGCCGACCAGGGAGGACGGACGTGACCGAGGACCGGGCCAGCCGGCAGAAGAACCCGCAGCCGATCGCCGAGGCGGGTCCGCCGGCCACTCGACGCCCCCGCGCCGCCCGCAGCCGGACCGGCCAGCCGGCCGTACGCCCGGTCACCCCGGTGGTCAGCGGCTTCCCCGACCCGGCCGCCGTCGACCTCACCGCCCGGCAGCGCCGCATCCTGGAGTTCATCCGCAGCTGGGTGGAGCGGCACGGCTACCCGCCGAGCGTCCGCGAGATCGGCGAGGCGGTCGGCCTGGTCTCCCCGTCGAGCGTCGCCTACCAGCTCAAGGAGCTGGAGAAGAAGGGCTTCCTGCGGCGCGACCCCAACCGTCCCCGGGCCGTCGACGTCCGTGCCCCCGGCGACGCCGACGACGAGCTGAGCCGCGCCCAGCGCCCCACCCCCGCGTACGTGCCGATGCTCGGCCGGATCGCCGCCGGTGGCCCCATCCTGGCCGAGCAGGCGGTGGAGGACGTCTTCCCGCTCCCCCGCGAGCTGGTGGGTGAGGGCGAGGTCTTCATGCTCCAGGTCAAGGGCGACTCGATGCTCGACGCGGCGATCTGCGACGGCGACTGGGTGGTGGTCCGGCAGCAGCCGATCGCCGAGGCCGGGGACATCGTGGCCGCCATGCTCGACGGTGAGGCGACCGTCAAGACCTACCGCCGGCGCAACGGTCACGTCTGGTTGATGCCGCAGAACCCGGCCTTCGATCCGATCCCCGGCGACGACGCCACCATCATGGGTCGGGTCGTGGCGGTGCTCCGACGGATCTGACCCGTCCCGGCCGGCCGCCTCCGACCGGGGCGGCCGGCGCTGTCGTCCCGCGCCGGCCGCCACCCCGGAGATCGCGGCCGAACTGCGGAGCCGGGAGCTTCCGCCGCCGGCCGGGCACTGCGGAGCCGGTAGCGTCCGCGCCGCTGCCGTCGAACTGCGGAGTCAGTAGCGTTCGCCGCCGCGGCCGGGCGGCGGACCGTACTGGCCGCCCCGCCGGTCGTCGTGGCCGCCGTCACGGCGCGGACCGGAGCGCGGCTCGCGGGGACCACCCTCGCGGCGCGGCGGTTCGGCCCGCCCGCCGCCGTAGCCGCCGGCCCCGTCGCGTCCGCCGGCCGGAGCACCACCACGCCCGTCCGGCGGCGCACCACGCCCACCGGCCGGAGCACCACCACGGCCCCGACCCCCCACGGGCCCACCACGACCGCCCGCCGGGGCGCCACCGCGCGGATCCGCCGGGACACCACCGCGCCCACCGGCCGGGGCACCGCCATGCGGGCCAGCGCCGCGCCCACCAGCGGGGGCACCGCCGCGCCCACCAGCCGGAGCGCCGCCGCGTGGGCCGGCCGGGGCACCGCCACGCGGATCCGCCGGAGCACCACCGCGCCCACCGGCCGGGGCACCGCCGCGCGGGTCACCGCCCGCCGGCACGCCGCCCCGGGTGGCACCCCGTGGTGCCGCACCGCGCGGACCGGCACCGTTGACCGGTGGGCCGCCGGCCGGGGCCGCACCGTAGACCGCGCCACCGCCGGGACGACCGCCACCGTAGACACCGCCGCCCGACGGCCGTCCGCCAGTCGACGGGTTGGCACCTCCCGGACCGCCGGGGGAAGCCGTTCCCGGCGCGGCCGGGGGTCGGCCACCGCCGTAGACGGCACCACCCGCAGGTCGGGCCGGTGGGCCGCCGGCCGGCGCCGGAGCGCCGTAGACGCCACCGCCACGCGGCCGTTCCCCGGCCGGCTCGGCACCCCGGGCGGGCACACCCGCCGGGAAACCCTCCGCCCGGGACACCGCACCGGAGGTGACGACCGCGTCGTCGGGGTCGTCCGCGTCGTCGCCGGCCGCCGCGGCCCGCCGACGGGACCGGACGATCCCGATGATGCCGGCCCCGACCAGCACCGCGCCGACCGCGCCGACCGCGCCGATCAGGTAGGTGATCTGGTCCAGGCTGAGCTTGTCGTACCAGGACTGCCCGGCCGCCGGCTTGGCCCCCGCCGCGCCCTCGACCGTCTCGGCGCCCTTGGTGGAGGGGGTGTAACCGAGGATGTCGATCGGGTCCTCCGGGGAGAGTTCCCCGCCGTCGGAGACGGTGACGAAGCCGGTGCCGTCCGGGGTGTACGCGATGGCCTCGCCGAACGGGTCGGCCAGCGGGGTGACCCGGGGCTTGCCGGTCGTCAGCGCGGCCACGATGTCGTCGCCGCTGACGTCGTACTCGAAGGCGTCGGCGTAGGTGCGCAGCACCACCCGGCTGCCGTCCGGCGACCGGGCCGCCCCGGTGATCGCCACCCGGCCGATGATGTTCAGCGGATTGTCGGTGGTGGTCTTGGGCAGGGTGATCTCGCCGACCTTCTTCATCGGCACCGGCTCGGTGTTGCCGTCCGGGTCGAGCTTGGCCTCCGGGGTGAAGATCTCCGCTTTGCCGCTGGGCACCTTGGTGATCACCAGGGGCAGGCCGTCCGCGCCGACCAGCAGCGCCTCGGCGTCGTGCGGCTTGCGCTCCGGGTACGACAGCCGGTGCAGCACCGGCTGCTTCGACCCGCTGACCGGCATCGTCCAGACCGCGACCCGGGTACGCCGTTCCCGGCTGGTGACGTTGTCCCCGGTGTCGGCGATCCAGAGGGTCTTGCCGTCCGGTGAGAGGGCCAGGTCCTCGGTGTCGAACGGGCCGTCACCGGAGTACTTCACCGGCTCCTTGGCGATCTTGCACTTGGTGTCCAGGAAGAAGACCCGCTTGCGGCTCTCCTGAAGGGTGCCGTCGTTGATCACGATGTAGCCGGTCTTCGTGGCGACCAGCCCGGACAGCTCCCGCAGCCGCTCGTCGGTGATCGTGCACTTCTTCTTGCCGGCGACCGCGGCGGCGACCGGGGGCACCGCGACCGGAACCCCGGCGGCGACCGGAAGCGTGGCGGACGGTCCCGCCCCGAGCGGGGCGGCTGAGGCCGGTGCCGCCCCGGCGGCAGCAGCGGACGCCACGGCCGCGCCCAACAGGGCGAGGGCAACCGTGACCGAGGAGACAGCGCGGCGCATGGCGTCAGTGTCGCATGCCACCGTGAACCTCAGATCACACCGGAGCGCTCACCGACTGCCGGCCACCGCCGGATCACCCACCGCCACGAACGGCGTCAGCTCGGCGGCGAGCGCCTCGGACACCCGGACGTGCAGCGACGTGCCCTCCGGCAGGTGGACGGTGCCGAGCACCTCACCCTGCCGGTGCAGCCGGGCCACCAGGTCTCCCCGGTCGTACGGCAGCACCACCCGGACCTCCACCGCCGGGCGGGGAAGCCGCTGCTCGATCGCCTCGCGCAGCCCGTCGATCCCGCGCCCGTTGTGCGCCGAGACGAAGACCGCGTCCGGCCAGAGCCGCTTGAGCCGCAGCAGGGACTCCTCGTCGGCGGCGTCGGTCTTGTTGACCACCAGCAGCTCGGGCAGCCGGTCGGCACCCACCTCGGAGAGCACCTCGTGCACCGCCCGGACCTGCTCCTCCGGGTCGGGGTGGGTGCCGTCGACCACGTGCACCACCAGATCGGCCTGGGCCACCTCCTCCAGCGTCGAGCGGAACGCCTCGACGATCTGGTGCGGCAGGTGCCGGACGAAACCCACCGTGTCGGACAGCGTGTAGAGCCGCCCGTCCGACGTGGTGGCCCGGCGGGTGGTCGGATCCAGGGTGGCGAAGAGCGCGTTCTCCACCAGCACGCCCGCACCGGTGAGCCGGTTGAGCAGGCTCGACTTGCCGGCGTTGGTGTAACCGGCGATGGCCACCGCGGGAACGGCGTTGCGGGAACGGCGGGCACGCTTGGTCTGGCGTACCGTCTTCATCGCCTTGATCTCGCGGCGCAGCCGGGCGATGCGGTGCCGGATGCGCCGCCGGTCGGTCTCCAGCTTGGTCTCACCCGGACCACGCAGGCCCACGCCGCCGCCGGCGCCGCCGCCGCGCCCGGAACCACCGGTCTGCCGGGAGAGCGTCTCGCCCCAACCCCGCAGCCGCGGCAGCAGGTATTCGAGCTGGGCCAGCTCGACCTGCGCCTTGCCCTCCCGGCTCTTGGCGTGCTGGGCGAAGATGTCGAGGATCAGCGCGGTGCGGTCGACCACCTTGACCTTGGTGCGCTGCTCCAGGTTCCGCAGCTGGGACGGGGACAGCTCACCGTCGCAGATCACCGTGTCGGCACCGGTGGAGAGCACCACCGCGCCCAGGTCGTCGACCTTGCCCCGACCGACGTAGGTGGCCGGGTCGGGACGGCCGCGGCGCTGGACCAGCCCTTCGAGCACCTGTGAGCCGGCCGTCTCGGCCAGCGCCGCCAGCTCGGTCAGCGAGTTGTCGGCGTCCTGCTGGGTGCCCTCGGTCCAGACCCCGACCAGGACGACCCGCTCCAGCCGGAGCTGGCGGTACTCGACCTCGGTGACGTCGGTCAGCTCGGTGGAGAGGCCGGGGACCCGCCGCAACGCCTGCCGCTCCGACAGCTCGTACTCGCCGGTCGTGGCGTCGAGGTCGTCGTCCGAGTAGGGGGTGTGGGTCTCCTGGTCTCGCAAGCTGCGACTCCTGTCCGTTCTGTGCATGTACCGAGTAATCCTGACACGGGTCAACGCCGAACGCGACAGGTATATGCCCGTGGTGGAGGTCGCCGAACGCGGGGGCGGCTGCCGTCGTGGCCCGGTGGGCGAGTAGAAATGCTGACGAGCCGCCAGCGACGACGGAGGTATTTCCGTGGCCATCACCCGACTGCCGAGTGCCGGATTCTCGATCACGATCCGGATCGCGGTCCCCGCGGACGCCTCCTCGATCGGCCGGCTGACCACATCGGTCGGCGAGGCAGGGGCGATCGTCACCGCGCTGGACGTGGTCGACTCCGACCCGACCCACGTGATCGTCGACCTCACCTGCGACACCGCCGACGCCGGCCACGCCGACCAGGTCGTCGAGGCGCTCAGTGCGCTCGACGGGGTGGACGTGCGCAAGGTGTCCGACCGGACGTTCCTGCTGCACCTCGGGGGCAAGATCGAGGTGCACTCGAAGGTCGGGCTGCGCACCCGTGACGAGCTGTCCCGGGCGTACACCCCGGGGGTGGCCCGGGTCTGCATGGCGATCGCCGAGAACCCGGCGGACGCCCGGCGGCTCACCATCAAGCGCAACACGGTCGCCGTGGTCAGCGACGGCTCGGCGGTGCTCGGCCTGGGCAATCTCGGCCCGGCGGCGTCGCTGCCGGTGATGGAGGGCAAGGCCGCGCTGTTCAAGCGGTTCGGCGGGGTGGACGCCTGGCCGGTGGTCCTGGACACCCAGGACACCGACGAGATCGTGGCGATCGTCAAGGCCATCGCCCCGGCGTACGGCGGGATCAACCTGGAGGACATCGCCGCGCCGCGCTGCTTCGAGATCGAGGCCCGGCTGCGCGAGGCGCTGGACATCCCGGTCTTCCACGACGACCAGCACGGCACCGCGATCTGCGTGCTGGCCGCGCTGACCAACGCGCTGCGCGTGGTGGGCAAGCAGCTCGCCGACGTCCGGGTGGTCGTCTCCGGGGCCGGCGCGGCCGGCACCGCGATCATGAAACTGCTGCTGCGCCAGGGCGTCGGCGACATCATCGCGTACGACCGGCAGGGTGCCCTGCACCGTGGGCTGACCGGGCTCAACCCGGCCTGGCAGTGGCTGGCCGACAACACCAACGCCGAGAACTACTCCGGCGACCTGGCCGGCGCGGTCCAGGGCGCGGACGTCTTCATCGGCGTCAGCGCCCCCAACCTGCTCACCGGCGACGACATCGCCACCATGGCCAAGGACGCGATCGTCTTCGCGCTGGCCAACCCCGATCCGGAGGTCGACCCCCGGGAGGCCCGCAAGCACGCGGCGATCGTCGCCACCGGCCGCTCGGACCAGCCCAACCAGATCAACAACGTGCTCGCCTTCCCCGGTGTGTTCCGGGGCATGCTGGACGCCCACGCCGAGGAGTTCACCGAGGAGATGGCGATCGCGGCGGCCCGCGCCATCGCCGACGTGGTCGGCGAGGACAAGATCAACCCGACCGTGATCGTGCCCAGCGTCTTCGACTCCCGGGTCGCCCCGGCGGTCGCCGCCGCCGTCCGCGCCGCCGCCCAGAACCCCGCCGTCACCCCGCCGCCGGCCGCCGACCCGGGCCCCGCCGACCTCCCCGAGATCGCCGCCACCGCCAGCGCCACCCCCTGACCCCCCACCCCACCCCTGCCCCTCACCGCCCGGTTCGCCCCGCCTCGCCCCGGTGATCAAGAGCTTTACGTCATCCAGACAGCTAGCCCTGCCCCAAATCTCTTGATCACCGCACACCACCCCCGTCGAGGCCGGGCGATCAAGAGCTTTACGTCATCCAGGCCGCTCGCCCTGTCTCAAACCTCTTGATCACCGCAGGACACCCCCGTCGGGTGCCGGTGATCAAGAGGTTTGCGTCATTCGCCGCCGACGGGGTGACCTGAACCTCTTGATCACCGGGGCGAGGCGAGACGGGGACAGGGCGGGGCGCGGCGTGGCCAGGCCGGAGGGTGGGTTGGTTGTCAGGGAAGGGTCAGGGTGCCGGTGGCGACCAGGACGGCGGGGCCGGAGAGCCAGCAGGAGTCGTCGGTCACGGTCACCGTGAGCCGGCCTCCGGGGACGTCGACGGTGATCGTGCCGGTGTCCCGGGCGGCGTCGCGCAGGGCCACGGCGGCGACCGCGCAGGCGCCGGTGCCGCAGGAGAGCGTCTCGGCCGAGCCGCGTTCGTAGACCCGCATCAGCAGGTGACCGTCGGTGCCGTCCACCGGGTCGCCGGGGGTGGTGAACTCGACGTTCACCCCCTGCGGGAAGAGCCGGGGGTCGAACCCGGGTGCCCGGGTGAGGTCCAGGTCGGCCAGGTCGACGCCGGCCGGCAGGGCGCAGACCAGGTGCGGGTTGCCGACGTCCACCGCCGTGCCGGGCAGGGTGAGCCCGCCGAGGACGGCGCTCGACGCGTCGTACAGCCGGGGGCGGCGCATCTCGACGGCGATGGCGTCGCCCTCGAGCCGGGCCCGCACCAGGCCGGCGCGGGTGGCCACCGGCAGGGTGCCGGCGGTCGGCGTGGCCAGCCCGCTGGCCAGCAGGTAGCGGACGAAGACCCGGGCGCCGTTGCCGCACATCTCGGCGAACGAGCCGTCGGAGTTCCAGTAGTCCATGAACCATTCGGCGGTGTCGGCGAGGACGACCCCCTCGGGGTGCTTGGCCGCGCGCACCACCCGCAGCACGCCGTCGCCGCCGACGCCCCGCCGCCGGTCGCAGATCCCGGCGACCAGGCCGGGTGTCAGGTCGAGGGCGCCGTCCGGATCGGGCAGGATGACGAAGTCGTTGCCGGTGCCGTGGCCCTTGGTGAACTCCACGACCCCATCATCGCCGATGCCCGGCGACCACCCGCAGCGCACTGTCGACAAACGTCGGCGACGTCGGGTCCAGCCAGTGGATCCGCTGGTCACGGCGGAACCAGGAGCGTTGCCGCCGGACGAAGCGCCGGGTGGCCCGGATCGTCTCGTCGTGCGCCTGTGCCTCGTCGGTCCCGCCGGCCAGGAAGCGCAGCACCTGCTGGTAGCCGAGCGCCCGGCTGGCCGTCCGCCCGTCGGCCAGGCCCTGCCCGAGCAGCGCACGGACCTCGGCGACCAGGCCGTCGGCCCACATCCGGTCGACCCGCAGCGCGATCCGCTCGTCGAGGAGCGGTGTGTCCAGGTCGACCCCGAGCTGTACGGCCGGGTAGTACGGCGTCGGGTCGGGCAGTGAGGCGGTGAACGGCGCCCCGGTCAGCGTGATCACCTCCAGCGCCCGGACGATCCGCCGACCGTTGCCGGGCAGGATGCCCGCCGCCGCCACCGGGTCGGCGTCGGCCAGCCGGGCGTACAGTGGGGCGGGGCCGAGCTGCGCCAGCTCCGCTTCCAGCCGCCCGCGTACCGCCGGGTCGGTGCCGGGGAACTCGAACTGTTCGAGCACCGCCCGCAGGTAGAGGCCGGAGCCGCCGACCAGCAGCGGCACCCGCCCCCGGGCCAGGATGTCGTCGACCGCCGCGCGGGCCAGCCGCTGGTACTCGGCGACGCTGGCCGGCTCGGTGACCGGCCAGATGTCCAGCAGGTGGTGCGGCACGCCGTCCCGCTCGGCCGGGCTGAGCTTGGCCGTGCCGATGTCCATGCCCCGGTAGAGCTGCATCGAGTCGGCGTTGACCACCTCGCCGCCCAGGGCGTGCGCCAGCGCGATACTCAGCGCCGACTTGCCCGCCGCGGTCGGCCCCACCACGGCGACGACCGTGCCGCTCACCGCACCCGCCCGGCCGTCCGGGTCCAGGAGGCCACCAGGTAACCGACGCCGTACGGCTGCGTGTGGTGACGCAGCTCACCGTGCCAGTCACCGCCGGCGGTCCGGACCGCTCCGGCCAGCACCTGCCAGGCCGCCCGGCCGGCGGCCTTCAGCTCCGCCGACACCACCGGGTCCAGGCCGAGCAGCGCGTCGACGTCCGCGCCGGCCAGGGCACGGGCCACCCCCTCGTCGTACGCCCCGGCGCGCGGGTCGTCGTAGCCGGGTGCCTTCGGCCCGTGGCAGGCCGAGCCGTCCCCCAGCACCAGCAGTGCCCACGGCTCGTCCGCCGCGCGCCCGGCCTCGACGAGCCCGGCTCCGACGGCGGCACACCGGTCGACCGGTTCGTCCGGTGCGACGCTCACCATCCGCCAGGCGGTGGGCGTCGGCGGTCCCACCCGGTCCACCAGCCAGGCCCCGACCAGCAGACTCAACGGCAGCCCTCCGGCCCCCTCCCCCGGGCCGAGGCGCACCGTCCGGGGCAGGCCCCACGGGGTGAAGCTGCCCTGATAGGGCGGCTCCAGCTCGGCGGTGTGCTCGCCGGAGCCGACCAGCACGACGGTGCGTACGCCGACGGCGTAGAGGGCGGTGACCGCGGCGGCGCAGGCGGCGCGCAGGTCCGCCAGCTCGGGCGCGGCGGCGCCGGCCAGCTCGGGCACGATCAACGGCGGGTGCGGACAGACGGCCGCGGCGACCAGGGGCACCAGGCCACGTTACCGGCCGGGCACCTCCGGCCCCCGGGGTCACCCCGACGGCTCCGGCACCCCGCCGACCCACCGGCGGCCGGGGCACCCGTTGGCTCGGGCACCCCGATCCGCCGCAGGGCCGCCGAGGTCGATCCGACGGCCGAGGTCACCCCGCCGGCCGACCGGCGGCCCGGACGGGCGGGGTGCCGGCGGTCAGCCGGGTTGGCCGCCCCAGCCGCCCTGGATCATGGTCTGGAACCGCCACTGCCCGCCGGTGCGGACCAGCACGTCGGCGTAGCGCACCCGCTGCCGCTCGCCGTCGAGGGTGAACTCGGCCTCGGTGAGCACCACGGCCAGGCTGCGGGTGAGGAAGTACGGCGTGCGGCGGCTCTCCATCCGCAGGTCACCGCCGCCACCGAGCACGCCGCCCATCATCTCCAGGTAGGCCGCCCGGTCGAGCTGGCGCGCGGAGCCCTCGCCGGCCGCGTCGTCGGTGACCGTGTTGAGCGGGAACATCGCCAGCTCGGCGGTCCCGGCCACGTCACCCGCCCCGGCCAGGGCGTCGTAGTGCCGGAACCACTCGTCCAGCTCGGCGAGGTCGGTGGCGTCGGGCACGAAGCCGGGGTCGGCCGGGGGCGTCATCCGGGTGTGGGACTGGGTCATCCTGCTCCTCCTCGTCCGCCCGGAAGTGCGGGCGGCAGCATCGTGTACGCCGTACGGTACACCGTACGGCTCATGGCGACACTCCCCCCGCGGAGTCTGTATGTGGGTGCTAGGACACCGTATGGTCACGGTCAGACACAGGCGCTCGACGGGGACGGGGGCGGACCTGTGACAATGCCGGGAGCAAGTTGGCTGCGCCGTGGCGGCGATCGCGGGGGGTTTCCTGTCGACGCCGGGAGAACGAGGATGTGCACATGAGCGACTGGACTGCCTTCGGACGGGTGGACGCGGACGGCACCGTGTACGTGAAGACCGGCGATGGTGAGCGGGTGGTCGGATCCTGGCAGGCAGGCGCCCCCGAGGAGGGCCTGGCGCACTTCGCCCGCCGCTTCGCCGACCTGGTCACCGAGGTGGATCTGACCGAGGCACGCCTCAACTCGGGTACCGCCGACGCGGGTGGTTCGCTGAGCACGATCCGGCGGATCCGGGCTTCGCTGCCCGAGGCGCACGTCGTCGGGGACATCGACGGCCTCGCCACGCGGCTGGACAAGCTCGCCGTCGTCGCCGAGGAGAAGGCCGGTGAGGCGCGGGCCGCCCGGGAGGCGGCCCGGGGCGAGGCACTCGCCCGCAAGACCGCCCTGGTCGAGGAGGCCGAGAAGCTGGCCGCCGAGTCGACCGGCTGGAAGACCGCCGGTGACCGGCTCAAGGAGATCCTCGACGAGTGGAAGACCATCCGGGGGGTCGACAAGAAGGCCGACGGCGAGCTGTGGAAGCGGTTCGCCGCCGCCCGGGACGGCTTCACCCGGCGTCGGGGCGCGCACTTCGCCTCCCTCGACCAGCAGCGCAAGCAGGCGCACACGGTCAAGGAGGAGCTGGTCGCCGAGGCCGAGAAGCTCTCCGACTCCACCGACTGGGCGGCGACCGCCAACCAGCTCAAGGAGCTGATGAACCAGTGGAAGGCCGCGCCACGGGCCGCCAAGGAGTCGGAGCAGAAGCTCTGGGAACGGTTCCGCGCCGCGCAGGACGCGTTCTTCAGCCGGCGTAGCGAGGTCTTCTCGGCCCGGGACAACGAGCAGCGCGCCAACCTGGAGCGCAAGCAGGCGCTGCTGGTGGAGGCCGAGGCGTTGGACGTCGACGGCGACCCGAAGGGCGCCCAGGCCAAGCTGCGGGAGATCCAGGCCCAGTGGCACGAGGCCGGCCGGGTTCCCCGGGAGGCCGCCGCCGGTCTGGAGCGGCGGCTGCGGGCGATCGACGACAAGGTCCGCGAGGTGATGGACTCGGCCTGGCGGCGGACCACCAAGGAGGACAACCCGCTGCTCGCGCAGATGCGGGCGCAGGTCGCCGAGGCCGAGGAGCGGCTGACCCGCGCCCAGGCCGCCGGGGACGCCCGTCGGGTCAGGGAGGCCGAGCAGGCGCTCGCCTCCAAGCGGCAGTTCCTCCAGCTCGCCGAGCAGGCCGGCTGACCCCGACCACCCCGGAAGCCCTCGCTCCCCCTGGGGACCGGGGGCTTCCGCATGTCCCACCCCGCCCCGCCCCGCCCCGCCCCGCCCCGCCGAGCATGATCGTGCTCGATCGTGGATGTAGTGGTGTCCCGACGGTGTGATGCCACTACAACCAGGATCAGAGCCCACCGCCCGGTCAACGGCACGCCCGTCCGGTGGCGACCACCGGGGGTGCGGTTGACGCATCGAGGCGGGCTGATCAGAATGAGCGGCAGAGCCAGGTCTGTCCCACCGGCGCGAGGGCATCGACGACGGACACCGTCGTCGGGAGGCGCCGGGGCACCGCAGCGAGTGGCCGCGTCCACGTGACCCGGCACGTCGCGCGCTGTCCGCGTACCCGAGGAATGCGGGACGGACCGGCGGCGGCCGGCGTTCCCCTGGTTTTCCGCCCTGCGTCGCCGTGGTGACGCCGGGCATCCGAAGTGGAGCCCGAATGTACCGACCCCGTTTCATCGGCGCCGCGCTGACCGCGCTCGCCACCGCTGCGGCCGGCGTGATCGTCGCCGCCACCGTCGGCACCGCGCCGGCGTCCGCCGCCGGCACCGGCACCGGCTACCTGCACACCAACGGCAACAAGATCGTCGACAGCACCGGCGCGACGGTACGGCTGACCGGCATCAACTGGTTCGGCATGGAGACCGACAACCGGACGTTCCACGGGCTGTGGTCCAACAACCCGTGGCGCGGGCAGCTCGACAAGATGGCCAGCCTGGGCTACAACACGCTGCGCATCCCGTTCTCGAACGACGCTCTGAAGCCGGGGGCGACGGCCACCGGGATCAACGACTTCGTCAACCCGGACCTGGTCGGGCTCTCCCCGCTGCAGATCCTCGACAAGGTGATCAACTACGCCGGCAGCAAGGGCATGCGGGTCATCCTGGACCGGCACCGGCCGACCTCGGCCGGGCAGTCGCCGCTCTGGTACACCTCGACGGTCTCCGAGGCGACCTGGCTCGCCGACTGGAAGATGCTGGCCCAGCGGTACGCCGGCAACACCACGGTGATCGGCGCGGACCTGCACAACGAGCCGCACGCCGAGGGCACCAACCCGGCCGCGACCGGTGCGTGCTGGGGCTGCGGGGACACCGCCCGGGACTGGCGGCTCGCCGCCGAGCGGGCCGGCAACGCCATCCTCGGGGTGCAGCCGAACTGGCTGATCTTCGTGGAGGGGGTGAGCTGCCCCAGCGGTGGCCTGTCGAACGTCTGGGACAACGACACCAGCAACGACGAGGACTGCGGCTGGTGGGGCGGCAACCTGTCCAAGGCCGGGCAGTTCCCGGTCCGGCTGAGCGTGGCGAACCGGCTGGTCTACTCGCCGCACGAGTACGCCACCAGCGTCTACGAGCAGGACTGGTTCAAGGCCGCGGACTTCCCGGCGAACCTGCCGGCGGTCTGGGACCGCTACTGGGGCTACCTGTACAAGCAGAACATCGCCCCGATCATGATGGGCGAGTTCGGCAGCACCCTGGCCGACCCCCGGGACAAGGTCTGGCTGGAGAAGCTGATGGCCTACACCGGCACCGGGGTCAACGGGATGTCCTTCACCTACTGGTCGTGGAACCCGAACTCGGGTGACACCGGGGGCATCGCGCTGGACGACTGGACCAACATCAACACCGCCAAGCAGGCGATCCTCCAGCCGTACCTGATCCCGCCGACGGGTGGCGGCACCGACCCGACCGGCACCCCGACGCCGACCACCACCGGTCCGACGCCGCCGCCGACCACCACGCCTCCCCCGCCGACCACCACCCCGCCGCCCACCACCACGCCCCCGCCGGCCGGTGGCTGCACCGCCACCTACAAGCAGGTCAACGCCTGGCAGGGTGGCTTCCAGGGCGAGCTGACCGTGAAGAACACCAGCTCGTCGGCGGTCAACCCGTGGTCGGTCACCTGGACCTGGCCGGCCGGGGTCACCCTGGTCAACGGCTGGAACGCCACCGTCACCCAGTCCGGCACGACGGTGACCGCCGCCGCGCCGGCCTACGCGGCGACCCTGGCGGCCGGCGCGTCGGTCACCGTGGGCTTCACCGCCAACGGTACGGCCGCCGCCCCGGGTGCGGTGAAGCTCAAGGGCACCGCCTGCTGAGCCACCACCACCACTGCTCCACCACCGGGTCGCCGGTCGACGTTTCCCGTCGGCCGGCGACCCGGCCGCTCGTTCGCACCGCCGGGCCGTGACCACCACCGCCGGGCCGTGACCGGCACTGCCGGGCCGTGACCGGCACTGCCGGGCCGTGACCGGCACTGCCGGGCCGTGACCGGCACTGCCGGGCCGTGACCGGCACTGCCGGGCCGTGACCGGCACTGCCGGGCCGTTTCCACCGCTGCCGGGCCGTTTCCACCGCTGTGAGGGCGTGTCCGGCACGCCGATTTACATCTGCGCCTGTCTATGCTTTGCTCGGGAAAGCGCTTGTCCGGGCTGCGGGCGCACCACACGGGAGCCACCTCGTACCGACCTGACCCCCTGGCAGGGGCCGATCGGCGACGTCCCGAGTCACCGCGGGTGCCCACTGGCGCGGCAGCCACCGGCGGCTCTCCCGTCGACGGCAGCCCTGTCCCACCCGAAAAGGACGCAGCATGCGTACACCCCGGCGTCGTACGACGCTGATCGCCGCCACCACCGTCGCCCTGCTCGCCACCAGCGCACTCACCGCCGTCGCCGCCCAGGCCGCCCCCGGCTGCGCGGTCGACTACACCGTCGGCGGCCAGTGGCAGGGCGGATTCACCGGCAACGTCACCGTCACCAACCTCGGCGACCCGCTGTCGAGCTGGAGCCTGCGCTGGTCGTACGCGGCCGGGCAGACGGTCAGTGACGCCTGGAACGCCGCCGTGTCGCAGAGCGGCAGCACGGTGACCGCCGCCAACGTCGGCTACAACGGGAGCGTGCCGACCGGCGGCACCGTCTCCTTCGGCTTCAACGGCACCTGGAACAACTCCAGCAACCCGGCACCGACCAGCTTCACCCTCAACGGGGTGACCTGCACCGGAAGCACCGCACCCACCGGCGCGCCGACCACCCCGCCGTCGAGCCCACCCCCGCCGACCACGCCCCCGCCGACCACCCCGCCACCGACCACCCCGCCGCCCGGCCAGCCGCAGACCGGCCTGGTGGGCTGGGCCACCCAGAACGGCGGCACCACCGGCGGCGGCAGCGCCGGCACGACCACGGTCACCACCGCCTCGGCGCTGACCAGCGCGTTGAACGCCACCGGCGCGGCGGTGATCCGGGTCTCCGGCACCATCAACTGCTCGGGCATGCTGCGGGTCCGGTCCAACAAGACCGTGCTCGGCAACTCCGGGGCGACCATCGTCGGCTGCGGGTTCACCGTCAACGGCGACCGCAACGTGATCATCCGGAACCTGACGTTCCGCAACTGGAGCGACGACGCGATCAACGTGGAGAGTTCGGCCACCAACATCTGGATCGATCACAACACCTTCAGCAACGGCTACGACGGCACCGTCGACATCAAGCGGGGCTCGGACTTCGTCACCGTCTCCTGGAACCGGGTCTACAGCCACGACAAGACGATGCTGCTCGGGCACAGCGACGACAACGGCAGCCAGGACATCGGACACCTGCGGGTGACCTACCACCACAACTGGTACGACGGCAGCAAGCAGCGCAACCCCCGGGTCCGCTTCGGCAACCCGGTGCACGTCTACAACAACTACTACTACAACAACGCCGGCTACGGGGTGGCCTCCACCATGAGCGCCGGGGTGCTCGTCGAGGGCAACTACTTCGAGAACGTCAAGGACACCTACCACCTCGGTGAGGCCGACTCCGGGCCGGGCAGCCTGGTGGCCCGCAACAACCACTTCGTCAACTCGCCCGCCGGGCAGACCGGCGGCAGTGTCGCCGGCATCCCGTACCCGTACACCCTGGACAGCGCGAGCAGCGTGAAGTCCATCGTGACGGCGGGCGCCGGCGCGGGCCGCATCTCGGTCTGACCGCGCACCTGCCGGGGTCCGCCACACCGGCGGACCCCGGCAGGTCAGTGCGCGGCGCAGCCGGTCGTCGGCGCGGGCTGCGCGGCCGGCGGCCCGACCGTGGGCAACCCGAGCGACACCCCCGGGGTACGCGGGGCGCGACCGGCCTCGGCGGCGTCCCCGGCCCGGGTCCGCCGGTGGGCCAGCGGGGCGCCGTCGGCGTTGAGATGGTGCGGAGCGGCGTACGTGACGGTGGTGTGCACGATGTCGCCCGGCCGGATGGTGCCGGCCGCCCCGGGCTGACCGGCCGCCCCGGCCGCGAAGTGCACCAGACGCCCGTCCCGGGCGCGGCCGGACAACCGGCCGGTGCGCTCGTCCTTGCGACCCTCGCCGACGGCGACCAGCACCTCGACGGTCTCGCCGACCAGCTTGCGGTTCTCGGCCCAGGTGATCTCCTCCACGCAGGCGACCAACCGCTCGTACCGCTCCTGCACCACCTGCTTGGGCAGCTGGTCGGGCATGGTCGCCGCCGGGGTGCCGGGGCGCTTGGAGTACTGGAAGGTGAACGCCGACGAGAAGCGGGCGGCGCGCACCACGTCGAGGGTCTGCGCGAAGTCCGCCTCCGTCTCGCCGGGGAACCCGACGATGATGTCGGTGGTGATCGCGGCGTCCGGCATGGCCGCCCGGACCTTGTCGATGATGCCGAGGTACCGCTCGGAGCGGTACGACCGGCGCATCGCCCGCAGCACGTCGTCGGAGCCGGACTGCAACGGCATGTGCAGCGAGTGGCAGACGTTCGGGGTCTCGGCCATCGCGGCGATCACGTCGTCGGTGAAGTCCTTGGGGTGCGGGCTGGTGAACCGGACCCGCTCCAGCCCGTCGATGTCCCCGCAGGCGCGCAGCAGCTTGCCGAAGGCGTACCGGTCGCCGAACTCGACGCCGTAGGAGTTGACGTTCTGCCCGAGCAGGGTGACCTCCAGCACCCCCTCGGCGACCAGGGCGCGCACCTCGGCGAGGACGTCGCCGGGGCGGCGGTCCTTCTCCTTGCCGCGCAGGGCGGGCACGATGCAGAACGTGCAGGTGTTGTTGCAGCCCACCGAGATCGACACCCAGCCCGCGTACGTCGACTCGCGCCGGGTCGGCAGGGTCGACGGGAAGACGTCGAGCGCTTCGAGGATCTCCACCTCGGCGGCGGTGTTGTGCCGGGCCCGTTCCAGCAGCACCGGCAGCGAGCCGATGTTGTGGGTGCCGAAGACCACGTCCACCCAGGGGGCCTTGCGGACGATGTCACCGCGGTCCTTCTGGGCGAGGCAGCCACCGACGGCGATCTGCATCCCCGGGTGCCGGTCCTTGACGGGACGCAGGTGACCGAGGTTGCCGTAGAGCCGGTTGTCGGCGTTCTCCCGGACGGCGCAGGTGTTGAACACCACCACGTCCGGGTTCTCGTCGGCCTCGGCGACCCGCACGTAACCGGCCTGTTCGAGCAGGCCGGAGATGCGCTCGGAGTCGTGCACGTTCATCTGGCAGCCGTAGGTACGCACCTGGTAGGTGCGCGGGCTGCCCGCCGCTGCGGTAGTCATGACGTGCACAGCGTATCCGGGCCGACCGACCCGGGCCGAGCGGGAAGACCCCAACGAGGAGGAGCCGTGTGCCGGAGCATCAAGACCCTGCGTGAGCCGTACGTGCCGGGGGTGACGCCGGCCGACATCGAGGCGGCGGCGTTGCAGTACGTCCGGAAGGTGTCCGGGTTCCGGGCCCCGGCCGCGCACAACGCGGCGGCCTTCCAGGCGGCGGTCGGCGCGGTGACCGCCGCCACCGCGACCCTCCTGGACCAGTTGCAGGTCCGGGGCACCCGCCCCACCCCGGCCCCCTGACCCTCACCCCACGCTCCTGTCGATCATGGAGTTGTGGTGGACGGATTAGGCCGGTTTGACCTGCTCTGCGAGCGCCACAACTCCATGATCGACGGGGTGGGGGGGCGGCCCGTCAGGCGGCGGCGAGGGCTGGGTTGACCGAGTCGGGGGCCCAGCGGGAGCCGCGGCACCGCGACCAGCCACGGCAGGCCGGGTGCGCCAGGGTGCAGAGCCGGCGGGCGGAGAGCAGCTCGCCGTCGTCGGTCTCGGTCACCTCGAAGTGCACCGGGCGGATCGTGCCGCCCGGCGCGACCAGCAGGTGCCGGCCGGCGTCGAGGGTGTCGTCGGTGAGCAGGCAGTCCCGGTCGAGCAACCGGGCCAGCGCGGCGATCGTGCCCAGCTCGTGCCGCGACTCCGGGACGCCGTAACAGTCGACCATGGTGCCGAACTCCCCCGGGGCCTGCCAGACGTCGCAGATCACCGCGTGCCGGGGCAGCCGGGCCGGGTCCGCCACCGCCAGCGGCATCACCACCCGGCCGAGCGCCTCGGCCAGGGCCGGGTAGACCGTCACGGGTTCGGCCCGGTCGATTCTCCAGTTCCACAGCTCGGTCATGCCGCCTCCTCGCTGCGTTAGTTCCCACCGGCCTCCGGATCGGGCCTTACTGACGATGGTGGGGGGCATTTGCCCCCAGGAGGGGGCAAGTTACCGGTCTGTGACCATTCCGGGCAAAATTTCCCAGGGTGCCATTGCTGGGAGTGGCAGGAAGATGACAGTTTATCGGGTACGGTGCCCGGCGCGGGCCAGCCCGGCGGCGCGCCGCCGCCCCGACGCCCACCGGACGCGCCAGCAGGCCGGGCGCACCTCACCCGGCCGGGCACGTCACCGGGCCAGGGCGCGCGTCACCGGGCCGGGCGGGTCAGCGCACCACGACCATCGACGCGCCCCGGGGCAGCAGCTCGCCGATCACCGTGCCGCCGGGCACCTCACCGGCGACCAGCAGCCCGCCGGAGGTCTGTGCGTCGGCCAGCAGCAGCCGGTCCGCCTCGCCGGTCGACCCGAAGTCGGTCCACGGGCGCACCCAGTCCAGGTTGCGCCGGGTGCCGCCGCTGACGTGCCCGTCCCGGACCGCCGCCCGTGCCCCGGGGAGGTACGGCACCCGGGTGGCGTCGAGCGCCACGGTCAGCCCGCTCGCCCGGGCCAGCTTCGAGGCGTGCCCGAGCAGCCCGAAACCGGTCACGTCGGTGCCGCAGCGGATGCCGGCCGCGACGGCGGCGCGGGCCGCATCCCGGTTCAGCGTGGTCATCGACGCCACCGCCTCGGCGGAGACCTCACCGGTCGCCTTGTGCCGGGTGTTGAGCACCCCGACGCCGAGCGGCTTGGTCAGCGACAGCGGCAGGCCGGCCCGGCCGGCGTCCAGGGTGATCAACTCGTCCGGGCGGACCAGCCCGGTCACGGCCAGCCCGTACTTCGGGCCGTCGTCGTCGACGCTGTGCCCGCCGGCCAGGTGGCAGCCGGCCTCCCGGGCCACGTCCTGACCGCCGCGCAGCACCTCCCGGGCCAGCTCCAGCGGCAGGACGTCCCGGGGCCAGCAGAGCAGGTTGATGGCGACCAGCGGGGTGCCGCCCATGGCGTACACGTCCGACAGGGCGTTCGCGGCGGCGATCCGCCCCCAGTCGTAGGCGTCGTCCACGACCGGGGTGAAGAAGTCGGCGGTGGTGACCAGCCCGGTCCGCTCGTCCAGCCGGACCACCGCGGCGTCGTCGCCGTGGTCCAGGCCGACCAGCAGCTCGGCGCTGCCGGTGGCCGGGCCGAGCCCGGCGACCATCGCCTCCAGCTCCCCCGGCGGAATCTTGCAGGCGCAGCCGCCACCACGCGCGTACTCGGTCAGGCGGACCCGGTCGGTCATCCCCTCATCGTCTCCGCCGGACGGTCGACCCGCCACCCGACGGCCCGACAGAAGGCGGAATTCGGACGTCCGTGCCCACCCGGCACCGGTGTTACCTCTCCGTGACCCGTGGAGTTGCGTTCCGCCACGTCGCCCCGCCTACAGTGGCCCAACCGGGGGGCAACCGCCCCCGCTTTCCGGTACGACGACAGGGACGGTGGACGACGTGGCGACCGGCGAACCGCTGATCGTGCTGGACAAGGTCAACAAGTGGTTCGGCCCCCTGCACGTGCTCGACGACGTGTCACTCTCGGTGGGCAAGGGTGAGGTCGTCGTGGTGATCGGGCCGTCCGGGTCCGGCAAGTCGACGCTCTGCCGGACGATCAACCGGCTGGAGCCGATCAACGACGGGACGATCACCTTCGACGGGCAGCCGCTGCCGGCCGAGGGCCGGGCGCTGGCGAAGCTGCGCAGCGAGGTCGGCATGGTCTTCCAGTCGTTCAATCTCTTCGCCCACAAGACCATCCTGGAGAACGTCACCCTCGGGCCGATCAAGGTCCGCAAGGAGAAGCCGGCCGCCGCCCGTGAGCGCGGCCTGGCCCTGCTCGACCGGGTGGGCATCGCCAACCAGGCCGACAAGTACCCGGCCCAGCTCTCCGGCGGCCAGCAGCAGCGGGCGGCGATCGCCCGCGCGCTGGCCATGCAGCCCAAGGCGATGCTCTTCGACGAGCCGACCAGCGCGCTCGACCCGGAGATGGTCGGCGAGGTGCTGGACGTGATGACCTCGCTGGCGGGCGAGGGCATGACGATGGTGGTGGTGACCCACGAGATGGGCTTCGCCCGGCACGCCGCCAACCGGGTCATCTTCATGGCCGACGGGCAACTCGTCGAGGACGCCCCGCCGACGGAGTTCTTCGCCAACCCGCGCAGCGAGCGGGCCAGGGACTTCCTCTCCAAGATCCTCACGCACTAGGCGTCCGTAGTGGAGCGCGCCGGTTCCCGGTGCATTCCGACGAAGAAGGAGATCAGTATGCGTATGAAGCGCGTGGCGGCGGTCGCCGCGGCGGCTACTCTGGCGCTCGGTCTGGCCGCCTGCGGTGGCGACGACGCCGACGAGGGCACCGGTTCCGGCAGCAAGTCCTTCGCCGCCGGCAGCACCATGGAGAAGCTCAACAAGGCGCAGAAGATCAAGATCGGCACCAAGTTCGACCAGCCCGGCTTCGGCCAGAAGGGCCTGTCGGGCAAGCCGGAGGGCTTCGACGTCGAGGTGGCCAAGCTCATCGTCAAGGAGCTGGGCATCCCCGAGGACAAGATCGAGTACGTCGAGACGCCGTCGAAGGTCCGTGAGGACGCCATCGTCAACGGCACCGTCGACCTGGTCGCGGCGACCTACACGATCAACGACAAGCGCAAGGAGCGGATCGCCTTCGCGGGGCCGTACTACGAGGCCGGCCAGAACATCCTGGTCAAGAAGGACGACACCACCATCACCGGGCCGGACTCGTTCAAGGACGGCACCAAGAAGGTCTGCTCGGTGACCGGGTCCACCCCGGCCGAGGAGATCAAGAAGTACATCAAGGACGTCGGCACCCAGCTGGTGCTCTTCGACACCTACCCCAAGTGTCGCGATGCCCTCAAGGGTGGTCAGGTCGACGCCGTCACCACCGACAACGTGATCCTGCTCGGCTACATCGCCGAGGACGAGGCGTCGTTCAAGCTGGCCGGGGACAACTTCACCAAGGAGCCGTACGGCATCGGGGTGAAGAAGGAGGACAACGACTTCCGCACCTTCGTCAACGACACGTTGGAGAAGGCGTTCAACGACGGCAGCTGGAAGAAGGCCTGGGACGACACCGCCGGCAAGTTCGGCGCGGAGCTGGGCAGCGCGCCCACCATCAACCGCTACTGATCTGACCTCGATCTGGAGGGTGGGGAGGAACACCGACCCGTGAGTGTGCTCATCGACAAGTTCGACGTCTTTGCGGGTGGTTTCTGGCTCACCCTCCAGATCTGCGTCCTCGCCGCGTTCGGCGCCCTGATCCTGGGCGCCGTCATGGCGGTGCTGCGCATCTCGCCGGTGCCGCCGCTGCGCGCCGTCGGCACCGCGTACGTGAACATCTTCCGGAACATGCCGCTGACCGTGGTGATGTTCTTCGCCGCCTTCGGCCTGCCGGCGCTCGGCTCCAACGCCGACTTCCTGCGCGTCCCCGTACTGGACTCGCTCTTCACACGGCTCGGCACCGACCTGCCGTACTTCCGTTTCGCGCTGCTCGCCCTGGTGCTCTACACCGCCGCGTTCGTCTGCGAGGCGCTGCGCTCCGGGGTCAACGCGGTGCCGCCGGGCCAGGCCGAGGCCGCCCGCTCGCTCGGCCTGACCTTCGGCCAGAACCTGCGGCACGTGGTGCTGCCGCAGTCCTGGAAGGCGTCGGTCGTGCCGCTCGGCTCGGTGATCATCGCGATGATCAAAAACTCGGCGCTGATCGGCTTCTTCGGCGTGGTCGGCGACCTGTCCCAGAGCGCCGACCAGCTCACCTCCGCCGAGGGCTACGCCTTCATCCCGGTCGCCATCGGCATCTCGATCGGCTACCTGATCATGACCGTGCCGCTCGGCGCACTGCTCGACCGGCTGGAGAAGCGACAGGCGGTGGCCCGATGAGTCAGCAGACCAGCGTCCTGTACGACGTCCCCGGCCCGCGCCAGCGGCGGATCACCCTGATCAGCAGCATCGTCGCCACCGTGCTGCTGGCCGTCGGGGCGTACTTCCTGATCTACCGCCCGCTGGACGACAAGGGCCAGTTCTCGATGGAGCTGTGGGGGCCGCTGGTCGACCCCTCCAACGAGAACTTCTCCCAGGTGTGGGACCGGATCGGCCTCGGCCTGAAGAACACCCTGACCGCCGCCGCGCTGGCCATCGTCGCCTCGCTGGTGGTCGGCACCCTGCTCGCGGTGCTCCGGATCCAGCTCAAGAGCCTGACCCGGCGGCGCTTCACCGGCATGGCCACCCCGGTGTCCTACCTGCTGCGCGGGCTCAGCGTCATTCTCTCGGCGGTCACCCGGGTCTGCGTCGAGGTGTTCCGGGGCCTGCCGGTGGTGCTCACCATCTTCTTCGTGGCCCGGGGCTTCCCCGAGTTCGGCATCTCCTTCGACACGCTCTGGTACCTGGTCATCGGCCTGACCATCTACAACTCCGTGGTCATCGCCGAGATCCTCCGCTCCGGCATGGAGGGGCTGCCCGGCGGGCAGGCCGAGGCCGCCGCCGCGATCGGCCTCTCCCCCGCCCAGACCACCCGGATGATCCTGCTGCCCCAGGCGTTCCGGATCATGCTGCCGGCGCTGATCAGCCAGCTCGTCGTGGTGCTCAAGGACACCTCGCTGGGCTTCATCATCAGCTACGAGGAAACCCTCAACATCGGCAAGCAGATCATCGGCGTGCTGGACAACCCGATCCAGGTCTACGTGGTGATCGCCGCCCTCTTCATCCTGGTCAACTACTCGCTGTCCAAGCTGGCCCAGTTCGTCCAGCGACGGCTCTCCCGGGGCCGCAAGTCGGCCGGCACCCCGGCCCCGCAGGCCCCGGCCACCGCGCTCGCCTCCCAGACCGAGGGCGGCGGAGGCGGCGCGGTCGCCACCTGATCCGCACCCCGCACGGCACGAGGGCCGGTCCGGATCTCCGGACCGGCCCTCGCCGCGTCGTACGGTGGTCAGCGCCCGTCCTGTCCCCGGCGCCCCGGACCGGTCACCGGGCGATCTCGGTGACCCGGGACTCGCGGACCACTGTCACCCGGATCTGACCCGGGTAGGTCAGCTCCTCCTCGATCTGCTTCGCCACGTCCCGGGCCAGGACCGCCGCGCCGATGTCGTCGACGTCGTCCGGCTTGACCATCACCCGGATCTCCCGGCCCGCCTGCATGGCGAAGACCTTCTCCACGCCGAGCTTGCCGGCCGCGATCTCCTCGATCCGCTCCAGCCGCTTGACGTACGCCTCCAGGCTCTCCCGCCGGGCACCGGGCCGCCCGCCCGAGCAGGCGTCGGACGCCTGGGTGAGGACCGCCTCGATGGTCTGCGGCGGCACCTCGTTGTGGTGCGCCTCGATGGCGTGCACCACGTCCTCGCTCTCGCCGTACTTGCGGGCCAGGTCGGCGCCGATGATGGCGTGGCTGCCCTCCACCTCGTGGGTGAGCGCCTTGCCGATGTCGTGCAGGAAGGCCGACCGCTTGATCGTCGGCACGTCCAGCCGCAGCTCGGCGGCCATGATCCCGGCGATGTGCGCGGTCTCCACCAGGTGCTTGAGCACGTTCTGCCCGTACGACGTGCGGTAGCGCAGCCGGCCGAGCAGGGTGACCAGCTCGGGGTGGATCTCGGTGATGCCCACCTCCACCAGGGCGTCCTCGGCCGCCCGGTGGCACAGCTCCTCCACCTCCTGCCGGGCCAGGTCGTGCACCTCCTCGATCCGGTGCGGGTGGATCCGCCCGTCGAGGACCAGCTTCTCCAGGGTGAGCCGGCCGACCTCCCGACGTACCGGGTCGAAGCAGGAGAGCAGCACCGCCTCCGGGGTGTCGTCGATGATCAGGTTGACCCCGGTCACCGACTCGAAGGCGCGGATGTTGCGCCCCTCCCGGCCGATGATCCGCCCCTTCATCTCGTCCCCCGGCAGGTGCAGGACGCTGACCACGCTCTCCGCGGTCTGCTCGCTGGCCACCCGCTGGATCGCGTCCACCACGATGTGCCGGGCGCGCTGCTCGGCGGTGCTGCGGGCGTCGGACTCGATGTCCCGCACCAGCAGCGCCGCCTCCCGCTTCGCCTGGGTCTCGATCGCCTCGATCAGCTCCGCGCGGGCCGACTCGGCGGTCAGCCCGGCGACGCGTTCCAGCTCCCGACGGCGCTGCTCCTCCGCCACGGTCAGCGCGGCCTCCCGGGCGCTGATCGCCGCCTCCCGCTCGGCCAACGCGGCGCTCGCGGCGGTGAGCTGACGCTCGCGCTCGGCCAGCCGCTCCACCTCCTCGGTGTGCAGCCGCTCCCGCTCGTCCATCCGGGCGGCCCGGCGTTCCACCTCGGCCGCCTGCTCCCGCGTCGTCGCGGCGAGCACCGCCACCTCACGCTCACCGCTGCGCCGGGCGCTGGCCCGCAACTGCTCGGCGTCCGCCTCGGCCTGCTTGTGCGCCCGCTCCAGGACGGTGTCCGCCTCCGCACGGGCGTCGTCGAGCACCCGGCGGGCCTCGGCGCGGGCCGACTTCGCCTCCGCCTTGGCCCCGGCCGCCTCGGCGCGGGCCGCGGAGGCGGCGGACTTCGCCACGTCGATGGTGCTGTTCACCTCGTCGGCGGCGGTCCGCAACGCGGCCAGCGACTGCTCCTGGCGGTCCTTCTCGGCGATGAACGCGGGATCCTCCGGGGCGGGTGCGACGCTGATGCGGCGCAACGCGCGTACGCCGATCAGGACGGCGCCGACCACCACCAGGGCGAGGAGTCCGACGACGACCAGGAGCACCACGTCGAAGGTGCTCATGCCGGCGTCCCGTCAGCCGCGCCGACAGGGTGCCGTACCGGAACGGCGGGGTGCCGCACCGGAACGGCGGGGTGCCGCACCGGAACGGCGGGGTGCCGCACCGGAACGGCGGGGTGCCGCACCGGAACGGCGGGGTGCCGCACCGGAACGGCGGGGTGTCCCGCACCGGCGGAATGCCCGGCACCGCCGGGCAACCCGGGGGCGGGTAACCGGGCGGTGTCGGCGCGGGAGCGACCACCCGGCCGGGGTGGAGCAGCACCACCGGCAGTTCCCGGGGCGCGTCCGCGCCCACCACCGCCCCCTGGGGACCGCCGGTCCCTGTGCCGACCCACCATGGTCGCGCCTCCCCAAACGTCTACGCCGCAGGGGAACCGTGCCGAAGGGCACGCACCTCTGCGGCTCTGGACGCCCGACCGAGCGGCTGGCCGTGGGGATAGCTCTCCGTCGGCGGTGCCCACGGGGCATCGCCGACAGCCGGGTGCAGTTGTCGGGTCGGCTCCGGACCGGCTGTCCGGAGCGACCGTCAAGGCCGGTGGAGCTGGCCAAAGTGATGCGGTTCTGTTACGAGATCTATGTTGTGCGCTTAGCCTGCGCTGGTCGGGCAAAGTGAGCCTGTATGGCGAGGCTAGGTCGAGGAAGGCGGTTCGGTCAAGAACTCATGATCAAACCACCCGAACGGAGAGAGTCGGCAACGTCACCCACTGGTGATCCAAATCCGGATACTAAGCCACAAAACTCCTGTTTCATACGTCCATCGGCCGCCCTCCGGCCGCTATTCACCTGCGACACCTGGCGGCCCTCCACACCCGGGCGTCTCTCCACTCCGCTTGCTGTCCGGACCGGGGCCGCCCTCCGGACCAGCGCCCACACCCCACGCCGCAAGATCGTGCTGTTTCCTGGTTGTAGTGGCCTCCAAAACGACGGATACCACTACAACCAGGTTCGAGCACGATCTTGCGGGATGTGGGAGTAGGCGGAACCGGCGACACCGGCAAGGGAGGCTACGCAGGTGCGGATGCGCGCGGGGTCAGTCAGGTGACGCCCAGGGCGCGGGGTCAGGCGGGTGGCGGTACGCAGGGGTCAGGTGACGCCCAGGGCACGGGCGTGTGACGCCAGGGTGGCAGTGTCGGAGGGCGGGCGCACCGTCCGGGAGGTACCGGCCAGCACGTCGGCGTCGAGCTGCGCCGGTCAGCCCCGCTCGCCCCCGACACCGGCGTCGAGCTGCGCCGGTCAGCCCCGCTCGCCCCCGACACCGGCGTCGAGCTGCGCCGGTCAGCCCCGCTCGCCCTCGGCGTCGGCCAGCGCGTCGGCGTCGAGCTGGTCGGCGAACTCGGCGGCCTCGGCGCTCTGCGTGGCGAGTGCCTCCTTTACCGCCCGGATCGCCACCCCGGGCGGGTAGCCCTTGCGGGCGAGCATGCCGACCAGCCGGCGGAACACCGCATCCGGCTCGCCCCGGGCGGTCCGCAGTTTCCGGTCGACCAGGGCGCGGGCGGTCTGCGCCTCGGTCTCCTCGTCCAACTCGTCGAGGGCCTCACTGGCCACCTCGCCGTCCACGCCACGCTGGCGCAGCTCGTTGGCGAGCGCCCGGCGGGCCAGCCCGCGACCGTTGTGCCGGCTGGAGACCCAGGCCCGCGCGAAGGCCGCGTCGTCGATGATGCCGACCTCGTCGTAGCGGTCGAGGACCTCGGCGGACACCTCGGCGGAGATGCCCTTCTTCGCCAGCGCCCCGGCCAGCTCGGCCCGGGTGCGCGGCCGCACCGCGAGCTGCCGCAGGCAGATCTCCCGGGCCACCTCGCTCTCGTCGCGGGGCGTCGACTCACCGGACGTCGACCCGGCCTCCCCGGACCACCCCCGGCGGCCCTGGCGGGGGGTGGTGTCGTCGGCTCCCGCGCGGGGTGGGGCCGCGTCCCAGCCCCGCCCCGTGCGGGCGCGTCGTCCTGCCATCCGGCCGCGACCGGTCAGAAGTCGACCGGCGGCAGCTCAGGGCCACCGGCGGCGTCACCCGCGCCGACCCCGACGCCGAGCTTCTCCAGGATCTTCTTCTCGATCTCGGCGGCCACGTCCGGGTTCTCCTTCATGAACTCCCGGGCCTTCTCCTTGCCCTGGCCGAGCTGGTCCCCGTCGTAGGTGTACCAGGCGCCGGACTTACGGATGATCGACTGCTCGACGCCGACGTCGATCAGCGAACCCTCGCGGGAGATGCCCTTGCCGTACATGATGTCGAACTCGGCCTGCTTGAACGGCGCGGCGACCTTGTTCTTGACGACCTTGACCCGGGTGCGGTTGCCGACCACGTCGGTGCCGTCCTTGAGGCTCTCGATCCGGCGCACGTCGAGCCGGACCGAGGCGTAGAACTTCAGCGCCCGACCACCGGTGGTCGTCTCCGGCGAGCCGAACATGACGCCGATCTTCTCGCGGAGCTGGTTGATGAAGATCGCCGTGGTGCCGGTGTTGTTGAGCACGCCGGTGATCTTCCGGAGCGCCTGGCTCATCAGCCGGGCCTGGAGGCCGACGTGGCTGTCGCCCATCTCGCCCTCGATCTCGGCGCGCGGCACCAGGGCCGCCACCGAGTCGATCACGATGATGTCGATCGCGCCGGAGCGGACCAGCATGTCGGTGATCTCCAGCGCCTGCTCGCCGGTGTCCGGCTGGGAGACCAGCAGGGCGTCGGTGTCGACGCCGAGCGCCTTGGCGTAGTCGGGGTCGAGCGCGTGCTCGGCGTCGACGAAGGCGGCGATGCCGCCGGCCCGCTGGGCGTTGGCCACCGCGTGCAGGGCGACCGTGGTCTTACCGCTGGACTCGGGGCCGTAGATCTCGACGACCCGGCCCCGGGGCAGGCCACCCACCCCGAGCGCCACGTCGAGCGCGATCGAGCCGGTCGGAATGACCGAGGTCTGGACGACCGGGCGCTCGCCCAGCCGCATCACCGACCCCTTGCCGAACTGCTTGTCGATCTGAGCGAGAGCAAGGTCGAGTGCCTTCTCCCGGTCGGGCCCTGCGGCCATGTTTGCCACTCCTGCCTTCGCCGGCGTCTTTCCTGAGCTTCGCGTCACGCGGACACGCTAGGCGCTGGGTCCGACAGAAAACCAGCCGACGGGCCGCGAGCTGTGGACGAGCACCCCGCTGTGGACAATAGCCGAACAGGTGTACGAGTCGGCAAGCGACACACGGAAGTGCCGGATCGGCAGCTCAGCGTAGCCGTACGGGCACCCGGTCGGGGTACGCCGCGACCACCGCCCGCCACACGACGTGGGTCTGCTCACCGGCGGCGAGGGCCTGCGCGATGGTCCGCCCGTCGAGCTGGGAGAGCACCTGGTCGCTGGCGATGCTGGCCGCGTAACCCGGCCCGAACGCCTCGTCCAGCCGGGTCCAGAAGTCGGTCAGCCGCACGTGATCACTCCTCCTCCACGGGTGCCGTCGACGGCACCCGACGCAACGCTAGCGCCAGCAGCGGCAGCACCGCGATCGCCGCCAGCAGGGTGAGCGTCGGATAACCCACCACCCGCATGACAAACCCGCTGGCCGCCGCCGCTCCCGCCCCGGCCAGCCCCATGGTCAGGTCGGACAGCCCCTGCACGCTGGGGCGCACCCCGGCCGGCACCGCCTCGGACAGCAGCGTCGAGCCGGCCACCATGGTCGCCGACCAGCCGAGGCCGAGCAGGGCCAGGCCGATCGAGAGGCGCGGCGTGTGGTGCCCGGCGGTGCCGGCCACCGCGCACGCGGCCAGCAGCGCGCCCACGCCGCCGAGGATCACCGCCCGACGGCCCAACCGGTCGGTGAGCCACCCGACCACCGGGGAGAGGGCGTACATGCCGGCGATGTGCACGCTCAGCACGATGCCGACCACCCGCAGCACGTCCGCGTCGGAGTGCGACTCGCCGAGGCGTACCGGGGTCATCGCCATCACCGCGACCATCACCAGGTGGCCGACCGCGACGGCGGCGATGCCCAGCCGGGCGGCCGGTCGCCCGCGCACCACCCGCCAGGCCGCCCGCATGCCGGCCCCCCGCGCGACCGGCGTGGTCTTCGTCACCGCCGGGGCGGCCCCGGCCACCGGCGTCCCGGCGTCGGCGACCGCCGCCGCCCCGGCCCCGACCGCCGGCGCTGCCCCGGCCACCGGCGGTGCCCCCGCCTCGGCCACCGGCGGTGCCCCGGCGTCGGCCGCCGCGAGCCGCCGCGCGGTGAGCAGCGGGTCGGGCCGCAACAGCAGCAGCAGTACGACCGCGGCCAGGCCGAACGCGACCGCGCTGAACGCGAACGGGCCGGCCAGCGACGGCAGGCCCCAGCCCCGGGTGACCCCGTCGGCGAGCGCGGCGAAGTTGGGTGCCGCCACCGAGCCGATGGTGGTGGCCCAGACGACCAGGGAGAGCTGACGGCCCCGGCGGGCGGGTTCGGCGAGGTCCACCGCCGTGTAACGGGCCTGGAGGTTGGCCGCCGTGCCCCCGCCGAACAGCAGCATCCCGAGGAAGAGCAGTGGCACCCCGCCGGTGACCGTGGCGAGCACCACCAGCGCCGCCCCGACCGCCCCCACCAGGTACGCCACCACCAGCCCCGGACGACGCCCGTGCCCGTTCATGATCCGGGTGACCGGTACGGCGAGCAGCGCCGCGCCGACCACGCCGCAGCTCTGCGCCAGCCCGGCCACCGCGACCCCGGCGACCCGGGCCGCCAGCAACGCGCCGACGGAGATCCCGATGGCCACCCCGATCCCGCCGATGATCTGGGTGGCGACGAGTAGCCGCAGCGTGCGCCGCTGGATCGGGGCGACATCGGGCCGGGTGGGCACACGCAGGTCGACGGTCATCGCAGGCTCCTGGTTCGGGGAGCCCATCCTCGCGCAACCGGCCCGCCGTCCGCACGGGGGTATGACCCGGTCGACCATCGGCGCGGACGCCGGTCAGCAGGTCAGGGCACGGGCGCCGGTCAGCCGGTCAGGGCGCGGGCGGCCACGGTGAGGTCGTCGACCAGCCCCCGGTACGCGACGTCCTGGTTGTCGGCGCGCAGCACCGCCGACGGGTGGATGGTGGCCAGCAGGCGGGCGGCGGGCGCGGCGGCGACCGTACCGGCGTCCACCGGCACCCGGGTGAAATCCGCCGGGTGCTCGGCGGCGGCCGGCCAGGGCAGCAGCTCGCCGCGCTGGCGGGTGACCCGGAAGGCCGGGCCGAGCAGGGCCTTCGCCGCCGTCGCGCCGAGCACCACCACCAGCTCGGGGCGGAGCCGGGCGAACTCGGCGACCAGCCACGGCCGGCAGGCGACGATGTGCACCCGGTCCGGGGTCTGGTGGATCCGCCGTCGGCCGCGCAGCTCGTGCCGGAAGTGCTTCACCGCGTTGGTGATGTAGAGGTGGGCCGGGTCGAGGCCGGCGTCGTCGACCGCCCGGCGCAGCAGCCGACCGGCGGGGCCGACGAAGGGCAGCCCGTGCTGGTCCTCCAGGTCGCCGGGCTGCTCACCGACGAAGACCACCCGGCCGTGTTCGTCGCCCCGGCCGAAGACGGTCTGGGTGGCGTCCCGGTGCAGCTCACAGCCCCGACAGCCGGCGGCGGCGGTCCGCAGCTCGGCCAGCGTGCCGGCCTGCGGCGGGATGAACTGCTGGGCACCGGGTGGATCGGTCTGCTCGGCCATGGCGAATGTTCTACCCGTTCCCACGGGAGCACCCGCGACGGACCCGCCGGTCCTCCGTCCCCGGTAGCGCCCCGCTCAGCCGAATCACCTAGCCATCGGGAAGGCGGGTTCGACCAGCTACCGGTGTCGCCCGGCTATGGCTCCTCGTCGGCTTCGATCAGATGAGGGCGCTTTTCGGCGATCCAGGCCTCTACATCGGACTTCAACCAGACGTTGCCCATTTTGAGAGTGGCAGTCGGGGCCGGGAAGTCCCGCCGGTTGATCAAGATGTACGCGCGCTGCCGGGAGATACCCAGACGTTCCTGGATCTCCGCCGCCCCCATCAACGCCAGCCCCACGTGACGAACGCTACGGGCAGAGATAGAGTACGCTTCCGGAAGCGGACATGCTGTACTGCACACGCTTTCTCAATGTACCCTTTACGTCACGTAAACCTTCGACGTCAAGAGTACCAGCGCATGTCTCGTGGGAAGTGGTTCCATCGGCCGGTCGAACCTGTCGACGTCGTACAGCAGCTCAGGCCCCGGCCCGCGACCACGGCAGCCGGGCGGGACGCCACCGCCGGCAGCCCTCCGGCCGTGCCACGCCAACGGACCCCGGGCACCCGGAACGCTCGCAGGCCCAACCGGGGGCCCTGGCCGGATGCCTGAGCAGCGCCCCACCGAACCGCCGTTCGCGGTGGTGATGGCCGGCTACGTCGTCGACTTCCACCATCGCCACACCTGCTCCCGGTGCCGACCGGACGGCTCCTGCGCACGCCTGGCCGACGCGGGTGCGACGCTGCGCGCCTGGCGGGAGTGGCGGGTACGCCGGCAGCTACGCGCGCGGCAGCACCGGAACCTCCGGTGAAGGCCGGCGATCTGGTCTACGTGACCCGGGCCGCCAGTGTACAGTTCCTCCGGCCCATCCGGTTCCGGGTGATCCGGGTGCTCGACTGGCCCACCTACGACGGCTGGGTCTGGCTGGAGGGTTACCAGGTGAACGCCGCCGGGGAGGCCGTCTCCCGGCGGCGGATCTTCGTGCAGCGGGCCGGGCTGACCGCGCCTCCTCCCGCCGTCCCGCCGCAGGCCGGTGGGAGGAGGTCGGCGGGACGGGTCAGGCGGTGAAGCCGAACGGGTCGGCGGGGCGGACCGCCGCCGCCAGCGCGTCAGCCAGCGGGACCAGGTCGGTGTCGTCGAGCGTGCTGACCGTGATCCGCACGGCGGGCGGGGCGCCGATCCGGTAGAGGCCGCCGGGGGCGACCGACCAACCGGCGTCACGCAGGGCGGTGACCGTAGCGGTCTCGTCTGGCACCGGCAGCCAGACGTTGATGCCGCTGCGGCCGTGCCCTGTCAGGCCACGCTCGGCGAGCGCGGCGAGCAGGCCGGACCGGCGGCGGTCGTACGCCTCGGCGGCCCGGTGGACCAGGGCCGCGGTGGCCGGGTCGGACCAGAGCGACAGGACGAGTCGTTGCAGGACGGTGGAGACCCAGCCCGCGCCCACCCTGGCCCGCCCGGCCACCCGGGAGACCGTCACCTCGTCACCGGCCAGCACCGCCAGCCGCAGGTCGGGACCGAAAGGCTTGCTCACCGAACGGACGAACGCCCAGGTCGCCACGGCCCCGGCCAGCGCGTGCAGGGGCAGCCGGGACAGCTCGGCGGCGTGGTCGTCCTCGATCAGCAACAGGTCGGAGCGGCCGGCGAGCAGCGCCCGCAGCTCCCCGGCCCGCACGGCGGAGACGGCGGCACCGGTCGGGTTCTGCGCCCGGCTGGTGACCACCAGCGCCCGCACCCCCAGGGCCAGTGCGTCCCGGACCCCGGCGACGGTCGGCCCGTCGTCGTCGACCGGCACCCCGACCGGCCGCAGGCCGAGCGCGGCGACCAGGTCGAGCAGGTTGGCCCAGCCCGGGTCCTCCACCCCGACCGCGTCGCCGGGGCGCAGGTGGCCGGCGAGCAGCCGCTCGATGCCGTCGAGCGCTCCCCCGGTGACGGTCAGCTCGTCGGCGGGCACCCCGTCGGCGGCGAGCCGGGAGCGGGCCGCCTCGGCCAGCGTGGGGTGCACACCGGTCGAGGCGTAGCCGGCGGGTGGGCCGATCCCGGTGGCGAGCGCCGCCAGGTGCGGGCCGAGGGGTGGGAGCAGCCGCAGGTCGGGCTGACCCTGGGACAGGTCGCGGGTGCCGGGGGCGGGTGCCGGCGGCCGGGCGGCCCGGCGGGTGGCCACCGGTGGCCGGGGCCGCACCCGGGTGCCGTGCCGGCCGGCGGTGGCGACCAGACCCCGTTGCCGCAGCTCCTGGTAGGCACGGGCGACGGTGGCCGGGCTGACCGCCAGCGCGGCGGCGAGCGAGCGGACCGGCGGCAACGCGGCACCGGCGGCGAGCGCACCGGTGCGGATGCCGGTTTCGACGCTCGCCGAAATCGCGGCGGACGTCGACCCGAGGATCTGATAATGTGCTGGCACAGTTTGAGAATCGTACTAGAACAAAGGCGGGATGTCACATGTACGCACCGACCGCGCGCACCACCGCCAGCCGCAGCCGGGACCGGATGAGCTACGACCGGGACGCCGCCCACGCGGTGCTCGACGAGGCGTACCACTGCGTGCTGGGGTTCGTGGTCGACGGTGCGCCCCGCCTGCTGCCGACCCTGCACGTCCGCGTCGACGACGTGCTCTACCTGCACGGGTCCACCGGCAGCCGGCCGCTGCTCGCCGCCCGGGGTGACGCCGGCCTGCCGGTCTGCGTGTCGGTGACCCTGCTCGACGGGCTGGTCTACGCCCGCTCGCAGTTCCACCACAGCGCCAACTACCGCTCTGTCGTCGTGCACGGCACCGCCCACCTGGTCACCGGCGACGACGACAAGCGTGCGGCACTCACCGCGCTGGTGGAGAAGGTCGGGGCCGGGCGGGCCGCCGACAGCCGGCCGCCGTCCCGGCGGGAGCTGGCCGAGACGGCCGTCCTGGCCCTGCCCCTGCGCGAGGTGTCGGTGCGGTCCCGCACCGGCGGGGTCGGCGACGAGCCGGCCGACCTCGAGCTGCCGCACTGGGCCGGGGTGGTGCCGCTGCGGCTGACCGCCGGGGCACCCGAGCCGGCCGACGGGGTGGTCGCACCGGTCCCGCCCTACCTGCCCGTCCCCGGCCCGGTGGCGTGAGCCGGGTGGAGGCGCACGGCCCGCCCCACCCGGCAGGGGGCCGGGGGCCGATCGAGGCGTACGGGCCGGCCCGGTGACCCGCCGGACGGCGGCTCCCGGCCGGGACACCGGGCCGCCCGCGACCACCGGGGAGTGGTCGAACACACAGCCCAGGCTGCGGAATCGGTTTCGCTTTCCGGCGTCGCCGGGCGAGTATGACGGGCGTGCTGGGCATCACCGACATCTGGACGTACCTGTTGGGCACCGTGGCGATCGTCCTGTTGCCGGGGCCCAACTCCCTCTTCGTGCTCTCCACCGCCGCCAAGCGGGGCGTCGCGGTCGGCTACCGGGCGGCCGCCGGGGTGTTCCTCGGCGACTCGGTGCTGATGATCCTCTCTGCCGCCGGGGTGGCCTCGCTGCTCAGGGCGTACCCGCCGCTCTTCCTCGTGATCCGGTACGCGGGCGCGGCCTACCTGGGATACGTCGGGTTGACCATGCTGCGCGCGGCCTGGCGGCGCTGGCGTGTGCGGCACGACCCGGCCGCACCGCGGTTGATCGACGCGGCCGAACCGGCGGCGCTGCGCAGCCCGTTCCGCAAGGCGCTGGTGATCAGCCTGCTCAACCCGAAGGCGATCCTCTTCTTCATCTCGTTCTTCATCCAGTTCGTCGACCCGGGCTACGCCTGGCCGGCGCTGTCGTTCCTGCTGCTCGGGTTGATCGCCCAGGTGACCAGCGTGCTCTACCTGACCGCGTTGATCTTCGCGGGCACCTTCCTGGCCACCCAGTTCCGGCAGCGGCAGCGGCTCGCCGCGGGAGCCACCACCGGTATCGCGGTACTCTTCCTGGGCTTCGGCGTCAAGCTCGCCACCGCGTCGATCTGACCGGCCACCCCGCAGGTCAGGTGCCGTCGCCACCGCCGACACCGCCGCCGCCACCGGTGCCGCCCAACCCGTAGCCGGGCCGCACCGGTTCGTCGGGCCGGCGGCTGACATGGGCCGACTCGGTGATCCGGGCCGACCAGTGCGCGTCCGAGGCCGCCGCCGCGTGCCGGTCGATCGCCGCGCGCAACCAGCCGTCGACCACGGACACCCAGTCCCGTCGCCCGTCGTCGGTGTGCCAGATCCGGAACCGGCTGATGCTCTGGTGGCTGATCCCGGTCAGTGAGAGACGCCGGTCCAGCCAGAGCAGCGCCTCCAGGCCGGCGGAATTGGTCACGAAGATCAGCTCCAGCTCGGTGATCGGGCCGGCGTACAGCGGGCCGACCCAGTAGCCGAGGCGCTGGTGCACCGGCAGGCTCTGCGCGACCCCCGGCAGCCGGCTGGACACCAGGCCCGCCTGCCGCAGCACGAACCCGAGCGTGTCCAGCGCCGCCAGCACCTGCTGCTGGGTGGGGAGCGGATGCACGAAGATCGGCACCAGCGGCCCCTGTTCCAGCTCCGGGTCCACCGACACCTCGGTACGCAGCGCGGTGCGCAGGCTCATCAACGGCACCCCGCCGAAGATCGTCACCGGGGTCTCCCACGGCAGCGGCACCGCGAAGTCGATGGCCCGCCGTCGCCCGGCCGGTACGACGAACCGGCCCCCCACCGGCACCTGGTGGTACTGCACGAGCCGGCGGGGCGCACGCGGGTCCTCCGGTTCGGCGGTGGCCACCAGACCGAGGCGCACGTGCCGGATCGGCACGTCCTGCGACCCGGCGCTGAGCATCACCCGCCCCGGCAGCCGCAGGCCCGGCCGGGTGCTCGGATTGGTCAGCGTGGTGCTCACCGACAGTCCGGTCGCCCCGGACTCCCGGGACACGCCGGTCAACCGCATCGCCGCCACCTCCCCCGCGCTCCCCCTCACCGCCCCGGCTCGACCCGACCTGACCCGAGCCGCCCCGCCCTGAGCCGACCCGCCCCGCCCTGAGCCGACAGCAGATGGCCCCTGAGACCGGCCCGGCAGGTGGCGGTTTCCCCCTGACCGGCCGGGCACTCCTCGACCACCCCGCCGGGAAAGCCCCCGACCCGGCCCGGGAACTGGCCCGGGCCGGGTCGAGGTTCGTTGATCGGCTCTGTCGGCCGATGTAGCGGTGTCCACCACACCTCGATACCGCTACATCGGCTCAGCTGTGTTGATCTTCCGCAGGTCCACCGGCAGCTGCGGTGTCAGCGCAGGCGGCGGCCCCGGGGGATCGGGTCGGTCTCGTCGTCGAACTCCCCGATGACCTCTTCGAGGAGGTCCTCCAGGGCCACGAAACCGATCGGCCGGGTCGGGCCGCCACCGTTGCGGACCAACGCCAGCTGGGCCTGGTCGGCCCGCATCGCGGCGACCGCCTCGGTGACCGAGGAGGTGGCCGGCAGGGTGAACGACCGGGTCATCAGCTCGGCGGCGGTGGCCGTCCGGCCGGTGGTGACCGCCCGGACCGCCTCCCGTACGTGCACCAGCCCGCACACCTCGCCGCCACCGTCCAGGACGGCGAGCCGGGACCGGCCGCTGTCCCGGCTGACCTGTTCGATCCGTTCGGCGGTGTCGTCCCGGCGGACCGTGACGATCCGGTCGAAGGGCTCCATCACCTGGGCCACGGTGGTCTCCTGCAACTCCAGCATGCTGGTCAGCATCTGGTGCTGCTCGGCACCGAGCAGGCCGTGCTCGCGGGACTGCTCCAGCAGGATGCGCAGCTCGTCCGGGCCGTGGACCTGGGCGAGCTGGTCCTGCTGCTGCACCCCGACCAGCCGCAGCATCGCGTTGGCCAGGGCGTTGAGCAGGGACAGCACCGGCCGGGCGACCCGGGCGAAGGCCCGGAACGGCAGCGCCAGCAGCGTCGCCGAGCGCTCGGCGTCGGTGATCGCCCACGACTTGGGGGCCATCTCGCCGACCACCAGGTGCAGGAACGTCACCAGCCCCAACGCGAAGATCAACGCGACGACGTGACTGGCCGCCTCGGGCAGACCGACGGTGTGCAGCAGCGGGCTGATCAGGTGCTCGATCGCCGGTTCGGCCAGCGCGCCCAGACCCAGCGTGCACAGGGTGATGCCGAGCTGCGCCCCGGCCAGCATCAGGGACAGCTCGCGTACCCCGTCCAGCGCGGCGCGGGCGGCCCGGCTGCCCGAGGCGGCGGTCTGTTCCAACCGGTAACGCTTGGCCGCCACCAGGGCGAACTCGGCGGCCACGAAGAAGCCGTTGAAGGCGAGCAGCAGCACTGACACGAGCAGTGCGACGACGGGGCTCACGACCGGTCCTCCCCGCTGCGGGCAGTGCTCAGATCCGTGCCTGCGCCCTGGTCACCGGCGATGGTGAGGCGGACGGAGTCGGCCACGTGCCGGTCCACCGCAAGCACCTCGACCAGCGCCTTCGGCCGCTCCACCGGTTCCTCGCCGTCGGCCGCCAGGGTGATCTCCAGCCGGTCCCCCACCTGGGGCACCCGGCCCAGCTCCCGCATGACCAGCCCGGAGAGGGTGTCGTACTCGGGGGCCTCGGGCAGCGAGATGCCGGTGCTGTCGGCCACCTCGTCGATCCGCCAGCGGGCCGGCACCACCCAGGAGCCGTCGTCCTGGCGGGCCGGGGCGCGCTCGGGCGGGTCGTCCTCGTCGCGGATCGGCCCGACCAGCTCCTCGGCGATGTCCTCCAGCGTGATCACACCGGCGAAGCCGCCGTACTCGTCGACCACGCAGGCGAGCTGCCGGTGCCCGGACCGCAGCCGGTCCAGCACCGTGGGCAGCGGCAACGTCTCGGGCACCAGCAGCGGCGGCACGGCCACCGCGCTGACCGGGGTGGTGGCCCGCTCCGCCGGGGGGACGCCGAGCACGTCGGCGATGCCGATCACGCCGACCAGGTCGTCGACGCCGTCGGCACCGCGTACCGGGAACCGGGAGTGGCCGGTGTCGAGCAGCTCGACCACCCGGCTGACCGGCTCGTGCGACCGGACGGTGTCCACGTCGACCCGGGGGACCATGGCCTCCCCGGCGGTCAGCCCCCGGAAGTCGAGACCCCGGTCGAGCAGGTCGGACATCTCGGCGTCGAGGTGCCCCTCCTCCCGGGACTCGGCGATGATCTGCTCCAGGTCGGCGGGGGTGGCGCCGCTGGGCAGCTCCTCGATCGGCTCGATGCCGACCCGGCGCAACAGCCGGACGGCGGCCCGGTCGAAGAGCGTGATCAGCGGCCCGGCGATCTTCAGGTAGATCAGGGTGGACCGGCTCAGCGCCCGGGCCAGCGCCTCGGGCCGGGCGATGGCCAGGTTCTTCGGGGCCAGCTCACCCAGGACCATCTGCACCACGGTGGCGATGATCAGGGCCAGTGCCACCGACAACGGCAGGCTGACGCCGGTGCCGACGCCGGCCCCGCCGAGCAGCTCGGCCAGCCCGGCTCCCAGGTAGGGCTCGGCGGCGTAGCCGACCAGCAGGGCGGTCACCGTGATGCCGAGCTGCGCTCCGGAGAGCATGAACGACAGCCGGCCGGTGACCTGCAGGGCGCGGGCCGCCTTGGCGTCGCCGTCGTCGGCGAGCTGCTTGAGCTTGCCCCGGTCGACGGCGACGTAGCCGAACTCCTGGGCCACGAAGTAGCCGGTGGCGGCGGTGAGGACGATGATGAGTGCGAGGCCGACGACGATCAACACGGGTCGCTCAGGGCTCCCGTGGACGTCGGGGCGGGGGATCGCCGGGCACGACCCGGCTGGCTACTGCTGCCCTCCTGGGCAGAGGAGTCGATCATTCCGCCATGATATCCGCGCTGACTGCGAGCCCGCTGAGGGTGGGCCTAATGTGCCCGCCCGTCACCGCCGGCCCTGGGGTCCGGGTTCGGCCAGCTCGTCGACGTCGAGCAGGCCGCGGTCGACCCGGCCCGACCGGTAGGCGGCCCGGCCGATCATCTGGGCGGCCACCGGCGCGGTGGCCAGCTGGAAGACCCCGACCAGGACGATCATGCCCAGGTCGGCGGCGGTACGCAGCCGCAGCGCCAGCCCGACCAGCAACAGC
Organism: Micromonospora rifamycinica; assembly: GCF_900090265.1. Taxonomy (NCBI): domain Bacteria; kingdom Bacillati; phylum Actinomycetota; class Actinomycetes; order Micromonosporales; family Micromonosporaceae; genus Micromonospora; species Micromonospora rifamycinica. The sequence continues at coordinate 2,628,590 of NZ_LT607752.1, forward strand.
AGCACCCCCAGCACCTGGGGTTTCGTGGCGGCGTGCATCCGGTCCAGCACGTCCGGGAAGCGCAGCACGCCGATCCCGGCGGCGAGGCTGAGCAGCGCCCCGCAGACCAGGGCGACGGCGGCCAGCCAGTCGAGTGCCGTACCCACGCTCACGACTCCTCCCGGGCGGCGAAGCGGACCAGGGCGACGGAGCCGACGAAGCCGAGCAGGGAGAGCACCACCAGCACCGGCAGGGTGGTGGCGTGCCGGTTGACCGCCGCCTCCGCGCCGACCGCGCCGAGCATGGTGGCGAGCAGCAGGTCGGCGGCGATGACCCGGTCCAGCAGCGACGGACCCCGGTAGATCCGGGCCAGGGCCAGCAGGGCGGTGACCGACAGCAGGACGGTCAGGACGACGGCGAGGACGACGGTCACGGTGCCTCCGTGGGTGCGGTGCTGAGGTGGCGCAGTTCGGCGTCGGAGCCGACGGCCCGGACGATCCGTTCCTCGACGGCCAGGACCCGGTCCCGGCTGTCGGTCAGGTCGGCCGGGGACCGTACGTCGAGCACGTGGACGTAGAGGACGCCCGCGTCCCGGTCCACCTCGACGATCAGGGTGCCCGGCACCAGGGAGAGCAGCTCGGCGGTGAGCGCCAGGTTGAGGTCGGTGCGGACCCGCAGGGTCACCCCGATGATCGCCCCGCGCGGGCGGAAACCGGGACGTACCGCGATGGCGGCGACGTGGATGCTGGCGCTGACCAGTTCGACGACGAAGACACCGGCGAGGGTCAGCAGCGCCCGGGGGCGCAGCCGGCCGCCGAAGGAGACCGGCGGGAGGGGGAAGAACAGCAGCACCGCCCCGCCGACGAGCAGGCCGGTGAGGACGTTGGCCGGGGAGAAGTGCCCCCACAGCAGGTTCCAGACCACGACCAGCCAGCCGAGGGCGATGAGCTGGTCGCGGCGGCGTCCGCTGCGCGGCGGCGACGAGCCGGTCACGGCGGCCCACCGGGCAGGACGGCCCGCACGTACGGGGTACGCAGCCGTAGGTCGGCGGCGGCGTCGGCGGTGACCTGGAACAGCGGGCCGGCGACGACGGTGAGGCCCAGCCCCAGCACCACCAGGGCGGTGGTCGCGCCGACCATCAGCCGGGGCAGCCGGGACACCGGGTCGTCGGTGGCCAGCTGGGGTGCCCGCCAGAACGCGATGTTCCACACCCGGGAGGCGGCGTAGAGGGTGAGCAGGCTGGTCACCGTGCCGGCGACGACCACCGCCCAGGGCAGCGGTCCGCCGTGCGCCACCCCGGCCTGGAGCAGGCCCACCTTGCCGAGGAAGCCGGAGAACGGCGGAATGCCGGCCAGGTTCATCGCGGGGACGAAGAAGAGCACCGCCAGCAGCGGGGCGACCCGGGCCAGCCCGCCGAGCCGGCGCAGGTCGGTGCTGCCGGCCCGCTCCTCGACCAGGCCGGCGACCAGGAACAGGGTGGTCTGGACGGTGATGTGGTGCACCACGTAGAAGATCGCCCCGGAGAGCGCGGCGGTGGTGCTCAGCGCCACCCCGAAGATCATGTAGCCGATGTGGCTGACCAGGGTGAACGAGAACAACCGCTTCAGGTCCGACTGGGCCACCGCGCCCAGCACCCCGACCATCATGGTCAGCCCGGCCCCGACCATCAGCAGGTTGCCCACCTCGGCGCCGGGGAAGAGCAGCGTCTCGGTCCGGATGATCGCGTAGACGCCGACCTTGGTGAGCAGGCCGGCGAAGACGGCGGTGACCGGTGCCGGGGCGGTCGGGTAGCTGTCCGGCAGCCAGGCGGAGAGCGGGAACAGCGCCGCCTTGATGCCGAAGGCGAGCAGCAGCATCAACTGCAACGCCAGCCGTACGCCGTCGGGCAGCGCGTCGAGCCGGCCGGCGAGCTGCGCCATGTTGAGGGTGCCGGTGGCCGCGTACACCAGTCCCACCGCAGCCAGGAAGATCATCGAGGAGAGGATGCTCACCACCACGTACGTGGAGCCGGTGCGGATCCGGGCCTCGGTGCCGCCCAGGGTGATCAGCACGAAGCTCGCCGCGAGCAGGATCTCGAACCCGACGAAGAGGTTGAACAGGTCACCGGCGAGGAACGCGTTGCAGATCCCGGCGGTCAGCACCAGGTAGGTGGGGTGGAAGATGCTCACCGGCGCGGACTCGCTGGTCTCGGCCCGGCCCTGGCCGATCGAGTAGAGCAGCACGCAGAGGGTCACCGCCGAGGAGACCACCAGCATCAGCGCGGCGAGTTGGTCGGCCACCAGCACGATGCCCACCGGCGCGGGCCAGCCCCCCGCCTCGGACACCACCGGCCCCTCCCGGTGGGCGCGGACCAGCAGCAGCGCCGCGACGACCAGGTTGGTGCCGAGCGCGACCACGCTGACGGTGCGCTGCACCCGGGGCCGGTTGACCAGGATCAGGGTGAGCGCGGCACCGAGCAGCGGCACCACCACCGGCAGCGGGACGAGCCGGCTCACCGGGCACCGTCCGACCGGCGACCGGGCCGCTGCGCCGGCTCCGGGGACACCTGTTCCGGGTCGTCGCCCGGCCCCTCGCCGCCGAGGTCGGCGTTGGCCACCTCGTTGCGGGCCGCGAGGGCGACGATCTGCTGGTCCTCCACGTCGTCCTGGACCTCGTCGTTGCCGCTGAGATACCAGCTCCGGTACGCCACGGCGGCGAGGAACGCGGTCAGCCCGAAGGTGATCACGATGGCGGTGAGCACCATCGCCTGGGGCAGCGCGTCGCTCATCTCGCCGTCCGGGCCGGTGCCGACCACCGGCGCCCCGCCCGCCCGGCCACCCACCAGGATGAGCAGGTTCACCCCGTTGCCGAGCAGGATGACACCGAGCAGGATCCGGGTGAGGCTGCGCTCCAGCAGCAGGGTCACCCCGGTGGCGGTGAGCACGCCCACGGCGACCACCAGCACCAGTGTGGGTCCCGCGCCGCCGCCCCTCACCGCCGGTCCCCCTCATGGTCGACGACGAGCCCCCGGTCGGCCTTGCCGGCCGCCTCGGCGTGCCGGTCTATCTCCGCCCCGAGGCTGCGCAGGATGTCCAGCATCAGCCCCACCACGATCAGGTAGACCCCGATGTCGAAGAAGAGCGACGTCACCAGGTACGGCCCGCCGAGGCCGGGCAGCGGCAGGTCCACCTTGGTGCTCTCCAGCACCGTTCCGGTGGCCAGCAGGCTGAGCACCCCGCCGCCGACGCAGATCGCCAGACCCGCGCCGAGCACCGTGCCCGCCCCGACCGGGGCCGCCTCGGCCAGCTCGTAACGGCCGCCGGCCAGGTAGCGCACGGCCAGCGCCAGGCTCGCCACCAGGCCACCGGCGAAGCCGCCGCCGGGGGCGTTGTGGCCGGAGAAGAGCAGGAACAGGGAGAAGAGCACGATGGTGTGGAACAGCAGCCGGGTCACCACCTCGAAGACGATGGAGCGCCGCCGCTCGTGCAGCGTCGTGCCGCCGCGCAACCAGACCGGCCGGTCGTCGCGCCGGGGCGAGGAGGGTTCGACCCGGCGCGGTCGCGGCCCGGTGCGGGACCGCTCGAAGATCAGGCTGGCCACCCCGGTGGCCGCCACCACCAGCACGGCGACCTCCCCCATGGTGTCCCAGGCCCGGATGTCCACCAGGGTCACGTTGACCACGTTGCGTCCGTACCCCTGCGCGACGGCCAGCGCCGGGAAGTCGGTGGAGATGGACACGGCGGTACGGGCCCCGGCGGCGATCAGCGCCAGCCCGGCCAGCACCACCCCCACCGCGGAGCCGAGCAGCCGGCGGGCCCACCGGCTGCGGCGCAACGGCCGGGCGGAGAACCGCTCCGGCAGTCGCCGCAGCACCAGGACGAAGACGGCGATGGTGGCGGTCTCCACCAGGAACTGGGTCAGCGCCAGGTCGGGTGCGCCGTAGAGCACGAACAGCATCGCGGTGCCGTACCCGGTCACCCCGACCAGCAGCATCGCGGTCAGTCGCCGCCGGGCGTTGACCGCGAAGACGGCCGCCACCCCGACGATCACGCCGACCACCAGTTGCAGCGGGCTGTCCCAGACCGCGATCCGGGTCCGCCACGGGCTCGTGCTGACCAGTGCGGTCCCCGGCACCAGCACCAGGGCCAGCAGGACGGTGCCGAGGTAGAGCGGCAGCGAGCCGCGCTGGGTGGCACCGGTGACCTCGATGGCCAGCCGGTCGAACCGGTGGGTGGCCCACTCGTACCCCCGGTTGCCGGTGAACGGCAGCCGCCACCGGGCCAGCGTCGGTGCGAGCGGGCCGCGCACCGCGTGCAGCAGGAACCCGCCGGCCACCGCCAGCGCGGAGAGGCCGAGGGCCGGGGTGAACCCGTGCCAGAGGGCGAGTTCGTCGTCCGGTGGGCCGAAGAGTGCCGCGTACGGGGCGAGCAGGCCGCCCAGCCCGGCGGCGGCCGGACCGGCGACCAGCCCGACCAGGGCGAGCAGGGCCGGCGGGGCGAGCATGGGTAGCGGGATCGGGTCCGGCGCGGTGACCGGTACGTCCGGCCGGGTGGCGAAGGCGCCCCAGAGGAACCGGATGCTGTAGGCGACGGTGAGCACCGTGCCCAGGACCAGGCCGGCGAGCACCACCGGCCGGTCGGCGGTGGCGGCGAAGACCGCTTCCTTGGCGACGAAGCCGAACAGTGGCGGCAGGCCCGCCATCGAGGCGGCGGCGAGCGCGGCGACCACCGCCAGCACCGGTGCCCGACGCCCGAGACCGGAGAGTTCCCGCAGGTCGCGGGTGCCCACCTCGTGGTCGATGATGCCGATCACGAGGAACAACGCCGCCTTGAACAGGGCGTGGGCGAGCAGCATCGCCACCCCGGCGAGCGCGGCGTCCGCACTGCCCGTGCCGATGACCACGGTGAGCAGGCCGAGCTGGCTGACCGTGCCGTAGGCCAGCAGCAGCTTCAGGTCGCACTGGCGCAGCGCCGCCCAGCCGCCGACGAGCATGGTGACCAGGCCGAGGGTGAGCAGCACGGGACGCCACGGCCCGACGTCGGCGAGGGTCGGGGCGAGCAGGCCGATCAGGTAGACGCCGGCCTTCACCATCGCCGCCGCGTGCAGGTAGGCGCTGACCGGGGTGGGCGCGGCCATCGCCACCGGCAGCCAGCCGTTGAACGGCACGACCGCCGACTTGGCGAGCGCGCCGGTCAGGACCAGCAGCACCGCGGCGACCAGCGTCCCGCCACCGGGCAGCGGCGCGGCGGCGATCTCCGACCAGCGGTACGTGCCGGCGTGCCCGCCGAGGATCAGGAAGCCGAGCAGCATGGCCAGCCCGCCCATGGTGGTGACGGTCAGTGCCTGGGCCGCCGCCCAGCGGCTGGCGCGTCGTTCGGTGCTGTGGCCGATGAGCAGGTAGGAGAAGACGGTGGTGAGTTCCCAGAAGACGTAGAGCAGCAGCAGGTCGTCGGCGAGGACGAGGCCGAGCATCGCCCCGGCGAACGCGACCAGCACCGCGACGAACCGGGGCAGCCCCACCGAGTCGGCCGCGAAGTACCGGCCGCAGTAGACCAGGACCACCGCGCCGATCCCGCCGACCAGCAGGGTCATCAGCCAGGACAGCGTCGTCATCCGCAGCGCCACGTCGAGGTGGAGCTGACCGATCCAGCGGTACGTCTCGACGACCGCGCCGCCGTCGCGGACGGTCGGGGTGCGGGCCAGCGCCCAGCCGCACGCGGCGGCGGGCACCAGCGCGAGCGGGTAGCAGGCGCGGGCGCCCCACCAGCGGACCAGCAGCGGCGCGAGCAGCGCCGCCACCAGGTGGAGGAGCAGCAGTACGAGCACGCGTCCTCCCGTCGAACTGGCGGCGCGCACCGGGCGAGATGTCCCGGCCAGCACCGATCACACGCCAGTTCCGCCCGCTATGGGGCGTTTTCGGGAAATCGTCCGGTCAGCCGGCCGGGGCGTCGCCCCCGGTGAGCACGGGAGTCAGCTCCCGGGCCGGTTCGACCAGCAGGTCGGGGCGGCCGAGCTGGCGGGCGACCTTGTCGACCACCCGCTGGGCCACCCTGAGCGAGCGCACCGGCAGCAGCGTGCCGCGGCTCTCCCGGCGGAGCACGAAGTAGTGCACGGCGACCCGCACCTGACCCCGGTCGGCGGCGCTGGACTGGGCGGTGGAGGCGACCAGCTCCCGCAGGCTGCCGGCGAGGCGCTCGGCCAGCTCCAGCTCGGGGCCGCGCAGACTGGTCCGCAGGGCGGCGAGGTGGCTTTCGACCTTGCGGATGAGCACGTCGGTGCCGGGCGTGGGGCCACGTTCCTCGACGAACATCCGATTCCTTTCGCCCGTTGCTACGTTCCGAGTGAAGTTACTTTATGTCGCCGCACACAAGCAAGCAGTTAAGTAAGACTTAACGTACCAAAAAGGCAATCAGCCTTTAATTACTTTATACGGACAGATCACACGACGCTTCGGAGGAATGTCGGCCGGTGGGGGCAGGATGGACGGGTGACGGGGCGACGGGGCACGGCGGGCGCGGAGGCGGTCCCGCCCGGCTTCGGCCCGGCCACCCGGGCCTGGTTCAGCGCCGCCTTCGCCGCACCCACCGCCGCCCAGCTCGGCGCCTGGCAGTCGGTGGCCGCCGGCCGCAACGCCCTGGTGGTGGCACCCACCGGCTCGGGCAAGACCCTCGCGGCGTTCCTCTGGTCGCTCGACCGGCTGGCCGGCACGCCGCCCCCGGCCGACCTCCGGCGACGCTGCCGGGTGCTCTACGTCAGCCCGCTCAAGGCGCTCGCGGTCGACGTCGAGCGCAATCTCCGCACCCCGCTCGCCGGTATCCGGCAGGCGGCCACCCGGCTCGGGACGCCCCCTGCGGACATCACCGTCGGAATGCGTACCGGCGACACGCCGGCCGACGAGCGCCGGGCCTTCGCCCGCACCCCACCGGACATCCTCATCACCACCCCGGAGTCGCTGTTCCTGCTACTCACCTCCGCGGCCCGGGATTCGCTGCGCGGCGTCGAGACGGTCATCCTCGACGAGGTGCACGCCGTCGCGGGCACCAAGCGGGGCGCGCACCTGGCGCTGTCCCTGGAACGCCTCGACGCGCTGCTGGAACGGCCCGCCCAGCGGATCGGCCTGTCCGCGACGGTCCGGCCGGTCGACGCCTGCGCCCGGTTCCTCGGCGGGGCCCACCCGGTCGACGTGGTGCAGCCGGCCACCCCCAAGACGATCGAGGTCAGCGTCGAGGTCCCGGTGGAGGACATGACCCGGCTCGACGAGACCGAGCAGCCGCCCGAGGACGACCTGGGCGGCCCCGGGCCGCGCCGGGCGTCGATCTGGCCCGCCGTGGAGGAACGGGTCTTCGCCCTGGTCCGGGCGCACCGCTCCACCATCGTCTTCACCAACTCCCGACGCGGCGCCGAACGGCTCTGCGCCCGGCTCAACGAACTGGCCGCCGAGGACCTGGCCGCCGAGGACCCGGCCCCCGCCGCGCCACCGACCGGAGACGGGCCACCGACCGGGGACGGACCGCCGGCCGGAGACGGACCAATGAACGGAGACGCGCCACCGACCGGGGACGGACCGCCGGCCGGCCCGGGTGACGAGCCGGGCGGGGCGCGGCGGTGGGGCGGGCCGGTGGGTCCGCAGCGCACCCCCCGCCCCCCGGCCGAGGCGATGGCCCAGTCCGGCACGGCCTCCGGGGCCGCCCCGGTGATCGCCCGCGCCCACCACGGCAGCGTCTCCCGGGAGGAACGCAAACAGATCGAGGAGGCGCTCAAGTCCGGCCGGCTGCCCGCCGTGGTGGCCACCTCCAGCCTGGAGCTGGGCATCGACATGGGCGCGGTCGACCTGGTGGTGCAGATCGAGGCCCCGCCGAGCGTCGCCGCCGGCCTGCAACGGGTCGGCCGGGCCGGGCACCAGGTGGGCGCAGTGTCCCGGGGGGTGGTCTTCCCCAAGCACCGGGGCGACCTACTCTCCTGCACGGTGGTCGCGGAGCGGATGACCGTCGGCGCCATCGAGGAGCTGCACTACCCGCGCAACCCGTTGGACGTCCTCGCCCAGCAGGTCGTCGCCATGGTCGCCCTCGAACCGTGGTCGGTCGGCGACCTGGCGGGGCTGGTCCGCCGCGCCGCACCCTTCGCCGAACTGCCCGACTCGGCGTTGCACGCCGTGCTCGACATGCTCTCCGGCCGTTACCCGTCGACCGCCTTCGCCGAGCTGCGCCCCCGGGTGGTCTGGGACCGGACCACCGACGTGCTGACCGGCCGGCCGGGTGCCCAGCGGCTCGCCGTCACCAGCGGCGGCACCATCCCCGACCGGGGGTTGTTCGGGGTCTTCCTGGCCGGGGCGGAACGTGCCGCCCGGGTCGGCGAGCTGGACGAGGAGATGGTCTACGAGTCCCGGGTCGGCGACGTCTTCCTGCTCGGCTCGTCGTCCTGGCGGATCGAGGAGATCACCCCCGACCGGGTGCTCGTCTCCCCCGCCCCCGGCCAGGCCGCCCGGATGCCGTTCTGGAAGGGCGACCAGCCGGGCCGTCCGGTCGAGTTGGGCCGGGCCATCGGCGCCAGGATCCGGGCGTTGCTGCGCCTCGACGACGCCGCCGCCCTGGCCGCGTTGCGCACCGGTGGCCTGGACGACTGGGCGGCCGGCAACCTGATGGCGTACCTGCGGGAGCAGCAGGCAGCCACCCGCTCGCTGCCCGACGACCGGACGGTGCTGGTCGAGCGGTTCCGCGACGAGCTGGGCGACTGGCGGCTGGCCGTGCACAGCGTGCTCGGCGCCCGGGTCAACGGGCCGTGGGCGTTGGCGATCGGCCGCCGGCTGGCCGAACGCTACGGCGTGGACGCCCAGGTGATGCCCGCCGACGACGGGATCGTGGTGCGCCTGCCGGACACCGCCGACGAGCCGCCCGGCGCCGACGTGGTGGTCTTCGAGCCCGACGAGATCGCCCAGCTGGTCGAGGAGTCGGTGGGCACCTCCGCGCTCTTCGCCGCCCGGTTCCGCGAGTGCGCCGCCCGGTCGCTGCTGCTGCCCCGGCGTGACCCGCGCCGCCGGCAGCCGCTCTGGCAGCAACGCCAACGCGCCGCCCAGCTCCTCGACGTGGCCCGCGAGTACGCCGACTTCCCGGTCACCCTGGAGGCCGCCCGGGAGTGCCTGCAGGACGTCTTCGACCAGCCCGCCCTGGCCGGGTTGATGCGCGACCTGGCCAGCCGGAAGATCCGCCTGGTCGAGGTGGAGAGCGAGCGGCCCTCACCGTTCGCCCGGTCGCTGCTCTTCGGCTACGTCGGCGCGTTCCTCTACGAGGGGGACGCCCCGCTCGCCGAGCGGCGGGCCGCCGCGCTGGCGCTCGACTCGGCCCTGCTCGGCGAGTTGCTCGGCCGGGTGGACCTGCGCGAACTGCTCGACCCGGCGGTGCTCGCCGAGACCGAGCGGCAGGTGCGCTGGCGCACCGACCAGCGTCGCCCGCGCGACGCCGAGGACGTCGCCGAGCTGCTCCGGGTGGTCGGCGACCTGAGCGAGGCGGAGCTGGCCGAGCGGGGCGTACCGGTGGACTGGCCGGTGGAGCTGGCGGCGGCCCGCCGGGCGTTGCGGGTCCGGATCGCCGGCGAGGAACGCTGGGTGGGCATCGAGGACGCCGCCCGGCTGCGCGACGCGCTCGGGGTGGCGCTGCCGGTGGGGGTGGCCGAGGCGTACCTGACGCCGGTGGCCGACCCGCTCGGCGACCTGGTCGCCCGGTACGCCCGCACCCACGGGCCGTTCGCCGCCGCGAGCTGCGCCGCCCGCTTCGGGCTGGGGGTGTTCGTGGTGGAGCAGGCGCTGCGCCGGCTCGCCGCGACCGGGCGGGTGGTCTCCGGCGAGTTCACCCCGGACAGCGTGGGCACCCAGTGGTGCGACGCCGAGGTGCTGCGGCTGCTGCGCCGCCGGTCGCTCGCCGCGCTGCGCCGGGAGATCGAACCGGTGCCGCCCCGGGTGCTCGCCGGCTTCCTGCCCCGGTGGCAGCAGATCGGGTCGTCGGCGCGCGGGGTCGAGGCGGTGGCCGCCGCGGTCGAGCAGTTGCAGGGCACGGCGGTGCCGGCGTCGGCGTGGGAACGGCTGGTGCTCCCCGCCCGGGTCGCCGACTACTCCCCCGCCCAGCTCGACGAGCTGTGCGCCGGGGGCGAGGTGGTGTGGTGCGGCTCGGGGGCGATCTCCGGCGGCGACGGCTGGATCACCCTGGCGTACGCCGACGTCGCGCCGCTGCTGCTCCCCCCGCCGGACGACGCCTTCGCCGGCACCCCGCTGCACACCGCCGTGCTGGACGCGCTCGCCGACGGTCAGGCGCTGTTCTTCCGGCCGCTGGCCGACCGGGTGGGCTCGACCGACGATGCCGCCCTGACCGCGGTGATCTGGGATCTGGTCTGGGCCGGCCAGCTCACCAACGACACCCTGGCCCCGCTGCGGGCGGCGCTCGGCGCGGGCGGGGCGCACCGGTCCCGCCCGGCCGCCCCGCGCACCCGCTACCGCCGCCCGGGTCGGGTGGCGCTGCCCAGCCGGGGCGGCCCACCCACGGTGGCCGGGCGCTGGTCGCGGCTGCCGCAGCGGGACACCGACCCGACCCGGCGGGCCGCCGCCCTGGCCGACCTGCTGCTCGACCGGCACGGGGTGGTGACCCGGGGCGCGGTGCTGGCCGAGCAGGTGGTCGGCGGGTTCGCCGCCGTCTACCCGGTGCTCGCCGCGCTGGAGGAGCGCGGCGCGGCCCGGCGGGGCTACTTCGTGGAGGGGCTGGGGGCGGCGCAGTTCGCGGTGCCCGGTGCGGTGGACCGGCTGCGGGCGCTCGCCGAGCCGACCGACCGGGGCCGGGGCCACGGGCCGACCACGGTGCTCGCCGCCACCGACCCGGCCAACCCGTACGGCGCGGCGCTGCCCTGGCCGGAGCGGGCCGTCGACTCCGGTGACGGCACCGCACCGGGCAGCGGGCACCGGGCCGGGCGCAAGGCCGGGGCGGTGGTGGTGCTGGTCGGTGGCGACCTGGCGCTCTACGTCGAACGGGGTGGCCGGACGATCCTCTCGTTCACCGACGACGCCGACACGCTGGCCGTCGCCGGCAAGGCGCTCGCCGACGCGGTGCACTCCGGGGCACTGGGGGCGATGTCGGTGGAGCGGGCCGACGGCGAGGCGGTGCACTCGTCGCCGCTGCGCGACGCGCTCACCGCCGCCGGTTTCCGGGCCACCCCCCGTGGCCTGCGCCTACGCGGCTGACCGGGCCGGCCACCCCCGGGGATGACGGGTCGCCCGCACCGGTGCCGGCGGCCGGGGTCAGCCGAGCTTGGCCAGCACGTCGTTGTAGCGCTGCTGTTCGGCGGCGCTGGTCCGGGTGCCCAGGTAGTTGAGCACCACCGCGCCCGCCCGGTACGCCTTGGCCCCCCACAGGTCGGTCTGGTTGGTGGCGGCCGCCTCGTCGGGGAAGACGTAGACGGAGACCGCGTCGGTGACCATGAGTTGGGCGCAGCCGACACCCGTACCGTCGGGGCCGCAGTCCTTGGACCGGTCACGCGGGTCGGGCACCTTCAGCCCGGCGGCCTTGAACGCGTCGACCACCTTGCGGGCGGCGGGCGCGCTGGTCTCCTTGGTCGGCCGCACGAACGGCGGGGTGGAGGGGCTCTCCCGGGGGGTGGTGCCCGGCTTCGCGGTCTTCGGCGGGCCGTCCGCCGGGGCGGCCTCGCTGGTGGCCGGGGCCTTCGACCGGCCGTCGGCCCACGCCCCGCCGTCCCGCTCGTCGGCGGGGTCGTCGCCGCAGCCGGCCAGGGCCAGCGCGGCGAGGACGGCAGCGGTCGCGGACAGGATACGAAGGCGTTTCGTCACCCCGGCAGTCTGCCGAACCCGGTCCGTGGACGGCACCGGCCGGTCGGCCGATCGGGGTGTCCGGTCAGTGATAGTGCGCCCGCCGCACTAGCCTGCCGGCATGACCCCCACCCCCTGGATCTCGCTGACCACCGACTACGGGCTCACCGACGGCTTCGTGGCCGTCTGCCACGGGGTGATCGGCCGGATCGCCCCGGCGGCGCGGGTGCTCGACGTGACCCACCTGGTGCCGCCGGGGGACGTCCGCCGGGGCGCGGCGGTGCTCGCCCAGGCCGTGCCGCACCTGCCGTACGGGGTGCACGTGGCGGTGGTGGACCCGGGGGTCGGCACGGCGCGGCGGGCGGTGGCGCTGGTCACGCCGGGCGGGCTGCTGGTCGGGCCGGACAACGGGGTGCTGCCGGCGGCGGCGCGGGCGCTGGGCGGGATCACCTCGGCGGTGGAGCTGACCGCGCCGGGGTGGCTGGCGGCCGAGGTGTCGGACACCTTCCACGGCCGGGACGTCTTCGCCCCGGTGGCCGCCCGGCTGGCCCTGGGCGGGCGGCCGGCCGATGCCGGGCCGCAGGTCGACCCGGCGACCCTGGTGACCCTGCCCGCACCGGTGTCGCGCCGGGAGGCGGACGGGTTCACCGCCGAGGTGCTCACCGTGGACCACTTCGGCAACGTGCAGCTCGCCGCCGGGGCCGACCTGCTGACGTCGCTGCCCGACGTGGTGGAGGTCGCCGGCCGTCCGGCGGTACGGGGCCGGACGTTCGGTGACGCGCCGGCCGGTGAGCTGCTCGTGCTCGTCGACTCCGCCGGCCTGGTGGCGGTGGCCCGCAACGGCGGCCGGGCGGTGGACCTGCTCGGGGTCGCCCCCGGCGCCCTCGTCACGGTGCGGGGACGTATCAGGGGGTGAGCTGCGCTCCCTGCCGGACGTCCGGTGTGGAATGCTGCTGCGGTGGGTGAAGTGTGGGTTCCGGTGGGCTGTCCCTGTTGTGCGTCCCGGACGGGTGGGGGCACCTGTCCGGTCTGCTTCTGGACCGATGACGGCCAGGGCGACGCCGATGCCGACGTGGTGCGGGGCGGGGCGAACGGTGAGCTGAGCCTCACCCACGCCCGGCTGAACTTCGCCGTGTACGGCGCCAGCCACCCCCGCTACCAGGACATGGTCCGCCCGCCCCGCCCGGACGAGCGGCCCTGAGCCGAGCCGTCCCCCGACCGGCCGGGGTCGCCCCCGGGGTCGGGGGCGGTCCCGTGCGGCGACGGGCGGCCCGGTCAGCAGGGTGACACGGTGCCGCCGTACACGGCGGAGACGTACGCGTGGCTGACGTACTGGCCGCCGGCCAGCCGGTTCCACCGGTTGGTGGTCCGGTACGTCCCGGCGACCGTCTGCCCCTTGACGTAGCACTGGATCGGCACGTCGGCGTGTGTGGCGGCGAGCCCCCGGGTGGGGTACGAGGTGCCGGGGCCGGTGCGGATGTTGAGCGGCCCGGAGCCGACGACGCCGCGCGGGCCGCTGCCGGTCCACAGGTAGGTCACGTCGACCCAGGCGTTGTCGGTCAGCAGCAGGCCGTCCCAGAAGGTGCCGTCGGCGAGGTCGATGCCGGCCGGGTTGAGCACGGTGCGCCCGAACTGGTCCCTGCCGCCGTTGTAGCCGTACTGGTAGGCGGCCTGGGCCTCGGGCCGCCCCTGCGGCAGGTCCTTCCAGTTCTCCCGGACGGAGGCGGGGTTCCAGTAGTCGTCGCGGGTGTTCCACGGGCCGACGTCCCAGACCGGCGCGTACTCGCAGCGGCTGCCGCTGGTGGTGCAGACCCGGACGGTGTAGTCGCCGCTGTCGAGCGGGGAGAGCCCGCGCCGGGAGGGCAGGGCGACGAAGTGGTCCCGGGGTCGGATGGTGCGGCCGTTGGCGGTCACCCCGCCGACCTCGCCCTCCCGGGTGGCGAAGACCCGGTAGCTGCGGACCGCGGCGGGGGCGGGTGCCGCGACGGTGGCGGTGTCGGCGGTGAGCCGGACCGCGCGTACCGAGGCGGCGGCCTTCGGGTCGCGGGTGGTGAGCAGCACCCGGGTCTGGACCCGGGTGACCGGCCGGTCGAAGACGACCGGAGCGCCGCCGGCCTCCCGCCACTCCGTCCAGCCGGTGGCCCGCGCGCCCCGGACCTGCACCTGGGCGGTGGTGCCGGGGGGTGTCTCGGCGGTGAGGTCGGCGTGGATCCGGTTGGCCGGGCCGGCGAGGGTGCGTGCGGGGGCGAGCAGCGCCCCCTCGGCCACCGGCGCGGCCAGCGCGGCGGGCCGGGTCCGCCGGGTGGGTCGGGTGTCGGCCAGGCGCAGCAGGCCCGCACCGGTGCGGACGTTGACGTCGTCGCCACCGCCGACCGCGAGGTCGACCGACCACCGCTCACCGGCGGCCCACGGCCCGGCCCGGTCCAGCGCGGATCGGTCGAGCGCGACTCGGTCCAGCGCGGTCCGGTCCAGGGCGGGTCGGGAGAGGTCGGTGGTGGTGGGGGCGCGGGGTGCGGCGGCCACGGTGGTCGGGGTGAGCGCGCCGGCCAGGGTCACGGCCAGCAGACCGACCAGCAGGGACGACGGGGTACGACGGGGGCAAACTGCCATAATAGTCTCCTCAGAACTCCCCCATAGTGCATTTATTGGGAGATCGAGAGAAGCACGCTACAAATAGCGATACATGCGAATTCTGTTCGGACGGGGGAGAATGCCGGGGTGCCCGAAGGAGACACCGTCTGGAACACCGCCCGCGTCCTGCACCGGGCGCTCGCCGGGGTGCGGCTCACCGGCAGCGACTTCCGCATTCCCACCCTCGCCACCACCGACCTGACCGGCTGGACGGTGCGCGAGTCGGCCAGCCGGGGCAAACACCTCCTGCTCCGGCTGGCCGCACCGCCGCAGGCCTCGCCCACCGCCGCCTGGACGCTCCACTCCCACCTGCGGATGGACGGCGTCTGGCGGGCGTACGCCCCGGGGGAACGGTGGACCGCCCGGCCGGCGCACCTGATCCGGGTGGTGCTGCGCAGCCCGGAGGCGGTGGCCGTCGGCTACCACCTGCACGAGCTGGCCCTGCTCCCCACCGCCGGAGAGGAGAGCCTGCTCGGGCACCTCGGCCCCGACCTGCTCGGCGCGGACTGGGATCCGGACGAGGCGGTCCGCCGGCTGGCCGCCGCCCCCGGGGTGACCATCGGCGAGGCCCTGCTCGACCAGCGCAACCTGGCCGGAGTGGGCAACCTCTACAAGTGCGAGCTGCTGTTCCTGCGCGGCCTCTCCCCGTGGACGTCGGTCGGCGCGGTGCCCGACCTGCCCGCCGTGGTGGCCCTGGCCCAGCGACTGCTCGCCGCCAACCGGGGCCGGTGGACCCAGAGCACCACCGGTTCCCTGCGCCGGGGGCAGACCAGCTACGTCTACGGCCGGCGGGCGCAGCCGTGCCGCCGCTGCGGCACCGCCATCAGCCGGGAGGAGCTGGGCGAACGGGTCACCTACTGGTGCCCGGTCTGCCAGCCGCCCCCGGCGACCCACTGAGTCCGGCCGCCACGGGCGGGCCGACTTCCGCGCCGCGCCCTCCCGGCTGGCGGGACGAGCCGCCAGACACGGACGAATGGGTAATTCCTATCCGCCCACCCAGGTTGCATGCTGCATTGGAGTGCTCACCGTTCGTCACCACCGGACGCGACCGTCCACCACGCCGGGGTGGGGGTCGGCGCGTCCCCGTGCCCGGGGAGAGCCATGGCCCTGTTCCGCAGACCACGACTGCCCTGGACGACCCGGGTCGTCCGCACCGACCCGCCCGACCGCACCGACCGGCCCGCCGTGCCGGCGGCCCGGACCGGCGAGTCCGGTCCCGCCCCGGCGAGCCTGGACCCGGCCGCCGTGCCGCGCTGCTTCGGCCCGGTGCCCAACTTCGCCGGCAGCCCACTGCCGGTACGCGACCGGCAGGGCCGGGTGCTCACCGGCACCGGCCTGCGCAAGTTCGTCGACGCGCTCCCGCTGCCCGGCCCGGTCCGTACCGAGCTGGGCGGCTGGCTGCCGGTCGCCACCCCGGACACGGTGAGCTGGCCGGGCTGCGACTACTACGAGATCGGGCTGGCCGAGTACACCCAGCGGCTGCACCGGGACCTGCCCGCCACCCGGCTGCGCGGCTACCGCCAGCTCAACCTGGGCACCGACCGGGACGGGCACAACACCGTCGCCCCACCGGAGCGGCCCTACCACCTGGGACCGCTGATCATGGCGCGGCGGGACCGTCCGGTCCGGATCAAGTTCATCAACCAGCTCCCCACCGGCCCGGCCGGGGACCTGTTCCTGCCGGTGGACACCAGCCTCCCGGGTGCCGGGCCGGGTCCGCTGGACGGGCCGGCGCCCTACCCGCAGAACCGCGCGGTGCCGCAGCTGTCCGGGGCGCACACCGGCTGGATCAGCGCCGGCAACCCGTGGCAGTGGGTGACCCCGGCCGGGGAGATCACCCCGTACCCGACCGGGCCGGGCCTGACCCACGTGCCGGACATGCCACCGCCCGGGGCCGGCGCCACCACGCTCTACTACCCGAACGCGCAGAGCGGCCGGCTGATGTGCCTGCAGGACAACACCGTCGGGCTGTCCCGGCTGACCGTCCTGTCCGGTCAGTTCGCCCTCTACCTGCTCACCGACCCGGCCGAGGAGGACCTGGTCGCCGACGGGGTGCTCCCCGCCGGGCAGATCCCGCTGGTGATCCAGGACCGGACCTTCGTCCCGGACGACGCCCAGCTCGCCGCCGAGGACCCCACCTGGGACCGGGACCGCTGGGGCACCCGGGGCGCCCTGTGGCACCCGCACGTCTACCAGCCCCGGCAGGACCCGCACCGGGACTCCGGGCGGAACCCCACCGGACGCTGGGACTACGGCCCCTGGCTGCCCGGCGGCGAGGGGCGGGACGGGCCACGGGTCGGCCCGGTCGACAACCCGCACCACGATCCGGTCGCCGCCCCGCAGGAGCCGCCCCGCATCCCCGGGGTGCCGCACCCGAGCGCCGTGCCCGAGGCGTACGGGGACACCATGCTGGTCAACGGGGTCGCCTACCCGTACCTGCGGGTGCGGCCGACGACGTACCGGTTCCGGATCGTCAACGGCTGCGCCGACCGCGCCCTCAACCTCCAGCTCTACCGGGCCCGCTCGGACGGGCCGATGTGGCGGGCCGACGGGAGCCTCGCCGACGCCGACGCCGGCGAGGTGCCGATGGTGGCCGCCGTACGGGCTCCCGGACGGCCGGCGGACTGGCCGGTCGACGGGCGGGACGGCGGGGTGCCCGACCCGGCCGCCGCCGGCCCGCCCATGATCCAGATCGGCAACGAGTGCGGGCTGCTCCCCGCCCCGGTGGTGGTGCCGAACCGCCCGGTCGGCTACCGGTACGACCGCCGCGACCCGACCGTGCTCAACGTGGACTCGGCCGCGCTGCTGCTCGCCCCGGGGGAACGGGCCGACGTGCTGGTCGACTTCTCCGCCCTGCCCCCCGGCGCGACGGTGCTGCTCTACAACGACTGCCCGGCCCCGCTGCCCGGCTCCGATCCCCGCTACGACCGGCACACCGACGCCCCGGACCGGCGCGCCGAGGGGGGCGGCCCGGTCACCCTGCCCGGCTACGGCCCGAACACCCGTACCGTGCTCCAGTTCCGGGTCACCGGCACCCCCACCGAGCGGTACGACCTGGCCCGGCTGACCGACCGGCTGCCCGCCGCGTACGCGGCCAGCCAGCGGCCACCGGTCGTGCCGCAGCCGGAGTACGACCGGGCGTTCGGCACCACCACCCACCGGGGCGTGGTCGTCCCCGCGCACGCCGCCTCGGTCACCGTCACCCCGCCGGGGGGCACCGGGCCGGTCACCCTGCCGATCCGGGTGAAGACCGTCGGCACCGTCTTCGAGCCGGAGTACGGGCGGCGGGCCGGCCGGCTCGGGCTGGCCCACCCGAACGCCGGACCGCTCGGCCCGAGGACCCTGCCGCTCGGCCCGGCGGACCCGGCGACCGAGATCCTCGTCGCGGCCGACCCGACGGTCGGGGCCGGGGAACCCGTCGACGGTATCGAGCTGTGGCGGATCCGCGGCACCGGCCGGCAGACCCATCCGGTCCGCTTCGACGGCTGCGACGTGCAGGTGGTCAACCGGACCGGCGGCGACGGCACGGTCCGCCCCCCGGACGGCGGCGAGCGGGGCTGGAAGCAGACCGTCCGGGTCAACCCGGCCGAGGACGTGGTGGTGGCGCTGCGCCCCGAGGTGCCGCCGTTGCCGTTCAAGGTCGCCGACAGCCTGCGGCTGCTCGACCCGACCCGCCCGGCCGGGGTACGGCTCGACGCCACCCCGGTCAGCCCGTGCGACGGCCAGCCGGCGACGGTGGTCAACCAGCCGGTCAACCTGGGCTGGGAGTTCCGCTGGTCCAGCGGCGCGGCCGGGCTGCGGGACCTGGGCATGAGCCGACCCCTGGTGCTGCGGGTGTCCCCCCGGGCGCCGACCGGGCTGACCGCGACCCCGGTGCCCGGCTCGGCCACCGCGCTGCCGGCGATCGCCCTGGCCTGGACGGGCAACGGCAGCCGGCCGGCGGCCACCAGCCACCTGCTCCAGCGGGCCACCGACGTCGCCTTCACCGCCGGGTTGACCACGATCACCGTGGCGGCGACGGCGATCCGCTACACCGACGCCACCATCACCCCCGGTGTCACCTACCACTATCGGATCCGGGCCGAGAACGCCGCCGGCTGCTCGGCCTGGTCGAACAGCAGCCCGGCTTCGGTACGGCTGCCCGCACCGGACGGGCTGGCCGCGACGGTGCCGGCGGCGGTGCCGCTACGGGTGGCGTTGCGCTGGGTGAACCGCTCCTTCGCCACCGGCCTGGACGTGCAGCGGGCCACCAACCCGACCTTCACCAGCGGGCCGGGCACCACCGCCGTCCCGGTCTGCGACCACCATGTCGACGCCGCGGTGGCTCCGGACACCACCTACTACTACCGGGTCCGGACGACGTATCTCGGTGCGGCCTCCCCGTGGTCGACCGTGGCCACGGTGGTCACCCCGCCCCTACCGGGTCCGCCGACCGGGCTCGTGGCGACGGTCGGCGTCCCCGCCTCGGACACCGCGACGGTGTCGTTGAGCTGGGCAGCGGGCGTCCCGCCGGGGCCGGGGGCCGGGTTCGTGGTGCAGCGCGCGGTGGATCCGCAGTTCTGCCGGGAGCTGACCAGTTTCACCGTGACCGGCCGGGTCTTCACCAACACAGGCCTGGCCCGGGGCGTCACCTACCACTACCGGGTCCGCTCGGTCAACGTGGTGGGCAGTTCGCCGTGGACCGTCCCGGTGCCGGTCAGCACGCCCCGCTGAGACCGGCTCAGCGGGTGGGGGTACGCAGGGGTTCGCCGACGGTGCGCAGCTCGGCCAGGGCGGCGGCGACCCCGTGCAGCAGGTCGGTCGCCTCCATCAGCCGGGTCGCCGCCGGGTCGGCGACGATCTCCGGGTGGGCGTCCTCGGCGACGTAACCGGCGGCGGCGGCGACCAGCCCCTCGTAGGCGGTCACCCCGGCGACCAGCTGGTCGCGCAGCGCCCGGTGCGCCTCGGCGAGCCGGGGGCGGGCCTCGGCCGGGGCGAGCCGCAGGGCGCGTTCCACGCCGGCCGTCCGGTCGGCCAGGTCCCGCAGCGAGCGGTCGGCGGCAGCGGCCTCCAGCACCGCCGGCTCGGCCAGACCGGTCAGCCGGGGCGCGATCCCGGCCAGGGTGAGCGCGGCCCGGTCCAGCCGGGCCCAGGACTCGGCGGCGGAGGTGCCCCGCAACGCGAACCGGGAACGGAACCGGCGGGCCTCGGCCAGCACGCCGGGACCGACCGGGAGCCGTTCGACGGCCGCGACCAGCCGGGCCCGGGAGCGGGCGGCGACCTCGGCCGGGTCGAGGGCGGGAGGAACCGGGCGGGCGGCGAACGCCCGCAGGTCGATCCAGCGCCAGGCGGCCAGCGCGACGGCGCTGCCGGCGGCACCGGCCCAGGCGGCGTCGGGCAACCCCAGTCCCGCGTACGGGGTCAGCACCGCCGCCGCGCCGGTGAGCCCGCCGGCCAGTACGCTCCACCGGCGGGCGGAACGCCGCAGCCTGCCCAGTCGACGGAAGTGTCGCGTTCGCTCGTCGGCCACCCGTACCTCCTCGTGCCGGCCGCTCAGCCGGCGGTGCTGTCCCCCACGCCGCGGTCGCGGCCCATGCTGGCCCGGATCTCGTCCAGCCGGGCGGCGGCGGCCGGGTCGGCCGTCGACGCGGCGGGCTGGGCCTGCTGCTGCACCGCCGGCTGCTCCTGCCGGCCACCGAGCTGGTCGCCGGCCATGCTGGCCCTGATCTGCTCCAGCCGGGACGACCCGGCGCTGTCCAGCGTCGACTTCTGGATCTCCAGCATCCGTCCCTCGACGGAGTTGCCGGCCAGCTCGGCCCGACCCATCGCGTTGGCGTAGCGGCGCTCGATGCGGTCGCGCACCTCGTCCAACGAGGGGGTGTTGGTGGGCGCGGTCAGCGAGGACATCGACTCCAGGGAGCGGGCGACGCTCTCCTGCATCTTGGCCTGTTCGAGCTGGCTGAGCAGCTTGGTCCGCTCGGCGAGTTTCTGCTGGAGGATCATGGAGTTGTTCTCGACCGCCCGCCGGGCCTGGGCGGCGGCACCGAGCGCCTGGTCGTGCAGGGTCTTCAGGTCCTCGGTGGCCTGCTCGGCGGAGACCAGCTGGGTGGCCAGCACCTGGGCGGACTGCTCGTAGCGACCGGCCTCGGCCTCGTCGCCCTTGGCCCGGGCCTGGTCGGCGAGGACCAGCGCCTGTCGGGCGTTGCCCTGGAGCCGCTCGACCTCGGTCATCTGCCGGGAGAGCTTCATCTCCAGCTGACGCTGGTTGCCGATCACCGCCGCCGCCTGTTGGACCAGCGTCTGGTGCTGACGCTGCGCGTCCTCGATGGCCTGCTGGATCTGCACCTTCGGATCGGCGTGCTCATCGATCTTGGCACCGAAGAGCGCCATCAGGTACTTCCAGCCCTTGACGAACGGGTTCGCCATCTCCGCGGTATCCCCTCAGTAGCGTCGCTGCGCCTCGGCCACACCGGGGCCGGACGGGCCGCACGGCGCGCCCCCATCGTCGCAGCCGGACGCCAGCAGGGCCGTTCGTACCGCGGGGTGCCCCGGCGGCCTGCGATCAACACTACGCGGCGTCTGCCAGCCCGGCCACGGGACGGACCCGGGTCAGGCGGCGCAGACCACGTCGCGGTCGCTGGGACGGACCCGGGCGCTGCGCAGGGTGGCCTTCAGCGGGGAGTCCTGACGCACCGAGACGGCGACCGCGCCGTCGGTGGCCATCTGGCGTACCCCGCGGCCGGTGGCCTTGCGCACCGGACCGGCGGCTGACCCGGCGGCGACCGGCTCGTCCTGGACCGGCATGAGCACGCCCGGCAGCTGCTCGGCGAGCGCGACGGTGTCGCTCACCTCGCGCAGCAGCTCGGACAGCCGGGCACCGAGCGCGTCACAGATGGCGGCGAGCAGCTCGCTGGAGGGCTCCTTCTGGCCGCGTTCGATCTCGGACAGGTAGCCGAGGCTGACGTTGGCGGCGGTGGAGACCTCGCGCAGGGTGCGGTGCTGACCCTGGCGTCGCGCGCGAAGTGCGTCACCGATCACCCGGCGTAACAGGACCATCGCACCTCCCCCTGACGGGATCTACTCTCCGGGCGGCTGATCGCCCGCGCCGGACGCGGTGGACCGCGCCGCCGCCGACACCGTACGCCGGAGCCTTCCCGCAACCGTACCCGTTGGTCGGCCCGGCGACATCCCGCCCCGCCTGTCGGATCCGGGCAGGGCCGGTCAGCGCCGCCGGGTGCCGGTCGGCGGGGCGTCGGCCGGCGGCCCGGGGCGCGGGGCGGGGCCGACCGCCGGGAAGGACCCGTGAATCCGCTCCGCGAGCAGGCGCAACGCCTCGGTCACCGCGGTCGCCCGGATGCGGTCGCGGCCCCCGTCGAGGTCCAGCCGACGGACCACCGGGCCGCCCGGCCCAGCCACCGCGACATAGACCAGGCCGACCGGTCGGCCGTCCTGCGGCTCGGGACCGGCGACCCCGGTGGTGGCCAGCCCCCAGTCGGCGGCGCAACGCCGCCGGCCCCCCTCGGCGAGGGCGACGGCCACGTCCGGATCGACCGGTCCGCGTTCGTCCAGCAGATCCTCGGGTACGTCGGCCAGCCGCGCCTTCAACTCCGTGGCGTACGTCACGAGTCCACCCCGGTAGACGGCGCTGACCCCGGCGATCTCCACGATCGCGGCGGCCAGCAGGCCACCGGTCAGGGACTCGACGGTGGCCAGGGTCTGCCGCCGCTCGTGCAGGCTGTGCACCACGCCCGCCGCCGGGCTACCCACCGTCGGGCTGCCCGCCGTCGGCCCGTGTTCCGTACCGGTCCCCATGCCGTCCTCCTTCCCCCGGGTCACCCCGCTACTCATCTTCCGGGCCGCCGGTCCGGCCGCCGCCGGGGGGCGACCAGCCGGCGTCCCCACCCGGGGGACGGCCAGCCGGCGTCCGCGACGGGCGGTCAGCGGGGTGGCCGACGTTCCCGGCCGGCAGGGTGGTCAGCGGGGTGGCCGACGTTCCCGGCCGGCAGGGCGGTCAGCCGGTGAGCCCGACGTCCCGGGCGAGCAGGGCGGCCTGCACCCGGTCGGCGACGCCGAGCTTGGCGAAGACGGCCGAGAGCTGGTTACGGACCGTCTTCTCACTGAGCCCGAGGTGCCGGGCGATCCGGGCGTTGGTGTCCCCACCGGCCAGCCGGCGCAGGATGTCCCGCTCCCGGGGGGTGAGCCGGTCGAACGGGGGCGGCAGCTCGACCGGCTGACGACGCAGGCTGGTCAGCACCTGCGGACCGACCCGGGGGCCGAGGACGAGCCCGCCACCGGCCACCGTGCGCAACGCGTCGACGATCACGTCCGGGTCGGTGTCCTTGAGCACGTAGCCCCGGGCACCGGCCCGCAGCGACCGGCCGACCACGTCCTCGTCGTCGGCCATGGTCACCATCAGCACCCGGATCTCCGGTCGGGCCTGCACGATCCGCCGGGTCGCCTCCACGCCGTCGCCGTCCGGCAGCGCCACGTCCATCGCGACCACCCCCACCGGCTCGGTCGCCGCGATGCCGACCGCCTCGGCGCAGGTCGCGGCCTCCAGCACGCCGTCGACCCAGGCCTCGCCCTCCAACATGGTCCGCAGGCCACGGCGGACCACCGGGTGGTCGTCCACGATCAGCACCCGGACCGCCCCGCCGCGCGTCGCCCCTCCGGTCAATGCCCTCCCCCTCCCGCAGCGTCTTCCTCCACACGACCCCCACCCGCCACGCCCCCCGCCGGGTTCCGGGAACCCCCGGTGATCAAGAGCTTGGCGTCATCCTCCGGCCGGATCCTGACGCAAACCTCTTGATCACCGGAAGCGGGCGGGCCGGGGGTGGGCGGGGCGGGGGTGGGCGGGCCGGGGGTGGGCGGGAGGGGGAGCCGGACCCGGACCAGGGTGCCGTGCGGGGCGCGGGCGACGAACTCGCAGTCGCCACCCAGCTCGGTGGCCCGCTCCCGGATCGAGTCCAGGCCGACCCCGCCCGGCCGGCGGGCGACGATGCCGGTGCCGTCGTCGGACACCTCGACGACCAGCGCCCGGCCCCGGCGCACCACCACGTCGCAGCAGGTCGCCCCGGCGTGCCGGGCGGTGTTGGCCAGCGCCTCGCCGACGATCCGGTACGCCGCGACCTCGACGGCGGCCGGCAGCCGGTGCAGGGCGTCCGGCACGCTCAGCCGGACGGCCAGGGCCGGGCCGTCGAAGCGCTGGCACTCGGCCCGCAACGCCGACTCCAGCCCCCGGTCCAGGGCCGCCGGCCGGAGCTGGTCGACCAGTTGGCGTACCTCGCCGGTGCAGGTGAGCAGGTCGTCGGCGAGCCCGTCGAGGATGCGGGTCAACCGGTCGGGGTCGGCGGCGACGATCTTGCGGGCCGCGCGTACCTGCATGGACATGCCGGCGAGGGTCGGACCGAGACCGTCGTGCAGGTCCCGGCGCAGCCGACGGCGCTCCTCCTCCCGGGCCGTCACCAGCCGTTCCCGGGAGTCCCGCAGGTCGCCGATCAGCCGGGCGGTCGCGGCGGCCACCGAGGCGTGCATCGCGACGTCGCCGAGCAGCCGCCGCTCGACCGGGGTGAACCGGGTGCCGGCCGCCCGGTGGGCCACCACCAGACGACCCACCCGCTCCCCGTGGGTGACCATGTCGAAGCGTTCCAGCGAGGTGGTGGCCCGACCGTACGCCGCGTGTACCCGTCCGGGGTGCCCCTCGTCGACGTCCTCCCCGCCGAGTTCCACCGCCACGTACGGCACCTGGAGCGAACGGGCGATGGTGCCGGTGAGCAACGGCAGCACCGCCTGCGGCTGCACCGTCCGCTCCAACAGGTCACCGAGCCGGGCCAGCACCGCGTACGGCTCGTCGCGGTCGCCGTAGAGCAGCCGGTTCACCCCGCGCTGCACCCGGTGCCGCAGCGGCTCGAAGGTCACCGCGATCAGGCCGGTCGCCACCAGGGACGCGTTCGAGGTGTCCCCGCGCAGCACGAGGTCCCGCAGCAGGGCGACCACCCCGACGAAGGCGGCGATCACCAGCAGGCTCATCACCAGCCAGACCAGGGTGCGGTTGATCACCTGTTCCAGGCCGTAGAGCCGGTAGCGGAGCACCGCCAGGGTCATCGCGCCCGGAATCGCGATCACCATCAGCAACCACGCGCCGGAGAGGCCGAGCCAGTCCAGCAGGAGGCCGAGCAGGAACAGCGTACCGGCGGCCAGCAGGCAGGCGAGCTGCTGCCGGACCTCGCCGACGGCCCGCCGCCACCGGCGGGCCAGCGACCCGAGCACGGCGACCACCAGCAGCAGCTCCACCGCGACGGTCAGCAGGGCGAGGCGGACCAGCAGCCGGGCGGTCGGGTCGGCGGCCGGGGTGGCGGACAGCAGCAGGCCCCGGGGGTCGCTGGTGGCGGCCACCGCCAACGCCACGGCCACCACCGACGTGGTGACCACCAGCCCGACGGCGACCGGCCGCCAGCGCCGACCCGGCAGCCGGCCGTCCGGGAAGACCAGCAGGGCCAGGAAGACCAGGCCGTACGGCGGCCACCAGAGCCACTGGCTCAGCCACGCCAGCGGGGTGACCGCCGACCAGCTCAGCGCCAGCACCGTCGTGCCCGCGACGAGACCGGCCGCCAGCATCAGCCGGCCTACCGGGTGGCCGGGCAGCCCGGCGAGCACCAGACCCCCGAGGGCGGTGAACGAGACGGCGATCGCGCCGGTCAACGCCGCCGGCCCGGCCGCCGCCGGGTACGGATCCCGCCACTGCCCGACCAGGACGAGCACGGCGACGACCAGGCCCACCCCGGCCAGGACCCGGCGCGGGGCGGACAGCACGGCGATGGTCGACGGCACGGCAGGCCCTCCCGGGGTGGTCGTCGGTGGTCGGGGCGGGTGTCGGTTCAGTCCGCCCAGCCGGCGGCGTGCATGGCGTTGTGCAGCCAGTTCCCGGAGTCGTGCTCGAGGTGTTCCGGCAGGGCGCCGATGACCTCGGAGAGGTCCGGGTCGTCGAGGCGGGGCAGCTCGGACAGCGCCCGCTCCAGCGGGATCCGGGACCGGACGAGCACGTCCGGATGGTCGTGGACGTACTGCGTCACGTGCGCGACCACCGTGGTCAGCCGCTGCCGGACGACGTCCGGCACCGCCGGGCCGGTGCCGGCCTCCAACGCCTCCAGCCGCCAGTCGGCGGAGAAGACCGGGTGCAGCCGGCGCCCGGTGACGTCGAAGAACTCGACCGCCCCGGCGAGCTTCTCGCCGTGGTCGGCGGTCGCCAGCAGGTCGGCCAGGTTCTGGTAGACGTGGCAGAACGTGTCGTTGGTGGCGATCAACAGGATCCGTCGGTCGTCGCCGGCGGTCAGCGTCATGGTCACTCCTCGGATGCCGTGCGCGGACGGCGGGTCCGGTCTCCCGGCACCCGTCCCGCCGCAGCGTAGGTGGTGGATCGTCCACAGTGGCACCGCCGGGTGGGCCGGTGGTCGGCGGTGAACGGTCGGACCATCGTCGTCCGTCGGCTGTCCCGCCGGCCCGGGGCGGATGTCCCGGGCCGGCGGGACGGATCGGCGTCAGCCCGCCGGGTGCACGCCCACCGTGGTCGCCCGGGTCATGTCGATCGTCGCCGTGACCTCCGGCAGCCCCTCGACGTGCCCGCCGGAGCGGATCCGGGCCGACCAGTGGTCGTACCGCTCGCCGAGCTGCCCGACCCGCACGTACGCCGCACCGGCCAGGCAGGCGCTCAGCGGGTCACGCGGCTTGTCCGGCATGGTGGCCTGGGCGCAGCCGGCACCGTACTGGCCCTGGTCGCGCAGCGGGTCGAAGCCCGACCGGTCCCCGTCGCACGGGTTCCAGTCGAACGTCTGCACGCAGTCGGCGTAGTTGGCCACCGCCTGCGTCATCGCGTTGCGCAGGTGCTGGTGGGCCGACTGGTCGGCGTCGCTGCGCGGCCGGGTGTAGTCGGCGGGCAGCCCGTTGCCTCCGAGGAGCAGGCCGGCGAGGCTGTCGTCGAGCTCCAGCGCGGTCCCCCAGCCCAGTTCGGTGTACGCCTGCAACAGCCGCAACGCGTCCGCGACGGCCTTGCCCTTCTGCCACAGCACCCGGGACACCTCCCAGGTGTCGCCGCTCGGCGGGTTCGGCCCGGTGCCGGCCCGCATCACCCGGTAGAAGTACTTCTGCCGGCCGGAGAGCATCGCGGCGGCCTTGGTGCGGGCGGTCGTCGCCTGGGTCGCGTCGACCGGGACCGCCGTCGACTCGAACGCCGGCTTGTACGTCCCGGCCCACCGCTCGGTGAGGTACTTGTTCTCGTCGTGGCAGTAGCCCTGCGGGATCGGGGACCGGACGTCCCACGAGCAGATCGTGCCGACCGGGAACGTCCGGGTGGTGTTCTGCACCTCCTGCCAGTCCCCGCCGGCCCACCTGACCCGCGACCGCAGGGTGATCTGGAGATCGCCGGTGGTGGTCACGAACCGGGGGCCCTCGTGCTCCTCGATGTTGACGAAGTTCGCGTCGTAGCAGGTGGAGAACGCCGGTGCGTGCCCCGGCGGCATGGCGTGGTGGGCCAGGTGGAAGGCGTTGGGCAGGTTGCTCCGACGCACCGTCGAGGGGGTGGGCCGGCTGACCCGGCTCGCGCCGCACCCGCCGATCGACTCGGCCTCGGGAATCCGGTTCGCCGCCGGGAGTTCCTGGTCCGGACTGCCCCACATGTCGTGCACCGGCAGGGTGTCGCTGCCGTTCCAGACCACCGCCCTGCGGACGTTCTCCACCTGGGCGTTCCAGCCGGCGACCGCCGTACGGTAGTCGGCCATCAGCGCGGTGAACAGCGGGTTGGTACGACCGTCGGCCGTGGGTTGGCTGAACTGCCGGACCCGCTCGTTGACGGTCCGCCCGGCCTGCGTCACGGCCTCCCCCCGGCCGGCGGCGACCTGGCCGGCGAACTGCGGGTTCTCCAGTTGCAGGATGTTGTAGACCCGGGCGGCGGTGGTCCAGGCGGCGGCGTTGGCGACCGGGCCGATGGTCCACTCGCCACCGACCCGGTCCCTGGCCCACCGACCGAGGTAGTTGATCGAGCCGGCCGGCAGGTGGGTGTCGAGCACACTGACCGGGTCGGCCAGGCTGGCGCCGGCCGGAGCGGTGAAGGTGCCCTCGTCGGAGGCGTTGACGGTGGCGAAGGTGAAGGTCGGCGACTCGGCCTTCGGGAAGTAGGTGCCCAGGTAGTCCGGGATCGGCTGCCCGGTGATCTCCCGGTGGTGCACGTACGTGGTGATCACCTGGTTGAGCTGGCTCTTGGCGATGTTCTCCAGGGCCACGTGGGTGGCGAGCGCCATCGAGTCGACCTTGCGCTCGATGGTCTGCAACTGGGTGGCGATCCGGCCGAGGTTGGCGCGTACCTCGTCGAGGCCCTTGGTGAGCGCGTCGAGCTGGGCGACCAGCCCGGCGTACATCTCCTTGAGCGCCGACTCGATCCGGTCGAACCGCTTGTCGATGCCCTTGGCCAGCCGGTCGATCTGCTGGCGCAGCTTGCCGATCTCCGCCTGGATCGCGGCGTTCGGGTCACCGCCACCGGCGAAGAGCCCGATCAGGCTCACCGCCGCGCCGAGCAGGTTGCCGGTCAGCACCGCCGTGCCCATCGCCGTCGCGGCCATGGTCAGCCCCTGGCCGAGCACCGTCGTCACGTACGTGTTGATCGCGGTCACCGAGGTCACCACGGCCTTGCCGATGGTCTCCAGTTGCTTGCCGAACTTCTTGTCGACGAAGCCGACCAGGGTGGACAGCACCGTGACGGTGGAGCCGAGACCCTCGAAGATCTTGCGGTTGACCTCGGTCTTCGCCTTCTCCGCGTCGACCAGGGTCTGGCTCGGCTTCGGGTCCTGGTTGAGCGGGTAGCTGTTGGCGTAGCCGACCACCTCGGTGATCCGGCTGTTGCCGTCGGTGTCGAGCACCTTCAGGGCGGCGTACGCCCGCTCCTGCACCAGCGTCCGGAAGGCGGTCGGGTCGCCGCGCAGGTCGCGGATCGCCGCCAGCGGCACGTAGTGGCCGAGGGTGCCGGTGTTGCCGTCGGCGCGCGGCTCGTGGATCCGGGCGGCCAGCAACCCGTCGACCGGGGTACGCACCCCGGTGCCGGTCCGTCCGACGAAGGCGCTGTCCCAGCCGGCCGCCAACGCGTCGTCGGTGGCGGCCCGCCGGTGCAGCTCCCGCCAGGTGTCCTGGGCCAGGTCCCGGGAACGGGCGTTCCACGCCGCGTCCTGGTAACCGCCCCGGACCAGGTTCAGCGCGTCCGGCACCACGTTCGCGCCCTCCGCGCCGACCGTGCTGGCCAGGAACGCCCGTACCGCCGGGCCGGTGGTCACCGCGCCGGTGGAGTCGCCGAGCCGGGCCAGCACCGCCATCGCCACCGCGAACCGGGAGCGGTCCTCGGCCCGTGCGTCACCGACCGCCGCGTCGGCGACCGCCCGGGTGGTGGCGACGTGCCCGGCCACCTGCGTCGCGTCCGCTCCCGGCTGGCCGGTGCGCCAGTCCAGCAGCTCGGCGGTGAGCAGGGCGTCCTTCAGACCGGCCGCCCCGGCGTCGCGCAGTTGCACCACCGCCCCGAACAGTGCCCCGTGCACCGCCTGCTCGTCGAAGGGCACCGGGTCGGCGGCACGGGCCGGGGTCTGGTGCATGGTGACCGCCAGCACCGCCGTCAGGCCGGCCGCCCACAGCCGTCGGCCACGCCACCCACCGCCCCGGGAGCGTCCCCGGATCTGTCTCGTCGCTGTCCCCACCGCTGTTCCTCCCGCACCGGGCGCGCACCGCCCGCCGTCGCCGGACGTCGACCCGACCGGGCCGACGCCGCACCGGACCACAGGGGCCGGTGCGGTGACGACTCTGCGGGGCGCGGTGTCCCGGCCGGCAGGGACAGCCGTCCCACCCGCCCCGGGATTCCGGCGCGGGCACCGAGACAATGGCGGGACGCCTCCCGGTCAGGCGGTGACGACGGGACGCCCGGTCGGGCGGTGACGGTGGGAAGCCCCGGTCAGGGACGGGGGCGGCGCAGGCGCAGGGCCTGGGCGACGTAGTCGAAGCCGGTGACCACGGTGACCAGCACGGCGGCGGCCATGATCCAGGGACCGACGGCGGCGAGGGCGGCCGGCATCGGCCACAGGTACCAGGCGATGGCCAGGATCTGCAACGCCGTCTTGAGCTTGCCGCCCCGGCTGGCCGCGATCACCCCGTGCCGGATCACCCAGAACCGCAGCCCGGTGATGCCCAGCTCGCGGACGAGGATCAGCACCGTCACCCACCAGGGCAGCCGGTCGTAGACGGAGAGCAGCACCAGGGCCGCGCCGGTGAGCGCCTTGTCGGCGATCGGGTCGGCCACCTTGCCGACCGAGGTGACCAGGCCGAAGCGGCGGGCGATCCAGCCGTCCACCAGATCGGTCATCGAGGCGAACGCGAAGATCAGGCAGGCGGCGATCCGCCACCCGGTGTGGGTCATCCCGGAGGCGGTCACCGAGACCGCGAAGACCGGCACCAGCACCAGCCGCAGCAGGGTCAGGCCGTTGGCCGCGTTGAGCACCGGCACCCGGGCGACCGGCGGCGCGGACTCCGCCGCCCCGGTCACCGCCGGACCCCGCTCCGGCCGTCGAGGCCCACCTGGCACCGCCCCACCTGGCTCCCCCGCTCCGTCCGGGCCCACCGTCACCGTTCCGCGCCGGGCGCCGCCGAGATCATCTCATCCGGCACGGCCACCAGGTCGACGCCCTCGGTCGCGGTGACCGTGGCCCGGACCAGGTCGCCGGGGCGCAACGCGGCCAGGTCGACCCCGCCGCCGACCGGGGCGACCAGGGTGGTCGAGCCGTCGACCTCGGGGGCCTGGTGCGCCGCCCGGCCCTCCACCACGCCGTCGTCGACCGTGTCGACCAGCACCTCGACCGTGCTGCCGAGCCGCTCCTCGGCCCGCTGCGAGCACAGCTCGTCGGCGAGCGCGGCGAGCCGGTCGTAGCGGCGCTTGACGGTGGCGGCGGAGAGCTTGCCGGGCAGCCCGGCGGCCTCGGTGCCGTCCTCGTCGCTGTAGTCGAACACGCCGATCGCGTCGAGCCGCGCCTCGGTCAGGAAGCGGGTCAGCTCGGCCACGTCCTGCTTGGTCTCGCCGGGGAATCCGACGATGAAGTTGCTCCGCGCGCCCGCCTCCGGGGCCAGGGCGCGGGCACCGGCCAGCAGCTCCAGGAACCGGTCGGTGGAGCCGAACCGGCGCATCCGGCGCAGCACCGGCTCGCTGGAGTGCTGGAACGACAGGTCGAAGTAGGCGGCCACGCCGGGGGTGGTGGCGATCGCCTCGACCAGGCCGGGACGGGTCTCGGCGGGCTGGAGGTAGCTGGCCCGTACCCGGACGATGCCGTCGATCGCGGCGAGCTGCGGCAGCAGCTTCTCCAGCGCCCGGGGGTCGCCCAGGTCCTTGCCGTACGACGTGGAGTTCTCACTGACCAGCACCAGCTCGCGGACGCCGGTCTTGGCCAGCCACTCTGCCTCGGCGAGCAGCTCGTCGGGGGTACGCGAGACGAACGCGCCCCGGAACGCGGGGATGGCGCAGAACGCGCACCGCCGGTCGCAGCCGCTGGCCAGCTTCAGCGAGGCCACCGGGCCGCTGTCGAGCCGGCGGCGCAGCACCTGCCGCAGGTGTGCCGGGGTGTGCGCGTCGGTCTCCGGCGCGACCCGGGTGGGGGTGCCGTGGCCGGGCAGGGACACCGCCGACTCCCGCCGGGCGACCGGGGTGAGCGGCAGCAGCTCGCGGCGGTCCCGGGGGGTGTGCGCGCCGATCGCCTCGCCGGCCAGCACCGCGTCGAGCCGGGCGGCGATGTCGGGGTAGTCGTCGAAGCTGAGCACCGCCTGCGCCTCGGGGAGGCTGTCGGCCAGCTCCCGGCCGTACCGCTCGGCCATGCAGCCGGCGGCGACCACCTTCGCCCCGGTGTCGGCGGCGGCGAGCAGCGTCTGGATCGAGTCCTGCTTGGCCTTCTCCACGAACCCGCAGGTGTTGACGACCACCACGTCGGCGCCCTCGCCGTCGGTGGTGACCTGCCAGCCGTCGGCGTGCAGCCGGGCGGCCAGCTCCTCCGAGTCGACCTCGTTGCGGGCGCAGCCCAGGGTCAGCAGGGCGACCCGGCGGCCGTCGGCGGGCGGCTGCTCCGGGGCGCGGCGGGACGGGCCGGCATGGTCGGGCGTGGGGGTGGCAGACACCATCCGAGGGTACCGGGCGCGGGAGCGGGCCTGACCGACGGCAGCGCGCGGTGTCGGCCGGTTCACCCTGCCGCCCGGCCCGTCGTTGATCAAATGACGAAAATGCACACGACACGCCGGGAACACTCGCTGCCACCGCAATCTGATCGTGGCGCACCCGCTGGGCGGTTCCGGTGACCGGCGAACCGTCGCGCCCCACACACCGCGACGACGGTCAGACCGCCGCCGCACCGACCCGGACCAGCCGGTCCAGCAGGGCGACCTCGGTGCCGGCCAGCCCGGTGGAGCAGAACACCGACACCTGGTCCGCGCCGGTCCGGCCGGGGACCGCGCCGGCCAGCACCGCCCCCAGGTCCCGCAGCCTCCCCCGGTACGGCCCGACGGCGGTCAACAGCGGCGGGTCGTACGCCGCCGCCTGGGCCGGCGAGTCGGTGACCAGCAGGTCGGCGGCGTCGAGCAGGTCGGTGCCGAACTCGTGCCGGTGCACCTGCTTGAAGCCGACGGTGTTGACGTGGGTGCCGGGGGCGAGATCGGCGGCGGCCAGCACCGGGGTGACGCTGGTGGTGGCGAGGACCACCACGTCCCGGTCGCGGACCGCCCCGGCGGCCGAGCCGACGGCGCGGGCGGGGATCCCCAGCTCGGCGCGGACCCGGGCGGCGAACGCCTCCCGGCGGGCCGTCGAGCGGCTGTGCACTGTCACCTCGCGCAGCGGCCGGACGGCGGCGGTCGCCCACACCTGCGTCCACGCCTGCCCGCCCGAGCCGATCACACCCATGGTGGCGGCTTCCGGGCGGGCCAGCGCGTCGACGGCCACCGCGCCCAGCCCGCCGGTACGCCGGGAGCCCAGCTCAGCGCCGACGGCGATGGCCCGTACCGCCCCCGTCCGGGCGTCGTGCAGCACCACCAGCTGCCCGCCGGCCGGGTGGCCGAGGGTGTCGTAGGAGCGGAAGCCGTACCACTCGTCGGCGAGCTGCCCGGCGGTGAGCACCATCCGGCCGCCCGCCAGGGGTGCGGACGCCCGGGGTGGGGCGACGAGCCGGCCGGCGTGGGCGGCCAGCAGGGCGTCCCGCATCGCCGCGACGGTGGTCGGTGCGTCCAGGGCGGCGGCGACCTGCCGGTCGTCGAAGAGCAGCGTCATGTCGTCATGCTGCAACCTCAAGCTGACTTCAGCTCAAGAGGTGGTGGGAGGGATCACCCCACCCGGGCAGCCGGCGGTGCTAGCGTCGGTCGTGGTGGCCCGCGCGGCCACCCCGGACGAGTCGTGGGCGTACCCGGTCAGGCCAAGACGCCCCGTACCGAACCGACTCGTCCCCGGTCGCGGCCCGGGACCGACCCACCGAGGTGATGCCCGATGGCCTGGATCGTGCTGGTGCTCTCCGGACTCCTGGAAACCGCCTGGGCGGTCTCCCTCGACCGCAGCGCCGGGTTCACCCGGCCGCTGCCCTCGGCCGTCTTCGCGGTCACCCTGGTCGCCAGCATGGCCGGCCTGGCGTACGCGCTGCGCGACATCCCCGTCGGCACCGGCTACGCGGTCTGGGTCGGCATCGGGGCGGTCGGCACCGCCGTGGTCGGCATGGTGGCGCTGGGCGAGTCGACGAGCCTGCCCCGGCTGCTCAGCCTGCTACTGGTGATCGCCGGCGTGGTCGGCCTCAAGATCTTCCACTGAGCCGGCCCGTGGACGCGGCCGGGCCGGCTGCCGGTGAACGACCGGGCCCGGCTGCCCGGCGCGCCCCCAGCCACCGCCCGACGGGTCAGGACCGGCTCGCCTGCCGCAGCAACCGGAGCTGGCCGATCTCGGCGACGTTCTTCATCAGCTCGGCGTTCACCCAGGCGACCTGGTGGGCGACGGTGTACGCCGGGTCGTCCCGCCACGGGAACGACGCGGTCGCGTCGAGGTCGACGTCGCTGAGCTGGTCGAGCACCGCCAACCAGGTGGTACGCAGGTCACCCAGCCACGCCACCGTCCGGTCCCGGTCGCCGGGCCAGCCGATCTCGGTACGCTCCCGCGGCCGACGACCCCGGGCATGGTCGCCAGCGACCGTCCACCACCAGCCGATGTGCCAGGTGATCCAGCCGATCGTCGGGACGGGAACCGGGTCGGGCTCGACGTCGGCCCAGTCCGGCACCCACCCGCCGTCGGCATCCGGGCGCATCGTCCAGCAGAGCGGCCCGGGCTCCCAGAGCAGGTCCGCCGGCTCCAGGCGTTCCAGGTGGTATCTGAACAGCGCCCAGGTCAGCTCGAACTGCGCACGCAACAGGTCACCACGGGATGCCGGCATCGGATGACCCTGCCACACCGGCAGGCCCCGGATCGACCGGAATTCCCGGGCCGACGCCGACAGGCACGCGGTGGGAGGTCGCCGCCCGGTGCGTAGTTTTCGTCCGGTGTGGGTAGTGAGCGATCAACACCGCACTCAATGCTCCCGACCACGGAGGACGTCATGGCCGACACCCACGCCCCCGCCCGCCCGCGTACCAACGCCGCCCGCATCTGCACCATCCTGGCGTTCGTCTTCGCCGTCGTCGCGCTGCTGATCGCGCCGGTCATCTTCGGCATCATCGGCCTGGCGCTCGGCATCGTCGGCGCGGTCCTCGGCGACAAGCCGCTCGGCTGGTACGCGGCCGCCGCGAACGTGGCCGCCATCATCCTCAGCCTCGTGCTCGTCAGCGCCATGATGAACAGCTGACCACGCCTGCGCGGACGGGCCCGCCGGACTTCCGGCGGGCCCGTCGCACGTTCCGGCCCGGCCAGGGGTACGGCCCGACCGGCATCGGGGGCCAGCCCCGACCGGCGCACCCCCGCAGGCTCAGTCCACGTCGCCGCGCAGGCCGTCCAGGACCTCTTCCAACTCGTCCGGCTTGACCAGCACGTCGCGGGCCTTGGAACCCTCGGACGGGCCGACCACCCCCCGGGTCTCCATCAGGTCCATCAGCCGGCCCGCCTTGGCGAAGCCGACCCGCAGCTTGCGCTGGAGCATCGAGGTCGAGCCGAACTGCGAGGTGACCACCAGCTCCACCGCCTGCACCAACAGGTCGAGGTCGTCGCCGATGTCCTCGTCGATCTTCTTCTTGCTGTCCTGTGCCGGGGCCAGCACGTCGTTACG
Source organism: Micromonospora rifamycinica (assembly GCF_900090265.1). Classification (NCBI taxonomy): domain Bacteria; kingdom Bacillati; phylum Actinomycetota; class Actinomycetes; order Micromonosporales; family Micromonosporaceae; genus Micromonospora; species Micromonospora rifamycinica. Next base: position 2,663,246 of record NZ_LT607752.1, read on the forward strand.
GAACTCCGGCTCCCGCTGGTCCTTGCAGAACTTCACCACGTCGGCGATCTCGCGCTCGGTCACCCAGGCGCCCTGGATCCGGACCGGCTTCGACGCGCCCATCGGCAGGAACAGCCCGTCGCCCCGGCCGAGCAGCTTCTCCGCGCCCGGCTGGTCGAGGATGACCCGGGAGTCGGCCAGCGACGAGGTGGCGAACGCCAGCCGGGACGGCACGTTCGCCTTGATCAGGCCGGTCACCACGTCGACGCTCGGCCGCTGGGTGGCCAGCACCAGGTGGATGCCGGCGGCGCGGGCCAGCTGGGTGATCCGGACGACCGAGTCCTCCACGTCGCGCGGGGCGACCATCATCAGGTCGGCCAGCTCGTCCACGATCACCAGCAGGTACGGGTACGGCCGCATCTCCCGCTCGCTGCCCGGCGGAGCCTTGATCTCGCCGTTGCGCACCTTGCGGTTGAAGTCGTCGATGTGCCGGACCCCGTTGGCGGCGAGGTCGTCGTACCGCATGTCCATCTCGCGGACGACCCACTCCAGCGAGTCGGCCGCCTTCTTGGCGTTGGTCACGATCGGGGTGACCAGGTGCGGGATGCCCTCGTACCCGGTCATCTCGACCCGCTTGGGGTCGATCAGCAGCAGCCGCACCTCGTCCGGCGTGGCCCGGGTCAGGATCGACACCAGCAGGGTGTTGAGGCAGCTCGACTTGCCGGCGCCGGTGGCCCCGGCGATCAGGATGTGCGGCATCTTGGCGAGGTTGGCCACCACGAAGCCACCCTCGATGTCCTTGCCGAGGGCCACCACCATCGGGTGGTGGTCGCTGGTGGCGGCCCGGGAGCGCAGCACGTCACCGAGGGCGACGTTCTCCGGGTCGGTGTTGGGGATCTCCACGCCGACCGCGCTCTTGCCCGGGATGGGGCTGAGGATCCGCACGTCCGGCGACTTCACCGCGTACGCGATGTTGCGGGAGAGCTGGGTGATCCGCTCGACCTTGACCCCGTGCCCCAGCTCGACCTCGTACCGGGTGACGGTCGGTCCCCGGGTGAAGCCGGTGACCTCCGCGTCCACCCCGAACTGGTCGAAGACGCCGGTCAGCGCGGCGATCACCTCGTCGTTGGCCTTGCTGCGGGTCTTCGGGGCCGCGCCGCCGGTGAGCATGTTGGCCGGCGGCAGCACGTAGTCGCCGGCGAGCCCGGTCAGCGCGAGCTGCTCGGCCCGGGTGGGCGGGGCCGAGTGCTCGGGCGGCTCCACCGGCTTGCGGCTGGCCGGCACCCGGCTCCCCGGCCGGCGGGGCAGCACGATCGTCTCCTGGAGGTCCACCTCCGGGCCGACGTCGTCGAAGTCGTCCGGGTCGACCGGCGGCGGCGCGGCCTTGCGGGGCCGGCGACGGGCCGGCTTGGCGACGGTCTCCGCCGGCTCCGCAACCTCCTCCGCCGGGGCGTCGGGCGGGGCGACCAGCGTGCCGGCGAGCAGGCCGAGCCGTTCCGGGATCCGGTTGATCGGGGTGGCGGTGACCACCAGCAGCCCGAAGACGAGCAGCAGGATCAGCAGGGGCATGGCCACCCAGGCCGTCATCGCCCGCTCCAGCAGGTCACCGACCCCCGCGCCGATCAGGCCACCGGCGTAGTCCCGCTGCACCGGGTCGACCGGATTCTGTCCGATGTGCAGCATCGCCGCCGTGGCGACCAGCATGGAGCCCCAGCCGACCAGGCCCCGCCCCCGGTGCTCCGGGTCCGACGGGGTACGCATCAGCCGCCAGGCGCCGATCATCAGCAGCACCGGCACCACGACCGCGATCGCCCCCAGGAAGAGCCGCACGGTGTCGGCGAGGCGGGCGCCGAGCGGGCCCGCGCCGGAGAACCAGATGCCCACCGCGCTGAGGATGGCCAGGCCGAACAGCAGCAGCCCGGCGCCGTCGCGGCGGTGCTCCGGGTCCAGGTCCCGGGCGGAGGCGGCCTGCCGGCCGGCGGCCCGGAAGCCCCAGCCGACACCGTGCGCCAACCCCATCCACAGTGCCCCGACGGCCCGCCCGACGTACGCCGCCGGAGCGGGCCGGGCCGCCGGCCGCCGCCGGGGGGTCGCCCGGGTGGTCTTCTTCGCCGGCTGACGGGCACGACTGTTCGTGGTGCCACGCGGCGACGCGCCGCGCCGCCGGCTCGCCTGAGAGGTACGGCCCGCCATAGAGTCACCGTAACGGCGTCACCCGGCAGATCGCCGCTTTTCCGGGTCGTGTCCGCGCGTCGCAACACGGACCACGCCCGCAGACGTGTTATTCGCCTCAGAAGGGATGCCCGATGGCGTCGCCTGCCTTCGCGGACCGTCCGGACCCCCTGGCGGGTGACCCGCAGGCCCTGCGTCCGCTGACCGCCGAGCTGGTCGCCGCCGTGCTGCGCAACCGGGGGTACGTCGTCGTCACCGACGAGGACGGCGACCTCCTCGGCCGCTGGGACGACAGCCTGATCTGGTTCCTGCGCCAGGGCGCCCTCGGCGAACTGCTCCAGGTCCGCACGCTGGCGGCGCCGACCTTCGGTATCGAGCACGTGCCGGCGCTCTACGCCTTCTGCAACGCGTGGAACCGCGACCGGCTCTGGCCCAAGGCGTTCGTGCACGTCGACGACGACGGACGCGCCCAGGTCTGCGGTGAGGTGATCACCGACCTGGAACGCGGGGTCACCCCGCACCAGCTCGACCAGCTGCTCGACCGGGGCATCACCACCGGTTGCCAGCTCGCCGCCGCCGTCGGCCTGTTGCCCGGCGGGACACCCGGATGACCGCCGAGTTCCACCCCCCGACGGACCGGCCGGCCGTCCACCGCGACCCCGGCCTGGCGTCCGCGCTCACCGACGCCGCGGAGCTGCCCGACGGGGAGACCCGACTGGCCGAACTCGACCGGATCGCCGCCCGCGCCGACGCGCTCGGCGACCCGCACTCCGGCCTGGACGCCCGTTTCGCGCTGGTCGAGGCGTACCTGCGGGGTGGGGGCCGGTGGCGGATCGTCGAGCCGGTACGCCGGCTGCTGGCCACCGTCGACCGGTCCCCCGGCCTGCTCGACGCCCGCCCCGGCGACGCGGAGCTGCTGCGGCGGCACCTGCGGCAGGCGGTGGAGGCCGCCATCGGCACCCCCCGCATCGGGCTGGCCCAGGCCCACGCGCTGCTCGACGCGCTGGCCCGACGGATCGGCGAGGACGCCGCCGTGGTCGCCCAACTCCGCTGCCGGCTGGCCGACCACCGGGGTGACGAGCCGACCGCCCGCCGGTGGTACGACCGGTGGACGGCCACCGACCCGGACCCGGCCGCCGGCTGCCCCGGCTGTCTGCCGGTCCGTCGGGCGGAGCTGCTGGCCGGCTGGGGGGACGACCGGGCGGCGCTGGACGCGCTGCGGCCGGTGCTCGATGCCGTGGTCGAGTGCTCCGACCAGCCGGAGGGCGCCCTCGCGGTGGGTCTGCTGCCCTGGTTGCGCACCGGGGCGACCGCGCGGGCCGCGTCGGCGCACCTGCGGGCGTACCGGCGGCACCGGGGGGAACGGCGGGCGATGCCGTACCTGGCCGCGCAGCTGCGGTTCTGTGCGCTGGCCGGGCACCCGGAGCGGGGCCTGGACATCCTCGCCGAGCAGTTGCCCCGGCTGGACCACCCGTACGACGACCTGTCGGCGCTGGAGTTCGCCGCCGCCGGGGCGCTGGTCTGCGCGCTCGCCGTCGAGTCCGGACGCGACGGTCGACGGGTGCACCGCCCCGGCCACGCCGACCGGCCGGCCGCCGACCTGGACGTGGCGACCCTCGGCACCGACCTGCTGGCCGTGGCGACCCGGCTGGCGGGCAGCTTCGACGCCCGCAACGGCACCGGTCACCACGCCGGCCGGATCGCCGCCTGGCTGGCCGAGCGGCCGACCGGTGACCCGGTGCCGGTGCCGGCGTGGGAGAGCGTCGCCGAGCCGGACGACGAACCGGTCCCGCCCGCGGCCGACGAACCGGCCCCGCTGAGCCTGGCGCAGCTCACCGCCGTGCTGGACGCCCGGGGTGACGTGTACGCGGTGGACGCCGGTGGCGTGGTGGTCGGCCGCTGGGACGATGCGGTGATCCAGTTCTCCCAGTTGGGCCGGCAGGGGGAGGTCCTGCACGCCCGGGTGGTGGCGGCCCGGCGGCTGGCGGCGGGACGGCTCGCCGAGGCGTACGAGTTCTGCAACGCCTGGAACCACGACCGGCTGCTGCCCAAGGCGTACGTGCACGAACTGCCCGGCGGTGAGCTGGTGCTGGCCGGCGACGTCAGCACCGACCTGGCGTACGGGGTGGCCCCGACGCAGCTCGGCATCCTGGTCGACGCGGCGGTGAGCACCGGCGTCGCGTACGCCAGGGCCGTCGCCGCCCTGCCCTGACCCGCCTGCCCTGACCCGCCCGCCCGCCCTGCCTGACCCGACCGTCCCACCCTGACCCGACCGTGCCGCCCTGGCCCGGGCGGCGGGGCCGGACACGGAGCGGCCCCCGACCCCCGGGCGGTGGGGGTCGGGGGCCGCGGTACCGGTTCACCGGCGCGGCCGGTCGACGGCGGCCGGGGCGCGGGTTGAGCGCTCAGCGCACCGATCCGGGGGCGGTCCGCGCCCGCAGCCGGGTGTTCGCCTGCGCGTCCTGCCGGCCGTCGGCGGTCACCAGGGTCAGGTTGTTGCGCTGGAGGATCTCGTTGACCGGCTGGAAGAAGGTGACCCCGCCGACGGTGCAGTCACCGGAGCCGCCGGAGGTGACGCCCTGCGCCTGGTCGCCGGAGATCCACGAGCCGCCGGAGTCCCCCGGCTCGGCGCAGACGTCGGTGCGGGTCAGCCCGGTGACGGTCCCCTCCGGATAGTTCACGGTGGCGTTGCGGGCCTGGACGACACCGCAGCGGGCACCCGTGGTCGAACCGGAGCGGCAGATCGACGCGCCGGCCGGCACCTCGGTGGAGCCGTTGACCGGCACCACGCCGCCGTTGAAGTCGCTCACCACCCCCTGCGGGGTCCACTGGCCGTTGGTGCGGACGAACGCCCAGTCGTCGCCGGGGAACGACGACGCCGCGAAGACGCCCTGCCGGGCCTGGTTGAAGCCGGTGGTCCGGTCGCCGACCCGGCCGCAGTGCCCGGCGGTGACGAAGCCGCCCACCACCGAGAAGCCGATCGAGCAGCGACCCACGTCGTTGATGAAGAACGGCTCGCCGCCGACCAGGTCGAACAGGGGGCGCGGCTGCTCCCGGGAGGTGGTGATCCGCACCGCGTCGGCCGGTGCCCCGCTGCCCGCCGCCCACCGGCGGGCCCGCGCCTCGGCACCCGGCTGGGCGAGCACCACCACCGTGTTGGTGGCGACGTCGACGTACCAGCCGGTGATGGCGGGCGACGCCTGCCGGCCCACCGCGTCGAGCCGGCTCTTGGCCGCGTCCAGCTCGCCGACCGGGCGGTCGACCTGCTTGGGCACCGCACCGGCGGCCCGCACCCGGTCGGCTTGGGCGGGGTCGGCGACCGCCACGTTGAGGGTCGACCCGTCGCCGCTGATCCAGGCCCCGCCGTAGGTGTCGCCGAGGGTGGCCCGCAGCCGGGCCAGCCGCCCGGCGGCCTGCTGCTCGGCGGTCAGCCGCCGGACCGCCTGGTCCCGGCTGATCCGCAGGTCGCGGCTGAGGGCGTCCACCACCTCGGGGGCCACCCCGCCGGTGGCCCGCGCGTCGGCTCCACCGGCCTCCGGCGCGCCCTGGTCACCGGCGAACGACGGCAGGGTCACCGCCGCCGTCAGGCCCGCTGCCGCCAGCACGACGCCGATCGCTGTCATCCGTCTGCGGTCCATCCGTCATGCTCCTCCCGGCCGACGCGGGGTACGCCCGCCGGTCGGAGGTACGGAAACGGACACCGCCCGGTTGAGGAGATCCGCAGATATCGACGGAAGGTGTCCGCGCCGTCACACAACCGGCCGCCCTGGCTACCCCTGACAGGGTGTGGTTGGCCGGGTGGCCGGTGCCGATACTGGGAGTCATGCAGGCATCAGGACAGCTCGGCGAGTTCCTCCGCTCGCGCCGCTCCCGGCTCAGCCCGGAGGAGGCCGGGGTGGCCACCTACGGCGGGCGGCGGCGGGTTCCCGGGCTGCGCCGGGAGGAGCTGGCCCTGCTGGCCGGGGTGAGCGCCTCGTACTACGCCCGGCTGGAGCAGGGCCAGGCCACCAACGCCTCACCCGAGGTACTGGACGCGCTCAGCCGGGCGCTGCGCCTCGACGCCACGGAACGCCGCCACCTGACCGGACTGGCCGCCGGGCACCGACGCCCGGCCGTCCGCCGGTCGCCGCCGGAGCGGGTCGACCCGGCCGTACGCCAGCTCGTCGGCGCGCTCGGGGACGTGCCCGTGCTGGTGCTCGGCCGTCGGCTCGACGTGCTGGCCTGGAACACCGCCGGGCACGCCCTCTTCGCCGGCCACCTGGACCCGGCGGCGGTGGACCGGCCGGACCGGCGGCCGAACATGGCACGGCTGGTCTTCCTCGACGCGCACACCCGTGAGCTGTACGTCGACTGGCCGGCCAAGGCACGGGCGGTGGTGGCCACCCTGCGGATGGCCTCCGGGCAGCACCCGGCGGACCCGTTGCTCGCCGCGCTGGTCGGCGAGCTGGCGGTCCGCAGCCCCGAGTTCGCCGCCGGGTGGGCCGACCACCGGGTCAAGGCCGGCGGCGCTGCCGGCTACGTGATGCGGCACCCGGTGGTCGGCGAGCTGACCGTCACCCAGCAGACCCTGCGGACCACCGACGACCAGGCGGTCGTCGTCGCCACCACCGCACCGGGTTCCCCGTCGCAGGCGGCGATGACGCTGCTCGTGCACGCCGCGGTCACCGGCCGCGCCGCCACCCGGCAGCCACTCCCGGCCCACGGTTGACGGGTCCTGCCCACCCCTGGCCGACCCACCGGCGGCTGACCCACCCACCGCCCACCGGCGGCTGACCCCTGACCGCTATCCACCGGCGGCACCCGCCGCTCCCCTACCTGCGGCAGCCTGTGCTGCTGCCCTACCTGCGGCAGCGCTGTGCTGCTGCCCCCGCCGGCCCGGCGGGCCGGCCACCGGACCCGGACGGTCCGGCCGGTCGACGCCGCGGCGACACCGTAGGACGAGGGCACCTGAACGGGTGCCGGATCGTCCGCGCCCGAAACCGGGTCCGCTCCCGGACCCCTCACCAGAAGGACGAACCATGCGCAGCAGAATCCTCACCCTCGCCGTCGCCACCGCGGCGGCCGGCGCCCTGGTCATGCCATGGGCGGCTCCGGCACCGGCGAGCACCCCGGCCGCCGTCGTCATCCCGGCCGGGTCGGCCCCCGTCACCCCGGCCCGGTCGGCCCCGGCGGCCCGGATCGTGACCCACTTCGACCTGGCCAAGGGGCAACTGCCGGAGAACATCGCGCTGGGCCCCGACGGCACGGCCTACCTCACGTTCGCGGCGGCCCGGCAGGTCGCCGCCGTCGACCGGACGGGGCGCACCCGGGTGCTGGCCACCCTGCCGGCCCCGGCCGACGGCGGCGTCGCCACCCCGGTGCTCGGCTTCGCCCTGACCAGCGGCATCGTCCGCACCGGCGACGGCACGCTCTACTTCCTGTACGCCAGCGGCGACGCCGCCAGCACCGGCCTCTACCGGATGCCACCCGGCCAGCAGCCCCGACGGATCGCCGCGCTGCCGGCGGCCGGGCTACCGAACGGCCTGGCCCTCGACCCGACGAGCCGGACGTTCTACGTCACCGACTCGGTGCTCGGTACCATCTCGACCGTTCCGCTGGCCGGCGGCGCCGCCCGGGTCTGGTCGTCGGCGTCCGCGCTCGCCGCCACGGGGTTCCTCGGTGTCAACGGCGTCAAGGTACGCGACGGTGCGGTCTGGGTGACCAACCTGGACCAGGGCACCCTGCTGCGGATCCCGCTGCGGCAGGGCCGGGCCGGCAGTGTCGAGACCAGGGCGACCGGCCTGGTCGGCCTGGACGACTTCGCCTTCGCCCCCGACGGCCGGGTGGTCGCCACCCTCAACGGCCCGAACACGGTGGTGGTCGTCGACGGGGACGGGCGGACCCGGACTCTGCTGACCGGTGCCGACGGTCTCCAGAACCCGACCTCGGTGGCCGTCCGCGGGCACACCCTCCTGGTGGCCAGCGCCGCCTACACCACCGCGACCGACCCCAACCTGATCGCGGTCCCCCTGCACCACCGCTGAGCGCACCGCAGGTGCGCGGGCCGGCCGCCGTCGTCTCGACGGCGGCCGGCCCGCAACGCTGTCGGTACGACGACCCGCTCAGACCTCCACGACGGTCGGGACGATCATCGGGCGGCGGCGGTACGCGTCGTTGACCCAGCGCCCCACGGTGCGCCGGACGATCTGCTGGAGCTGGTGCGGATCGGTGACGCCGTCCGCGGCGGCCCGGTTCAGCGCCTCGGTGACCAGTGGGATCACCGGGTTGAACGCGGCCGGGTCCTCGGAGAAGCCCTTCGCCGACAGGGTCGGGCCGGCGACCACCTTGCCGGTGACCGAGTCGACCACCACGGTGGTCGCGATGAACCCGCCGTCGCCGAGGATCCGCCGCTCGGTGAGCAGCGACTCGCTGACGTCGCCCACAGCCAGGCCGTCGACGTAGACGTACCGGCTCTTCACGTGCCCGACCACGCTGGCCCGGCCCTCGACCAGGTCGACCACGTCGCCGTCCTCGCAGATGACCACCCGGTCCGGGGCGACGCCGGACTCGATGCCGAGCCGGGCGTGCGCCCGCAGGTGCCGCCACTCGCCGTGCACCGGCATCAGGTTGCTCGGCCGGACGACGTTGAGCAGGTAGAGCAGCTCGCCGGCCGGGGCATGCCCGGAGACGTGCACCTTGGCCACGTCCTTGTGCACCACCACCGCGCCGGCCCGGGCCAGCCGGTTGATCACCCGGTAGACCGAGGTCTCGTTGCCGGGGACCAGCGAGGAGGCCAACACCACCGTGTCACCGGGGGCGATGGTGATGTGCCGGTGGTCGCCACTGGCCATCCGGCCCAGCGCGCTCATCGGCTCACCCTGCGACCCGGTGGACATCAGCACGATCTGGTCGGGCGGCAGCGTGGTGGCCTCCTCGATCCCGATCACCAGCCCGGCCGGGATGTTGAGCAGGCCGAGGTCACGGGCGATGCCCATGTTGCGGACCATCGACCGGCCGATCAGCGCCACCTTGCGGCCGTGCTCCAGCGCCGAGTCGAAGACCTGCTGCACCCGGTGCACGTGCGAGGCGAACGAAGCGACGATGATCCGCCCCCGCGCCTTTGCGAAGATCGAGTCGAGCACCGGCCCGATCTCCCGCTCCGGGGTGACGAAACCGGGGATCTCGGCGTTGGTCGAGTCCGACAGCAGCAGGTCGACGCCCTCCGCGCCGAGCCGGGCGAAGCCGGCCAGGTCGGTGATCCGGCCGTCCAGCGGCAGCTGGTCCATCTTGAAGTCGCCGGTGTGCAGCACCAGGCCGGCCGGGGTCCGCACGGCCACCGCGAGCGCGTCCGGGATGGAGTGGTTGACCGCGAAGAACTCGCACTCGAACGGACCGAGCCGCTCCCGGCCCCCCTCCCGCACGGTCAGCGTGTAGGGCTGGATCCGCCGCTCTGCCAGCTTCGCCTCGACCAGGGCCAGGGTGAACTGGGAGCCGACCAGGGGGATGTCCGGCTTGTGGGCGAGCAGGTACGGCACCGCGCCGATGTGGTCCTCGTGGCCGTGGGTCAGCACGATCGCCTGCACGTCGGCCAGCCGGTCCAGGATCGGCCCGAAGTCGGGCAGGATCAGGTCCACGCCGGGCTGCTCGACGTCGGGGAAGAGCACCCCGCAGTCGACGATCAGCAGCTTGCCGTCGTACTCGAAGACGGTCATGTTCCGACCGATGGCACCGAGTCCGCCGAGCGGGATGATCCGCAGGCCGCCCTCGGGCAGTGGCGGGGGCAGTTCACCCTCGAATTGCGCCTCGGTCACGCGTCCACCTCATTCTGCGACGCCGTAACCCGGCGTCCGTCGTGTCGTTCGGTCATTCGGGCAGGTCCAGGCCTGCCGCCGCGCAGTCCGCGCGCAGCAGGGCCAGTTCGTCGTCGGTGGCGTCCACCAGGGGCGGACGCACCGGCCCGGCGGGCAGGCCCATCGTGTTCAGGCCCGCCTTCACCAGGATGGTCCCCGGGCTGCGGAAGATCCCGGTGAACAGGGGCAGCAGCCGCCGGTGCAGGGTCAGCGCGGTGCCGGTGTCCCCCGCCTCGTACGCCTCGATCATCCGCTTGGCGAGCGCGCCGGTGAAGTGGGTCGAGGTGCCGACCAGGCCGACCCCGCCGACCGCCAGGGTGGGCAGGGTGAGCGCGTCGTCGCCGCTGTAGAAGGCGAGGTCGGTGCGGCTGGTCACCCAGCTGGTGGCGGTCAGGTCGCCCTTGGCGTCCTTGACCGCGACGATCCGCTCGTGCGCGGCGAGCCGCACCAGCGTCTCGGTCTCGATCGGCACCCCGGCCCGGTGCGGGATGTCGTACACCATCACCGGCAGGCCGGTGCCGTCGGCGACCGCGGTGAAGTGCCGCACCAGGCCGCGCTGCGGGGGCTTGCTGTAGTACGGCGTCACCACCAGCAGGCCGTGCGCCCCGGCCTTCTCCGCCGTGGCGGCCAGCTCGATGGTGTGCCGGGTGTCGTTGGTGCCCACCCCGGCCACCACCTGCGCCCGGTCACCGACCGCCTCCACCACCGCCCGGACCAGGGACTCCTTCTCCGCGTCAGTGGTGGTCGGCGACTCACCGGTGGTGCCGTTGACCACCAGCGCGTCGTTGCCCTGCTCGTCGACGAGGTACGTCGCCAGCCGTGCCACGCCGTCGAGGTCGAGGGAGCCGTCGGCGGTGAACGGTGTCACCAACGCGGTGAGCAGACGCCCGAAGGGGCGGGAGGTGGCCCGGTCGGGGGCGGCAGGGTGGTCGTGCGTCATGCTCACAACCTAGCGGACGAGCACCGGACGTCCGGTGGGGAAGGGCTCAGGACAGCTGTGCGTGCGGGCTCGTCGCCACCTCGGTGCCGTCGGGCAGGGTGGCGACGACGAAGTCGGCGAACACGTTCGGGGCGACCCGCTGGAGCTGCCGCAGGCACTCCACGGCCAGCTCACGGATCTCGACGTCGGCGTGCTCGGTGGCCCGCATCCCGATGAAGTGCCGCCAGGCCCGGTAGTTGCCGGTGACCACGATCCGGGTCTCGGTGGCGTTGGGCAGCACCGCCCGCGCCGCCTGCCGGGCCTGCTTGCGGCGCAGCGTCGGGTTGGGCTCGTCGGCGAACCGCTGCTCCAACCCCTCCAGCAGCTCGGTGTACGCCCGGACGCTCGCCTCGGCGGCCTCGACGAACCGCTTGTGCAGCTCCGGGTCGTCGGCGATCACCGCCGGCTCGACCATCGCCGCGTCCCGCTCCGGCACGTAGCGCTGGGAGAGCTGGGAGTAGGAGAAGTGCCGGTGCCGGATCAGCTCGTGGGTGAACGAGCGGGACACCCCGGTGAAGTAGAACGTCACGCTGCCGTGCTCCAGCACCGACAGGTGCCCGACCTCCAGGATGTGCGCCAGGTAGCCGGCGTTGGTGGCGGTCGCCGGGTTCGGCTTCTTCCAGCTCTGGTAGCAGGCCCGGCCGGCGAACTCGGCGAGCGCCTGGCCGCCCTCGGCGTCGGTCGACCACGGCACGTCGTCAGGGGCCTGGAACTGGGTCCACGCGATCAGCTGCACCTGGGGCTGCACCATCTCCGGCATTCCTGCGACTGTAGTGGCCCGACGGGCTGCGGGGAAACTCGGGCCACCGCGCTGACCAGCGAGATCATGGACAGTTCCGCCCCGGGGCGGCGACGGGTGGCCAACGTCTCCCCCGGCGGCGACGGGTCAGACGTAGAGGGCGGTGAACGGTGCCCAGGGCAGGTTGCGCACCACCGAGAAGGCCATCCAGACGGCGAGGAAACCGCCGATCACCGGGGAGCTGAGCCGCAGCTCGGGCAGTCGCCAGCCGAACGCCTGCCGGCCGGCCCAGGCGACGAAGAGGTAGGCCAGGAAGGGCACCGCGAAGACGAAGAGGAAGTGGTGCCGGGCGGCGGCCGGCAGGTCGGCGTGCAGCAGGTACCACAGCGCGCGGGTGCCCCCGCAGCCCGGACAGTCCAGCCCGGTGGTGAGCTTGAGCAGGCAGCTCGGCGGAGCGTCCGGATCGCTGGTGGTCGGGCCGCTGATGAGTGCGTACGCCATCCCGGCACCGACGCAGCCGAGCGCGGCCAGCGGCACCGCCCACCGCGGCGAACGGTCGTAGAGGCGGACCACGAGCCGGGTCAGGCGGTCCGGCTCGGGCTGCTGCCACGCCACCGGCGGCCCGGCCGACCACGACCCGGGCGGCATCGGATCGGTGTCCGGCCCGGCCGACCAGGAGCCGGGCGGCATCGGATCGGTGTCCTGCCCCGACCGGCCCGGCCCGGTCGGCCCGTCAACGCTCGTCACGGCCTCACGGTACACCGGTGAGGCGATGCAGCGCGGCGGCGAGCGGGGCCGCCAGGTCGCCCGCCGCCGGTGGGGCGACCGCGTCCAGACCGAGCCAGCCGGCGAGCCGGCGCAGCTCGGCGGCGAGCGCGACGGCCGTCTCCCCCGGGTCGACGCCGGGCTCCTGCCAGACCGCCGGCACCAGCAGCACCCCGGCCTTCCGGTCGGCCTTGAGGTCGACCCGGGCGGTGAACCGCTCGCCCTGCAGGAACGGCAGCACGTAGTAGCCGTGCACCCGCTGCGCGGCCGGCACGTAGATCTCGATCCGGTAGCCGAAGCCGAACAGCCGCTCGGTGCGGGCCCGCTCCCAGACCAGCGGGTCGAACGGGCTGACCAGGGTGTTGACGCGTACCCAGCGGGGCAGCCGGGCATCGACGTGCCGCCAGGCGGGCTGCCGCCACCCCGGCACCGTCACCGGCACCAGCTCGCCGGCCTCGACCAGCTCGGCGACGGCCTGCCGGGCACCGGCCAGCGGGAGCCGGAAGTAGTCCCGCAGCTCCGGCTCGGCGGCCACCCCGAGCGACCGGGCCGCCACCGCGACCAGGATGCGGTACGCCTCGGCGTCGGTCGGCGTGGGCGCGTCGAGGACGGCCGCCGGCAGCACCCGCGCGGGCAGGTCGTACCGGCGGGCGAAGGAGGGGGTACGGGTGGCGGCGGTGACCTCGCCGGCCCAGAACAGGAACTCCAGTGCCCGCTTCACCGCCGACCAGTTCCACCCCCAGTTGCCGGTCTCCCGGGGCGCGTCGTGCTCGATCTCGGCGGCGGTCAGCGGCCCCCGCGCGGCCACCTCGTCGCGGACCCAGGCGACCAGCTCGGGCTGCTCCTGGGCGATCCGCCGCATCCCGCCCCAGGCGTCGTCGCGGGCCTTGGCCATCCGCCACCGCAGCGCCGGGTGCAGCCCCACCGGGACCAGGGACGCCTCGTGCCCCCAGTACTCGAACAGCTCCCGGGGCGGGCGGTAGGCGGCGGTGTCGAGCAGGCTCGTCGGGTAGGGGCCGAGCCGGCTGTAGAGCGGCAGGTAGTGCGCGCGTTGCAGCACGTTCACCGAATCCATCTGGATCAGCCCGACCCGGTCGAGCACCCGGCGCAGGTGCCGGCGGGTGGGCGCCCCGGTGGGCGGCGGGTCGGCGAAACCCTGGGCGGCGAGCGCCATCCGCCGGGCCTGGGCGAGCGAGAGCGATTCCGGTGCGGCCATCGCCGACGACCCTAGACCAGCGGTACGACACCACACCGGGTACTGGACCGAACACCCGCCGGGGCATAGAACGGACACATGCTCACCATCCGCCGCGAGGAGCCGGACGACGCCGAGGCGATCGCCCGGGTGCACATCCACGGCTGGCAGGCCGGCTACGCCGGCTTCATGCCGGCCGAGGTGCTGGCCCGGCTCAACCCGGTGGCCTGGGCACAGCGCCGACGGGACGTGGGCACCGCCGACCCGGAGCACCCGTTCACCACCCTGCTCGCCGAGATCGACGGGGTGCCGGCCGGGTTCACCACCTTCGGCCCGTACCGCAGGAACCAGGACCGGGGCGACCTCGACCCGGCGTACGGCGAACTGCTGGCGATCTACGTGGAGCCGGCGCACTGGGGCGACGGCACCGCGCGGACCCTGCTCGCCGCCGCCCGGGACGGGCTGGCGGCACGCGGCTGGCGGGAGTACCGGGTCTGGGTGCTGGCCGACAACGCCCGCGCCCGCCGGTTCTACGAGCGGGCCGGCCTGTCAGCCGACGGCCGACGGTCCCGCTACCCGGTGCCGCTGGCCGGCGGCGGACCCCCGGTCCACCTCGACGAGCTGCGCTACACCGGCCGGCTCCCCGGCTGACCCGAGCGGAGGCGGCGGCCCGTCACCCCGGCCACCGACCGGGGCCGCCCAGGCCCGGACCGGCAGCAGCACCAGCAGCGCGAGGCTGATCCAGACGTAGGTGTTGCTGCCCAGGAAGCCGCCGACCCCGGTGAAGTCCTTCTCCCAGGCCCAGACGATCCGGCTGCACAGCAGCGCGTAGCCGACCACCGCCAGGGCGAGCAGCAGCCACCGCCGCAGACCGCCGGCGGGGGCGGCGACGGCGTTGTCGACCAGCAGGATCAGCGCCGGGATCAGCCAGACCAGGTGGTGCACCCAGGTGACCGGGCTGACCAGGCACATCACCGCGCCGGTCAGCGCCAGCCCGGTGGCCTCGTCGCCGACCGCCACGGCGGCCCGGCAGCGCCAGGCCCAGACGACCAGGGTGAGCAGCACCAGGACCAGCCAGGCCAGGGTGCTCGGATGCTCCGGGTTCAGCCGGGCCACCACCCCGCGCAGCGACTGGTTGGACACGAAGGCCAGCTCGCCCACCCGGTCGGTGTTCCACAGCGCCGACGTCCAGAACTCCCGGGCGGCGTCGGGGAAGAGACCGGCGGCGAGCAGGGTGGCCGCCGCCGCCGCGGCGACCGCGGTGCCGGCGGCCCGGAACCGCCGGGTGACCAGCAGATAGACGATGAAGACGCCCGGGGTCAGCTTGATCGCGGTGGCCAGCCCGACACCGACCCCGGCCCACCGGTTGCCGGCCGGCAGCAGCCGCAGCAGGTCCACCGCCACCAGGAAGAGCAGCAGCATGTTGACCTGGCCGAAGTTGACCGTCTCGCGCATCGGCTCGAACGCGGCGGCCAGGCAGAGCGCCACCGCCAGGGTGAACCAGCGGGTCCAGCCGGCCCGCCGGGCGACCGGGTCGAGCAGCCACCAGACCAGCACCGCGCTGACCACCACCGTGGCCGCCACGCTGACCGAGATCGCCACCGGCCACGGCAGGTAGGCCATCGGGAGCATCACCAGGGCCGCGAAGGGTGGGTAGGTGAAGCCGTACTGGGTGCCGGGCTTGAGGTAGTCGTAGATCTCGCCGTGGTCGTGGACCCAGAAGTGCAACGCCCCGTAGTAGACCTTGAGGTCGAAGAAACCGTGCCGGACGGCCGCCACGGAGAGGAAGGCGGTCACCGCGACGGCGAGCGCCACCACCGCGACGACCTGCCCGGTCGTCCGCCTGGCACCCTGCGCCACCGTCGCCTCCCTCGCTGTGGCCTAGGCTTTCGTGCCATGGCTCTGGGGTTCGTCCGCCCGGCGCGTCCGGAGGACGCCGCCGAGATCGCCCGTGTGCAGCTCGCGACCTGGCGGGTCGCGTACCGTCGACTGCTGCCCCGGCACGTGCTCGACAACCTGGACGAGGCGTGGCTCGCCCGGCGGTGGAGCGCGGCGGTGCAGGAGCCGCCCTCGGCCACGCACCGGGTGCTCGTCGCCGTGGAACAGGCCGAGCAATCCTATCTGGTGGGTTTCGCGGCTTCCGGGCCGGCGGACGCCGAGGCGCTCGCCCCGGGCGAGCCGCCGGCCGCGCTAGGGGCCGGCGTGGCGGCGGTGACCGACCTGCTGGTCGAACCGCGCTGGGGTCGGCGCGGGCACGGCAGCCGGCTGCTCGCCGCCGCCGTGGACGGCTGGCGGGCCGACGGGTTCACCCACGCGGTGGCCTGGGCGTTCGACGGGGACGAGGCGACCCGCAAGTTCCTCACCAGCACCGGCTGGGAGCCGGACGGCGCGGCCCGCGCGCTGGACGTCGACGACATGCTCGTCGGCCAGGTACGGCTGCACGTGGCGGTCCCCGCCGAGCCGACCGACACGCCCTGACCCGGCCGGTTCTGTCGGCCCGCCCTGGTAGACCGGAGGCGACAGGGTGCCACCGACGGTGAGGAGACGACCATGTTCCGGGAGACGAAGGCGTTCAGCGGGTTCTCGGCCGCCGACACCGACCGGGCGCGGGAGTTCTACGCCGACACCCTCGGCCTGCGGGTGTCGCAGCTCGGCGGCCCCGGCGGACTGCTGAAGCTGCACCTGGCCGGGGACCGGGACGTGGTGGTCTACCCGAAGGCCGACCACGTGCCGGCGACGTTCACCGTGCTCAACTTCCCGGTGCCCGACGTCGACCGGGCGGTCGACGAGCTGACCGCCCGGGGGGTGCGGTTCGCGCGGTACCCGGGGTTCCCGCAGGACGACCGGGGGATCATGCGCGACAACGGGCCGACGATCGCCTGGTTCACCGACCCGGCCGGCAACATCCTGTCGGTGATCGAGCAGGAGTGACGCCGTGGACGGGTCAGCGGCGCAGCTCGGCGACCACGGCCCGCTCTGCCGCCCGGCGGGGCGGGGTACGGCACGGCGGGGCGGGGCGGGGCGGGGCGACCGGACAGCGGGGCGGGGGGCGTTACGGCGCGGCGCGGCGGCCTAGTCGAGCAAGGCGTCCAGGCCGATGGTCAGGCCCGGTCGTTGCCGGACCGACCGCACCGCCAGCAGCACCCCCGGCATGAACGACACCCGGTCGTACGAGTCGTGCCGGATGGTCAACGTCTCGCCCAGGGTGCCGAACAGCACCTCCTGGTGGGCGAGCAGACCGGTGGAGCGGACCGCGTGCACGCGCACCCCGTCGACGTCGGCCCCCCGCGCGCCGGGCACCTCGTCCCTGGTGGCGTCGGGGGTCGGACCGAGACCGGCCTCGGCGCGGGCCTGGGCGACCAGCCGGGCCGTGTGGGTGGCGGTGCCGCTCGGCGCGTCGAGCTTGCGCGGGTGGTGCTGCTCGATGATCTCCACGGACTCGAAGTGCCGTGCCGCGCGGGCCGCGAACTGCATCATCAGCACCGCGCCGATGCCGAAGTTCGGTGCGATCACCACCCCGACGTCGGGCCGGTCGGCCAGCCAGCCGCGCACCTGGTCGAGCCGCTGCCCGGTGAAGCCGGTGGTGCCGACCACGGTGTGCACGCCGTGCTCGACGCACCAGCGCAGATTGTCCATCACGGCGTCCGGGGTGGTGAAGTCGACGACCACCTCGGCGGCGGCGAGGGCGGACAGGTCGTCGCCCTGGTCGACCGCCACCACCAGGTCCAGGTCACCGGCACCGTCGACGGCCCGGCACACCTCGGCGCCCATCCGGCCCCGGGCACCGAGCACACCGACCCGGATCGACCCGTCCCGGCCTTTCGTCTGCTCCTCAGTCACGGGGCACAACCTATCCCAATCGGGACGCGGCCCACCGCCGGACCACCACCGTCCCACACCCGCCACGCACCACGCCCCCGCCGGGCGGACCACCGCCCGCGCCGGGTCACCGCACCGCCGCCCGGGGCGGCAGCGGCTCAGCCGACGAAGTCGCGCTCCCCGAACGGCCCGACCACCGCCAGCGACATCGGCCGGCTCAGCAGCTCGGCGGCCAGGGTGTTCACGTCGGCCACGGTCACCGCGTCGACCCGGGCCAGCAGCTCGTCCACCGGCGTCAGGTCGCCGTAGAGCAACTCGCCCTTGGCCAGCCGGCTCATCCGGGAGCCGGTGTCCTCCAGGCCCAGCACGAACGAGCCCTTGCTCATCCCCTTGCCCCGGGCCACCTCCGCCTCGGTGAGCCCGTCGGCGGCCACCCGGGCCAGCTCGGCGCGGGTGAGCTGGAGCACCTCGTCGACCTTGCCCGGCGCGCAGCCGGCGTAGACGGCGAACAGCCCGCTGTCGGCGTACTGGCTGGCATAGGAGTAGACCGAGTAGGCCAGGCCACGGCGTTCGCGGATCTCCTGGAACAGCCGGCTGGACATCCCGCCGCCGAGGACGTTGTTGAGCACCCCGAGGGCGAACCGCCGGTCGTCGACCCGGTCGATGCCGGGGCAGCCGAGGATGACGTGCGCCTGCTCGGTCTCCTTCGGCTCGACCAGGACGGTGGCCGGCTTCGTGCGTACCGCCGGGGTGTTCGGCCGGGGCGTGCCCGGCTCGGCCGGGGCGGTGTCCAGCGGAGTGCCGTGCAGCGCCCGGCGGACCAGCCGGACCACGGCGGCGTGGTCGAGGTTGCCGGCGGCGGCGACGACGATCTGCGGCGCGGTGTAGCGGCGGCGGTAGAAGCCCTGGATCTGCCGGCGGGTCATCGGGGTGACCGTCTCCTCGGTGCCGGAGATCAACCGGCCGAGGGGGTGGCCACCGTAGACGGCCCGGGCGAACAGGTCGTGCACCTCGTCGCCGGGCTCGTCGTCGTGCATGGCGATCTCTTCGAGGATGACCCCGCGCTCGGTCTCCACGTCGGCCGGCTCCAGCAGCGAGTCGGCGACCGCGTCGCACATCACGTCGATCGCCAGCGGCAGGTCCGCGTCCAGCACGCGGGCGTAGTAGCAGGTGTATTCCTTGGTGGTGAAGGCGTTGGTCTCACCGCCCACCGCCTCGATCTCCGAGGAGATCTCCAACGCGGTGCGCTTGTGGGTGCCCTTGAAGAGCAGGTGCT
Organism: Micromonospora rifamycinica; assembly: GCF_900090265.1. Taxonomy (NCBI): domain Bacteria; kingdom Bacillati; phylum Actinomycetota; class Actinomycetes; order Micromonosporales; family Micromonosporaceae; genus Micromonospora; species Micromonospora rifamycinica. The sequence goes on from NZ_LT607752.1 coordinate 2,681,999, forward strand.
CCAGGAAGTGCGCGGCCCCCGCCTGCGGGCCGGTCTCGTCGCGCGAACCGACGGCTACCCAGATACCGAACGAGACACTGCGCACCGTCGGGATCGCCTCGGTGAGCACCCGCAGGCCGCTCGGCAGGACGGTCCGCCGCACGGTGCCGCCCAACGGGTCGTCACTGATCGTGCGGGTGACCGCCCGGGACGCCGTGCCGGCGCGACCGGCCGGCCCGGCGGTGGCGTGCCGGACGACACCGGGCGGGGTCACCGGCCGTCGAGCCGGGGGGAACGGCGAACGGCTCACGCGGACCTGCTCTCCGTGCGACGAGGGGTGGGAGGGAGACGCACCGGCCGGGTGACGACGTCGTCGTCACCCGGCCGGTCACTGCTCAGCTGTGCCGGGTACGCCGACGCGGACGCTCGCCGCCGTCGCCACCCTCGCCGCCACCCGGGCCGCGCTCGCCGCGCTCCGGGGCACGACCACCCCGGTCGCCGCCCCGGTCACCGCGGTCCCGCGGACCCCGGTCACCACCGCGGCCGGCCGGGCGGTCGCCACCGGCGGCCTCACCGGCCTCACCGGCGGCCGGCGCCTCGGCGCCCTCCGGACGGACCTTGTCCAGGTAGATCTTGCCGCGGGCGTCGATGTCCGCGATCTCCACCTCGACCTTGTCACCGACGTTGAGGAAGTCCTCGACCCGCTCGACCCGCTTGCCGTCGCCCACCTTGGAGATGTGCAGCAGGCCGTCCCGGCCGGGCAGCAGCGAGATGAACGCCCCGAACGCGGCGGTCTTGACCACCGTGCCGAGGAACCGCTCGCCGGCCTTGGGCAGGGTCGGGTTGGCGATCCCGTTGATCCGGTCCACGGCGGCCTGCGCCGACGGGCCGTTGGTCGCGCCGACGTAGATCGTGCCGTCGTCCTCGATGGAGATCTCGGCGCCGGTCTCGTCCTGGATGGCGTTGATGGTCTGCCCCTTCGGGCCGATCACCATGCCGATCTTGTCCACCGGGATCTTGACGGTGGTGACCCGTGGCGCGTAGTCCGACATCTCGGCCGGCGACTCGATCGCCGCCTGCATCACGCCGAGGATGGTCTGCCGGGCCTCGTTCGCCTGCTGGAGCGCGGCGGCGAGCACGTCCGACGGGATGCCGTTGAGCTTGGTGTCGAGCTGGAGCGCGGTGACGAACTCCGGCGTGCCGGCGACCTTGAAGTCCATGTCACCGAACGCGTCCTCGGCGCCGAGGATGTCGGTCAGCGTCACGTACTGGGTCTTGCCGTCCACCTCGTCGGAGATGAGGCCCATCGCGATGCCGGCCACCGGCGCCTTGAGCGGCACACCGGCCGACAGCAGCGCCAGCGTCGAGGCGCAGACCGACCCCATAGAGGTCGAGCCGTTGGAGCCGAGCGCCTCGGAGACCTGCCGGATCGCGTACGGGAACTCCTCGCGCGTCGGCAGCACCGGCAGCAACGCCCGCTCGGCCAGCGCGCCGTGGCCGATCTCCCGCCGCTTCGGCGAACCGACCCGGCCGGTCTCCCCGGTCGAGTACGGCGGGAAGTTGTAGTTGTGCATGTAGCGCTTGCGGTTCTCCGGCGAGAGGGTGTCCACCATCTGCTCCATGCGCAGCATGTTCAGCGTGGTGACGCCGAGGATCTGGGTCTCGCCCCGCTCGAACAGCGCGGAACCGTGCACCCGGGGCAGCACGCCGACCTCGGCGGTCAGCGCCCGGATGTCCCGCGGGCCCCGGCCGTCGATGCGGACCTGCTCGCGCAGCACCCGGTTGCGGACCTCGGACTTGGTCAGCGACCGGAAGGCCGCGGACAGCTCCTTCTCCCGGCCCTCGAACCGGCCGCCCAGCTCCTCGGCGACCTTGGCCTTGATCCGGTCCAGGGCCTCCTCGCGGTCGGCCTTGCCGGCGATCTGGAGGGCCTCGGCCACCTCGGCGCGGACCAGCTCGGCCACCGCCTGGTAGGCGTCGTCCTGGTAATCCAGGAAGACCGGGAACTCGGTGACCGGCTTGGCGGCCACCTCGGCCAGCTCGCTCTGCGCCCGGCACAGCTCGCGGATCGCCGGCTTGGCGGCCTCCAGGCCACTGGCGACGATCTCCTCGGTCGGGGCGGTCGCGCCGCCCGCGATCAGGGCCACGGCGTTCGGCGTCGCCTCGGCCTCGACCATCATGATCGCGACGTCGCCGTCGTCGAGCGCACGGCCGGCGACCACCATGTCGAAGGTGGCGCGGGCCAGCTCCTCCAGGGTCGGGAAGGCCACCCACTGGCCGTCGACGTGGGCCACCCGGGTCGCCCCGATCGGGCCGGAGAACGGCAGGCCGGACAGCTTCGTCGACATCGAGGCCGCGTTGATCGCGACCACGTCGTACGGGTGCTGCGGGTCGAGCGCGAGGACGGTCTCGACGACCTGGACCTCGTTGCGCAGGCCCTTGACGAACGACGGGCGCAGCGGCCGGTCGATCAGCCGGCAGGTGAGGATCGCGTCCTCGCTGGGCCGGCCCTCGCGGCGGAAGAACGAACCGGGGATCCGGCCCGCGGCGTACATCCGCTCCTCGACGTCGACGGTCAGCGGGAAGAAGTCGAACTGCTCCTTCGGGTGCTTACCGGCGGTGGTGGCGGAGAGGACGACCGTCTCGCCGAGCTGGGCGACGACGGAGCCGGCGGCCTGCCGGGCCAGCCGGCCGGTGGAGAAGGTGATCTCACGGGTGCCGAACGACCCGTTGTCGATCACGGCGGTACGGGATTCGGTGCCGAGGTTGGTCTCGGTCATGTGCGGCGGTACTCCTTCGCGTCGTGGGCCCACGACACCGGAGCTGCTCAGACGGCCGGTCTTCGATCGAAGCGCCCGGGTGGCCGGCATGATGCCGGGTTGCCCGGGGGCCACTACCGGAGACCGGTACGCTGACCGGCTCCCTGTCGGGTGGTCGCGCGGCCCTCTTCTTCTGGTGGTGCGCGGAACGGGGGAGCGACCCGGTGGCCGCTCCCCCGTCACGTCATCGGCGCAGGCCGAGCCGCTCGATGAGCGACCGGTAGCGGTTGATGTCCTTCTTCTGGACGTAGTTGAGCAGCCGGCGGCGCCGACCGACCAGCAGCAGCAGCCCGCGGCGGCTGTGGTGGTCGTGCTTGTGCACCTTCAGGTGCTCGGTCAGCTCCGCGATCCGCTTGGTGAGGACCGCGACCTGCACCTCCGGCGAACCGGTGTCGCCCTCGGCGGTCGCGTACTCCGAGCGGATCTTGGCCTTGGCTTCCTGGTCGAGCGCCATGTTCTCCCTGTTTCGGTGGGTTGACAACTGATGTCCGTCGTACGGATCCGAGTGGACCGGGGACGGACGAACCTCGCACCCGCGGCGTCGTGCAGGCACGCGAGGCCCCGCGTCGGTCATCCGACGTCACCGCCACCTTACCAGCCCGTCGCGGAACCGCCCGGTCAAGGCCCACGCGCCGGCCCCGACGGCGCATCCCGGCCAGGCTGCCGAGGACGCCGGCCCGCCGACGGCCCGACCGGTCAGGCGACGGCCCGGCGGGTCCGCTCGACGTCCTCGGCCATCTGGACGAGGAGCGGCTCGATCGCGTCGTAGCGGATCTGGCCGCGCAGGTGGGCGGCGAAGTCCAGGGCGACGTGCTCGCCGTACAGGTCGCCGGAGAAGTCCAGGACGTGCGCCTCGACCCGGCGCTCCCGGCCGGCGAACGTCGGGTTGGTGCCGATCGAGATGGCCGCCGGCAGCCGCTCGGTACCCCCGCGCACCAGCCAGCCGGCGTAGACCCCGTCGGCGGGCACCGCCGCGTGCGGCGGGCAGCGCAGGTTGGCGGTGGGGAAGCCCAGTTCCCGGCCGCGCTGGTCGCCGAGGACCACCACCCCTTCGAGCCGGTGCGGTCGGCTGAGCACCGCCGCTGCCGCCGCCACGTCACCCGCCTCGACCCGGGACCGGATGTACGTCGAGGAGAAGACCGTCCCGGCGGCGGCGACCAGCGGGGCGTGCTCCACCTCGAAGCCGGAGTCGCGGCCGAGCCGTTCCAGCAGCTCGACGTTCCCGGCGGCCCGGTGCCCGAACCGGAAGTTGTCCCCCACCACCACCAGCGCGACGTGCAGGTGCTCGACCAGGATGTCGTGCACGAACGCCTCGGGCGACAGCCGGGAGAGCTCTTTGGTGAACGGCACCACACAGAGCACGTCGACCCCGAGCGCCTCGATCAGCTCGGCCTTGCGGGCGGGCTCGGTGAGCACGGCCGGGTGCGAGCCGGGGCGGACCACCTCGACGGGGTGCGGGTCGAAGGTCACCACCACCGAGCCGATGCCCAGGTCCCGGGCGCGGGCCACGGCGTGCCCGATGGTCGCCTGGTGCCCCCGGTGCACGCCGTCGAAGACGCCGATGGTGACGACCGACCGCCCCCACCCACCGGGCGTCGCCTCGTACCCCCGCCACCGCTGCATGCCGCTCCTCCCCTGCTCCGCCGCTGACCGGCCCACCGTGCCCACCACCACCGCCGGGCCGTCCCGGCCGCTGTCCCCGCTCGTCGCGCCGTGCCGTCCGTCGCCGACCCACCCGCCGCCGTCGGCGCTGGTCGGCGACCGGTCAGGCCGGGGCGAGCACGATCTCCGCCCGGGCCCGGCCGTCCCGCTCGCTGACGATAGCGATCAGGCCGCCGTCCGGTCCGAAGACGGCGTACGGCCCGGCGATGCCCACCGGGTCGAGCGGGCCACCGTGCGAGAGCACCCGCGCCTCGTCGACCCCGGCGTCCCGGCGGGGGAAGTACCGGCCGGCGGCGGTGTCCAGGGGCAGGTTGACCACCTCGGGCGCCCGCTCCTCCAGGGCGGCGAGGGTGGCCGCCTCGGCGAGGGTGAAACTGCCCACAGCGGTCCGCCGCAGCGCGGTGAGGTGCCCGCCGACGCCCAACGACCGGCCGGCGTCGCGGGCCAGCGCCCGGATGTACGTCCCCGACGAGCAGGTGACGTCGATGTCGACGTCGACCACGTCCGGGGCGTCCCGACGGATGGCCAGCACGTCCAGCCGGTGCACGGTGACCCGGCGGGCGGGTAGGTCGACGCTCTCCCCGTCCCGGACCCGCTTGTACGCCCGCTCACCATTGATCTTGATAGCGCTGACCGCGCTGGGCACCTGGTCGATCTCGCCGGTCAGCGGCCCGAACGCGGCCCGGATCGCGGCGTCGGTCAGCTCACCGGCCGGCGTGCTGGTGAGCACGTCACCCTCGGCGTCGTCGGTGACGGTGGACTGGCCGAGCCGGACCGTCGCGGTGTAGCTCTTGCCGGCCCCGATCACGTACGTCAGCAGGCGGGTGGCCCGGCCCACCCCGATCACCAGCACCCCGGTGGCCATCGGGTCGAGGGTGCCGCCGTGCCCGACCCGGCGGGTCCGGGCCAACCGGCGGATCCGCGCCACCACGTCGTGCGACGTCATGCCGCCGGGCTTGTCGACCACGATCAGACCGTCACCGTTCACGACCGCCAAGCCTGCCAGACGGGCCGGCCGCCCCCGTCACCGCACGGCGACGACCGCGACCACGACACCCGCCACGCACCACGGCACCGTGCCCGACGGGCGGTCCCGCCCTGCTCAGCCGCGTACCGCGCCGACCACCGCCCAGCCGCCGGAGCGCAGCCGCAACAGCAGGGCGACCAGCCGCAACAGCACGAAGAGGGTCAGCCCGGCCCAGATGCCGCCCAGGCCCAGATCGAACGCGTAGGTCAGCCAGATCGCCGGCAGGAATCCGCCGAACGCCGCGACGATCGTCAGGTTGCGCAGGTAACGCACGTCCCCCGCGCCGATCAGCACCCCGTCGAGGGCGAACACCACGCCGCCGAGCGGTTGCAGGGCCACCAGCCAGGGCCAGGCGACCATGGCCTGTTCGCGTACCCGGGCATCGGAGCTGAACAGGCCGGGCACGACGCCGGCCCCGACGGCGATGAGCACCGCGAACGTCACTCCGCAGGCGGCCCCGAGCAACGCGAGGCGGCGGGCCAGGGCGCGGGCGCCGGCCGCGTCGCCCGCCCCGAGCGCCGCGCCGACCAGCGCCTGCCCGGCGATCGCCAGGGCGTCGAGCAGCAGGGCGGTGAGGAACCACAGTTGTACGGCGATCTGGTGCGCGCCGACCGACGCCGCGCCGAACCGGGCCGCGACAGCGGTGGCGGACAGGAAGCTGGCCTGGAAGGCGACGCCCCGGACCAGCAGGTCCCGGCTGAGCATGAGCTGCTGGCGGAGCACCGCGGGACGGGGACGCAGCGCCACCCGCTCGCTGATCAACGCGGCGACGAACAGCCCACCGGCGACGGTCTGGGCGAACGCGTTGGCGACCGCCGAACCGGTCAGCCCCCAGCCGACGGGATAGACCAGCACCGGGCAGAGCAGCGCGGAGAGCAGGTTGGGGCCGAGCACGAACCACAGCGGCCGGCGGGTGTCCTGCACCCCGCGCAGCCAGCCGTTGCCGGCGGCGGCGAGGAGCAGGCCGGGAGCGCCGAGCGCGGCGACCCGCAGCCACCGCTCGGCCGCCTCGGCCACCTCTCCCGGCCCGGCGAGGAGGTCGGCCAGCGGGCCGGCGCCGAGCTGCATGCCGAGCGCGACCAGCAGCCCCACCCCGAACGCCAGCCAGGAGGCCTGGACACCCTCGGCCACCGCGGCGGACCGGTCCCCCGAGCCGAACCTGCGGGCCGCCCGCCCGGTGATCCCGTACGCCAGCACGGTGCCCAACCAGGCGATCAGGGTCAGCACCGTGCCACCGACGGCCAGCGCGGCGAGCGCCACCCGGTCGAGGTGCCCGGCCACGGCGGTGTCGACCAGGACGTAGAGCGGCTCGGCGGCGAGCACCACGAGGGCGGGCAGCGCCAGCGCGGCGATCCGGCGCGGCGCGGCGACCGTGGGTGGGGTGACGGAGGTGGTCATCGGAGCCGATCCTGCCATGATCAGGTAAGGATCACAATAGGTGTCATTCCTTACGTGAGCGAACTCGGCAGAACGGTCGAGCGAGCAGCCTTCCGGCACGTCGTCGCGCCATTCCCGGAAACAGATACCGATAGCCGAAAACAGGAACGCCGCCGCCCGACGGCGGCGGCGAAACGGATGGCGAGGGTCCAGCGGAACCACCGGACCGGCGGTCGCCCAGTCGTCGGCTGAACTCGCCCGTGCCGGGCGTCGGCGACGGCGCGGAATGCGCGTGCGTGACCGCGGCGGGCAGGGGCGGCACGGAAGGAGCCCGGGTTCCCAGCACGGTGGTCAGCCGGCACCACGCGCCTGCCCGGACACGCTGTTTCGCCGCCGGGAACCTCGGCGTACCGGCCAGGGCGTCGCACCCGGCGGCCGGGACCACACGCGGAGCCGGCGACCGTCGCCCGACCGTGGCCCCTTCGGGGGCGGAAGGCGCCGCCACCCGCCCCGGCCAGGTCGTCCCGCCGCCGGGACGGCCGGGGCGGGACACCGCTGCGCACCCCGGAGGGGATCGTCACAGCCACCGAGGCGGACGGCGCTGCCGCGCGCCCCGGGGATCGTCACAGCCACCGAGGCGGACGGCGCTGCCGCGCGCCCCGGGGATCGTCACACCGCCCGGGGCCACCGGCGGCCCGCGCGACGTGGTCAGCGCGGCGGCCGTCGACCTCGGGGTCGAGCATCCTCTGACAGGGGTCGAGCATCCTCTGACGGGAGCGTCGGAGCAGGAGTGCCGGCCCCGAACAGGCGTCGCCGTCATGAGCTGGACCGTCCGGCGGCAGGAAGACCCACCGGCGGCCCGCGGTGACGCCGACGAGTCGGCGTCACCCTCGGTAGGTCAGTTCACTGCCGGGTGTCCATCGAGGTCTGCAACGCGCGACGCATCTGCTCGCGGGCCTCGTCGGTGGTCTCGGTCTTGGGCTTGGTCGCCATGGCGGTGTCCTTCCAGGGTGCGGGTCACCGGAACAGGTGGCCCCACGGGCGGTCCTGCTGAGCGCCGGGAGGGCGGCCCGGGATCACCGGAACGGCTCGCCTGGCAGCGTGAGCCCGGGTCGGTCAGACCCTGGAGGGAGGCGGCACCGGGTGTGGCACCACCGCCCACGACCTGCGTCGCGACGCGACGTCGGCCTTTCCCAAGTTAACGTTTACTTTCCACATGCTGTCCACTCTTCCCGCCATCTGGACGGGAGGGGAGGAACCGGTCCGGGCGACCCCGCCGGTGACCGAGCCACCCGCGCGCAGGCCGCTGACGAGCCACCCACGCGCAGGCCGCTGACGAGCCATCCGCGCGCAGGCCGCCGCCATCGGCAGCGCGGGAGAGCAGGCAATCCGCACGTGTCGACCCCATACCGGCCTTCGACACGTCGACGGGCGGGCAGCAGCATCGACGCTGGTGCTCGACGACACCGGGGTCCGACCGCGCACGGGATCGGCGGCGACGCGGCTCGACGACACCGGGACGACAGCCGCGACACGGCGACAGTCAGCGGGACCGCTGGCCCGGTGGCGGATGGTTGACGCTCAGCGGGCCAGGAAGTGCCAGCCCAGCCACCACCAGAACCCGAACAGTCCGATCCGGCCGACCGGCACCGGGCCGACCTCGTACCGCATCACGTAGGCGCAGACGTCGCCCAGGGACGGAATCCGGGAGCCCTCCCGACGGGCGGCCCATTCGACCGCCGCGAACATCACCAGCGAGGCGAGGAACCCGCTGATGGCGAGGGTACGCATCATCGCCGCACCAACCCCCAGAACGCGGCCAACCAGGCGAACCAGGCCGCCGAGCGGACCAGCTCGTCCTCTAGCAGCGGGTCGGCCAGCCGGGAGAAGGTGGGAAAGTCGTCCCCGACCGACATCACGAAGGTGGCACCTTCGAGGACACCGAACACCGCCGCCGGGAGCAGCCACCACACGGCGCCCCGGCCCAGCCGGCGCGGTGCCGGACGACGCTGCACCCGGTTGCCCAGGCCGAGCCAGATCAGCGCACCACCGGTGCTCAGCGTCCAGAGGTTGGCCTGGGCGGAGAACGACGGAAACTGCCCGCCGACCAGGGAGATGCAGGCCAGCACCGGCACGGTGACCACCGGCCTGTCCCAGGTACGGGAGGCTTCCAGGGCGATCTCGTGCGGCTGTTCCATCGTCCGATTCTCCCCGGGCTCACCCTGTGCGGGAAGGCCGACACCCGTCGACATCGGCGCGGCTCCCCGTCAGGGCACCGGGCAGCTCAGCTCGGATGAGGGCGATGACCTGCTCGGCGTCGCCGCGTCCGGTGAACCCGGCGGCGAAGCGGTGACCTCCGCCACCCAGCGCCACCGCCACCGCGCTCACGTCGACCGCTCCCTTGCTCCGCATCGACACCGCCCACTCGTCCGGCCCGACCTGCTTGAGCACACACGCGACGTCCGCCTCGGCGGTGCACCGCACCGAGTCGATCAGTGACTCCAGCACGTACGGTCGCTGGTCGTGCCGGGTCAGGTCGTCGAGGGTGGCCTGCGTCCAGACCAGGCCGTGACCGGCGGCGGCCTCCGGTTCGAGCCGGGACCGGCCCAGCACCTCGCCGAAGAGCCGGACCGCGCCGAACGGCCGGGTGTCGAAGACCTCGCGGGAGATGTCACCGGGGCGCAGGCCGGTGGCGAGGAGCCGGGCGGCGAGCTGGTGCACCTCCGGCGTGGTCGCCGCGAACCGGAACGAGCCGGTGTCGGTGGTCAGCGCGACGTAGAGGCCCGCCGCGATCTCCGCGTCCAACGGCACGTCGAGCCGGGCGAGCAGCTGGGCGGCGACGACCGAGGTGGCCGCCGCGCCCGGGTCCACCAGGCGCACCGTACCGAAACCGGTGTTCGAGGCGTGGTGGTCGAGGACCACCGCCGTGCCGGCGGTGTCGAGCCGGTCCACCAGGTCACCGAGGCGCGACTCCGCCGCCGCGTCGAAGCAGATCACCAGATCCGGATCGGGGTACGCCTCCGTCGCCGGCACCAGCAGGTCGATCCCGGGTAGCCAGCGGAACGGCTCCGGCACCTCGGGCGGCCCCGGAAAGGTGGCCTGCAACCGTCGTACGCCGAGCCGGCGCAGGCCCAACCCGAAGCCGAGCATGCTGCCCAGCGCGTCACCGTCCGGATTGACGTGACAGATCAACAGCACCCGGGCATCGGCCGGCAGGCCGCGTACCGCCGCGACGGCGGCGGCCCAGTCGTCGTCGCCGGGGCCGGTGGACGGCGAACCGGTGCGGAGCCCGTCGGCTGTGCCCGGGGCGGCGGTCACCGTCGGTCCGTCACGGACGGGTCGGCGTCGGCGTCGGCGTCGGCGTCGGCGTCGACGGCGTTGTCCGCGTCGACCCGGTACGGCTGGGCGTCGCCCGCGTACTTTGCCTGCGCGGCCAGCCGCTGCACCTCGGCGTCGGCGTTGCGGGCCTGCGCGAGCAGGTCGTCGATCTGCTTGACCTGGTCCTGTACGTCGTCCAGGGCGAAGGTCAGCGAGGGCGAGTGGCGCAACCCCAGGGCCTTGCCGACCGTGCTGCGCAGCATCCCCTTGGCGCTCTCCAGCGCGGCGGTGGTGCTCGCCTGGGCCGTCGCGTCACCGAGCACGGTGTAGAAGACGGTGGCGTCGCGAAGGTCGGCGGTGATCCGGGCATCGGTGATGGTGATCATCCCCAGCCGGGGGTCCTTGATCTGGCTCCGCACCACCGAGGCGACCAGTTCGCGGATCCGCTCGGCGTGCCGGCGAACCTTGGCCGGATCAGTCATGTCCCCCACCTCCAGGGCTTTCCTCCCGCGGCCGGAGCGGCGACGCCGAACGCCACCGAACCAACCACCCAACACCCGAACACTACCCGCGATCCACCTCCACCCACCCACCCCACCCGCCCGCTCCCCCACCCCACTCCCCGCCTCGCCCGATCCCCCGCTCCGCCGGCTCAACCCCACCCGTCCACCCCCAGCCCCACCCCGGCCCACCCACCCACCCACCCCGCAGTCTCCCGCCCTGGTGCCAACCGCCCCGGTGATCAAGAGGTTCAGGTCACCACCCCGCGGAAACCCTGACGCGAATCTCTTGATCACCGGGGCGACGCGGGACGGACCAGGGCGGGGCGGGGCAGGGCGGGGCGGGGCGGGTCAGGTTTCCGGGGTGTGGAGGTCGCGGCGGACGGAGAGGAGCTCGATCTCGGGGCGGGCGGCGACCAGGCGCTCGCAGGAGTCGAGCACGTCGCGGACGTGGGCGGCCTCGGCGGCCACCACGGCCACCCCGATCTCGGCCCGACCGTGCAGGTCGAGCGCACCCACCTCGGCGGCCGACACCTCGAAGCGGCGCAACGCCGCCACGATCGGCCGGACATACGATCTCTTTGCCTTCAGCGATCGGGAGTCGCCCGGCAGGAGCAGGTCGAAGAGTGCGGTTCCGGTATACATCGCCCAGGACGTTACGGAACCGTCCCGGACATGCTCAAGGGGTTTACGCCGGTCGGCGTAAACCCCTTGAGCACTGTGTCAGCCCCGGATCAGGAGCGCGGCTTCTCCCGCATCTCGAAGGTCTCGATGGTGTCGCCGACCTGGACGTTGTTGAAACCACCCAGGGTCAGACCACACTCGAAGCCTTCGCGGACCTCCGTCGCGTCGTCCTTGAACCGCTTGAGCGAGCTGATGGTGAGGTTGTCCGCGATGACCGCCCCGTCCCGCAGCAGCCGCGCCTTGGCGTTGCGGCGGATGATGCCGGACCGGACGATACAACCGGAGATGTTGCCGATCTTGGACGAGCGGAAGACGTCGCGGATCTCCGCGGTGCCCAGCTCGACCTCCTCGTACTCCGGCTTGAGCAGCCCCTTGAGCGCGGCGTCGATCTCCTCGATGGCCTGGTAGATGACCGTGTAGTACCGGATCTCCACGCCCTCGCGGTCGGCGATCTCGCGGACCTTGTTGGCGGCCCGCACGTTGAAGCCGATGATCGTGACCGCCTCGGACGAGGCGCTCGCGAGCATGACGTCGCTCTCGGTGATCGCACCCACACCCCGGTGGATGATCCTGAGCTGGACCTCCTCGGGGATGTCGAGGTTGAACAGCGCGTCCTCGAGGGCCTCCACGGAACCGGAGACGTCGCCCTTGAGCACCAGGTTGAGCGAGGTCTTCTCGCCCTCCTTGAGCTGCTCCATGAGCGTCTCGAGGGTGGCCCGGCCACGGGAGTTGGCGAAGGACGCCGCCCGCCGCCGTGCCTGCCGCTGCTCGGCGATCTGCCGCACCGTACGGTCGTCGGCCGCCGCGAGGAAGGTGTCACCGGCACCCGGCACCGCGGTCAGACCGAGAACCAGCACCGGACGGGCCGGACCTGCCTCGGTGACCTGGTTGCCGTTCTCGTCGAGCATGGCACGGACCCGGCCGTGGGCCCCACCGGCGACGATCGAGTCGCCGGCCCGCAGGGTGCCCTTCTGCACCAGCACCGTGGCCACCGCGCCGCGACCCTTGTCCAGGTGTGCCTCGATGGCCACACCCTGGGCCGGGCCGTCGATCGCCGCGGTCAACTCGAGCGACGCGTCGGCGGTCAGCAGGACCGCGTCCAGCAGCTCGTCGATGCCGATGCCCGGCTTGGCCGCCACGTTGACGAACATGGTGTCGCCGCCGTACTCCTCGGCGACCAGGCCGTACTCGGTCAGCTGCTGGCGGACCTTGTCCGGGTTGGCCTCCGGCTTGTCGACCTTGTTGACGGCCACCACGATCGGCACGTCGGCCGCCTTGGCGTGGTTGAGCGCCTCGATGGTCTGCGGCATGACACCGTCGTCGGCCGCCACCACCAGCACCACGACGTCGGTGACCTGGGCACCACGGGCACGCATGGCGGTGAACGCCTCGTGACCCGGGGTGTCGATGAAGGTGACCGCCCGGTCCTCGCCCTCGTGCGGGACGTGGACCTGGTACGCGCCGATGTGCTGGGTGATGCCGCCCGCCTCGCCGGCCACGACGTTCGCCTTGCGGATCGCGTCGAGCAGCTTGGTCTTACCGTGGTCGACGTGACCCATGACGGTCACCACCGGTGCCCGGCTGACCAGGCGGTCCGCCGCGACCTCGGCGTCGAGGTCGATGTTGAACTGCGCGAGCAGCTCGCGGTCCTCGTCCTCCGGGCTGACGATCTGCACGTCGAAACCGAGGTGCTCACCCAGCAGCAGCAGGGTCTCGTCAGAGCAGGACTGGGTCGCGGTGACCATCTCGCCCAGGTTGAACATCTCCTGGACCAGCGAACCCGGGTTGGCGTTGATCTTGTCGGCGAAGTCCGACAGCGAGGCGCCACGGGAGAGCCGGACGACCTGACCCTGACCCCGGGGAGCACCCGAGGACATGGTCGGGGCCGACAGGTTGTCGAACTCCTGTCTGCGCTGCTTCTTGGACTTGCGGCCACGGGTCGGCCGGCCACCCGGACGCCCGAAGGCACCCGCGGCGCCACCGCCACGACCACGGCCACCGCCACCGGGGCGGCCACCGCCACCGGCCGGGGCACCCGGACGGAAACCGCCGCCGGGAGCACCACCGCCACCACCGGGGCCACCACGGTAGCCACCGCCGCCGGCGCCACCGCCGCCGCCGGGACCGCCACGGAAGCCACCGCCGCCGCCACCGCCACCGGGGCGGAAGCCACCGCCGCCGCCACCGGGACGACCGGCGCCGCCACCGGGGCCACCACGACCGCCACCGGGACCACCGGGGCGACCGGTGGTGGGCCGCTGGCTCGGCATCGAGGCCGGGCTGGGACGCGGCGGCATGGAGGCCGGGCTGGGACGCGGCGGCATGCCGGCCGGGTTGCCGGGCCGGGGACCACCAGCACCGGCGGCCGGGGGCCGCTGGGGCTGACCGCCCTGGATCCCGAACGGGTTGTTACCGGCGCCGCGCGCCGGCGGACGACCACCGGGCCGGGCACCCGGACCCGCCGGGGCGCCACCGGGACGACCGGCGGCCGGGGTACCCGGACGCGGCGGCACGGCGTTCGGACCGGGACGCGGACCCGGACGGGGACCACCCTCGGTCGGGGGCTCCCGTCGGACGGTGTCCCGCTGCTGCTGCCGGGCGGCCTGGGCGGCCTTGACCGCCGCCTCCTGCTCGGCCTTCAGCGCGGCGGCGCGCGCCTCGGCGGCCGCCACCTCGATGTCGTGGGCGCTCGCCGGCTTGGCAACCGGGGTCACCGGCTGCGGCGGACCGGGGACCGGGCCCTTGGGCCTCGGTCCAGGGGTCGGCGCGGCCGGCCGCCGGGGCGGCATCGGTCGGGCCGAGACCCGGGGGGCACCCGGGGTCGGGGTCGGCGTCGGGGTCGGTGCCGGGCTCGGGGCCGCCGCCGGAGCGGACGGTGCCGACGAACCACCGGCGGACGCGACGAATGCGCCACGCAGCCGACGGGCGACGGGCGCCTCGACGGTGCTGGACGCGGACTTCACGAACTCGCCCATTTCCTTCAACTTGGCGAGCACTGTCTTGCTCTCGACCCCGAGCTCCTTCGCAAGCTCGTGTACGCGGGCCTTACCTGCCACTGCACTCCTCACTCCGAGGTCGTGCGGGCAGCACCCGCAGCGACCTCACTCCTGCACTTGAAGCCTGGTCATTTCAGGGACTTCATCGTGTGCTCATGTCGGTCGTCCTACCTTGCTAGCGACCCTCGCCCGGTCGGGTTGACCGGACGTAGTGGTTGGCGCATCGACGTGCTCCGCGACGGCACCGTGGTCAGGAACCCCGGTGAGCCGCAGCGCCCGCCCGAAGGCGCGACGCCGCACCGCCAGCGCGAAGCAGGCCGGATCCGGGTGCAGGTTCGCTCCCCGACCCGGCAGACTGCGGCTCGGATCAGGCCGGAGACTGTGACCATCCTCGTCACCGACCGCGACGATCCGCAGCAGTTCGCTGGCCGGCGCGCGTTTCCGGCAACCCACACAGGTGCGCTCCGGTTGCGCGCGTCGTACCACTGGAGGAAGTCTACCCCTAGCCGCCCGAGATCGCTCCGCCCGGCTCCGGGACGCCCCCGGCCGCCTCCCGGCCGCCGGTGCCCGCCTGCTCCGCGTCGGAGCGGATGTCGATCCGCCAACCGGTCAACCGGGCGGCAAGTCGGGCATTCTGCCCCTCGCGCCCGATGGCCAGGGAGAGCTGGAAGTCCGGCACGGTCACCCGGGCGGTACGGGTGGCCAGGTCGACCACCTCCACCCGCAGCGCCTTGGCCGGGGAGAGCGCGTTGCCGACGAAGGTCGCCGGGTCGTCCGACCAGTCGATGATGTCGATCTTCTCACCGTGCAGCTCGCTCATCACGGCGCGGACCCGCTGGCCCATCGGCCCGATGCAGGCCCCCTTGGCGTTCACGCCCGGGGTGGTGGAGCGTACGGCGATCTTGGTGCGGTGACCCGCCTCACGCGCGATCGCCCCGATCTCGACGGTGCCGTCGGCGATCTCCGGGACCTCCAGCGCGAAGAGCTTCTTCACCAGCGCCGGGTGCGACCGGGAGAGGGTGATCTGCGGACCGCGCATCCCCTTGGTCACGTGCACCACCACGCAGCGGATCCGCTCGCCGTGGTGGTAACGCTCCCCGGGCACCTGCTCGGACTGCGGGAGCACGCCCTCCAGCTTGCCGAGGTCGACGCTGACGATGCCCTTCTCGCTGCGGGCCTCGTGCGCCTGCACCACGCCGGTGACCAGGTCGCCGTCGCGGCCGACGTACTCGCCGAAGTGCACCTCGTCGGTGGCCTCCCGCAGCCGCTGGAGGATCACCTGCTTGGCGGTCATCGCCGCGATCCGGCCGAAGTCGTGCGGGGTGTCGTCCCGCTCCCGCACCACGCTGCCGTCGTCGTCCAGCTCCTGGGCGTAGACCAGGGCGGCCCCGGTCCTACGGTCGATCTCCACCCGGGCGTGCGACTCGGCGCCGTCGGTGTGCCGGTAAGCGGTCAGCAACGCGGTCTCGATCGCCGCGAGGATCGTGTCGAACGGGATCTCCCGCTCGCGCTCCAGTGCGCGCAGCGCCGCGAGGTCGATGTTCACCTCTCCTCGCCCTCCACATCATCATCGTCGTCGTCATCTTCGTCGTCGGCGTCGTCGCCGGCCCCGTCGCCCAGGTCCGCCTCGTCGATCTCGTCGAGGCGGTGGAACTCGATCTGCACCCGGCCGGGACCGAGGTCGGCGTGGCGGTGCTCCACCCGGCCGGCGTCGGTCTCCAGCACCACACGCTCGTCGTCGACCGCGACCACCCGGCCGGTCACCTGACGGTCCACCGCAGGCTGCCCGTCGGGTCGCGCGACCCGGGCGGTCACCTTGACCAGCCGGCCGGTGCTGCGTCGCCAGTGCCGGGGCAGCGTCAGCGGACGGTCCACCCCCGGGGAGCTGACCTCCAGCTGGTACTCCCCCGCCACGATGTCCCCGCCGGACTCCTCGGCCGCGTCCAGCGCCGCCGAGACCAGCCGGGAGACGTCCGCGACGGCGTCCAGGTTGATCCCGCCGTCGGCGTCCACGATCACCCGCACCACGTGCCGACGGCCGGCCCGGGAGACGGAGACGTCCTCCAGGTCGTAACCCGCGCCGGTGACCACCGGTGTGATCACGTCACTCAGCGTGGCCCGGCGGGCGGCCAGGTCGCCCCGGGACGCGCCCGCACGGTCCCCGCCCCGGGGGCCGTCGGTGCGACGGGAGCGTCCCGTCGGCGCCGCCGGCCTGGTAGCACGACCACGCTGCGTCATCTGGGCACCCTTCTCCTGGTCAACGGCGGTCGTCGGAACGGCACGCCGGGACGCCACCGGGGCGGCAGCGCCGGTGGCTGCGCAGAGCGTAACGCGCCGCCGGGGGGACGGCCCCGGCGGCGCACCGACGGCGGTCGCCCGACGGTCGGCACGGATGGTGTTGACTTGTCCGGTGGCCACCGGCAGAACGACGACTCACCACGACGGAGCGGGGCGATCCCGGCGTTCCGTGCTCCGCACCGGCGCGCTCCTGGCGGTCGGCGTGACCGCCGTACCGCTGACCGGTTGTGACCTCCTCGACCGCGACGGGCCGGACCGGCCGCCCGACCCGCTGGAGCCGCTCGCGGGCGAGTCCCGGGCGCTGGCCGACCGGTACCGGGCCGCGATCGCCGCCGACCCGGGGCTGACCGACCGGCTCACCCCGATCGCCGACGCGCACGCCGCGCACGCCGACGAGTTGCGCCGGCTGATCGGCCGCCCCGCGCCCAGCGGCCCGGCGACCCCGGAACCGACCGCGGCCACCGGTACACCCGCCACCGTCCTGGCCGGGCTGCGGGCCGCCGAGCAGAGCGGCCGGGACAACGCGGCGAAGGCGTGCGCCGACGCGCCGGGCGAGCGGGCCGCGCTGCTCGGCTCGATCGCCGCCGCCCGGGCCACCCACCTGGAGGCGCTCAAGTGAACCGCCGTACCGCCCCGTCCGCCCCCGGCGGCGCGCTGGCCGACGCCCTGGCCGCCGAGTACGCCGCCATCTACGCCTACGGCCCGATCGGGGTACGCCTCACCGACGCCGACCGGCGGGCGGCCCGCGCCGCCGAGGCGGCCCACCGGTCCCGCCGGGACGCGCTGGTCCTCCAGCTCAGTGCCGCCGGCGGCACGGTCCCCGCCGACCAGGCGGGCTACGCGCTGCCGTTCCCGGTCACCGACCGGGTCAGTGCGCTGCGGCTCGCGGTGCAGGTGGAGGAGCGCACCGGGGCGTTCTGGCGGGCGGCGCTGCCGGTCACCACCGGCGCGGACCGCACCCGGGCGCTCAACGCGCTGACCGACTGCGCGGTACGGGCCACCCGGTGGCGGCGCAGCGCCGGCACCACCCCGCTGACCGTCCCGTTCCCCGGCCGCCCCACCTAGCCCCGACGCCGGCCGCACGACGGGCCACCGGGTGACGCCGGTCACGCCCCGGTGCTCGCTCCGGTTGCGCTGCGCATACGGGGTATGCATACTCCGTTGCCATGTCCATCCGTCACGGCCTGCTCGCCCTGCTCGAGCGTGGCCAGATGTACGGCTACCAGCTCCGGGCCTCCTTCGAGGAGTCGACCGGCTCGACCTGGCCGTTGAACATCGGTCAGGTCTACACCACCCTCAACCGGCTGGAACGCGACGGCCTGGTCCGTTCGCTGCCCGAGCACGAGGGCGGCCAGCGGCCGTACGAGATCACCGACGCCGGACGGGCGGACCTGGCGCTGTGGTTCGTCACCCCGATCAGCCGCACCGACCGGCCCCGCGACGAGCTCTCCATCAAGCTGGCCCTGGCGCTGACCACCCCCGGGGTGGACGTCCGGGCCGTGGTGCAGACCCAGCGCAGCGCGACCATGCGTACCCTCCAGGAGTTGACCCGGTTGAAATACACCAGCGACCGGCCGGAGGACCTGCCCTGGCGGTTGGTGCTGGACGCGATGATGTTCCAGGCCGAGGCGGAGGTCCGCTGGCTGGACCACTGCGAGACCAGCCTGGTCCGGCACCGACCCGCGACGCCGACGACCCGCACCGGGTCACCGCCGGAGGTGGTGGACCGGGCCGACGAGGAGGCCCACCGGTGACCGGTTCCGACTGCGCGGTGCTCGAACTCCGCGACGTGCACCGTACCCACGGCGGCGGCGCGGCGGCGGTCCACGCGTTGCGCGGGGTGAGCATCACCGTGCGTCCGGGTGAGCTGGTGGCCGTGATGGGGCCGTCCGGTTCGGGCAAGTCGACCCTGCTCACCCTGGCCGGCGGGCTGGACCGGCCGACCGCCGGGGAGGTGCTGGTCGAGGGGGAGCCGCTCGGCCGGCTGGACGGGCGACGACTGGCCCGGCTGCGCCGCCGCCGGATCGGCTACGTCTTCCAGGACCTGAACCTGCTCGGCAGCCTCACCGCCGCCGAGAACGTGGCGCTCCCCCTGGAACTCGACGGGGTGGGGGTACGACCGGCCCGGCGGGCGGCGCTGGAGGCGCTGGAGGAGGTCGGCCTGACCGGGCTCGGCGGGCGCTTCCCCGACCAGATGTCCGGCGGCCAGCAGCAGCGGGTGGCGATCGCCCGCGCGCTGGTCGGCCAGCGGCGGCTGGTGCTGGCCGACGAGCCGACCGGAGCGCTGGACTCGCAGACCGGGGAGGCCGTGCTGCACCTGTTGCGGCGCCGGGTCGACGCGGGCGCGGCCGGTGTGCTGGTGACCCACGAGGCCCGGCACGCGGGCTGGGCGGACCGGGTGGTCTTCCTCCGCGACGGCCGCATGGTCGACTCGACCGCGCCGCTGACCGGGGTCGAGCACCTGCTCTCGGGCATCGGCCGGTGAGCCGACCGCCCCGCCCCGAACGCTCCGGGCGGCTCGGCGAGGCGGTCGGGTCCTGGCGGGCGGCGCTGCGGATCGCCCGGCGGGAGGCCCGCCGGGCGCGGGGGCGTACCGCGCTGGTGCTGGCGATGATCGCGCTGCCGGTGCTGGCGTTGAGTTTCGTGGCGGTCAGCTACGACATGGCCGCCCTCACCCGGGCGGAGAGTTTCGACCACCGGGTCGGTGACGCCGACGTGGAGCTGCGCTGGTTGTCGGAGAATCCCCTGCATCAGGACACCTGGGGCGAATCGACCTGGCCCCGGCAGGGTGAGCAGGTGGACCGGGAGCGGCCGGTGGACCGCCGGGAGATCGAGACGTTGCTCCCCGCCGGCAGCCGGATCAGCCGGATCCTCTGGTGGGTGCCGTTCGAGGTCCGGATCGGTGACCGCACCGAGACGATGGACGGGCGGGTGCTGGACTTCACCGACCCGCTGGCCCGCTCGACGGTGCGGCTGCGGGCCGGTCGGGCGCCGACCGCCCCCGACGAGGTGGCGGTCAGCAGGCGGGCCGCCGCCCGGCTGGGCGTACGGGTCGGTGGGACGGTCGCCCCGGCCGACGGTTCCGGCCGGTGGCGGGTGGTCGGCGTGGTGGAGTTCCCCAGCCAACTCGGCGAGGTGGTCGCGGTGGCCCCGGGCGGGCTCCCCCGCCTCGGCCCGGGCCACGAAGAGAGCTGGCTGGTCGACCTCCCCGGTGCGCTGGACACCGCCCTGGTGGACCGGCTCAACGCGCACGGCGTCATGGTCCGCGCCCGCACCGCGGTGCCCGGCGGGCAGCCGCCCGGCGGGGGGCCCGAGCGCGTCACGCTGCCCGATCCGGTGGCGGCGAGCAACTCGGTCCTCGTCGGTGGGCTCGGCCTGTTGGAGGTCGTCCTGCTGGTCGGCCCGGCCTTCGCGGTCGGGGTCCGCCGCCGCCGACGGGATCTGGCGCTGGTCGCGGTGGCCGGCGGTGACCCGGTGCACCTGCGCCGGATCGTGCTCGCCGACGGGGTGGTGCTCGGTGGCCTCGGCGCGGTGCTCGGGCTGCTGCTCGGGGTCACCGCCGCCGTCCTCGGCCGGTCGCTGGTCGAGGAGTACGTCATGGGCGAGCGGGGCGGCGGCTACCGGTTCTTTCCGGCGGCGCTCGCCGCGATCGCCGGGGTGGCGGTGCTGGCCGGGGTGCTGGCCGCGCTCGCCCCGGCGCTGGCCGCCGCCCGGCAGGACGTGGTGGCCGGGTTGGCGGGCCGCCGGTCGGTGCCACCGCACCGGCGGCGCTGGCTGGTCCTCGGGGTGACACTCACCGTGCTGGGGGCCGGGGCCGCCGCACTCGGTGCCGGCCACGGCGACACCCCGGTGCTGCTCGCCGGGCTGGTCCTGGGCGAGTTGGGCCTGGTCTTCGCCACTCCGACGCTGATCGGGCTGCTCGCCCACCTCGGCCGGCTGCTGCCCCCGGCACCCCGGATCGCGTTGCGCGACGCCAGCCGCAACCGTTCCTCGGCCGCGCCGGCCATCTCGGCGGTGATGGCCGCCGTCGCCGGCAGCGTCGCGCTCGGCGTCTACGTGGCCAGTGACGACGCCCGGAACCGGGCCGAGTGGCAGCCGGGCATGCCACCCGGTCGGGTGCTGCTGGTGCGGGCGGACCGCGAGGGCACCGGCCCGCTGCCCCCGCTGCCGCTGGTCACCGAGCGGATCCGGGCCGAGCTGGGCACCGACGCGGTGGTGCCGCTGGCCGTCCCCGAATGCGTCGACCAGACGCCGGACGGGTACTGCTCGGTGACGTCGGTCCTGCCGGCGGAGCGGGTCTGCCCGTACGAGGCGAGGGAGTACCGCTCGGCGGAGATCCGCCGGCAGGCGCTGGCCGACCCGCGCTGCGCCGCGCCGGCCCGGGCGGTGAACGGCTCCTACCTGCCCACCCTGGTCGACGACGGAGCCGCCCTGAGGGTGCTCAGCGGTGCCCCGCCGGAGGAGGTGGCGGCGGCGGGCGCCGTGTTGCGCGCCGGTGGCGTGGTGGTGACCGACCCCCGGTACCTCGTCGAGGGTCGGGTGGTCGTCCGGGTCGACCGTTCGACGGGTGGTTCCCGGCCGTCGACGTTGACCACCGTCACCCTCCCCGGGTACCTGTTGCGCGGCGGGCTGCCGGTCGACCGGCTGGTGCTCTCCCCGGCTGCCGCCGGTCAGGCGGGCCTGGCCGCCCGGCCGTTCGGCTATGCCGTCGACACCGCCACCGCGCCGTCCCCCGCCCAGCTCGACCGGGTGGTGACCGCCCTGCGGCCGGTGTTGCCGGTGTCGGTGGAGGTGGAGCGGGCCCCGCCGGCTTCCGCGCAGCGGCCGCTGCTGCTGTTGCTGGCCGCCGGTGCCGGGGTGATCACGGTGGGCGCCGCCGGGGTGGCCACCGGGCTCGCCGCGGCGGAGGGCCGCCGGGACCTGTCCACGCTGGCCGCGGTGGGGGCCAGTCCCCGGGTACGCCGGGTGCTCTCGCTCTGCCAGGCGGGGGTGATCGCCGGGGTGGGTTCGGTGCTCGGCATCGCCGCCGGGCTCGGCTCCGCGTTGATCATCCTGACCGCGATGAACCGGCAGTACGCCCAGACGTGGCCGGTCGAGTCGCCGTACCCGGTAGTGGTGCCCTGGCAGACCCTCGGCGTGCTGGTGGTGGTGCCGTTGGTGGCCATGCTCGGTGCGGGTCTGTTCACCAGGTCCCGTCTCGCGGTCGAACGCCGACTGGACTGACGGTGCGGCCGGCCTGGTCGGTCCGTCGGTGCCGGGATGGGATCCGGTGGGTGCGGATACGGGTCCGACCAGGCAGACTGGCCCGGTGCCCGTCATCGGAAGCCTCACCCGTCGGCTCGGTCACCACGAGTGGTTCGGCACCGCCATGCGCCTGCTGGTCCCCGCCGACCGGCTGGTCGGCCGGCTCACCCGCGGCCGGGTGGTCGCGTTGGGGCTGGTCCCGTCGCTGATCATCACCACCACCGGGCACCGGTCCGGGCTGCCGCGCAGCAATCCCCTGCTCTACGTGCCGGACGACGACGGTTTCGTGGTGATCGGCTCCAACTGGGGTCAGCGCCAGCAGCCGGGGTGGGCGTTGAACCTGCTCGCCCGGCCGCAGGGGGAGGTGACCGTCAAGGGTCGCCGGCTCGCCGTCCGGGCCGACCGGGCCACCGGGGCGGAGCGGGAACGACTCTGGCAGCTCCTGGTCACCGAGTGGCCGGCCTACCGGACGTACGTGCAGCGGGCCGGCGGCCGGGAGATCCACATCTTCCGGTTGGTCCCGACCGGTCCGGCCCAACCGTGACCGCGCCGGCCGTCAGCCGAGGCCGCCCTGGACGCCGATCAGCATGCCGACGAGGTACGTCGCTCCGGCCGCCGCCGCGCCGAGCAGGAGCTGACGCAGCCCGCCGGACCACCACGGGCGACCGGTGAACCGGGCCACCACCGCCCCGGCAGCGAAGAGCCCCACCCCGCCGATGGCGAGCGCCAGCACCAGGCTGGTCGAGCCGAGCAGGTAGCTCAGCAGCGGGATCAGCGCGCCGACGGAGAAGCAGAGGAACGACGAGACGGCCGCCGCCCAGGGGCTGGGCTGTTCGTCGGGGTCGACGCCCAGCTCCTCCCGGACGTGCACCCGCAGCGCCTCCTCCGGGTTGCGGCGTACCGCCTCGGCGACCTGGGTGGCCAGGTCGCGGGGCAGGCCCCGGGCCACCCAGGCGTCGGCCAGCTCGCGGGCCTCCGCCTCCGGGTGGCGTTCCAGCTCCCGGCGTTCCTTGGCCACCTCGGCGGCGACCTGCTCGTTGGCCGAGCGGACGCTGGTGTACTCGCCCAGCCCCATCGAGATGGCGCCGGCGACCAGGCCGGCGGTGCCGGTCAACACGATGCTGTGCGCCGACACCCCGCCGCCGCCGACCCCGGCGATCAGGGCGATGTTGGTGACCAGCCCGTCCATCGCGCCGAAGACGGCCGGCCGGAGCCAGCCGCCGGACACGTCCGCGTGGTGCGCCTCGCGCAGCGCCGCCGGGGTCTCGGTCACGGCAGGGTGAGGATCTCGTGGCCGTCGTCGGTGACGACGATGGTGTGTTCGAACTGGGCGGTCCACTTCCGGTCCTTGGTGACGACCGTCCAGCCGTCGTCCCACGTGTCGTACTGGTAGGTGCCGAGGGTGATCATCGGCTCGACGGTGAAGGTCATCCCCGGTTCCATGATGTCGGTGGGGCGGGGGCTGTCGTAGTGCGGCACGTAGAGGCCGCTGTGGAACGCCTCGCCGATGCCGTGGCCGGTGAAGTCGCGGACCACCCCGTAGCCGAAGCGCTTGGCGTACGACTCGATGACCCGGCCGATCACGTTGATCTGCCGGCCGGGGCGGATCGCCCGGATGCCGCGCATCATCGCCTCGTGGGTGCGTTCGACCAGCAGCCGGGCCTCCTCGCTCACCTCGCCCACGCAGAAGGTGGCGTCGGTGTCGCCGTGCACCCCGTCGAGGTACGCGGTGACGTCGACGTTGACGATGTCGCCGTCGACGAGCTCGGTGGAGTCGGGGATGCCGTGGCAGATGACCTCGTTGATGCTGGTGCAGCAGGACTTGGGGAAGCCCCGGTAGCCGAGGGTGGAGGGGTAGGCCCCGTGGTCGACGAGGAACTCGTGCACCACCCGGTCGATCTCGTCGGTGGTCACCCCGGGCTTGCAGTGCTCCCCGGCGAGCTGGGTGGCCTGGGCCGCCAGCCGGCCGGCGACCCGCATCTTCGCGATGGTCTCCGCGGTCTGCACGTGGGAGCCGCGCCACTGCTGCGGTTGCTTCCTGCCCACGTACTCCGGTCGGGCGATGTGGCCCGGAACCGCTCGCCACGGGGAGAGCGTGCCGGGGGTGAGCGGGGCACGGACGGTCATGACGACAGCCTATCTCCGGGCACCCGCGTGATCCCCGGCACGGCGGTTGTTGCCGGCACCACCGGGCTGTGCCATTGTGGCTGCGTGGATCAAGGGGGCGCACCTCCCGTGTTCTCCGCATGCGCGGAGGTCGCCGGTGACCACGCCCGCGTCACGGTGACCGGTGAGGTCGACATGGCCACCGCCGACACCATGATCCAGACCGCGCTGCGGGAGCCTGCCCGGCAGCTCACGCTGGACCTGCGCGCCGTCACCTTCTTCGACTCGGCCGCCATCCACGCGGTGGTCCAGCTCGCCCAGCGGTTCCCTCCGGGCGCGCTGACCGTGCTCCCGTCCCGGCAGGTCAGACGGGTGTTGGAGATCTCCGGCCTCGGCGAGCAGGGCTGGCTCGACCCGGCCTGACCAGCGCCGGCCCGGCTCAGTCGGTCAGCCGGCGGCGCAGCGACACCTCCGTGCCCTCCCCGGTGCGCCGTACCGTCAGCTCGCCCAGCGCCTCGATCAGGGCGAGTCCCCGGCCCCGGAAGCCCGCCCCGGTCGACTCCCGCCAGCGGCCGGTGTCGCGCACCGTCGCCACCACCGTGCGGTCGACGATCGACACCTCGACGGCGATGGTCGGCTGGACCGGCGCGACCGGGTGCTCGATGGCGTTGGCGGCGGCCTCGGAGACGGCGACGGTCAGGTCGAACAGGTCGTTCTCGGCCACCCCGTGGGCGACCAGGAAGTCCTCCAGCCGCTTGCGCAGCACGCTGAGCCGGGTCGGGTCGGCGGGCAGCCGCAGCGTGAACCGGTTCGGCTCGGCGGCCTCCAGCGCCAGCACCGCGACGTCGTCGTGCCGGGTGCGCCCGTCGACCCGCGCCACCACGGCGTCCACCAAATCGGCGACGTGCTCGCCGCCGGTGCCGGCGTCCACCCGGAGCTGGGCCAGGGCGGCGTCGATGCCGGCGTGCCGGTCCTCGATCAGCCCGTCGGTGTAGAGCAGCAGCCGGCCACCGGGGGCGAGTTCACCCCCGGCCGTCCGGTAGTCGGTGCCGGCGATCGCGCCGATCGGCGGTCCGAGCGCCCGTTCGTGCAGGAAGGCCACGTCGTCTCCTCGGATCAGCAGGGGGGACGGATGACCGGCGCTGGCGTACCGCAGCCGGCCGGTGTGCGGGGAGAAGGAGAGGCAGAACACGGTGGCGAACGACTGCCGCTCGGTCGAGCCGACCAGCCGGTTCAGCCGGGTCAACGCCTGCCCCGGGTCGTACCCCTCCAGCAGGTACGCCCGCAGGCCGTTGCGGAGCTGACCCATCGCGGCGGCGGCCCGCACCCCCTTGCCCACCACGTCGCCGATGACCAGCACCACCTCGTCGTCGCCGATGCCGATCACGTCGTACCAGTCGCCGCCGACCTCGACGTCGGTGCTGCCGGGCAGGTAGCGGCTGGCCACCACCGCGCCGGGGAGCTGGGGCAACGAGCGGGGCAGCAGGCTGTGCTGGAGGGTGGTGGCGATCCGGTGCTCGGCCTCGTAGAGCTGGGCGTTCTCCAGCCGTACCCCGACCAGCCGGGCCAGTTCCGCCACGGCGGCCTGGTCGGTGCCGTCGCCCTCGTGCCGCCAGACCCGCAGCTCGCCGAGCTGCGCACCGGTGGTGCCGGTCAGCGACAGCACCTGGGACGGCTGGTCGGGGGCGGTGCCGCCGCCGTCGGCCTCGTGCCGCGCGCCGGTGGTCGTGGCGACCACCACCCGGGCCGCCTCGGCCAGGTGCAGGGCGTGCCGGGCGGCGACCTGGACCACCTCGGCGGTCGACTTCGCGGTGTTCACCGCCACGGCGGCGTCGGCGAGCGCCCGCAGCCGGCGGATGATCTGCCCACGGAGCTGGCCCAGCTCGACGTTGGCCCGGACCCGGGCGATCAGCTCCGCGCCGGAGAAGGGCTTGGTCAGGTAGTCGTCGGCGCCGACCGAGAGGCCGGCGACCGCCTCGGCGGAACCGGCCCGTGCGGAGAGCAGCACGATCGGCACGTGCCGGGTACGCCGGTCCGCCCGCAGCGCGGTGACCAGGCCGAAGCCGTCCAACCGGGGCATCATCACGTCGGTGAGCACCAGGTCGAACGGGCTCGCGGTGGCCTCCCGCAGGGCTACCGCGCCGTCCGGGACGGCCACCACCTCGTACTCGGGGCCGAGCAGTCGGGTGACGTGTTCGCGCAGGTCGGCGTTGTCGTCGGCGAGCAGGACCCGGCCCGCCCGCCCGGTGCCGCCGCCCGCCGGGGCGGCCGGCCCGCCGTCGGTCCACAGGGCGGTCTCCGCGACGTAGAGCGGCGCCTGCGGCGACTCGGCGGTGGGCAGCGGCGTCGCCTCGGCGACCCGGTCGGCGGGCAGGTGCGCGGAGCCGAACGGCACGGTCACCGTGAACCTGGTGCCCTGGTCGACCCGGCTCGCGGCGGCCACCGTGCCGCCGTGCATCTCGACCAGCTCACGGACCAGGGCCAGGCCGATCCCGGTGCCCTCGTGGCTACGCGACCGCGCCCCCGGCACCCGGTGGAACCGCTCGAAGACGTGCGGGAGCTCCTCGGCGACGATGCCCACCCCGGTGTCGGACACCTCCAGCCGGGCCGCGTCGTCCGCCGCGACCAGCCGGACCCGGATCTCACCCTCGAAGGTGAACTTCAGCGCGTTGGAGAGCAGGTTGAGGACGATCTTCTCCCACATGTCCCGGTCCAGGAAGACCGGCGCGGGCAGCGGCGGGCAGTCCACCACCAGCCGCAGCCCGGCCCGCTCGGTCGCGGAGCGGAAGGTGCTGGCCAGCCGGGCGGTGTACGCGGCGAGGTCGGTGGGCTGGTAGTGGGCGGCCAGCCGGCCGGACTCCAGCCGGGAGAAGTCGAGCACCGTGTTGACCAGCTTGAGCAGGCGCAGCGCGTTGCGGTGCATCACGGTCAGCCGGTCGAGGTGCGCCGGCGGCAGCGCCGGATCGGCCAGCATGTCCTCCAGCGGGCCGAGCACCAGGGTCAGCGGGGTCCGGAACTCGTGGCTGACGTTGGCGAAGAAGTTGGTCTTGGCGCGGTCCAGGGCGGCCAGCTCGGCCGCGCGGGCCCGCTCCTGCTCGTAGACCCGCTGCTGGCCGACCACCCGGGAGACCTGGGCGGCGATCAGGCCCACGAAGTCGCGGTACTCGTCGTTGAACGGCAGCCGGGCGGAGAGGCCGACCACCAACACCCCGGCCGGCTCACTGGTGGCGGTGAGCGGCAGCGCCAGGGCCTGCTCGGCGACACCCTGGGGCACCTCGCCGCACAGCTCGGCCACGTCGATCCGGGCGGCCACCCCACCGGCGGCGACCCGGGACAGCACGCTCGGCAGTTCGGCCGGCACCCGGTCCGGATCGATACCGCTGGCTCCGGTCAGCACCGGGCGGCCGGTCTCGTCGGTCAGGTGGACCAGGGCGAAGGGGACGTCGTCCCGGTGCCCGTCCAGCACACCCGCCGTCGCCTGCCCCAGCTCCGCCATGCTGCCCGCCGCGCCGAGCCGCGAGCCGAGTTCGGCCAGCGCCCGCAACCGTCGTTCGCCGAGAACCCGGCCGGTGGTCTCGTTGACGAAGCAGAACACCCCGTTGACGCCGCCGTCGGCGTCCCGGATCGGGTCGTAGGAGATGTCGAAGTAGACCTGCTCGACGAAGCCGTGCCGGTCGAGCAGGAACGGATGGTCCTCGCCCCGGTACGCCTCCCCGGTGCGGCGCACCCCGTCCAGCAGCGGGCCGAGCGCGTCCCAGGTCTCCGCCCAGTGCTCGGGGGCCGATCGGCCGAGCGCCTGCGGGTGCTTGTCGCCGATGGTCGGCCGGTAGGCGTCGTTGTAGAAGGCGAGCTGTTCAGGACCCCAGAACATCACGATCTGCGCACGCGAGGAGAGCATCATGCCGACCGCGTGGCACAGCGCCGACGGCCAGGTGTCCGGGGTGCCCAACGGGCTGGTCGACCAGTCGTGCGCGGCCAGCAGGCGGCCCATCTCGCCACCCGCGGCGAAGGACGCCGCCAGGGCCGGCGCCAGCCTCGGCAGGGCGGGCGGAGCGGGGTCACCGGGCACGGTGCCCCCGGGCGGCGTCGAACTCCCGGACGGGGTGGCCCTGCCAGACCGGGGGGCGTCGGCAGCCGACAGGAAGGACAACCCTCGTCCCTCCTCGCCCCCATAGGACGAGCTCATCCGCGCCCCCTGCTCGGCCGGTCGTGCCCCCCAGTACGCCCCGGCTGACGCCGGCCGCGCCACGTCTTCTACCCCGACGGGTCGGAAACGTAACGCGGGGGTTCCGGCGGACGCTGGTAACCCGTGCCTCATCCTGCCGTCACTCTCCCGACGGCGCACGGCGGGAGCCCGTGGAGGGCGGGCGGACCGGCCTCAGAACACCGGCAGACCGTCGATGCTGGCGGCGTTCTTGGTCGCCCGGTAGGTGACCAGGTCGTCGGCGGTACGCCGGGAGTGTGACGTGAGCAACAGGTCCCGGTCGCCCCGGTAGTCCATCAGGGGCACCGCGAAGCCGCAGGAGTCGCTGACCCGCTCCACGGCCACGTCGATCACGGCCCGGACGGCGTGCAGGTCGGGCGGGTCGGGAAAGGCGGCCAGCAGGGCGGCGAAGCCCGGGTCGGTGACCGGGGTGGCGACGCCCCGGCCGTGCAGCCGGAGGATCTTCGGCGGGCCGTCGAAGGCGCAGAACATCAGCGTGATCCGGCCGTTGTCCCGCAGGTGGGCGATCGTCTCCGCCCCGCTGCCGTGGTAGTCCAGCCAGGCCACCCGGTGTGGGCCGAGCACGACGAAGGTGCCGCGCATCCCCTTCGGCGAGACGTTGACGTGCCCCTCGGCGCCGCTGGGCGCGGTGGCCACGAAGAACATCGGCTGCGCCTCGACGAACTCCCGCAGTCGCCCGTCCAGCGCCGGATACACGGTCCCCATGCCGCCATCCTGCCGCCGCCGACCGCATTCCGGGAACGTCGTTCCCACCAGGCAGGAAGACCGTCCCGGAAACGTCGACACGGTGGGCCGCGCGGCCGGGCCGTCGGCGCGGCGGTGGTCAGCCCGGGCGGGCCGCCCGGACCAGGGCGGTCACCGGGCGCGGGTCGTCGTCGTTCTCCGGATGCCACTGCACCCCGAGCAGGAACCGCCGGGCCGGGTCCTCCACCGCCTCCACCACCCCGTCGTCGGCCCAGCCGGTGACGGTGAGGCCGCCCGGGTCGGCCACCCCCTGATGGTGGTACGAGTTGACCCGCTCCACCCCGGCCAGCACGGTCGCCGTCCGGCTCCCCGGGGCGAACCGCACCGGATGCGCCCCGTACACCCCGGGGGCGGGGCGGTGCCGGTCGTGGCCCACCACGTCCGGCAGGTGCTGGTGCAGCGTCCCGCCGTACGCGACGGCCAGCAACTGCATGCCCCGGCACACCCCGAGCACCGGCAGGTCGGCGGCGAACGCGGCGGCCAGCAGGGCGGACTCCCCGGCGTCCCGGTCCGGCCGGGGTTCGGTGCGCGGGTCCACCGGCTGGCCGTAACGCTCCGGGCCGACGTCCGCGCCCCCGGCCAGCAGCAGCCCGTCGAGGACGTCGACCACGTCGGCGTCCAGGTCGTCCGGGGGCAGCACCACGGCCCGGCCCCCGGCGGCGGTCACCGAGCGGACGTACGCCTGCGGCACCAGCGACGCCGGGACGTCCCGCCAGACCGCCCAGCTCGCCGGCTCGACGTACCCGGTGATCCCGATCAGCGGACGTGCCCGCCGGCCGGTCCCCGCGGGCCGGAGTGCGCGGGCCGGCGGGTGGCCGGGGTGGTCGCCGACCGGGCCGGGCCGGGCGGAGCCGGTCACAGCGGGGTGACGTACGCGCCGGTGATGCCGCCGTCGACGACGAACTGCGCGGCGGTCATGAACGAGGCGTCGTCGCTGGCCAGGAAGGCCACCGCGGCGGCGATCTCCTCCGGTGCGCCGAACCGGCCCATCGGCACGTGCACCAGCCGGCGGGCGGCCCGCTCCGGGTCGGCGGCGAACAGCTCCATCAGCAGCGGGGTGGCGACCGGGCCGGGGCAGAGCGCGTTGACCCGGATGCCCTCCCGGGCGAACTGCACGCCCAGCTCCCGGGTCATCGCCAGCACCCCGCCCTTGCTCGCGGTGTACGCGATCTGCGAGGTGGCCGCCCCCATCAGCGCCACGAACGAGGCGGTGTTGATGATCGACCCCTTGCCCTGCCGGCGCATGTGCCCGATCGCGTACTTGCAGCACAGGTAGACGCTGGTGGTGTTGACCCGCAGCACCCGCTCCCAGGCGTCCAGCCCGGTGTCGAGGATGGAGTCGTCGTCGGGCGGGGAGATGCCGGCGTTGTTGAACGCCACGTCGACCCGGCCGTGCCGCTCGACCACCCCGTCGAAGAGGCTCCGCACGGCCGCCTCGTCGGCGACGTCGGTGTGCACGTACTCCCCGCCGACCTCTTCGGCGGCCCGACCGCCGGCCTCGTCGTCGATGTCGACGCAGACCACCCGGGCCCCCTCGGCGGCGAACCGCCGCACGGTGGCCAACCCGATCCCGCTGCCCGCTCCGGTCACCACGGCGACCCGGTCCTGTAACCGACCCTGCACTGGCGTCACTCCTCCGTGCCGATGAAGACGTTCTTGACGTCGGTGAAGGCGTGCAGCGCGTCCGGGCCCAGCTCACGGCCGAGCCCGGAACGCTTCATCCCACCGAACGGGGTCCAGTAGCGCACCGAGGAGTGCGAGTTGACACTGAGGTTGCCCGCCTGGACCGCGCGGGCCAGCCGTAGCGCCCGGCCGACGTCCCGGGTCCAGATCGAGCCGGACAGGCCGTACTCGGTGTCGTTGGCGAGCCGGACGGCGTCGGCCTCGTCGTCGAAGGGGAGCACCGAGACGACCGGCCCGAAGATCTCCTCCCGCCAGTGCCGGTCGGCCGGGGAGTCGGCGAGCAGCACCGTCGGGGCGTGCCAGAAGCCTGGGCCTTCGGGGCAGGTGCCGGTGAAGGCGACCGTCGCGCCGTCGAGGTAGCCGGCGACCCGGTCGCGGTGGGCGGCGGAGATCAGCGGCCCCATCTCGGCGGTCTCGGCGGCCGGGTCCTCCACCCGCAGCGCCCGGACCGCGGGTTCGAGCAGCTCCAGGAACCGGTCGTACACCGGACGCTGGACCAGGATCCGGGAGCGGGCGCAGCAGTCCTGGCCGGCGTTGTCGAACACGGCGTACGGCGCGGTGGCCGCCGCCTTCTCCAGGTCGGCGTCGGCGAAGACCAGGTTGGCGCTCTTGCCGCCCAGCTCCAGGGTGACCCGCTTCACCTGGGCGGCGCAGCCCGCCATGATCCGGGTGCCGACCTCGGTGGAGCCGGTGAAGCAGACCTTGCGCACGGCCGGGTGGGTGACGAACCGTTCGCCGACCACGTCACCCCGACCGGGCAGCACGGTGAACACCCCGTCCGGCAGGCCGGCTTCGCGCCCCAGCTCGGCCAGCCGCAGCGCGGTCAGCGGGGTCAGCTCGGCGGGCTTGAGCACGACCGTGTTGCCGGCGGCCAGCGCCGGGGCGAAACCCCAGGCGGCGATGGGCATCGGGAAGTTCCACGGCACGATCACCCCGACCACGCCGAGCGGTTCGTGGAAGGTGACGTCCCAGCCGCCGGGCACCGGGATCTGCTGCCCGGTCAGCCGCTCCGGCGCCCCCGCGTAGTAGTCGAGCACGTCACGGACGTTGCCCGCCTCCCACCGTGCATTACCGATGGTGTGCCCCGCGTTGCGCACCTCCAGCTGAGCTAACTCCTCCAGGTGCGCGTCCACCATCCCCGCGAACCGCCGCAGAATCCGCCCCCGCTCCCCCGGCGCCACCCCCCGCCACGCTTCGAACGCGACGGCGGCCCGCGAGACAGCCCCATCCACCTCCCCCACCTCCACGCCCGGGACCTCCGCCACCACTTCCCCCCGAGCCGGATCCACCACCCGCGTCACACCCCACCCCTTTCCCCGTCGATCATGGAGTTGTGGTGCCCTACATAAGCCACGTCACACCACATATCGTCCACCACAACTCCAAGATCGACGCGGGAAGGGGGTTGGGGTGAGGGGGGTGGGGTGAGGGGGGTGGGGGTGGGGGTGGGGGTGGGGGTGGGGTTAGAGGCGTTCGAAGCCACGGGTCAGTTCCCAGTCGGTTACGGCGGCGTCGAAGGCGGACAGCTCGACCTTCGCCATGTTGGTGTAGTGGGCGTGTACCTCCTCGCCGAAGGCTGCCTTGGCGATGTCGGAGGTCTGCCAGAGGGTGAGGGCGTCGCGGAGGGTGGGTGGGACGCGCTCGGCGGACGGGTCGTCGTAGGCGTTGCCGGTGCACTCGTCGGCCAGCTCCAGCTCCTGCTCGATGCCGTGCACGGCCCCGGCGACCAGGGCGGCGATCGCCAGGTACGGGTTGACGTCCGCGCCGGGCACCCGGTTCTCCACCCGCATCCCCTGCCCGTGACCGACCAGCCGCAGCGCGCAGGTGCGGTTGTCGGTGCCCCAGCGCAGCGCGGTCGGCGCGAACGAGCCGGGCTGGTAGCGCTTGTAGGAGTTGATGTTGGGGGCGAACAGCAGGCTCATCTCCCGCATGGTGGCGAGCAGCCCGGCCAGCACCCGCTGCCCGGTGACGCTGAGCTGCGCCGGCCCGTCGCCGAGCATCGCCGAACGGCCGTCGACGTCGCGCAGCGAGAAGTGGATGTGGCAGGAGTTGCCCTCCCGGGCGTTCGGCTTGGCCATGAAGGTGATCGACATGCCCTCCTGGGCGGCGATCTCCTTCGCCCCGTTCTTGTAGATCACGTGGTGGTCGGCGCAGGCCACCGCCTCGTCGTAGCGGAAGGCGATCTCGTGCTGGCCGAGGTTGCACTCGCCCTTGGCGCTCTCCGGGGTCAGCCCCGCGCCGGCCATCTCGGTGCGGATCCGGCGCAGCAGCGGCTCCACCCGGGCGGTGCCGAGCAGCGAGTAGTCCACGTTGTACTGGTTGGCCGGGGTGAGGTCGCGGTAACCGCGCTGCCAGGCGTCCTCGTACGAGTCGCGGTAGAGGACGAACTCCAGCTCGGTGCCGGCGTACGCGGTCAGCCCGTGGTCGGCCAGCCGGTCGAGCTGCCGGCGCAGGATCTGCCGGGGCGAGGCGACCACCGGGCCGGACCCGTCCAGCCACTCCAGGTCGGCCAGGAGCAGGACGCTGCCCGGCTGCCACGGCATCCGGCGCAGGGTGGACAGGTCGGGACGCATGGCGAAGTCGCCGTAGCCGCGTTCCCAGCTCGACATGGCGTACCCGTCGACGGTGTTCATGTCGACGTCCACGGCGAGCAGGTAGTTGCAGCCCTCGCTGCCGTTGGCGACCACCTGGTCGAGGAAGAACGGGGCGTGGAACCGTTTGCCCTGGAGGCGGCCCTGCATGTCGGTCAGGGCGAGCACCACCGTGTCGATCTCGCCGTCGGCGACGGCGACCCGGAGCTGTTCCAGCGTGAGCGGGGCTTTCCTCATCCGTGCGCCTCCATCACCAAGGTCTACCGGCCTAGCGGATCACCGTCAATGCCCCGTCCGGGCGTCCCGGCAAACCCGCTCCCGGGGTACGCCGTCCCGCTCCGGAGCCGTCGCCCGCCACTGCCGCCCGGGGTGTCCGGCGCGGTGGCTCCGGGCGGTCCCCGCGCCCGACGACCCGCCCGGCTGGTGGTGCGCTCCGGTGGCATCGATTACCACTGGGAATTGCCGGGGCGCACAACACCGGAAACGATTATCTCCAACCCGGGAAAGAACTGCGGCGACACGCCGTTCATCCATTCGGACAGACCCTCGGAACGGCTATCGCCAATCACACAGTGACCTTGCGGGAGCGCCGCCGCCTTGCCAGACTCTGACCAACCGGGTTCGGCGTACCGCCTTTTCTCGAACGACCCGCCCCACTCCCCCGCCAACCACCTGCGCATGTGCGCGCCATGCGCCGGTGCGGCCTGCGGAGAAACGGCGCGTCCGCCGCACCCGACAGGAATTCCGACCGCCCGAACCATTCCAGCACGACGCACAAAGGACACGTCATGACGAGAGCAATTCTGCGCGGCACGCCCCGGTCCTTCGCCGCCATGGTGGCGACCGCCCTGTCCACCGTGCTGCTCGCGGTGGCCGCCCCGGCCCAGGCCGCACCCGCCGCCGGTGCCGAGTCGACCGGCCCGCTGTCCTCCCTCTCCGCCGGGACCATCGGCCGGCCGGCCGGCTCCGTCGGCACGCTCGCCTCGACCTCGGTGACGGGCACCGTCGGTTCCATCACCGTCACCTGCACGCTGACGCCGAGCACGCCGTTCGTCTACTACGGCGGCCCGTACGGTGGCGGCGAGGAGGGCCTGGCCACGGTGCGGTGTACCTACCCGGTCTACGCGATCCAGGTCGAGGTCGCCCTGTTCCGCTACGGCACCCAGGTCACCTACAACACGCACACCCTCTACAGCACCACCACGGCGAGCGCCGACACCGAGTACCCCCGGTCCACCGGGGAGTACAAGACCGGCGCGGACGCCTTCATCACCTGGAGCTACGGCGGCTCCACCAGCTTCGTCCCGCTGACCTTCAGCAACAGCATCTACCTCTGACGGTGCCCTGATCCGGCGCGGCAGGACATCCGCCGGCCCGACCGGGGCGGCCCCTGGCCGAGGCCTCTCTCCGGAGGCCCCACCAGGGGCTGCCCGTGGTGCGTGGGGTCGTCAGGCCGGCTCGTCGGCCCGCGCGGGGTCCACCGCCGCGGGCGACCCCGGCGGGGGCAGGTCGACGGTCCGGCGGGGGCCGGTGAACCACTTCCGGGCCGAGGCGTACCACCAGATGCCCACCCCGAGCAGCACCCCACCGACGGCCAGCGGCGCGTAGTTCACCGCCGACCAGCTGAACTCCGCGTTGCCGGGCACCCCGGCCGGCACGATCGGCAACACGAAGTAGACCGAGATGACCACGATCTCGACCACCGCGATCCAGCCGAACAGCTTGTACTTCCGGCCGAGGGTCCACGGCCCCGGCTGGAACCGGTCGCCGAGGCGCAGCCGCAGCGCGATCGGGATGACGAAGGACAGGTAGAGGCCGATCACCGCCACCGACACCACCGCGTAGAACGCGACCGGGACGCCGCCGCTCTGGTAGAGCGCCGGCAGGGTGAGCACCAGACCGGCCAGCGTCGCCCCGATGATCGCGTTGGCCGGGGTGCCGTTGCGGTCGACCTTGGACCACAGCCGCCAGCCCGGCACCGCCCGGTCGCGGCTGAACGCGTACGTCATCCGGCTCATCGAGGTCACGCAGCTCATCCCGCAGAAGAACTGCCCGATGGTGGAGATGATGATGACCGTCTTGAAGAAGAACGGCGTCAACGCGGACTCGAAGATCGCCCCGGAGAACCCGCCGGCCGCGTTGATCGCGTCCACGTCGGTGGCGGCGAACAGGAAGGCCAGCAACAGGATCCAGCCGCCCACCGCCGAATAGAAGATCGACCGCCACAGCCCCTTGGCGGCGGCCTGCGACGCACCCCGGGTCTCCTCCGAGACGTGCGCGCAGGCGTCGAATCCGGTGATCGTGTACTGGGTGAGCAGGAAGCCCAGCGGCAGCACGTAGAACCAGAAGGTCAGCCCACCGGTGTCGCCGTCACCGAAGCCCGAGTTGTTGAACCGCTCGGTGAACACGAACTGGAAGCTCTGGTGCTCGTCCGGCACCAGCAGCAGGATGGCCACCACGGCGGCCGCGCCGGCCACGTGCCACCAGACCGAGACGTTCTGGAGTACGTCGATGATCCGGTGCCCGAAGATGTTGATCAGCCCGTGCAGGGCCAGGATGATCACGAACAGGACGAACGCCTGCCGCAGCGTCCCCTCCCACCCGTCGAAGAGCGCCGACAGGGTGAGGTTGAGGAAGGTGGCGCAGCCGTAGTCCACCGACGCGGTGACAGCGACCAGGCCGATCAGGTTGAGCCAGCCGGTGAACCAGCCGTGCACCGGCCGGCCCATCTTCGCCGCCCACCAGTAGATCCCCCCGGCGGTCGGGTACGCCGACACCAGCTCGGCCAGGCAGAAACCGATGATCAGGATGAACAGCGAGATCAGCGGCCAGCCCCAGGAGATGGCGACCGGCCCGCCGTTGTTCCACGCCTGGCCGAACGTGGTGAAGCAACCGGCCAGGATCGAGATGATCGAGAACGAGATGGCAAAGTTGGAGAAGCCGCTCCACGTGCGGCGCAGCTCCTGCTGGTAGCCGAGTTCGGCGAGCCGTCGGGCGTCGTCGTCCGGCGGCGCGGTCGGCGGTTGCCCGGCGGTCGATTGTCCGTTGGTCGGTCGTCCGCTGGTCGGCGGGGGCGTCGTGGCCACAGCACACCTCCGTGAGGTGGTACCCGGTACCGCCCGGGTGGTCCCGGTACGAGTGCGCCCGAGTCTCGTCCCGCCGATAACCACGGTCAATCCGTCGCCGGTGCCGAACTCGTTACATCGCGCACCCCGGCCCGGCAGTAGCGGCATCCCCAGTGGGCAATGGGGACGTTCCCAGCCAGGCGGGAGGGACGCCGACCCAGGCGGGAGGGACGTCCCAGCGGGGCAGTGGGGCGTCCCCAGCCCGCGGTAATCAGATTGCCCCGAGCCGCGCACCGCCGCATGCTTGAGCCCGTGACCAGGCCCGATCGCGACGGGCCGACGCCGGGCGCTCGGCAGGAGCCCGGCTCACGGCGGCGCGGGGCGTCCACCTCTCTCTCACGTACGGCGTCCCGCCGTACCCGACGGACGTCCCGCACCGCCGTCCCCGGTCGACACCGGGCCGACCGCCCCTGGCCAATGGCAACGGCGCGGGGAGTATGCCCAGCAGTCATATTCATGCCTGAGGGGCATAAGGCTGTCGACGGAATGCTGACACGTCGACCCGCTCGGCGCCGGCCGGCAAGAGGCGATCAACATCATGTCCGTCGATACGACGCCCGGCCGCCGCACGACGAGGTCGGCGCGTTCCCGCCGAGCCGACCCCGGCGGGCTGGTGCCGACACGAGGGTGAACCGCCCCGTCAGAGACTCCCACCGGAGCTGCGGAGGTTACTGCCGTCCGTCGGGTTCCGGTGGTCGTCCAGCCGGCGGCGGGCCTCCGCCGACGCCGCCAGGTCGCGGACCCGGCGGTCCCCGTCGATCGCCGTCCGCCGACTGCGGCGCCACAGTGCCAGGGCCACGACGGCCAACAATACGACGATGAGGATGATGAGCCAGCGCATGATCGCCTCCCGAAGGTGAAGTCCCTGCCGTCCAGGTTGCCCTTTCAGGTCAAGGATGGGAAGTGGCGCAACCCGGGGCGAACTCCAGATCAGATTGCAGTTTTGCAGACGACATGCCGATACGAGTACACGAAATCGCTATTTGATCACGTCGATTCTCAGCATTCCTACCGGCGGCCCAGTAGCAGCGCATCTCCGTCACCGAGTGCGGGCGCATGAGGCGGGCTACCAGGCGTTGATCACCTGACCAGACAGATCACCACCGCTGCCCGATCTTCCGCCCAGCCTCGGCGACCCACCCCGTCTTGATCGACACACCTGGGTCGATGTTGCGCTGTCCCAGCGACCGGATACCGCATCAACGACCCAACTGAGTCGACCATGCCCCCGGCAGGGGAGAGTCGATCATGCCGGCCCCCGCCCGCACAGGAAGAGTCGATCATGCCGCCCCTGCCAGGATGGGTGAGTCGATCATGCCGGCCCACGCCGGCACAGGTGAGTCGATCATGGCTGTGTCGTGGGGGGTCAGGTGAGCAGTAGGCCCGCCACCCAGAGGGCGGCGACGAGCAGCCCGGCCAGGAACTCCACCAGCATGGACAGGCCGGCCGCCTTCAACGCCTGGACGGTCGCCGGCCAGGCGAGCTGGTTGCTGCCCAGCCGCAGCCGCTCGGCCCCCCACACCCCGCCGACGAAGCCGATCACCAGGCCCACCACCGGGATGACGAAGAACCCGACCAGCCCGAGCAGACCCCCGACGAGCAGGGACGACGTGGGCACCCCGGTGCGCTTCAGGTTGCGCCCCGGCCAGGCGTACTTGACCACGGCACCGGCGGCGGCGACCACCGTGGCCGCGCCGAGCACCGCCCAGCGGCCCGGCCCGGCACCGCCGAAGAGCGCCCAGACCAGCACCCCGCCCCAGCACAGCGGCAGCGCCGGCAGGCCGGGCACCACCACCCCGGCCAGGCCGGCGACGATCGCGAGCGCCGCGATCACCGAGGCCGCCGTCCCGCCGTCGGTCAGGCTCACCCCGCCACCTCTCCCCCGTCCGGTCCCGATCCGATGCCGCCCCGCAGGCGGGCGGTGATCTGGCCCGCCGGGGTGGGCGGGCCGAACCAGCGGCCCTGCCCGGTGTCGCAGCGCAGCGCCCGCAACCGCTCCGCCTGCTCCCCGGTCTCCACCGCCTCGGCGGTCACCCACAGCTCCAGTGCGTGCGCCAACCGGACCAGGGCGTCGACGATCCGTTCGTCACGGTGGTCGGGCGGAGACCCGTCGCCGACACCCCGGATGCCCTCGACGAACGGACCGGCCAGCTTCAGGCAGTGGATCGGCAGCCGCCGCAGGTAGACCAGGTTGGAGTAGCCGGTGCCGAAGTCGTCGATCGCCAGCCGTACCCCCAGGTCGGCCAACCGGTACAACGACCGTAACGGCTCCCCGGCGGTGCCCATCACGGCGCTCTCCGTCAGCTCCAGCTGCAACAGCTCCGCCGGCAGGCCCGTCCGGCTCAGCGCACTGGCCACCGTGTCCACGATCGCCGGGTCGTCCGCCTGCCGGGCCGCCAGGTTGACGCTGACCACCAGTTTCGCCTCGGGGAACTCGCGGTGCCAGGCGCGGGCGTCGCGGCACGCCTGCCTCAGCACCCACTCCCCGAGCCGGACGATCAGCCCGGTCTCCTCGGCCAACCCGATGAACCGGTCGGGGCCGACCAGACCCAGCTCCGGGTGCGCCCAGCGGACCAGCGCCTCCACCGCGATCATCGAGCCGTCCAGCAGGGAGACGATCGGCTGGTAGTGGACCACGAACTCGCCCCGGTCGAGGGCTGCCGGCAGGCCCGCCGCCAGGGCGGACCGGGCGATGTCGGCGGCGCTGCGCTCCGGGTCGTACACCGCCCAGCGGCCCCGGCCCTCCGCCTTCGCCCAGTACAGCGTGGTGTCGGCGGCCTTCATCAGCTCGGAGACGCTGGTCTCGCTGGCCGGGCACTCGACCACCCCGATGCTGGCCGAGACGGCGAGCTGGTGGTCGCCGACGAGCACCGGGGCGGCCACCGCGGCCAGCGCCAACTCGGCGACGCCCACCGCATCGTCGATCCCCTCTCCGCCGTTGACCAGGATGACGAACTCGTCGCCGCCCATCCGGGCCACCAGGTGCCCCTGGCCGATCACGCAGTCGGAGAGCCGTCGGGCGATGGTGACCAGCAGCCGGTCACCGAGGTCGTGGCCGAGGCTGTCGTTGACCGCCTTGAAGCCGTCCAGGTCGAGGAAGCAGACGCCGATCCGCTGCTCGGGGGCGGCGTCGGCGAAGACCTGACCGAGGGTCTCGAAGAACAGCGTCCGGTTGGGCAGGCCGGTGAGCGGGTCGTGCAGCGCCTGGAAGCGCAGCCGCTGCTGGAGTTCGTACCGCTGGGTGATGTCCTCGATCATCGCGACGGTGAACCGGGGTCGACCGTCGTCGTGGCGGATCAGCGAGACGGCCAGGTCGGTCCAGACGACGCTGCCGTCCTTGCGGTAGTAGCGCTTCTCCACCCGTACGCTGTCGTGCTTGCCCTCGATCAGCTCCTGGTACAGCTCCCACATGCCGGCCGCGTCCTCGGCGTGGAAGAGCGACGCGACGTTGGTCTGCCGCAGCTCCTCCGGGGTGTAGCCGAGCATGTCGGCGAAGGACTGGTTGACGTCGATGATCTGACCGTCGATGCCGGCGATGCCGATACCGATGGCCGCGCCGGTGAAGACGGCCCGGAACCGG
The DNA here is from genome assembly GCF_900090265.1 of Micromonospora rifamycinica. Lineage (NCBI taxonomy): Bacteria > Bacillati > Actinomycetota > Actinomycetes > Micromonosporales > Micromonosporaceae > Micromonospora > Micromonospora rifamycinica. Next base: position 2,721,957 of record NZ_LT607752.1, read on the forward strand.
GCCTCGCTGTCCCGCAGCGCCCGCTCCACCGCGTCCCGGGCCTGCCACGCCGAGCGGGCGATCCGTTCCTGCTGGCTGAAGGTACGGTCCCGCAGCGCGCGGCCGAATCCGGCGGCCAGTCCACCCTGGAGGGCGGCCACCCGGGTGGTCAGGTCGGACGGCAGGTCGACCGGGGGCAGCACCCGCTGCGGCAACTGCTCGCCGAGCGCCCGCACCGACCAGTCCAGGATCCGCGGCTCGGTCAGGTGCGCCTCCACCAACGCCCGGCCGACCTCCTCCGCCGGGGTGGTGGAGAAGTCGTCGGCGAGCAGGGCCTGCGCCAACCGTACGGTGTGCACGAGCAGCAGCCGCTCGGTCTCGTCCGCGCTCATCGGCACGAACCCGAGCCGGCGTACCGCCCGTGCCCAGTCGGCGGCGTAGCCCTGGGCACCCGGCCGGGCGTCGGTGCCGCCGGAGTCCGGAACGGCGGACATGGTCGGCTCAGCCGGCTGTGCGGTCGTACCGGGCGACGCCGCCGAACGCCCCGAACCGCTCGGGGTGCTCGTCCACGTCGGACGGGGAGTCGGGCCGCCACAACGGCATGTGCACCACGCCGGGCTCCAGCACAGTCCAGTCACCGAAGAAGCCGGTGACCTCGGCGCGGGACCGTAGCGTGATCTCGGTGTCGGTGCGCGCCGAGAGCCGCTGCGCGTCCAGCATCTCCTGGGGTTGATCCTCGAACGTGGAGTGCGAGACGACCAGGAAGCTGCCCGGTGCGGCGGCGGCCCGCAGGGTGGCCAGGATCTCCGCCGGCCGGTCGGCGTCCGGGACGAAGTGCACGACCCCGGCGAGCAGGATGCCGAGCGGCCGGTCGACGTCGATCAGGCCGCTGGACCGGGCCTCGTCCAGGATCAGCTTCGGCTCGCGCAGGTCGGCGTGGATGGCGACGGCCCGGTCGTTGCCGGCGAGCAGTTCCCGGCTGTGCGCCACGGCCACCGGGTCGATGTCGACGTAGACGATCCGGGCCTGCGGGTTGGCGGCCTGGGCGACCTCGTGGACGTTGCCGACGGTGGGGATGCCCGAGCCGATGTCGAGGAACTGGTCGATGCCGGCGTCGAGCAGCACCCGGACCGCGCGGCGCAGGAACTCCCGGCCGGCGCGCATGGTGTCGGCGAGGTTCGGGGTCATGCTGGCGATCTGTTCGGCGAGCCGCCGGTCGATCTCGAAGTTGTGCGCGCCGCCGAGGAAGTAGTCGTAGACCCGGGCGGCGCTGGGCCGGCTCAGGTCGATCTCGGCGGGAAGTCCGTCCGACGTCTGCATCGCTGACTGGCCCCCAGTTCGTCGCCGCGGTGCGGGAGGGCACCGGTGTCGGCGGCGTGCGCGGGCACGCGGAGCCGCACCGGCCGACCCGCGGATCGTGTGGTGCTGACCACTCTAGGCCCGTCCGTCCAGGTGCGGGAGATCAGCTCACCCCGATCTGTGGCCGCCCCAGCAGGGAGGACGGCCCGAACGGCCGGCGGTAACCCTAAGCAGCCGGACACCTATCGGTCGGTGACGACGACCGGCTCAGTCGGCGGATTCGAGCAGTAGGGAGATGCCCTGCCCCACCCCGACGCACATGGTGGCCAGCGCCCGTCGACCGCCCCGGCGGCGCAGCTCCAGGGCGGCGGTCAACGCCAGCCGGGCGCCGCTGGCCCCGAGCGGGTGCCCCAGCGCGATCGCCCCGCCGTTCGGGTTGACGTGCTCGGCGTCCTCCGGCAGGCCCAGCTCGCGGAGCACCGCGACCCCCTGCGCGGCGAACGCCTCGTTCAGCTCGATCACGTCGACGTCGGCCAGCGCGACGCCGAGCCGGTCCAGCAGCCGGCGGGTGGCCGGGACCGGCCCGATCCCCATGATCCGCGGCGGTACGCCGGCCGCCGCCGCGCCGCGGATCCGGGCCAGCGGGGTGAGCCCGTAGCGGGACACCGCCGCCGCGGAGGCGACCAGCAGGGCGACCGCGCCGTCGTTGACCCCGGAGGAGTTGCCGGCGGTGACCGTACCGCCGTCCCGGAACGGGGTGGGCAGCGCGGCCAGCTTCGCCAGCGACGTCTCCCGGGGGTGCTCGTCGACCTCGACCAGCCTCGTCTCCCGGCGGCCGGCCGGCACGGTCACCGGCACGATCTCTTCGGCGAACCGGCCGTCGGCCTGCGCCTTGGCGGCCCGCTGCTGCGAGCGCAGGGCGAACTCGTCCTGCGCCCGCCGGTCGACGCCGAACTCGGCGGCCACGTTCTCGGCGGTCTCCGGCATCGAGTCGATGCCCCAACCCGCTTTCATCAGCGGGTTGACCAGCCGCCAGCCGAGGGTGGTGTCGTACACCTCGGCGGCGCGGGAGTAGGGGGTGGCGGCCTTCGGCATGACGAACGGGGCGCGACTCATGCTCTCGACGCCCCCGGCGAGCACCAGGTCGGCCTCGCCGGCCACCACGGCGCGGGCGGCGGTGGCCAGCGCGTCCAGCCCGGAGCCGCAGAGCCGGTTGACGGTGCTGCCGGGCACCTCCTGCGGCAGGCCGGCCAGCAGCGCCGCCATCCGGGCCACGTTGCGGTTGTCCTCGCCGGCCTGGTTGGCGCAGCCCAGCACCACGTCGTCGACCCGGGTCCAGTCCACCGAGGGGTGGCGGGCGACCAGTTCGCGCAGCACGTGGGCGGCCAGGTCGTCGGGGCGCACCCCGGCGAGGGCACCGGCGTACCGGCCGATCGGGGTACGGACTCCGGCCACGAGGTATGCCACGGTCATCGACGCACGTCCTTCGGGGGGTGGGAAGGGGCTGGCGGGCCGGCGTGGCCCGGGTCACGCCGACGCCGGCCGTCAGGATATCCGCGCCCGGTGGGCCGTGCCGGGGGCGGATAGGTTGGAGACATGGCCCCGTTCAACGCAGTGACCCCCACCGGTGGGGCGGTCGTCCGCCGGCCCGGCCGGGCCACCCCGTACCGCCGTGCCTGACGCCGCGTCGGTCCGGGCCGCCGCCGGGTGGGTCGCCGCCGGGTGCGTGCTGGTCGGCGCGGTCGCGGTGACCGTCGCCGTCGCCGCCGGTCCCGGCAGCCCGGCGGGCGGGTACGTCAGTGAGGCCGGTGTCCCCGACAGCGCTCTCGCGTCGACGTACCGGATGGGGGTCTTCACCCTGGCGGCGGCGCTGCTGGCGCTGGCCGCCGCGCTGCCGACGGCGCTGCGGGCCGCGGCCGTCCTGCTCGCGGCCGGCGCGGTCGGCGCGGTGCTCTCCGGCGCGGTCACCTGCAGCGCCGGCTGCCCGCTGCCGCCGTTCGAGGCGGCGACCCCGGCGGACCTGGTGCACGGCGGGGCGAGCATCGCCGCGGTCGGGGTGACCGTGCTCGCGATGCTGGTGATCGGTTTCCTCCGCCCGGCGACGCCGGCCCTGCGGCGGGTGGCCCGGGTGTCCGGGGTGCTGGCGTTGCCGGTGGCCGGGGCGACCGCCCTGGGGCTGCTGACGGTGGGTCGCGGCGGCCTGCTGGGCGGGCTGGAACGGCTGCTGCTGGCGATCTGCGTCGGCTGGGGCCTGCTCACCGCGCTGCTGCTGACCCGGCACCGACCTGCGGCACGGAGCGTGCCGGACGGTGCCGAACATGACGAACCGGTCGCCGCGTCGAGAACGCCCCTGTAAGGAGCCTCACGCCGAGCGCTCCTTCCACCTGCCGAGCGTCCCGGAGTAGCGTCGGCTGGCGATGACCAATGTCTGGCACCTCACCGTGCGCCTGTACGTCGATCTCCGACGGCAGGCCAGCGGGGTCTGTCCGGCGCAGCCACGCTCCTGACGCTGCCCACCGGCCACCCCCTTCAGACCCGGGACACCCCATGTCTTCCACCCTGCGTAAATTCCCCTTCTCCGCCCAGATCCTGCTCGGCCTCGTCCTCGGCGTGGCCCTGGGCTTCCTCGCCCGTGCCAACGACCTGAGCTGGCTGGCCAGCACCCTCGACACCGTCGGCGGACTCTTCGTCCAGCTGCTCAAGCTGGCCGTGCCGCCGCTGGTCTTCACCGCCATCGTGATCAGCGTGGTCAGCCTGCGCGGGGTGGCCAACGCCGCCCGGCTGGCGCTCAAGACGCTGCTCTGGTTCGGGGCCACCGCGCTGATCGCGGTGAGCATCGGCATCGGTCTCGGCCTGGTGACCAACCCGGGCCGGGGGGTCAGCCTGGACGTCGGCGGCGCCACCGCGCCGAAGACCACCGGCTCGTGGACGGACTTCCTCACCGGCATCGTGCCGACCAACCCGGTCGGCGCGTTCGTCGAGGGCAACGTGCTCCAGATCGTCTTCCTCGCCCTGGTCGTCGGGGCCGCCGCGCTGCTGGTCGGCGCGGCCGCCGAACCCTTCGTCGAGGTCAACCGGGCGGTGCTGGCCATCGTGCAGAAGGCGCTGTGGTGGGTGATCCGACTCGCCCCGATCGGCACCCTCGGCCTGATCGGCCACGCGGTCGCCGCGTACGGCTGGGACCTGCTGGCCCCGCTGGCGAAGTTCACCACCGCGGTCTACGTCGGCTGCGCGGTCGTCCTGTTCGTGGTCTACCCGCTGCTGCTGGTGACGGCCGCCCGGCTCAACCCGCTGCGCTTCTTCGCCGGTGCCTGGCCGGCGATCGAACTGGCCTTCGTCTCCCGTTCCTCGGTGGGCACCATGCCGGTGACCCAGCGCTCCGTCGAGCGGCTCGGCGTCCCCCGCGAGTACGCCTCCTTCGCGGTGCCGTTCGGCGCGACCACCAAGATGGACGGCTGCGCCGCGATCTACCCGGCCCTCGCCGCGATCTTCGTGGCCCAGGTCTTCGGGGTGGACCTCGGCGTCGGCGACTACCTGCTGATCGCCTTCGTCTCGGTGGTCGGTTCGGCCGCCACCGCCGGCCTGACCGGTGCCATCGTGATGCTCACCCTGACCCTGAGCACGCTGGGCCTGCCGCTGGCCGGGGCCGGTCTGCTGCTGGCCATCGACCCGATCCTGGACATGATCCGCACCGCCACCAACGTGGCCGGGCAGGCCGTCGTGCCGACCATCGTGGCCGCCCGCGAGGGCACCCTGGACCGGGACGCCTACGCCGCCGCCGGCCGGCGGGACCTGACCGACGCCGACGAGACCGCCGACGCCGAGCCGCCGGCCCGCCGCGACGAGCTGACGCCGGCACCCGCCTGAGCGCGCCGGGCGCTCCCCCGGACCCTGCGCCCCGCCCCGCACCGCCACCTGCCCGTACCGGAGGATCACCCGCATGAGTTCCCTGTTCACCCCCCTCGCCCTCCGCGGCGTCACCCTGCCGAACCGGATCGCCCTGGCGCCGATGTGCCAGTACAGCTCCGGCCCGGACGGCCTGCCCACCGACTGGCACCGGGTGCACCTCGGCTCCCGGGCCGTCGGCGGTGCCGGCCTGATCGTCACCGAGGCCACCGCGGTCGTCCCCGAGGGACGGATCAGCCCCCAGGACACCGGCATCTGGTCCGACGCGCACGTCGACGCGTGGCGTCCGGTCACCGCGTTCGTCGCCGGGCAGGGGGCGGTGCCCGCCGTGCAGCTCGCGCACGCCGGGTTCAAGGCCAGCACCTACCGGCCCTGGGCGCGGCAGCACGGCGGGGTGCCGGACGCCGAGGGCGGTTGGACGCCGGTCGGCCCGGGAGCCGACCCGTTCCTGCCCGACTACCGGCGGCCGACCGCGCTGGACTCCGCCGGGATCGCCGGGGTGGTGTCGGCCTTCGCCACCGCCGCCGGCCGGGCCGTCGACGCCGGCTTCGCCGTGGTGGAGATCCACGCCGCGCACGGCTACCTGCTGCACGAGTTCCTGTCCCCGCTGACCAACCACCGCACCGACGGCTACGGCGGCGACCGGGCCGCCCGGATGCGGCTCACCCTGGAGGTCGCCCGCGCGGTCCGCGCCACCGTCGGCGAGCAGGTGCCGGTGCTCACCCGGATCTCCGCCACCGACTGGGTGGACGGCGGCTGGACGGTGGACGACAGCGTCGCCCTCGCCGCCGAACTCGCCGCGACCGGGGTGGACCTGGTGGACGTCTCCTCCGGCGGGGCGGCGGCCGGAGCCAGCATCCCGGTCGGGCCGGGCTACCAGGTGCCGATGGCCGCGCGGATCCGCCGCGAGGCGGGCGTCCCGACCGGCGCGGTCGGCCTGATCGTCGAGCCGGAGCAGGCCGAGCAGATCGTCGCCGCAGGCGAGGCCGACCTGGTGCTGCTCGGCCGGGAGCTGCTCCGCGACCCGTACTGGCCGCGCCGCGCCGCCGCCAAGCTCGGTGCCGCCCCCGACTGGCCCGACCCGTACGCCCGCGCCTTCTGACCTGCCCGCCGGCCACCACCGGCTGACCCCGCGCGAGGCGGGGTCAGCCGGCCAGGTGACCCCAGTCGTTCTCCAGGTCCCGCCACGGCCCCTGCGCGGCGACCGTGCCGTCGACCAGGACCACCACGTGGTCGGCGCGGACCAGCGCGGCCCGTTTCGCGGTGGAGCCGACCACTGTCACCCCGTGCTCGCGCAGCGCCGCCCAGAGCGCCAGCTCGGTGGTGACGTCCAGCGCGGACGACACGTCGTCGGCGACCAGCAGTTCGGTACGCGGCGCCAGCGCCCGCGCCAACGCGAGCCGCTGCAACTGCCCGCCGGAGAGCCGGGTGCCCTTGTGCCCGATGAGCAGCCCCAACCCTCCCCCGGCCGCCAGATCGGGGGTGAGCTGGGCGGTGGTCACCGCACCGGCGGCGTCCACGTCGTGCCCGAGGGCGATGTTGTCGGCCACCGTGCCGGAGAGCACCCGGGGGAGCTGGCCGACGTAGCCGACCTGACCGGGGCGCAGGAACAGCTCCGGCTCGGTCACCGGCTGGCCGTTCCAGCGCAGCTCGCCGACGTGGTGCACGATCCCGGCCAGCGCCCGCAGCAGCGACGACTTGCCCGCGCCGACCGGACCGACCACCAGCACGAGCTGCCCCCGGTCCACGGTCAGGTCGACCTCCCGGACGGCCAGGGTGCCGTCGGAGTGCAGCGCCCCGAAGCCGGCCAGTTCCAGCCGGCGCAGCGGCCGACGCGGCGGCGGCTCCGGCGCGGGGGCGGTACCGGCGACCAGGTCCACTCCGGGCACCTTCGCCGAGTACGCCCCGACCCCGGTCATCGCCACCGTCCGCCGGGTCCAGACCCGGGCCGACGGGTACTGCGAGACCAGTGCCGCGGTGGTCCAGGCGAACCAGCGGGCCGCGCCGAGGGTGGAGACGGCGACCAGGGTGGCACCGGCGGACAGCCCACCGGCCAGGTAGAGCGCCCACGCCCCGATCGGCAGCAGCCCGCTCACCACCGACGGGGTGGAGCGGGCCCACACCTGCGCGGCGATCTCCCGCCGCTGCCGGTCGCTGCGCACCAGGTCCAGGGCTGAGAGATGGTCGAGCACCGGCCGGGTCGCACCGGCCAGCTTGACCGTCCGGGCCGCCGACAGCGAGGAGACCAGCGCGGTGGCGAAGGCCGCGCGGGCGGCGACGGTGTCCCGGGCGGAGCGCTCCAGCCGGGGCCCGAACAGGGTGGCGGCGAGCCCGGAGACGGCCATCGTGCCGAGGAAGAACAACCCCGGCACGGGGCTGCCCGTCACCGCCGTCATGACCACCATGATGATGACGGCGATGAACTGGTCCATCAGGTTGTCGGCGAGCTGCACCACCCGCTCGGTGTCGCCGCTCTGGGCCACCACCTCGGCCGGGGTGTGCGTACTGGTCCGGCGGGCGCCGGTCTGCCCGTGCACCAGCCGCAGGCTCATCCGCAGCATCTGCCGCACCCACCACTGGGGGAAACGCAGGTTGGTCCAGTAGGGCAGCGGCAGCACGACCAGCAGCGCGCCCACGATGCCGATCGCCGGCAGCCACGGGCTGCCGCCGTCGACCACGTCCGCCCAGAGCCAGGGCAGCACCGTGCCGTCCAGGCCCAGCACGCTCATCACCACGAACATCGCGACCGACAGCAGGCCGAAACGCGGGTCGTTGACCGCCAACCGCAGGATCTCCCCCATGGTCCGCGCGGGGGCGGCGGGTGGCAGCGGCGGCGGATCCCTCTTGGGTACGACCACCG